>CAVWBZ010000014.1:0-114397 GCA_963753295.1 uncultured Actinomycetes bacterium | reverse complement strand
CAGTCGCTGCCGCGAACCTTTCTGCGTGGACCATGCCCAGCGTGCGGGCGCGATGACCCGCTTGGGGTGGCAATTTCAGGCCGACGCTGGAGGGACTTCCGCGCCACCCGCGAGTAGCGTCAACGCGGGCTTCGAGGCTGTCCGGAGATGCTTGTCTTGGAGAGCTCGAAGCGCACCGACGTTCGAGAGAATGGCGGACGTCGCCGGATTCACGGTGCTCGTCTTCGTGAGAGCCGCGGTTTCCGAACTTCCGGAGACGGTGCAACGTTCCGACTTCCAGATCATCGATCGCCTTGTGCTGATGCAGCCGGTCGATCATGTCCTCGACCGACAGTCCCCTCTTCAGGTGGACGCCACCAGTCGAGGCCAGCTCGCTGCAGAAGCGCTCCACTGCTTTGCGGACAGCACCTGCGCATGATTCGCGCCGCGCGAGTTCGCCCTCGGCGTTTGCCTCGGCATAGTTGAGCAGTTCGTCGAGACGACCCTCGGCGAGCGCGATTTGCGGATCCGGTCCAGTACCACGCTCAAAGACGTATTTCGTGAACGAACTCACGGCTGCGAACTGGGCTTCGACCTGGGTTGCGAACCGCCGTGCATGTGTCATCACGATGACCTGTCGGTCGCGACTGACTCGCGCAAGCAGATTAATCAGACCCTCTTCGTGCCCCTGATCCATTGATTGCACCGGGTCATCGAGCATGATCATCGACCAGCCAGGGTTGCGATCGACGCGCTGTGAGAAGTAGAGGCTGAGCCCGAGACAGTTTCCTTCGGCCTCGCTGAACATCGTCACCGGATTGACAGCCTTTCCCGTGAGACGTCGCGGCAAGCGCGGCCTGGCGGTGTTTGGTGTCTCGCACCGTAATCCCAGAGATCTTGATGTGGTGACCCGGGCTGAGTTCCTCGTAGTAGCGGCCGATGTCCCCGCTTAGGGTCTGCAACGCTGAGGCCATACGCTCCTTTTCCGCAGCTTCCAACTCGGTGACGAGCAGCTTGAGCTGCTCTTGGTAGTCGCCGCAAGCGCCACGCCGCCTCAACCGCAGACCCGTTCTCGGCCAGGAGGACTGCCATCTGCAGCGCGGCTATGCGCCTCTTGTCAGGTTCATCGAGCCCCGAAAACCGCTTCGTCAAATCGAGATTCACCGCGTCTAGCTGAGCGCGCAGCGCCGCATGTCGCTGGCAGATCTCACCGACCATCGAGACAAGCTCGGATGACCATGCCCTCCAACGCAGTTGCGTCACCGCGAGGGCGACTCGCCGTTTCGTACCCCGCCAAGGCGCCATCGACTAAACGCCGTGCACGCTCCCGTACCTCATCGAGCGCTGCCTGTTCTGCCTGGGCAGCTCGCAGAGTCTCGGTTTCGTCAGACTCACCTAAGGACTCAACGAGCAACGCCACGGCGGCGGAATTCAGCGGCCCCGCCTCAAGCAAGGCACCCGTGGCGCTCCGCAGTCTCGGACGCGGATCGGGAGGTGCCGGCCCTGTCGTCTCGTTTGCTTCCGTACGAAGATTCGCGACGCGCTCGTCGGTGAGCGTCTCTTGCGCGCAGAAGGGACACTCGTTCGGGTGTCCTGGGTCGATCAGGCTCAGCCCCTGGCTTGCGAAGCTGCCGCGCTGGTTCGTCTCGTGCCAACGCCGATGTTCCGTCGCGTGGTTGACGAGTTCCTTGATCGCGTCCGATCGCCTGGCTCTCGACTGCCGAGAGATCTCTTAGGCCCACTACCAGTGCATCCAGCCCGGGCGGTCGTCGGTCACGGACGAGAAGAGAATCGAGCTCTCGCTGGGCGGTGTCGCGGATCAGGTTCCAAGCGGCGTTTGGAGCCAACGCGAGAAAGCCCAGCCGCTCGCGCTCGCAGGTCTTCAGGGGGCTGCCCCAGCGGATCTGCGCCCGCCGGCGTCAGTGGCTGCACTGCTCTCGTCACCCGCTCGCGCAATCGCCTAACCCGGTCATCTCGGTCAGTATCGGTGCGGAGCCGCTGAAGCCGCTCGCGCAGCTGACCGAACCCTGCAAACCCGAGGATCGCACTCAGTTGCTCCCACCGGCTTTGCTGCTCACTGTCGATCAGTGCCTGAATCTCACACTGCCCTAGGAATGGACGGAAGGCATCTTCCGTCCGCAGACCGAGCGCCCTGACGTCGGTGACCGGTTTCGCCGTCGATGCTGAGTTCGGTCCCGTTACCCACGAGCACGCGACGCACGACATGTCGCGTATCGCCTTCGCTCAGAGTGATCTCGGCAAACGTCTCAACATCCGTGGCGGCGTGAACGCTGCGAATCCAGGAAGAGCCCTGGTACTCACCGCGCGTCTTTGATCGCTCCTTACGAACGATGCTGCCGAACAACGCCCACTCGAACGCTTCGGTGAGACTCGTCTTGCCAGTTCCATTCTCGCCGTACAACAAGACGACGTCTCCAGACAGCACCACTTCCGCCCGGCTCGGGTAGCCACGAAACGCCTGGACCGTGATCCCCTCAAGCCTCATCCAAGATCTCCTGTAACAAAGCCTCCCAGGCGTCCTCAACAGACTCCTCAGCCTGCAGCGCCTTCATCAGAGGCTCGAGTTCAGCATCGAGCCGAGGTGAAATCTCCTCCAGCGAACGCTTGAGCGGATCCGCACTCACCCCACGATCGTACTCTCAGGTGAGTCCATACACATGACCGCGACGCGTTGGGTTCGATCAGGATCCCGGCGTCATACTCGCTGCATGGCGCTGCTCCCGAGACCAGGCTTCCCGCTCGATCGAACGATCCAAGCTCTACGCGAGCTCGAGGCGTCGTCAACACACTTCAGCGACCCCGACCTGATGAGACAGTGGCAGGGCTATCTCAACTGGACGCACAACGTCGAGCTGTTCTTCCGAACCTACTTCACCGGGTTCCGGCTCGAGCGTCTCTACACGGATCGTTTCTGGCACGGCCAGTCGCTCGCAGAGTCGAGTCCATACGCGCCCGGGTTGCTCAACAACGAGCACGAAGTTCAGGTTGCATTCCTCAAGGAGCTCAGGGAGGCCCTCACGAGAGAAGAGCAGCGACAGGCTGACTTCAAAGGCATCCAGGTCGCGGTGCTCGACACGCACGTTCTCCTGCACTACACGCTCTTCACCGACGTGCCGTGGGAGCACCGTGCTCGAAGTGGATCGTGTGCGCGTCGCGGTGCCACTTCGGGTGATCGATGAGTTGGATCAGAAGAAGGCGGCGCGTCGATCGGATCTCGCCGATCGCGCAGCGACGGTGATCAAGCATCTTCAGAAGCGAATCTCCGGCTTGACCGATGCACCCGTGCCACTCCGTTCGGGAGTGACGCTGGAAATCGTCCGCGTGCCGCAGATCGACACCGACGCCTACGTCCCACCGGTTTGGGCTGATGGCGAGATCCTCGATACGTGCGATGCAGTCGCCATCTTCGCGAGCAGTCCGGTGACCTTGGTGACTGGTGACTACGGAATGAAGCTCCGCGCATCCGCGCGACACATTCAGACGCTCGAGATGCCAGACGAGTACCGCATCGCTTCGCCCTAGACCTTTCGGCCTTCCACCGCGTGTTGGTTTCCGGGCCGAGACGAGCTGTCACCTGCCGTACTCCAACGCGCAGCAGTCGCTCAGAACTCGACGAGGAAGCGCGGCTGGAACGTCTCGTCGGTCGGCCTGACGCCGGCGATGCGGTCGGCCCGATAGCCGCGCAGCTGGCCGTGGTCGTTGACGACGAACAGGATGAGGTTGCCGTCCCGCGTGCGGCGTAGCGAGTAGGGCTCCACGCGTCGCGGGCCCTGTCGGCCGTCGCGCCGCCCGGTAGTCGATGTCGACCTTGAGTCGGTTGGCGCCGGCGTAGCGGATGAGCTCGAAGGGGAAGCCGCGCCGCCAGGAGCTGATCGCTCGCGGCGGAACCCACGCGGGGTCGAGATTGGCCTGCTCGGCTCGGGGCGGGACGACGATCGCGAGGTCGCCCGCGAGCCAGGCGAAGACGTCGTCGAGCGTGGCCCAGAACTCGGCGAAGGGCGGCAGCGGTCGCGGCAGCTGGTGGCCGAGCATGTTCTCCCATTCGCGCTCGATCTCTTCGCGGTAGGGCGAGGCGCGGATGCTGTCGGCGGTCGGGAATCTCGATCGCCGGCGTGCGCGCACTTCTGCGCCAGCACGGCTGCGACGCGTCGGCGCTTGACCGACGAGGTCGGGGTGGCGGTGCATGTGCACGACGTCGTAGAGGTCGCGCGGGCGGCAGCGCTCGCTGAGCGCGCGCAACTTCTCGCCGAACAGCTCGACGAGCGCGTAGCAGACGACGCCGTCGCCCGGCAGGGCTGTCGCTGTACTGGTGGCCGATCGCGCGCTGCACGACGTGCTCGACGACGACCTCGTCGGCGGTGAGGTCGAGCTTCACCTTGGGAAGCTGGCGTGGCGGGTTCGGGCCGCGATAGGCGATCCGTCCTTCGCGTTGTCGGGTTGCCGCGGCGGTTGTGGCGGCGCCGGAACGCCGCGCTCGTCGACCACGAGCTCGATCCCGGACTCCTCGCGGATCCATTCGCCGATCGTCGCGAAGATCGGCTGCAGCTCCTCGGGCGTCCTCCGGGCCGCCGTCGACGACGGTGAAGTCGAGATCCTCGGAGAAGCGGTAGGTCTCGTAGAAGCACTTGCGCAGGCAGGTGCCGCCTTTGAAGACCCAGGTGGCGGCGAGGTCGGGGTGGTTGGCGATGCCGGCCAGGAGCCAGCCGAGGACGTAGTCCTTCTCGATCACGCCGACGTCGAGCGACCACTCGGCCCGCAGGTCGAAGAGCTCGCGGGCGGGGATCACGAGGGCTCCTCCGGCTCGACCCGCACGTTGATGCGCAACCCCCAGCGTGCCACGCGTCGGCCGTCGCCGGCCCGTCGGGGTCGAGCAGCGAGATGCCGGCCGAGACCCGCTCGCGACAGGCCGCGACCAGGTCCGGGCTCGTCCTCGCTCGAGCGCCTCGACGAGGTAGCCGAGGCGCTTGAACACGGTCCGGTTCCCGAGGCGGTCGCCGTATTCGACGAGGGCGTCGGATCGTGGTCGTCGAGGTATGCCGCCAGGATCTCGGCGCCGTGGCGGATGCCGCCGCCGAGCCGGGGGGTGTCGAGGATGTCGACGACGGTGCGCGCCGGGTCGGCGAAGCGCAGACGCACCTCGCCCTGCCACTCGGTCTTCATCCCCCACTCCATCGGCCTCCGCCGAGACATGGCTCAGCAGGTAGTCGTGGTCGAGCACGCGGACGGAGGACGCCCGAACTCGTTCGGTCGTCTTGAGGACGGTGGTGCGAAAGACCTGCTCGGTGAGCGCCCAGTGGTTGGCCGCGGTCCAGCCGGTGAAGTAGCACGGGCGACCAGACCGCCGCGGCGACGATCAGGGCGTCCTCGGACCAAGCCGCCGGGGCTGCTCGCATCGACGGGGACCGGGATGTAGAGCCCGCGGCGGGCGCGGCGGAGCCAGCCGTCGGCGGCCCAGCGCGAGAGTTTCTTGGCCGCCGTGTCCGCGTCGACGCCGAGCGCCTCGACGACGTCCGTCGGCGTCACGAAGCGGCGGCCAGCAGCCAGCACGGTCGTCAGCTCGGCCCGCCCCTTAGCACCTATCCCCGCTGCTGTCGACATCGTCAGGCCACCAACTCCTATTTAGAGGGGAACTACAGGATTATCAATGTTAGCACCGTCGATCCAGCACCTCGCCGCATCCGCGATGTGTTGGCCTTTCCTTGTCGGCTGTGCCGAGTCCGAATGAGTCGTCCGAGCCGCGCCCGGACCGGCTGCTATCGTCCTTGCTGCGGAGCGGGACGTTCCCGGCACAGCCTTCGGGCGATGGCCGGGCGCCCGCGCCGAGCAGTTCCGTTGAAACTGCCTTCGACACGCGGTTACCGCTCAATAGGGCGAGTACCCCGGCAGAAGGCCACATAGAAAAAGCCCCGTTTCCAGGGCTTTTTCCGTAGCAGGCCTGTAAGCCGGATTCTGTCGAGGGTGACCATCCATCTGTGCGGCTTACCCGGCTCCTCGGCGGGCCGCCTCGGCGGAGCCTGTTCGCCTTGCACCGGACGGGGTTTGGCGAGCCGGCGATGTCGCCACCGCCGCTGGTGGGCTCTTACCCCACCGTTTCACCCTTACCGGCTGCGCCTCCGGAGAATGCGCAGCCGGCGGTCTGTTTTCTGTGCCACTTTCCGTCGGCTTTCGCCGCCTCCCTCGTGGGAGCGTCCTGCCCTGCGGTGTCCGGACTTTCCTCGAGCCCCGGAAGGCCCGCGGTCACCCGGCCTGCGAGCCGAACTCTAGCTGGACGACCGTCGAATCGACCCTCCCGTGGAGGACGCCGCAGCATTCGGGGCACCGGACGGTCGGGCCGTCGTGGAGGACGAACTCCCCGCACACCGGGCACTCGAGTGAGGCCCCGCGCAGCAGCGCGAAGAGCTCCTGCTCGAGCGTCCGGTGCAGCGGGGCGACGCTCATAGCTGCCGGAACACCCCCACGACCTTGCCCAGCACCTGCACGTGGTCGGCGTAGATCGGCTCCATCGAGCTGTTCTCCGGCTGCAGCCGCACGCGGCCGCGCTCCTTGTAGAACGTCTTCACGGTCGCCTCGTCGGCCGACTCGTCGTCGCCCGCGAGCGCGACGACGATCTCGCCGTTGCGCGCGTCCTGCGCGCGCCGCACGACCACGAGGTCGCCGTCGAGGATGCCGGCCTCGATCATCGACTCGCCCTTGATGCGGAGCAGGAAGTCGCCCTTCAGCGTCTCGGGGACTGCGATCTCCTCCTCGATGTTCTCCTCCGCGAGCAGCGGGCCGCCGGCCGCGACCTGGCCGACGAGCGGGAGCTTCGGCAGCACCGCGACCTCCTGGACGCGGCCGACGAGCTCGAGCGCGCGCGGCTTCGTCGGGTCGCGCTTCAGAAGCCCGGCCCGCTCGAGGTTCGCGAGATGCGCGTGCACCGTCGACGGGGAGGCGAGCCCGACGGCCTCGCCGATCTCCCGGACGGTCGGCGGGTAGCCGTGCAGGTCGACGTAGTCGACGAGAAAGGTCCAGATCTCCTGCTGGCGTCCGGTGAGCTCCACTGTTTCGTCCTCCTGGCGGGCGTATGAGGGTCGAACGTGTGTTCGACAGGAGGGTAGAGACTCCTCCGGACGGCGTCAAGCGTCCGGGTACGAGAGCCCGAAGCCGAACGGGAAGAGCGGCGACTCCGAGTCGTACGGGACGTCCGGGAGCTGGCGGCGGACCGCGTCCATCGACGACGGGAGCTCGAACGGCAGCCTCCCGGCCGGCGCGAAGCGGCCGAAGACGACGTCGAGAATCGCCTCGTCGGCGGCCCCGAAGCTCCCGAGCAGCCCGGCGCACGCCGCAGCGAGCTCCGGCATGACCGCCGGCCGCTCGAGGTGGACGACGAGGATCGTCGGGACGCGCCGGGCGAGGTCGAGCAGCTGCGCGAGCTCGTCGCCCTTGAAGTCGAGGTCGCCCGCGTGGAAACGGCTCTCGATGTAGCCGCTCGTGCGCGGCTCGAACGGCGCGTTCCGGAACGCGATCGCCACCTCGGCCTCCTCCGGCGCGCTCACGACCTCGCCGTAACGGGCGGCCGCCTCGGCGGAGAGCCCGTCGACGTAGAGGCGCGGACGCCCGTGCAGCGGCAGCCGCCCGTCGTTGCGCAGGAGCACGATCGCGCGCCGCTGCGCCTCCTCGCCGGCGGCGCGGAACTCGTCGCAGCCGCAGATGCGCTCGGCCTCGTCGGGATCGACGAACGGCTCGTCGAAGAGCCCGAGCCGGAACTTGTCGCGCAAGAGGCGCCGGCACGACTCGTCGAGCCGGTCCTCGGAAACGCGGCCCGAGCGCACGAGCTCGACGAGCAGCTCGGGCAGCGCCTCGCCGCCGAGCTGGTCGCAGCCGGCGTCGACGATCTTCAGCAGCCGCTCCTCCGTGGAGAGCTCCTCGACGCCCCACGCCTTCGCCGGGAACGTGTCGCCGCCGCCGAAGTCGTAGTCGGTGACGAGCCCCCAGTCGGTGCAGACGACGCCGTCGAAGCCGTACCGCTCGCGGAGGATCCCGGTGACGACGTCGCGGTTGAAGCCGAAGCCGACCTCTTCGAGCCCGACGCCGACCGGACGTCCGTAGTACGGCATGATCTGCGCCGTCCCGGCCGCGAAGGCCGCCTCGAACGGCTTCAGGTGGTACTCGAAGTTCCCGCCGGGGTAGACCTGGTCCTTGCCGTAGTGGAAGTGCGGGTCCTCGCCGTCGCGCTGCGGGCCGCCGCCGGGGAAGTGCTTCGTCATGCACGCGACCGAGTGCGGCCCGAGCTCGTCGCCCTGGAACCCGCGGATGTACGCGGCGACGAGTCGCGAGACGAGGTCTGCGTCCTCGCCGAAGGTGTGCATCGAGCGTGCCCACCGCGGCTCGGTGGCGAGGTCGGCCATCGGGTGGAGCGCGACGTGGATCCCGACCGCGCGGTACTCCTGCCGCGCGATGTCCGCGAACCGGCGCACGAGCTCCGCGTCGGCGGTGGCGCCGAGGCCGATCGGCTCGGGCCAGTGCGAGAAGCCGCCCGCCGACCAGCTGGCGCCGAGCGCCTCGAAGCTGTGGCGCGGGTCGGACGAGATCGTCACGGGGATGCCGAGGCGCGTCCCGGCCGCGACCTCCTGGAGCCGGTTGTGCCACTCGGCGTGGAGGCGCGGCTCGGGCGCGTAGTAGATGTTGAAGTGGTTCAGATGCCGGCCGGCGACGAGCTCGGTCGTGCCGCCGCGCGTGAGGCCCTCACCCGCCTCCAGCAGCTCGCCCTGCGGGGTCATCGAGATCGGCGGGTGGAACATGAGCCCCGCCTTCTCCTCGACGGTCATCTGCGCGAGCAGATCCTCGACCCGCTCGGGAATCGGCCTCGTCGCATCGCGGAAGGCGATCGTCGCCACGCGGCGATCCTAGGACATCGGGACTTGCACGAGCAGCCGCGGCGCGACGCGGTCGAGGATCTCCTCGAGGCTCGCACCGGTGGCGGTGATGCCGTGGTTCCGCAGGCCGATGACGGCGTGCGCCGGGTCGGGCTCGGCGGCGAGCAGCTCGGCGACGTTCGCGGCCAGCTCCTCGGTGCCGCACGGGTAGTTCACCTCGGTGGCGGGGATGCCCTCGAGCCACGCGTGCACGTGGAGGATCGCGCCCACGTCCGGGTGCTCGCGGTAGATCTTCCAGTGCTCGATCGCGTCGACGGAGACGCGCCGGGGCTCGATGCCCGGCGGCACGCTGAGGACGATGCGGCCCGCCCCCGCGTCGTAGTCGGAGACGAGGAGGACGTCGCGGCCCGGGACCTCGAGCTTCGCCTTGTCGACGCCGCTCGCGCTCATCCAGAAGCGCGTCTCGTCCTTGCGCGCGGAGAGGTTCCCGTACGAGAGGCCGCCGATGCCGTACAGGCGCTTGATGTGCCGGAGGTCCTGCGCGTCGACGAGCTCCTCCACCGGGAAGGGCGCCGGCAGCAGGCCGAGCGTGTCGAGCCGGCGGCCGGCCTCGATGACGGACGTGCAGATCTCGTCACCGTCCCAGAGCTCGGGCTCGAGGTCGGTGCGGAACTCGTTGTCGATGACGAGACGCGAGCTCGCGAGCGGCTCGAGCCGCGTGACGACGGCGGCGGCGAGGTCGTCCACGCTCGCGCCCGCGGGAACGAGGTAGCTGCCGCGCTCGAGCGTCGTGAACCACACGCCGAGACCGGGGACGTATGCGAGCGAGAGGTTGGCGAGCGCGCGGACGAGGACCGGATAGCCCTCCTTCAGCGGATCGGGCGGCGACTCGTCGAGCACGTGCAGCGCCGCGACGAACGTCCCGCGCGACTTGCGCCGGAAGGGGCGCGGCCGCGCGCGGTCGACGACGTTGATGACGAGCTGGGCCTCTTCGGCGGAGTCGGCGGCCGGAACGCCGCGCTCCTCGAGCGCGGCGCCGAGCGCGGCGACGAGGTCGGCGAGCGGTCCCTGCGGCGGCTGTCCTCCCACGGCGTAGCCCATCGTCCATCGAGCGTACGGCCCGGTTCCGGCGCAGACATGGGGAGATTCCCGTAAACGGCCCGTGGACTACCGCTCGCGGCTTCCGGTGCCGATAACGCCGAGATGGCGCTCCGGAGGCGGCTCTACTCACTCTGGCCTTTCCTGGGCGGCGGCCTGGCCGCCTTCGTCGCGTTGCCGCTCGGCGCGAGGGAGTCGCCGGCCGGCCATGTCGAGACTGGAGTCGCGGGAGCGCTGTTCCTCGGGATCGTGGCGAGCACGCTGCTCCCGTGGGAGCGGCTTCCTCGCTTCCTCGCCGCACCGCCGCTCGTCGCCGCGTTCGCGATCGTCGCCCTCCTCCGCGACGCGGAGTCCGGCGCTTCCTCCGGCTACGGGCCGCTCGTGCTGCTGCCGGTCCTCTGGCTGGCGCTGCACGGCTCGCGGCGGGCGCTCGTCGCCTCCTTCGCCGCGGTCGCGGCCGTGTTCGTCGCGCCCATCCTCGTCGAGCCCACCGGCTATCCCAGCGCGGAATGGCGGCGCGCCCTCGTGTGGCTGGTCGTGACGCCGATCGTCGGCCTGACCACCCAGCGTCTCGTCGCCCAGACGCGGCAGAGCGCGGACGCCGACCCGCTGACCGGGCTCGCGAACCGCCGCGCGTGGGACACGCGCCTGCGGACCTCCATGAGCTTCAGCCAGCGGAGCGGTCTGCCGCTCACCGTCGCGCTCTTCGACCTGGACGGCTTCAAGGCGTACAACGACACGCGCGGCCACCTGGCCGGCGACCGCCTGCTCGTCCGGGTCGCATCGTCGTGGCTCGGCCAGCTGCGGGCGTCCGATCTCCTCGCCCGCCTCGGCGGCGACGAGTTCGCGCTCCTGCTGCCCGACACCTCGTTCGAGGAGGCGACGGCGGTCGTCGCCCGCGCGCTCGCGTCGATCCCCGACATCCACTGCTCGACCGGTCTCGCCGAGTGGGACCGGAAGGAGAGCGCCGACGACCTCCTGCTCCGCGCGGACACCGGTCTGTACGCCGACAAGGCCGACCACGTCGCCCTGCGCTGAGGCGGCCCGCGGCACGAGAAAAGCCCGGCGCCGTCGGCTGCCGGGCTTCGATGCGCTGGAGAGGACTTGAACCTCCACGGCCTATGCGGCCACTAGGCCCTCAACCTAGCGCGTCTACCAATTCCGCCACCAGCGCGAGGGACGGCTGATTGTAGCGGCGGCTAGTGGAGGTAGTGGAAGAGGGCGATGCTGTTCGCGAAGAAGAGCACGCCGACCACGAGCGTGAGCCGCGTGAGGTTGCGCTCGACGATGTGGGTGCCGCCCTGCGATGCCGGCGTGAAGCCCATTCCGCCCATCCCCGCCTCGCGCCCGCTGTGCATGAGCACGAGCGAGATGAGGAGGAAGACGAGCAGGACCTGGACGACGGCGAGGAAGCTGGTCACGGGGGAAAGGGTAGCTAGCGGTCGGCGACCTGGAGGATCGCCTCGACGAGCTCCGCGGCGATGCGGTCCTTCGTCACGTACCCGGCCGCGCCGGCCGTGCGGGCCCGGGCGACGTCGTCGCGCGCGTTCGAGCCGGTGAGCATGAGGATCCGGACGGTGCCGTCTTCGGCGTGGATGGCCCGGGCCGCGTCGATCCCGTCCATCCGCGGCATGCTGATGTCCATCAGGACGACGTCGGGCTTCGTCTCGGCCGCAAGCCGCACCGCCTCGTTGCCGTCTGCGGCGAGGCCGACGAGCTCGATGCGCGCGTCTCCGCTGAGGATCGCCTCGAGCGCCTCCGCAAAGAGGCGGTGGTCGTCGGCGATGAGGACGCGGATGGCCATTCCCACACTCTTGCTTGTTACGGTCGGGTTGTGAAGCCGGAGGAGGCGCGCGCGCAGATCCAGAAGCTCCTGGTGACGGGGGACAACCGCCTGAAGCAGGGCGTCGACCCGGAGAAGGCGCGGGAGAGCTGGGAGCAGGCGCTCGCCCTCGCGCGCGAGGCCGGCCTCGAGGAGACGGTCCGGCCGCTCGTCGAGGTCAGGCTCGCCGACCTGCCGCCGCGCGGCTGAGGATCGCCTCGATCCGCTCCGCCTGACGGCGGACGTCGTGCTCGGCCGCGGCCGCACGCGCAGCCTCGTTGGGCCGCGGCAGCGCCGCCGCTTCCCGCATCCCCGCCGCGATCGCGTCGACGTCGAGCGGGTCGACGAGGACGCCGGCCGCCGGCGGGACGAACTCGGGCGGGCCGCCGATCCGCGTCGCGACGACGGAGCGGCCGCACGCCATCCCCTCGAGCAGCGCCTGGCCGAGGGGCTCGAGCAGGCTCGGCTGGCAAAGGACGTGCGCGGCGGCGAGGAGGCGGGGAACCTCGTCGTGCGCGACGCGCCCGGCGAGCGTCACGCCGGCGCGGCTCGCGAGCGACGCGCGCAGCGGGCCGTCGCCCGCGAACGTCAGCGTCCCCTCGCCGAGAAGCGCGAACGCGTCGGCGAGGCGCACGACGTTCTTCCGCTCGGTGAGCGCGCCGACGCAGAGGAAGCGCGGCGGCCCGTCCGGCGGCGGCGTCACCGCGAAGCGCTCGAGGTCGACGCCGCTCGACACGACCTCGGTCTTGCCGCGCGCCTCCGGCACCTTCGCCTCGAGCTCGCGGCGCAGGTAGTCGGAGACGCACACGACCGCCGTCGCACGCCGCACGACCATGCGCGTCGCGGCCGCGATGCCGGGGATCGCACCGACGTTGCGGACGTCGCGGCCGTGCGCGGTGACGACGAGCGGCGCGCGCGTCCCGAGTGCGGCGATGAGGCCGCTCGGCACGAGGAAGTGCGCATAGACGACGTCCGGCCGGCGCGCGCGCAGCGTCCGCCGCGCGAGCTCGAGGTAGCGGAGCTTGCCGCCGCCGCGCGTGTCGAGCACGGCGCGGTCGAGCTCGTGGCCGCGCGACGCGAGCTCGCGCTCGAGCTGGGCGACGAACGTCCCGAGGTCGGGATCGTCCGGCCCGGGGTACATCTGCGAGACGAGAAGGATCCGCACGCTCAGGCGCGGGCGCGCAGCGCGTCGTACATCCCCCACTCCTCGCGCAGCGCCTCGCAGATCTCGCCGACGGTGCAGTGCGCGCGGAGCGCCTCGCGCATCGGCGGCAGGAGGTTCGCTTCGCCGCGCGCGGTGTCGCGGACGGCGGCGAGCGCGCGGGCCGCATCCTCGGCACTCCGCTCGGCGCGCACGCGCGCCGTCCGCTCGAGCTGCCGCCGCTCCGCCGCCGGGTCGATGTGCTGCAGCTCGACGCGCTCCGGCTCGTCCTCGGCGAACCGGTTGACGCCGACGATGACGCGCTCGCCGTGCTCGACCTGCTGCTGCCACGCATACGCCGCCTGCTCGATCTCCCCCTGGACGAAGCCCTGCTCGACTGCTTCGACGGCGCCGCCGATCTCGTCGACGCGCTCGATGAGCTCCCACGCCCGCGTCTCGAGCTCGCTCGTGAGCGCCTCGACGTAGTACGAGCCGCCGAGCGGGTCGGCGGTGTCGGTCGTGCCGCCCTCGGCCGCGATGATCTGCTGCGTCCGCAGCGCGACCCGCGCCGAATGCTCGGTCGGCAGGGCGAGGGCCTCGTCGAAGGAGTTCGTGTGCAGCGACTGCGCCCCGCCCGCGACCGCGGACAGCGCCTGGATCGCGACCCGCACGATGTTGTTCTCCGGCTGTTGCGCGGTCAGCGTCGAGCCTCCCGTCTGCGCATGGAAGCGCAGCGCCATCGCCTTCGGGTTCGTCGCCCCGAAGCGCTCCTTCATGATCCGCGCCCACAGGCGGCGCGCCGCGCGGAACTTCGCCACCTCCTGGAAGAAGTCGTTGTGCGCGTTGAAGAAGAACGACAGCCGCTCACCGAACTCGTCGGGCGAGAGCCCCGCGTCGACGGCTGCACGGCAGTACGCGATGCCGTTCGCGAGCGTGAAGGCGAGCTCCTGCACCGCGGTCGCTCCCGCCTCGCGAATGTGGTACCCGGAGATCGAGATCGTGTTCCAGTGCGGCATGCGGTCCGCGCAGTACGCGAACAGATCCGTCGTCAGCCGCATCGACGGGCGCGGCGGGAAGATGTAGTTCCCGCGCGCGACGTACTCCTTGAGGATGTCGTTCTGCACCGTCCCGCGCAGCCTGTCGGCGGCGACGCCCTGCTTCTCGGCGACGAGCTCGTACAGCAGCAGCAGGAGCGACGCGGGAGCGTTGATCGTCATCGACGTCGACACGTCGGCGAGCGGGATGGCGGCGAGGAGAATCTCCATGTCGGCGAGCGAGTCGATCGCGACACCGGTGCGTCCGACCTCGCCGAGCGCGCGCGCGTCGTCGGAGTCGTAGCCGAGCTGCGTCGGGAGGTCGAACGCGATCGAGAGCCCCGTCTGCCCGCGCTCGAGCAGGTAGCGGTAGCGCGCGTTCGACTCCTCCGCCGACGCGAAGCCGGCGTACTGACGGATCGTCCACGGCCGGCCGCGATACATGTCGCGGTACGGCCCGCGCGTGAACGGATACTCCCCCGGCGGCTCGAGGGCGCCCGGTGCGTCGCCGGCCGTGTAGACCGGCTTCACGGGGATGCCCGACTCCGTCTTACGATCGTCGGTCGCCGCCATCGGCACAATCGTACGAGTTGTTCAACTGCACCCCGCACCCGGGCCTCGGAACCGTCGTCGTCCGGCAGGTCCAGGTCGACCTCGCCACCTGCAGGACGTCGAAGGCGCCGGCCATCCCGGCGAGCCGAGCGACCGTGCGCGTGACGAAGGACAGCCAGTCGATCGTGTTCAAGGGCAAGGTCGTGCTGAAGATCCACGAGAACCACAAGGGCTTCCCCGCCGGCTCGCCCGGGCCGATCGAGCTCGAGGGCGTCTCGCCGGACGGGAAGTGGATCCTGTACGCGATCGATCCGATGGGGTCGGCATCGCTCGCCGCCGACGGGCTCACCTTGAAGGCGATCGCGTCGAGCGGCGGCCGCTCGTACACGGTCTCGTCGGGCCTCAACTACTCCTCGTATCGCGCCTGGTGCAACGACTCGACGCTGGTCGTCACTGCGGGCGGCGACAGGATCGCCGTGCACGCGAAGCGCCTGATCGCCACCGGGCCTCCGGGCTGGAAAGCGCGGCCGCTCGTCCGCAACGCCGCGATCTCGTTCGGCTCGCTCGTCTGCGACGGCCGCTCCGTCGTCGTGCAATCACAGCCGTCGAGCACCGACGCGAACTTCTTCCACACGCACTGGAGCCTCTGGCGCGTCGGCCTCGACGGCACGATGACGCGGCTGACGCGGCCGCCGGCCGGCCACGCCGACGAGTCACCCGAGATCGCCGAGGGCGTCGTCTACTTCGTCCGCTCGACCCACGGGAACGGAAAGCTGTACGCGCTCCGCGACGGCAAGCTCGTCGGCCCACTCCTCTCGCTCGGCTACTCGCTCGGGTACTACGGCCACCAGGACTGGCCGTACTCCGTCACGCGCTGAGCTCGAGCTCCGCGTCGCGGGAGACAAGCGACGCGTAGCGGCCGCCGGCGCGGACGAGCTCGTCGTGCCGCCCGATCTCGATGACGCGGCCGCCGTCGAGCACGACGATCTGGTCGGCGTCGCGGATCGTCGAGAGCCGGTGCGCGATCGCGATCGTCGTCCGCCCCTGCGACAGCCGGTCGAGCGCGTCTTGCACGAGCCGCTCCGTCTCGGTGTCGAGCGAGCTCGTCGCCTCGTCGAGGACGAGGATCGGCGGGTTGCGGAGGATCGTCCGCGCGATCGCCATCCGCTGCTTCTCGCCGCCCGAGAAGCGGTAGCCGCGCTCGCCGACCATCGTGTCGTAGCCCTCGGGGAGGGACGCGATGAGGTCGTGGATGCGCGCCGCGTCGGCGGCGGCCTCGATCTCCTCGTCGGTCGCCTCCGGCTTCGCGAAGCGGAGGTTCTCGCGCACGGAGGCGTGGAAGAGGTACGTCTCCTGCGAGACGACGCCGACGAGATCGGAGAGCGCCTGGAAGCTGAGGTCGCGCACGTCGACGCCGCCGATCGTCACGCTTCCGGCGCCGACGTCGTACAGCCGGGCGGCGAGATAGCCGAGCGTCGTCTTCCCCGAGCCGGTCTCGCCGACGATCGCCGTCGTCGTCCCGGCGGGAACGGTGAACGAGACGTCCTCGAGCGCCCAGTCGCTCGCGCCGTAGCTGAACGACACGTGGTCGTAGACGACGTCGCCCGCCTGCACGACGGCGACCGCGTCCGCCTTCTCCTCGATGTCGACCGGGAACTCGAGGTACTCGAAGATGCGGTCGAAGAGCGCGAGCGACGTCTGGATGTCGAGGCTCACTCCGAGCAGCGAGCCGACCGGGAAGAACAGGCGGGTCTGCAGGGTCGTGAACGCGACGATCGTCGGAATCGAGATGTCGTGCGAGAAGGCGGTGCCGCCGAGCCAGTAGACGGCCGCCGGCATCACCGAGAAGCTCGTCTGGATCGACGCCATCACCCAGCGACCGGCCATGCGCTGGCGCACCTCGAGGTCGGCGAGCCGCAGCGAGTCCGACTCGAACCGGTCCGCGAGCGCCTTCGTCCGGCCCATCGTCTTGCCGAGCATGATGCCGCTCACCGAGAGCGCCTCCTGTACCTGGCTCGAGAGGTCGGCGAGCGTCTCCTGCGTCGTCTTCGCGATCCGGCGCCGCTCGTTGCCGACGCGGCGCGTCAGAACGGCGAAGATCGGGATGAGCGCGAACGCGAAGAGCGCGAGCTCCCAGCTCAGCAGGAGCATGCCGACCATCGTCGCGACGACGGTCGTGAGGCTCGAGGTGATGTTCGTCGCCGTGTTCGTGACGACGTTCTGCACGCCGCCGATGTCGTTCGAGATGCGCGACTGCACCTCACCGGTGCGCGTCCGCGTGAAGAACGCGAGCGACAGCCGCTGCAGGTGGCGGAAGACCGCCGCCCGCAGGTCGTGCATGACGCGCTGGCCGACCCGGTTCGACATGAGCGTCTGCGCGACGTTCAGCACGCCCGTGGCGACCGCGAGCGCGATCATCCCGCCCGCGCTCCACGAGACCGCCGCCGTGTCGTGGCTGTAGATGCCGGCGAGGACGCGCCGGAGCAGGAACGCCGGAATGACGCCGAGCACGGAGGTGACGACGATCAGCCCGAGCAGGCCGGAGAGCCGCAGCTTGTACGGCTTGAACAGGCCGCCGATCCGGCGCAGGTTCGCCCGGCGGACGACCGGGTCGGCGGGCCGCTCGGCCGGCGCATCCGACGAGTGGAAGAACATCCCCATCTCGGGTCAGGGTACGTCGTGGTGCACACTCAAGGGCGTGCGCGTCACCGTCCGACTCTTCGCCGGCCTGCGGGAGCGCGCCGGCACGGGACGACTCGAGCTCGACGGCGTCGAGCGCGTCTGCGACGTCTGGGCGAAGCTGGGCCTCGGCGACGAGCCGGGCGGCCTTCTCTATGCGGTGAACCGCGCGTACGTCGAGCGCGACCACGCGCTCGCGGACGGGGACGAGGTGGCGGTGATCCCGCCGGTGTCGGGCGGCGCACTCCTGCTGAGCGCGGATCCGCTCGACGTCGCCGCGGTCGTCGCCGAGGCGGCGAGCGACGACGCGGGGGCGGTGGCGACGTTCGTCGGAACGGTCCGGCGGCAGTCCCGCGGGCGGGAGGTCGTCCGGCTCGAGTACGAGGCGTTCGCGGAGATGGCCGAGCCGATGCTCGCGCAGCTCGCCGCCGGCCTCACGGAGAAGCACGGCCTGTGCGCAGTCGCGATCCACCACCGCGTCGGCGTCGTCGAGATCGGCGAGCCGAGCGTCGTCATCGCCGTCTCGGCGCCCCATCGCGCCGCCGCGCTCGACGCGTGCCGCGAGGCGATCGACACGTTGAAGGAGACGATCCCGCTCTGGAAGAAAGAGATCTACGCGGGCGGCGAGGAATGGATCGGGAGGGGCTCGTGAAGAGGAGTCTCGAGCGCATCGGCGGCACCGCCGTCCTCATCGGCGGCGCCGCGCTGAAGTGGGGCTTCGTCTTCGCGAAGTTCTTCGGCTTCTTCATCTCGGCCGCCGCGTACTCGTTCTGGTTCCACAGCTGGACGTTCGGCGTCGGTCTCGCGCTGATGATCCTCATCCACGAGCTCGGCCACGTCATCGAAGCGCGGCGGCAGGGGCTGCAGGTTTCGTGGCCGATGTTCATCCCGTTCATCGGCGCGTACGTGACCGTCAACAAGGCGGGGCTGACGCCGCTGCGTTCCGGGCTCATCTCGCTCGCCGGCCCGTTCGTCGGCGCGCTCGGCGCGTCGGCCGTCTGGGCGATCGGCGCGGCGCGCGGCTCGAACGTGCTCGAGGTGCTCGCGAACCTCGGCTTCCTCCTCAACGCGTTCAACCTGCTGCCGGTCGGCTTCCTCGACGGCGGCCACGTCGCCGCCTCGATCCGCGAGGCGTGGCACATGCCGGTGATCCGCTTCGAGGGCGGCGTCCCGATGCAGGCGTTCGCGCCGGACCGCGCGCGAGCCGTCCAGCTGTTCAGCCTCTACGCCGGGCTCGCCGGCGCGATCGTGCTCGGCCTCCTCGCGACGCGCCCGAACGGGATGCTGTGATGAGCAGCGACCGCCGCATGCTCGAGGCGCACGAGCCCGCCGAGGATCTCCGCCGGCACGCGGAGGCGATCGGGCACGAGTTCCTCGTCGGCTTCGAGGCGGTCGACCGGCTCGACCGTCCGGCGGTGTCGATCTTCGGCTCTGCGCGCGTGCACGAGGGATCGGTCGCGTACGACTCGGCGCGCGCGACGGGGAAGCTCTTCGCCGAGGCCGGCTGGGCGGTCGTCACCGGCGGCGGCCCGGGCGTCATGGAGGCGGCGAACCGCGGCTGCAAGGAGGGCGGCGGGCTCTCTGTCGGGTTCAACATCGAGCTCCCGCACGAGCAGGGCGCGAACCGGTACCTCGACGTCTCGCTCACGTTCCACCACTTCTACGCGCGCAAGACGATGTTCGTGAAGGCGGCGGAGGGGTTCGTCGTGTTCCCCGGCGGGTTCGGCACCGCGGACGAGCTGTTCGAGTCGCTCACGCTCATCCAGACGGGCAAGGTGCTGCACTTCCCGGTGATCCTGTTCGACTCGGACTACTGGGCGCCGCTGCTCCGGTGGGTGAACGACCGCGCGCTCCCGCAGGGAACGGTGTCGCTCGAGGATCTCGAGCTGCTCACGGTCACCGACGACCCGGCCGAGGCGGTGCGCTGCGTGCTCGACCGCTACGCCGAGCGGGAGGCAAGCGGCGAGGAGAGCCCGCACGAAGCCCGGAAGGCGGACGCGCAGTAGGCACGAAGATGCATGCCGACGAGCTCGGCGTCGACGCCGACCTCGTCCGCCGCCTGCTCGCCGTCCAGCTCCCGCAGTGGGCGCACCTGCCGCTCGAGCGCATCCCCGAGGAGGGAACCGACAACGCGATCTTCCGCCTCGGCGACGACAAGTCCGTGCGATTGCCGAAGCTGCCCGGGAGGGAGCGCACGCTCGAGCTCGAGGCGGAGTGGCTGCCGAGGCTTGCGCCGCGCCTCCCGTTCGCGATCCCGCGGATCCTCGCCGTCGGCGAGCCGGGAGAGGGCTATCCGTGCCGCTGGGCCGTCTGCGCCTGGCTCGACGGCGAGCAGGCGTCCGTCGGCGTCGACGACCTGGTCGCGCTCGTCGATTCGCTGCGCGCGATCCCGACCGACGGCGCACCCCGCTGTTACCGCGGAACGCTCGCCGAGAGCGCGTGGACGCGAGCGAGGCTCGAGCTGCTCGGCGACGCGCGAGCTGCCGCCGCCTGGGACGAGGCGCTCGCAGCCCCCGGGTGGGAGGGCGCGGACGTCTGGCTGCACGGCGACCTCGACATCCGCAACCTGCTCGTCCTGAACGGCCGCCTCGCGGGCGTGCTCGACTGGGGCGCCTCGGGCGCCGGCGAGCCGGCGGCGGACGTCGCGGCCGCGATCAAGATCCTCCGCCCCGACGACTGGAACGCCTTTCGCGACGCCCTCGGCGTCGACGACGCGACGTGGGCGCGCGCCCGCGGCTGGGTCGCCCAGCAGTGCGCCGGCGCTCTCACGTATTACACGGACGCGAACAACCCCGCACTCATGCGGGAAGCGCGCCGCTGGCTCGACCTGCTGTAGTTCCGGTATGGAGCTGCGCGACCTTCCGTCGGTGGATGAGCTGACACGTGGAGTCGACGACCCGCTCGCCGTCGACGCCGCCCGCGCCGTCCTCGCGCGCGCGCGCACAGAGATTCGACGCGGCGCCGACCCGGGCGACCTCGCCGCGCGCCTGCACGCGGAGCTCGACGCGGCCCGCGCGCCAAGCCTCCGTCGCGTGCTGAACGCGACCGGCGTGCTCGTGCACACGAACCTCGGGCGTGCGCCACTCGCGGCGGAGGCGCTCGCGCACGTCCAGGCCGCCGCGCGCGGCTACTCGAACCTCGAGCTCGACCTCGACTCGGGCTCCCGCGGGTCGCGCCAGGCGCACATCGACGCGCTCGTGCGCCGGCTGACGGGCGCCGAGTCTGCGCTCGCCGTCAACAACAACGCAGCCGCCGTGCTGCTCGCGCTCGCGGCGCTCGCCGAGGGGCGCGAGGTCGTCGTCTCGCGCGGCGAGCTGCTCGAGATCGGCGACGGCTTCCGCATCCCCGACGTCCTCGCGCGCTCCGGCGCGCGCCTCGTCGAGGTCGGGACGACGAACCGCACACGCGCCGCCGACTACGAGCGGGCGATCGGCCCCGACACCGCGCTCCTGCTCCGCGTGCACCAGTCGAACTTCCGCGTCGTCGGCTTCACCGAGCTGCCGTCCCTCGAGGACGTCGTCGCGGTCGCACGCGCACACGGCCTGCCGCTCGTGGACGACCTCGGCTCGGGCGCGCTCGGCGACATCCCGGGCGAGCCGTCCGTCGGCGGCTCGCTCCGCGCCGGCGCCGATCTCGTGTGCTTCTCGGGCGACAAGCTCCTCGGCGGGCCGCAGGCCGGCATCGTCGCCGGGCGCGCGGATCTCGTCGAGCGGCTGCGCCGCCATCCGCTGCAGCGGGCCATGCGCGCCGACAAGCTCACGATCGCCGCGCTCGAGGGAACGCTGCGCCTCCATCTCGACGCGCCGGAGCGCGTTCCGGTGCTGCGCATGCTGCACGAGGACCCGGCGACGGTGCGCGCGCGTGCCGAGCGGCTCGCGCAGCTCGTCGGCGGCGCGGTCGAGGAGACTGTCGCGCGCGTCGGCGGCGGCGCACTGCCGCTCGCCGAGCTGCCGAGCTTCGCGTGCGCCGTGGACGAGTCGCTCGCGGCGCCGCTCCGCGTCGGCGAGCCGTCCGTCGTCGGGATCGTCCGCGACGGGAAGCTCCTGCTCGACTGCCGCACGCTCGCCGACGACGAGCTCGAAGAGGTCGCGGCCGCCCTTCGCGCATGCCGCTGACGGTCGCCACAGCCGGCCACATCGACCACGGCAAGACGACGCTCGTCGAGGCGCTGACGGGGAAGAACACCGACCGGCTGCCGGAAGAACAGGCACGCGGCATCTCCATCGACCTCGGGTACGCGCCGCTCGAACTGCCCGACGGGACGCAGCTGTCCGTCGTCGACGTCCCCGGGCACGAGCGCTTCGTGCGGACGATGGTCGCGGGCGCGACCGGCGTCGATCTCTTCCTGCTCGTCATCGACGCGAACGAGGGCGCGCGCCCGCAGACGCACGAGCACCTCGCCATCCTGCGACTGCTCGGCGTCGAACGGGGCGTCGTCGCCCTGACGAAGGCCGACATCGTCGACGACGAGACGCTCGAGCTCGCGCGCGCGGAGGCGGAAGAGCTCGTCCCCGGCGCGCCCGTCGTCGCGGTCAGCGGACGGACGGGAGAGGGGCTCGACGAGCTGCGCGCGGCGCTCGCCGGGATCACGGCCGAGCGCGAGCGCGGCGACGCGCCGACACGGCTCTACGTCGACCGCGTGTTCACCCTGCGCGGGATCGGCACGGTCGCGACCGGGACACTGTGGTCGGGGTCGATCGGCGACGGCGACGAGCTGCGCGTCGAGCCGCGCGGACGACCGGTGCGCGTTCGCAGCGTCCAGGTGCACGACCGCCCGGTCGCTCGCGCCGAGGCGGGGCAACGGGTCGCGGTCTCGCTCCCGGGGGTGGAGCGCCGCGATCTCCGGCGCGGCGACGCGCTCGTCGCGCCGGGCACGTACCGGCCGAGCTACCGGCTCGACATCGTGCTCGAGGAGCTCGCGGAGGTTCCCGCGCGGGTGCACGTCCATCACGGCACCGCCGACATCCTCGCGCGCGTCGTGCACGTCGGCGACCGGTTCGCCCAGCTGCGCCTCGCCGTGCCGGCCGTCGCGGCGCGCGGCGACCGGGTGGTGCTGCGCGCGGGGACGACCGTCGGCGGCGGAGTCGTCATCGACCCGGCGCCGCCGCGGCACGCGAGCGCCGAGAGGATGGAGGCGGTCGAGCGCGGCGAGTCCTTCGTGCATGCGCCGGAGCGCGTGAACGGCGAGTGGGTCTGGTCGGAGGAATGGCTCGACGAGCTGCGCGCAGAGCTCGAGCGCGCAATCGACGCCGCCGACCCGCTCGACCCCGGCGTCGCAGTCCCGGCCGAACCGTGGGCGAGGGTCGTCGTGCCGCTGCTCGGTCTCGAGCGGCGCGGCGCGAAGCTCTACCGGCCGGGCGCCGCGGCCGAGCTCGGCGCGCGCAGCGACGCCGCGGCGGCGCTCGAGGCGCAGCTCGGCCTCGAGCCGGTCAAGGTCGACGACGCGTCGCTCGCCCGCTTTCTCGAGGACCAGGGGCGGCTCGTCCGCGTCGGCGACGGCTACGCGATCTCGCCCGCCGCGTACGAGCAGGCACGCGCGGTCCTCACCGACGGAATCACGCTGGCGCAGTTCCGCGACGCGCTCGGGGTCGGACGGAGGACGGCGCAGATGCTGCTCGAGCGCTTCGACGCCGACGGCGTGACGCGGCGCGCCGGAGATGCGAGAGTGCTGCGACGGCGCCGATGAGCCTCTCGCCGACGACATGGTCGAAGAGCCAGAGCCCGGTTGCGCTGCTCGTCGTGCGGCTGCTTCTCGTCGCGAACGCGCTCGTGCTCCTCGCTGCGGGCGCGCTCTCGCTCGCGTCGGTCGCGCGGCCCGCGGGCATCGTCGGCGCGGCGCTGCTCTGGGCGCTCGCCGGCTGTCTGCTTGCGCTCGTCCCATACACGAATCCCCGCCGCGGCGAGCGCTCGCGCTGGTGAGCGTAAGCTCTCGCCGTGGACGACAAGATCGACCTCGCAGCGAAGCTCACGCTCCTCGACCACCCGTACACGCCGGGCATCGTCGGCTACCTCAACGACTACAAGCTCGTCGTCGTCAAGGTGAAGGGCGAGTTCGTCTGGCACACGCACGACGACACCGACGACTTCTTCCTCGTGCTGAAGGGCCGCCTGACGATCCAGCTGCGCGACCGCGACGTCGAGCTGAACGAGGGCGAGCTGTTCGTCGTGCCGCGCGGCGTCGAGCACTGCCCGAAGGCCGACGAGGAGGCGCACGTCCTGCTCATCGAGCCGCGCGGAACCGTCAACACCGGCGACGCGGGCGGCGCGCTCACCGCGGAGGAGATGGAGATCTGACGCAGCCCGACGCTTCGTGATCCTCGCGCTGAAGCTCGTCCTCACACCCGCGGTGATGATCGGCGCGACGCTCGCCGGTCGCCGCTGGGGAGGCGCCGTCTCAGGCTGGCTCATCGGGCTGCCGCTCACATCGGGGCCCCTCGTGCTGGTGCTCGCGCTCGAGCACGGCCGGCCGTTCGCAGCGCGCACCGCAGTCGGCTCGCTGTCGGGCGCGATCGCGGAGGCGGCATTCTGCGCCGGCTACGCGATCGGCGCGCGGCACGGGTGGCGCGTCGCCCTCGCCTGCGCGTCCGCGGGATTCGCAGCGGTCGCCGTCGTCGTGCAGGCGCTGCCGCTCTCGCCGGGTGTCGCGGTGCTGCCGCTCGTCGTCGCGGCGCTCCTCGCGCTCACAGCCGCGCTCTCGTTCCTGCCGCCGTTCCCGGAGCGGACGGAGGCGTCCGTGCGGCCGCCGCGCTGGGACCTCGCCGCGCGCGCGGTCGCGGCCGGCGGCGTCGTGCTCCTGCTCGCCGCCGCCGCGACGACGATCGGCGCACGTCTGACGGGCCTCCTCGCGGTGTACCCGCTCTACTCCGCCGTGCTGGCGGCGTTCGCGCACCGGCTCGAGGGGCGCGCCGCTGCGGTCGGACTCCTGCGCGGCCTGCTCGTCGGCCTCTTCTCCTTCACCGCCTTCTACTCGACGCTCGCGATCCTGCTCCGGCACGCCGGCACCGGCGCCGCGTTCGCCGGAGCCGTCGCCGCCGCCGTCACGGTGCAGGCGGCTTCGCTTCGCCCCATCCTCCTCCGCCCGGCGTCTCGATCCGGACGAGATCTCCCGCCTGTAGCGCCGCCGTCACCTTCGCCGGCTGCTCCTCCCCGTTGACGAGCGTGCGCCCCGGCGCGCCGTCTCCGCCGCCTGCCGCCCCTTTCGGCGCGTGCGCACGGCGCTCAGCGAGCACGGAGAGCCGGCAGTCCTCGAGCACGCGCAACTCGCGCACGACGCCGTCGCCGCCGCGGTGCGCGCCCGCGCCGCCCGATCCCCCGCGCAGCTCCCAGCGCTCGACGCGCAGCGGATACGACAGCTCGAGCGCCTCGACCGGCGTGATGAGCGTGTTCGACATCGCAACGTGCACGCCGCTCGGGCCGTCGCCGTCCGCGCATGCTCCCTGTCCGCCGCCGATCGTCTCGTAGTACGTGAAGCGCTCGTTGCCGAGCGCGACGTTGTTCATCGTCCCCTGTCCCTGCGCGTATTCGCCGAGCGCAGCGAACACGACGTCGACGATGCGCGACGACGTCTCCGTGTTGCCGGCGACCACCGCTGCCGGCCGCCGGGCGTTGACGAGACAGCCCTCGGGCGCGGTGACCGTGACCGGCGCGAATGCGCCGCCCGACGCCGGCAGGTCGGGCTCGGTGAGGCAGCGGACGACGAAGTAGCACGCCGACTTCGTCACCGACAGCGGACAGTTGAGGTTGTACGCGTCCTGCGCGTCGGTGCCGTCGAAGTCGACGCGGATCTCGTCGCCGTCCACCTCGACCGTCGCGCGGATGGTCAGGTCGCCGCCGACCGCCTCCACGACGTCCTCCGCCGAGCGGCGCCCATCCGGCAGGCGTGCGATCGCCGCGCGCACCATGCGCTCCGAGTAGGCGTACAGCTCGCCCATCGCCGCTTCGACGCGGTCGCGCCCCCACCGCGCACACAGCTCGTCGACGCGCCGCTCGGCGAGACGGTGCGACGCGATCTGCGCACGCAGGTCGCCGCGGCGCTCCTCCGGGTTGCGCGCGTTGGCGACGAACAGCTCCACGACGTCGTCGGTGAGCCGTGTCGGGGGGATGATCAGCCCCTCCTGGTAGAGCTCGCGCGAGAACGCGGGCAGGCTCGCCGGCTCCATCCCGCCGACGTCGGCGTGATGCGCGCGCGAGACCGCGTAGCCGAGCGCCGTGCGCGAGACGAGCGTGACGTCGGGCAGATGCGTCCCGCCCGTGTACGGGTCGTTGAGGATCCACAGGTCGCCGGGAAGCCCCATGACCGCTGCGACCGCGTCCGGCATCGCACCGAGATGGACGGGGATGTGCTCTGCCTGCACGACCATGCGGCCGTCCTCGTCGAAGAGCGCCGTCGAGCAATCGCGCCGCTCCTTGATGTTCGCGGAGAAGGCGGAGCGGACGAGGACCGCGCCCATCTCCTCCGCGACCGCGCGGAGCGCGCTGCCGATCACCTGCAGCTCGACGTTCATCGGCGGAGCACCAGCGTTCCGTCGCCGTTCGTCTCCCCGCTCCAGCCGCCGGGAACCCAGCACGTCGCGCCCTCGAGCTCGACGAGCTCGGGGCCGCGCGCCGCGCGCGGTGCGGCTCCTGCGAGCGCGACGTCGGGGCCCGGGCGCACCTCCGCCGTGCGAACGGCGACGAGCTCGATCTCGCGCGCGGCGTCGGCGTAGCCGTACCGCTCCTCGTGCGCGCGGTGGAACGCCGCCGCGAGATCCGGTTGCAGCGGCACGGTCAGCTCGAACGACTGGCCGCGGTAGCGCAGATCCGCCTCGCCCGCCGCCGGAAGCTCCGTCACGTCCGCGAGCGGGCGCACGTACGAGACGACGCGGTCGCGCCGCTCGTCGCTCGCGACGAGCCCGAGCGCGGAAAGCACGCCGGCCGCGGCGGGCACGAGCACCGTCTCGATGCCGAGGTCCTCCGCCAACGCGCAGGCATGGAGGGGCCCCGCACCGCCGAACGCGACGAGCGCGAACTCGCGCGGGTCGTGTCCGCGCTCCACCGACACGACGCGAAGCGCGCGGAGCATCTCGGCGTTCACGACCTCGACGACGGCCGCGGGATCGATGCCGGCGAGCGCCGCCGCCGCCGCTTCGCGGTCGAGGACGAGACCGCCCGGCAGCTCGGCGGGAAGCCGGCCGAGGAGGAGGTTCGCGTCCGTCACCGTCGCGCCCCCGCCCGCGCCGTAGCAGGCGGGCCCGGGATGCGCGCCGGCGCTCTCCGGGCCGACGCGGATCGCGCCGCCGGCGTCGACGCGCACGAGCGAGCCGCCGCCCGCGCCCACGGTATGCAGGTCGACCGTCGGCAGCCGGACCGGCAGGCCGCCGACGTCGCGCTCGTGCACACGCGCTGCGCGGCCGCCGGGCAGGAGGCACACGTCGGTCGACGTGCCGCCCATGTCGAACGCGATCGCATGCTCGAAGCCGGCGCGCCGCGCGACGAGGCCGGCGCCGACGGCGCCCGCCGCCGGGCCGGAGACGAGGATCGTCGCAGGGTGCGCCGCCGCGTCGGCGAGCGTCGCGACGCCGCCGGAGGAAAGCATCACGAGCGGCTCCGGCAGGCTCGCGTCGCGCGCGCCCTCCGCAAGCGCCTGCAGGTAGCGCGAGACGACCGGCGCGAGGTATGCGTCGGCGGCGACGGTCGAGGCGCGCTCGTACTCGCGGAACTCCGGCGCCAGCTCGTGCGAGGCGACGACGTGCACGCCGGGATGCCGCCGGCGCAGCTCGTCGGCGACCGCCCGCTCGTGCCGCGCGTCGCGAAACGCGAAGAGCAGGCACACCGCGACCGCCTCCGCGTCGCCGACGTCCGGCAGCGTCTCGAGGTCGAGCCGCTCGAGCTCGCCGTCCGGCCCGATGCGGCCGCGCACCGCGTGACAGCGGTCGAGCGGGACGAGCGGCTCCGGGTGCTGCGCGCAGAGGCGATAGAGATGGGCGCGCGTCTGGCGGCGGAGATGGAGCAGCTGCTCGAAGCCGGCCGTGCCGACGAACGCCGTCCGCGCGCCGCGCCGTTCGAGCAGCGCGTTCGTCGCGGCCGTCGTCCCGTGCGCGAAGCGCTCCACGTCCTCCGCGCCGACCGCGCGCGCCGCCGCGAGCACCGACTCCTCCTGCCGCGCCGCGGTCGGCACCTTCGCCGTCCGCACCGTTCCGCCGTCGAGGAGGACGGCGTCCGTGAACGTGCCGCCCACGTCGACGCCCAGGATCGCCACGCACGTACTCTGCATCGCCGTGCCGATCCGCGCCTTCCTCTTCGACTTCGACGGGCTCATCATCGACACGGAGACGGCGTCGCGAGCAGGCTGGCAGTGGCTCTACCGGCAGCACGGGTTCGAGCTCCCGAACGAGGAGTGGGCCACCGTCGTCGGGACGATCGGCGCGCAGTTCGACCCGATGGCGCACCTCGAGGAGCTCGCCGGCCGGCCGCTGGAACGCGACGAGCTGAACGAGCGGCGCTACGCGCACGAGCTCTCGCTCATCGAGGCCGAGGAGCTGCGTCCCGGCATCGCCGACTACCTCGCCGAGGCGAAGCGCCGCGGGCTGAAGCGCGCGATCGTCTCGAGCTCGACGCGGCGCTGGATCGACATGCACCTCGCCCGGCTCGAGCGCTCGGTCGGCTGGGACGCGATCGTCGCCGCCGACCACGACGTCGAGCGGGCGAAGCCGCGGCCCGATCTCTACCTCGAAGCGCTCGACCTGCTCGGCGTCGCGGCGGGCGAGGCGGTCGCGTTCGAGGACTCGCTCAACGGCGTGCTCGCCGCACGCGCCGCCGGAATCTTCTGCGTCGCCATCCCGAACGAGGTGACGCGCGACATGGGGCTCGACCACGCCGACCTCCTGCTCCACTCGCTCGCCGAGCTCCCGCCGGCGGAGCTGCTCGCGCGCTTTGAGTAGGAGAGGAGCAGTCTCGCGTCCACTACGGTTCGCGGCGGAGCGGCCGGGCCCGGTGGCCCAGCCGGTCTTCAAAACCGGTGAGGCGGCGTAACCCGTCGCTGGGTAGGTTCGACTCCTGCGCCGCTCCGTCCGTTCTTAGCGCGCTCTCAGCGGATCCGGGTATACCGGGAGTGTGAGCCGCATTCTCGCCCTCGCCGCCGCCGCCGCGGCCCTCGCGGTCGCCGGCGCCCACATCGCCGCCGCGCACCCGTCGCAGGCTGCGCTCACGACCGGCGTCGTCGACATCGAGACGAACCTCGCGTACGTGGACGGCGGCGCCGCCGGAACCGGCATGGTGCTGACCCCGTCCGGCGAGGTCCTCACGAACAACCACGTGATCCGCGGCGCGAGCGCGATCCACGTGATCGTCCCGTCGACGAAGCGCTCCTACCCTGCGACGGTGGTCGGCTACGACCTCGCGGCCGACGTCGCCGTCCTCCAGGTGAAGGGCGCGTCCGGCCTCGCGACGGTGACGACGGGCGCGTCTGCGTCCGTGAAGGTCGGCCAGCCCGCGAGCGCCGTCGGCAACGCGGGCGGGACGAAGACGCTCACGACGACGAGCGGGTCGATCACCGCGCTCGGGCAGAACATCACCGTCAACGACGACCAGGGCGGAACGGAGCAGCTGCGCGGCCTGATCCAGACCGACGCGCCGCTGCAGCCGGGAGACTCCGGCGGGCCGCTGCTCGACGGCGAGCACCGGGTCGTCGGCATGGACACCGCCGCATCCGCCGGCTTCACGTTCCAGAGCGGCGGCAGCAGCGAGGGATACGCGATCCCGATCGACCGCGCGCTCGCGATCGCGAAGCAGATCGAGGGAGGGACCTCGTCCGCGCAAGTGCACACCGGCGGAACGGCGTTCCTCGGCGTGCAGCTGCAGCCGTCGGGCTACTTCCGCGGACAGCAGTTCGCGGCGGGCCAGATGATCACCGGCGTCGTCCCCGGCTCGCCCGTCGCCCACGCGGGGCTCGTCGCAGGCGATGTGATCACGCAGGTGGACGGCGTACGCGTCGACGCGCAGAACGCGCTCGTCTCGCTCCTCCTGCGGAAGCACCCGGGCGACAAGGTGACGCTCCGCTGGGTCGACCAGCTCGCCGGCGCGCATACCGGCACGGTCACGCTCGCGAGCGGCCCGCCGCAGTAGAACGAGAGAGGGGGACCGAGGCAGGCGCGGGCTGCGGCCCCCACGCCACGTCCCCGGAATCCCCCCGCGATCGAGACTAGCGAGGCGCTCAGTCTCTGCGCATCTCGTCGAGCGCGGCTTTACCCTGCTCGTGCACGGCGCGCCGGCGCTCGGCCGGATCGGCCGGTTCCACGTGCTCGGGCGGCGCCGGCTCCTCCACGGTCGTGCGGGCCTGCGCGAGCTTCTCCCGCAGCTCCTCGACGCGCGTGTCCGGCGGCTCCGGCGCCGTCTGACGCCGGCGGGCGACGGCGCGGTACGCGGCGAGCCCTCCCACCGCGCCGGCAAGCCACGTGAACAGCCGTCGCACGAGCCGATGCTACAGTGGGCGCCGCTTCCTGCCCCGTCAACGTGCCGTTCCGTCCCGAGCGGCACCGGCAGTCGGGGCCGACTAAGACCGTGGGAAGGAGACGATCGGGACTGTGACGACGTACGAGATTCTGCTGCTGCTCGATCCGGAGACCGCCGAGGCCCGGCAAGGAGAGCTGATCGCGCGCGTGCGCGCGCTCGCCGAGGGCGCGGGCGGCACGTGGCGCAGCCACGACGCCTGGGGCAGGCGCCGGCTCGCCTACGAGATCAAGAAGAAGAACGAGGGCGTGTACCACCTCGTCGTGTTCGACAGCGGCGCCGAGACGCTCGACGAGATCGTCCGCGTCCTGAAGATCGACGACGCGGTGCTCCGCCACATGGCGACGCATCACATCGAGGGGTCGCGCACGACCGCTCCGCGCGACGACGCGGCCCCCGTGCCGGCGCCGTCGCCCGCGGCGCCGCCCCCCGCGGACCCACCGGCTGCCGTCCCCGCCGCCGAGTACCCTGACGCGAACACACGTTCGGACGAGGAGTAGGAGGAGCCCCATGGCGAACATCAACAGGGTCGTTCTCGTCGGGAACCTGACGAAGGATCCCGAGCTTCGGCACACGCCGAGCGGCACGGCCGTCTGCAGCCTGCGCATCGCGGTGAACAGCCGCCGGCGCGACGAGACGGGCCAGTGGGTCGACAAGCCGAACTACTTCGACGTCTCGATCTTCGGCAACCAGGCCGAGTCGAGCGCGCAGTACCTGAGCAAGGGGCGCCCGGTCGGGATCGACGGCCGCCTCGACTGGCGCGAGTGGGACGCGCAGGACGGCTCCAAGCGCCAGGCGGTCTCGATCATCGCCGAGAGCGTCCAGTTCCTCGGTGGGCGCGGGGACGCGGCCGAGGGCGGCGCCGGCGGCGGCAACCAGTTCGTGCCCACGGGCGCGGCCGCGGAGACGGCCGACTTCCCGCAGACCGCAGACGACGACATCCCCTTCTAGGAGCAGACGTGGCACGCGAGAGAACGCAGCAACGGAAACGTCCGCAAGGTGCAGCGGGGGCGGCGGTCAAGCGCCGCAACTGCTTCTTCTGCAAGGACAAGGTCGCCGAGATCGACTACAAGAACGTCAACCAGCTGCGCCGGTACATCTCCGAGAAGGGGAAGATCCGGAGCCGCCGCATCACGGGCGCCTGCCGGCGGCACCAGGTGCAGGTGGCGCAGGCCGTGAAGCGGGCGCGCGAGATGGCGCTGCTGCCGTACGTCGCCGAGGGCCAGGAGGAGCGCCCGGGCGGCCGCCGCGATCGCGGGGACAGGGACAGGGACCGCTGATGGACGTCATCCTGCGCGAGGACGTCGACAAGATCGGGCTGCGCGGAGACGTCGTCTCCGTCGCCCGCGGCTACGCGCGCAACTTCCTCTTCCCGCGCGGCCTCGCCGAGGAGGCGACGGCCGCCCGCGTGCAGGAGCTGCGCAAGCGCGAGTCGCAGCGTGCCCGGCACGAGGCGTCGACCGCCGAGCAGGCGGAGACGATCGCGGACACGCTCCGCAAGACGGTGCTGAGCTTCGAGATGAAGGCGGGCCCGACGGGCGCGCTCTTCGGGTCGGTCACGCCGACGAACGTCGCCGACGAGATCTGGCGCACGCGCAAGATCCGCGTCGACCGGCGCAAGATCGACATGGAGAACATCAAGCGCATCGGCCGCTACGACGTCCCGATCGACGTGTACCAGGACGTGCGCGTCGAGGTGAAGACGCTCGTCGTCCCCGAAGGCGGAGAGCTCCCGTCCGACCAGGAGCTCGAGGCGATGGCCGCCGCGGAGCTCGCGGAGCAGCAGGCCGCCGCCGCGCCCGAGTCGGGTGTCGCCGAGGAGCGCGAGGTCGTCGTCGAGGAGATCGAGCCGAGCTCCGAAGACGTCGCCGTCGAGTCGGAGTCCGACGACTTCGACGAGACAGTCGAAGCCGCCGCCGACAACGACGAGATCTAGAGCCCCGGGAGCCACGTCCACAGCACCTGTGGACGGACCGGGGACTTTGCAGGGAACTTCCCGCTAACTGCGGGGAAAGCGTCCACAGCCGCGCTGTCCGATGCCGGTGCGAGGATGGTGGATTCCCCTGCAAATGGCGCAAAAAGACATGTTCACAACAGACCCTTCAAGGGGTAGCGAGGCCACGGTGTCCGTGCTGGAATCGGGACGTATGGCGCAGCTGGCCCCCGTCGCCTCGTCGGCCCCTGTCCCGCCCCAGAACCTGGAGGCGGAGGAGTCGGTGCTCGGCGCGATGATGATCTCGCCGGGAGCGATCGGGGCCGTGAGCGAGATCGTCGACGCCGGCGACTTCTACCGGGAATCGCACGCGAAGATCTACCGCTCCGCCCTCGCCCTCTACGCGAAGGGCGAGCCGGTCGACGCGATCACGCTCACCGACCAGCTCGAGGAACGGGGCGAGCTCGAGGACGTCGGCGGCCGCGTCCGGCTGCACGAGCTCGCGGCACTCGTCCCGGCGAGCGCGAACGCCTCCCACTACGCGCGCATCGTCCACGAGACGGCGACGCTGCGCGGCCTCATCCGGGTCGGCGGCGAGATCGCCCGGCTCGGCTGGGAGCGGCCCGGCGAGACCGGCGACCTCGTCGACCAGGCGGAGCAGATCCTCTACGACCTCTCGCAGCAGCGCGTCACCGGCGAGTGGTCGGAGATCGAGTCGCTGCTGAAGGAGAGCTTCGAGCGGATCACCGCGCTGTACGAGTCGGGCGTCGAGCTCACGGGCACCCCGTCGGGCTTCCGCGACCTCGACCGGCTCACCTCCGGCTTTCAGCCCGGCAACCTCATCATCGTCGCCGCCCGCCCGTCGATGGGGAAGTCGGCGCTCGCGCTCTGCATGGCCGCGAACATGGGCGTGCGCCACGGGATCCCCGTCGGGCTGTTCACGCTGGAGATGTCGAAGGCCGAGGTGACCCAGCGGCTCATGTGCAGCGAGGCGAAGGTCGAGTCGCAGCGGCTCCGCAACGGCAAGCTCGCGCCGGACGACTGGCCCCGGCTGACGGCCGCGTGCGACAAGCTCGCCAAGGCGCCGATCTACGTCGACGACACCGGCCTCCTCAACATGATGGAGATCCGGTCGAAGGCGCGCCGGCTGAAGGCCCGCCACCCGGATCTCGGGCTGATCATCGTCGACTACCTGCAGCTCCTCACCCCGTCGCAGCGGCGCGACAGCGACGGCCGCGTGCAGGAGGTCTCGGAGATGTCGCGAAGCCTGAAGATCTTGGCACGCGATCTCGACGTCCCGATCGTCGCCCTGTCGCAGCTCTCGCGCGCAGTCGAGCAGCGAACGGACAAGCGGCCGATCCTCTCCGACCTCCGCGAGAGCGGGTCGATCGAGCAGGACGCCGACCTCGTCGCCTTCGTCTACCGCGACGAGTACTACAACGACGAATCGGACCAGCAAGGCCTTGCGGAGGTGATCCTCGCGAAGCACCGCAACGGCCCCACCGACGCGATCAAGCTCTCGTTCCTCAAGCGGTACGCGAAGTTCTCCGACCTCGCCGCGGCATGAACGAGCCGGTCCAGCTGCTGACCATCTCGCGCACCGCGACCGCCTTCACCGCCGTCTGCGAGATCTGCCTCGGCATCGACCGCGCCGTCGGCCTCTCGGCCTCGACGTTCGCCGGCCGCCTCGATCCCGACCTCGAGGAGGGCGTCTTCCTCTGCCGGCGCGGCCACCGGGTCGGCGTCGTCCGGGCCGCCGAGCCGCCCGCAGCAGCGACCGAAACCGCCGCCGCCTGAAATCCGGTCGCGGCGCCGTCTCCGGCCTCGCCGCGTGGGGCATGGTCGCCCTCATCGCCGGGACATCCTCGACGTAGGGCAGACTTCCCCCCGTGCCAGCGACCGTCGTCGTCGGTGCGCAGTGGGGCGACGAAGGCAAGGGGAAGATCGTCGACCTGCTCGCGCAGCAGTCGGATCTCGTGTGCCGCTACCAGGGCGGCCCCAACACGGGGCACACGATCGTCGTCGGCGACGACACGTTCAAGATCCGGCAGATCCCGACGGGGATCATCAACCGCAAGCCGTGCGTCATCGGCAACGGCTGCGTCATCGACCCCGAGGTGCTGATCGAGGAGCTCGACCGCTTCGAGGCGCTCGGCTACCCGACGGGCGAGGTGTACGTGTCCGGGAACGCGCACCTGATCATGCCGTGGCACGTCGCCATCGACCAGGCGAGCGAGCGCCGGCTCGGCCGGCTGCAGATCGGCACGACGAAGCGCGGCGTCGGGCCCGCGTACGCGGACAAGGCGTCGCGCATCGGCATCCGCGTGCAGGACGTGCTCGACCCGAAGATCCTCCGGCAGAAGATCGAGGTCGCGCTCGCCGAGAAGAACCTGTGGCTCGAGCGAATCTACGAGGTCGAGCCGTTCGACCTCGAAGACGTCGCGAGCCGGTACGAGGAGTTCGCCAAGCGCCTGCGGCCGCACATCGGCGACACCTCGCTCATCGTCGACGAGGCCTTGCGCGCGGGCAAGGAGGTGCTCTTCGAGGGCGCGCAGGCGACGCTGCTCGACCTCGACCACGGCACGTATCCGTTCGTGACGTCGTCGAACCCGAGCGCGGCGGGCGCGGCGATCGGGACGGGAATCGGGCCGACACGCATCGACACCGTCATCGGCGTCGCCAAGGCGTACGTCACGCGCGTCGGCGAGGGGCCGTTCCCATCCGAGATCGACGAGCCCGAGCAGACGCGCGTGCGCGAGCTCGGCGGCGAGTTCGGCACGGTGACCGGGCGGAACCGGCGCTGCGGCTGGCTCGACCTGGTCGCGCTGCGATACGCGGTGCGCGTCAACGGCATCGACCGGCTCGCGCTCACGAAGCTCGACGTCCTCTCGCACTTCGCCGAGGTGCCCGTGTGCGTGCGCTATGCGCTGCCGGACGGCACCGAGAGCGAGCACTTCCCGGCGCACCAGAGCGACTTCCACGCCGCGACCCCCGTCTACGAGACGCTTCCCGGCTGGGAGGAGCCGCTCGACTCGTGCGCGTCCGCCGACGAGCTGCCCGCGGCCGCGCGCGGCTACGTCGACTTCGTCGAGCGGGAGCTCGACGTCGAGGTCGCGCTCATCGGCACCGGCGCCGAGCGCGAGAGCGTCCTCACGCGCGCCTAGCCTCAGAGACGAACGTCGTCCGGCGTGTTCACGTTGAGCAGGAGATCGTCGTCGAGCTCGACCACGGCGACGTCGAGCCCCTCGAGCGCGCGCATGATCTTGAGCTCGCCGCGCGCGAGCGCGGGAAGCGCGGTCTTGCGGTAGGCGCCCGGCAGCGGCCCCGTCTGAGGGATCGCCGCGTCGCGGCACGCGTCTGCGAGCGCGTGAAGGGCGGCCGCGGTCATGGCCGGGCAGTCGACGGGGAGCGCGACGCTGACGTCGTTCCGCGCAGCGCGCAGCCCGGCGACGAGGCCGTGGATCGCCGCGTGCTCGGTCTCGCCGTCGGCGAGGACGGGGAACGGCAGCTCCTCGTCTCCCTTGCCGACCGCGATGCGCTCGTCGCACGCCTCGCCGAGGATCCGCCAGCCGCGCTCGGCGAGCGTCTCGCCCTCGAAGCGCACATGGATCTTCGGCGACCCGAACCGCCTGCTCGCGCCGCCGACGAGCAGGATCCCCGTCAGACGACGCGCCACGGCTCGGTGTAGACGTTGGCGGCGCCGCTGCGGACGAAGCCGCACAGCGTGACGCCGCGGTCCGCAGCGAGCTCGATCGCGAGGCTCGACGGCGCGCCGACGGCGACGACGATCGGACAGCCGGCGACCGCAGCCTTCTGCACGAGCTCGAAGGACAGGCGGCCGCTGACGCAGATGACGGTCTCGGCGAGCGGCAGCCGGCCTTCGCCGAAGGCCCAGCCGACGACCTTGTCGAACGCGTTGTGCCGCCCGACGTCCTCCCGCGCGCACACGAGCGAGCCGTCCGGCTCGAAGAGCCCGGTGGCGTGCAGGCCGCCGGTGGCGGCGAACGCCGCTTGCGCCTCCCGCAGCCGGCCCGGCAGCGCCGCGACGACGGCGAGCGGGACGCGCAGCTTCGACTCGACGCGCGGCGCCTCGACCCGAACCGCCTCGAGCGCGCCCTTGCCGCAGACGCCGCACGACGACGACGTGTAGAAGCTCCGCTGCAGCCGCGCGGGGTCGAAGGCCGGCGCCTCGACGTCGACGGCGTTCGCGGCGAGGTCGTCCGGCAGGCGCGCCGCCGCGGGGCGAAGGCCTTCGGAGAGGCAGAAGCCGAGCGCGAGCTCCTCGTCGTTGCCGGGCGTACGCATCGTCACCGCGACGGGAACGCCGCCGATGCGGATCTCGAGCGGCTCCTCGACGGCGACGCGGTCGCGCTCACGCGCGCCGGCCGGCAGCCGGACGATCTCGACCTCGGTCGCCGAGTACGGCGGTGCCTCCACCAGGCCCAGGATACGATCGGCGCCGTGAAGGTGCTCGTCGTCGGCTCGGGCGGTCGCGAGCACGCGCTCGTCTGGGCGCTCGCCCGCGACGGCGACGCCGAGCTGCACGCGGCGCCGGGGAACCCCGGCATCGCCGGGCTCGCAAGCTGCCACCCGATCCGCGCCGACGACGTCGCCTCGCTCGTGCCGCTCGCAGCGGAGCTCGAGGTCGACCTCGTCGTCGTCGGTCCCGAGGCTCCGCTCGTCGCCGGCCTCGCGGACGAGCTCCGCCGGCGCGGCATCGCCGTGTTCGGCCCCGGCGCCGACGCTGCGCGCATCGAGGGCTCGAAGACGTTCGCAAAGGAGGTCATGGAGGCGGCCGGAGTGCCGACGGCTCAGACGCTCCCGGTCGCGCGGCCGCCGTGCGTCGTCAAAGCCGACGGCCTCGCGGCGGGGAAGGGCGTCTGGGTCTGCCGCGGGGAGGGGGAGCTCGACGCGGCGTTGCACGCGGCCCAGGCGCTCGGCCAGCCCTTCCACGTGGAGGAGCTGCTCGAGGGGCCCGAGCTCTCGGTCTTCGCGATCGCGGCCGGCGAGGACGCGGTCGCGCTTCCCGCTGCGCGCGACTACAAGCGGATCGGGGACGGAGACACCGGGCCGAACACGGGCGGCATGGGCTCGTTCTGCCCCGTGCCGGACGCGCCCGAGCTCGAGGAGATCGTCGCGACGATTCATCGCCCGGTGCTGCGCGAGCTCGCGCGCCGCGGCACGCCGTTCACCGGGCTTCTGTACGCCGGTCTCATGCTCACCGAGCGCGGCCCGTACGTCATCGAGTTCAACTGCCGCTTCGGCGATCCCGAGACGCAGTCGGTCCTGCCACGCCTCGGAGGCGGCCTCCTCGAGGCGCTCGCCGCCGCCGCCGCGGGGGAGCTCGCCGGCGTCGACGCTCCCACAGCCGGCGGCGCCGCGGTCGCCGTCGTCGTCGCGTCACGCGACTATCCGGAGCGGAGCGACTCGGGAACCCCGATCGACGGGCTCGACGCCGCGGAGTCGGCCGGCGCGATCGTCTTCCACGCCGGGACTGCCGTCCAGGACGGTCGCATCGTCACGAACGGCGGGCGCGTGCTCGACGTCGTCGCAACCGGCGACTCGGTCGCCGAGGCGCGTGCTGCCGCATATGCAGGTGTCGGGCACATAGATTTCGCCGGCATGCAGTTCCGCAGGGACATCGGTGGCTGAGGTCGGCATCCTCGTCGGGTCGGAGTCCGACCGCGAGCGGATGCAGCCGGCGCTCGACGTGCTCGACGAGCACGGCGTCGGCTACGAGTTCGAGGTGCGCTCCGCGCATCGCACACCCGACGCGGTGGCGGAGTACGCGCGCAGCGCCCGTGACCGCGGCCTGCGCGTGCTCATCTGCGGCGCGGGGCTGTCGGCCGCGCTGCCCGGCGTCGTGGCCGCGCATACGGATCTGCCCGTGATCGGCGTGCCGTTCCGATCGAGCCTGAGCGTCCTCGACGGGCTCGACGCGCTGCTCGCGATCGCACAGATGCCGCCGGGCGTCCCGGTCGCCACGGTGGGCGTCGACAACGCCCGCAACGCGGCCGCGCTCGCGCTGCGGATTCTCAATAAGCCTTGATGTTCGTGTAGCTCGCGGGCACGCCGGTCGCAGCCGCGCCGCGCCCTTGCGCGGCGAGCTCGCGCACGAGCATCCGGTGTGCGTCACGCGGCTTCACGCCGTGATTGCCGGCGGTGCGCTCCGTCATGACGCCGGCGAAGCGGACGGAGCGGTGGTAGCGGTGCTTCGCCACCTGCGCGAGCGCCGCCCACTCCCGTGCCATCGTCCGGTTGTAGATCTCCGGGATGGCGTGCGCGTAGCGCATGCCGCCGGTGACGAAGAACGCCTGATGCGCGTTCCACACGCCGCTGACGATGCCGCCGTCGAGCGAGCCGTAGTTGTAGAGCGCGTGGCCGACACGCGAGTCGGCATAGCCCCGATAGAAGTCGCGCGTCCGCCAGAACGACGGGTCCCAGGCGGGTTCGACGTCGTCGGCCGCAGCCGACACGACGTGGTCGTCGAGACCGCCGACGCGCAGGAGGCGCTGGAGCGCCATCGTCTCGCGCGCCCACTTGCGTCCGGCGCGATAGACGCTCGGGACGCTCGGCTGGTAGTTGCTCGTGCCGCGCGCGAGCGCGATCCGGTCGTCGGAGCCGCGCGGGAGACAGTGGACGTAGCCGCGTGCGTACCCGGCCATGGCGCGCGTGATCGCGCCGTTGCCGGCGAAGGCGCCGGAGAACAGGATCGTCCCGTACGTGTGTCCGTCGTACGACGGCTTGCCGAAGTCGAGGACGACGACGCCCGTTGCGCCTCGCTTCGCGGCGAGGCAGCCCTGCCGCCCGAAGACGACCGGTCTCGTCGTCCGCTCGTAGAGCGAGATCGTCGCGGCCGACTGCGTGCTCGGCTTCGGGTCGTGCCGGCGGCGCGCGGCGCGGACGTGCGCGCGCACGGCCTGGACACGTTCGACGACGAGGACGAGGGAGCCGAGCGACGGGAGGAACGGCCGGGGCTCGACGGCGGCCACGACGTGCGGGCGGCCGAGCGGGCCGCGGCCGCCGACGACTCCGAGCACGAGCACGAGGGTGCCGGCGAGGGCGGCCGATCCGACGAGGATCGCAGAAGCGTTCAAAAGCAGCTTCTTACAATTTTCGAGCGACATTCCGCCGCAAGCTAGCGTCGATTCCGGACGACCTCGTCCCTCGAACGAGGGAACCGCTCTCCACCCGCGGCCGTCGGGAGGCGGCTCTAGACTGCGGCAGGTGATCGCCCGCTACTCCCGCCCGGCCATGACCGCAATCTGGTCGGACGAGGGCAAGCTCGCGGCCTGGCTCGAGGTCGAGCTGGCGGCCACAGCCGCCTGGGCCGAGCTCGGTGTCGTCCCCGCCGCGGCCGCCGGCGCGATCCGCGAGCAGGCAGCTGCGCCCACGCCGGAGCGGGTCGCGGAGCTCGAGGCGACCCTCCATCACGACACCGCCGCCTTCGTCGACGCGGTCGCCGAGCGGCTCGGGCCGGAGGGCCGCTGGTTCCACTACGGCCTCACCTCCTCCGACGTCGTCGACACGGCGCTCTCGCTCCAGATCCGGGAGGCGGGCCGCCTCGTGCTCGCGGGGCTCGACCGGGCCTTCGCCGCCGTGGTCGCGCGCGCCGAGGAGCACCGGCTGACGGTGCAGATGGGCCGCACGCACGGCGTCCACGCGGAGCCGACCACGTTCGGGCTCAAGCTCGCCGGCTGGGCGTTCGAGCTCGACCGCGCCCGGCAGCGCGTCGCGCGCGCGCTCGACGGCATGCGGGTCGGGAAGCTGTCCGGGGCGGTCGGAACCTACGCCGCCACCGACCCGGAGGTCGAGCGGATCGCGTGCGAGCGGCTCGGCCTCGAGCCGGCGCCGACGTCCACCCAGATCCTCCAGCGCGACCGGCACGCGGAGCTCCTCGCCGCCCTCGCCGTCGCCGCCGCCTCGCTCGAGACGTTCGCGCTCGAGATCCGCCACCTCGCGCGGACGGAGGTGGCCGAGGTGCAGGAGCCGTTCGGCCGCGGGCAGAAGGGGTCGTCGGCGATGCCGCACAAGCGGAATCCGGTCGTGGCCGAGCGGATCTGCGGCCTCGCGCGCGTCGTGCGGGGCGCGGCGCTCGTCGGCCTCGAGAACGTCGCGCTTTGGCACGAGCGCGACATCTCGCACTCGTCCGCCGAGCGCGTCGTCATCCCCGACGCCTTCCTCGCGCTCGACTACATGCTCGACCGCTTCGCATGGCTCGTCGACGGCCTCGTCGTGCGCCCCGAGCGCATGTTGCGCAACCTCGAGGCCAGCCACTTCCTGTTCTTCAGCCAGCGCGTGCTCCTCGCGCTCGTCCAGTCGGGTCTTTCGCGGGATGACGCGTACCGGCTCGTGCAGCGCAACGCGATGCGCGCATGGGACGAGGAGCTCGACTTCCGCGAGCTCGCGCGCGCAGACGAGGAGATCGCGACGCGCGTCGACCTCGACGCCGTCTTCGACCTCGACGCGTACACGCGCCACGTCGACACCGTGTTCGACCGTCTGCACACACTCACCGGCAAGGAGGAACCGGTTCATGCCTGAGGCCACACACGTCGGATCCGGGAAGGTCCGCGAGCTCTACGCCCTCGACGACGAGCGCCTGCTGCTCGTCGCGAGCGACCGCATCTCCACCTTCGATGTCGTGCTGCCGACCGAGATCCCCGACAAGGGACGCGTCCTCACCGGTCTCAGCGGGTTCTGGTTCGCGCTGCTGCGCGACGTCGTCCCGAACCACATGCTCGCCATCCGCGAGGACGGGCGGTCGATGGAATGCCGGCGGCTCGAGATGCTCCCGATCGAGTGCGTCGTGCGCGGCTATCTCGCCGGCTCCGGCTGGAAGGACTACAAGGCCACCGGCTCGACGTCGGGCCACGCGCTCCCCGAGGGGCTGCGCGAGTCCGACCGGCTGCCGGCGCCGATCTTCACGCCGGCGACGAAGGCGCAGACGGGGCACGACGAGAACATCGACCGCGACCAGGCGGCCGAGCTCGTGGGCGCAGAGCGTCTGCGCGAGGTCGAGCAGGTGGCCCTCGCGCTCTACTCGACCGCGGCCGACTACGCGCTCGAGCGCGGGATCATCATCGCCGACACGAAGTTCGAGCTCGGGCTCGACGCAGACGGGACGCTCGTGCTCGGCGACGAGGCGCTGACGCCGGACTCTTCGCGCTTCTGGCCCGCCGACACGTACGAGCCGGGCCGCGCGCAGGACAGCTACGACAAGCAGTACGTGCGCGACTTCTGCGAGACGAGCGGATGGGACAAGACGTATCCCGGCCCGGAGCTGCCCGAGGACGTCGTCACACGCACGCGTGCGAAGTACGTCGAGGCGTTCGAGAAGATATCCGGGATCGCGTTCGACGCGTACGTCGCCGACCCGTCGACGGTGCTCGCGTGAGAGCGACGGTGCTCGTCCGCCCGAAGGCGGGGATCCTCGACCCGCAGGGAGACGCGGTCGAGCGGGCGCTCGAGCACCTCGGCTTCTCGGTCTCCGGCGCGCGCGTGGGGAAGGTCGTCGACCTCGACGTCGAGGCGGCGGACGAGGCGGCCGCGCGCGCGCAGGTGGAGCGGATGTGCGAGCAGCTGCTCGCGAACCCGCTCATCGAGTCGTACGAGATCGAGCTGCATGGGTAGCCCCCACCCCAGGGTCGGCGTCGTCACGTATCCCGGGTCGCAGGACGACCGGGACGCGCTCTGGGCGCTCGCCGCGCTCGACGCCGAGGCGGTGCCGGTGTGGCACGAGGAGCCCGAGCTGCCGTCGCTCGACGCGGTCGTCCTCCCGGGCGGCTTCTCGTACGGCGACTACCTCCGCTGCGGCGCGATCGCGCGCTTCTCGCCGGCGACGGCGGCCGTCTGCGCGTTCGCCGAAGGCGGCGGCCTCGTGCTCGGCATCTGCAACGGCTTCCAGGTGCTGTGCGAGGCGGGTCTCCTGCCGGGCGCGCTCCTCCGGAACGAGTCGCTTCGCTTCATCTGCCGCGACGTCGCGTTGCGCGTCGAGCGCACCGACACGCCGTTCACCGCGCGCTGCTCGGACGGCCAGACGCTCGTCATCCCGGTGAAACACGGCGACGGGCGCTACGTCCCGCCGCCGGACCTCGATCCGGCGCAGGTCGTCCTCCGCTACCGCGACAACCCGAACGGCTCGATCGACGACATTGCCGGCGTCTGCAACGACGCCGGCAATGTCCTGGGGCTGATGCCCCATCCCGAGCACGCCGTCGACCCTCTCCTCGGCTCGGCCGACGGCTCCTTCATCCTCGCGTCGCTCGTCGACGCGGCGCGCGACCGCGCGCTCGCCGGCGTCTAGCCGCGCAACCCGAACGGGTCGACGAACACGTCGTCGACCTGCCAGGTGCCGGTCGTCGCCGTCGAGGTCAGCATCAGCTGCGCCGACACCGTCGCGGCCGGCAGCGAGAGCAGCGACGGCACGTGCGCCGACGGCTCCCAGCCGGCGTAGTCGGACGGGTCGAAATCGGTGACGTTGAGGATGCCGGTCACGTTCCCGAGCAGGCCGTAGAAGACGATCTGCGCGCGAAGCGCGCCGTTCGCGCCGTTCGCGTGCGCGAACATCCGCCACGCGGGAGCGAGCAGCGCCGTGCAGACGCGCGGGCTCGCCGCGGTGCCGCCGGGGCCGATCGACAGCGAGGAGCTGCCCCACCCGTTCACGTACCACGGCTCGTTCCCGGCGCCGACCGCGGCGCCGTGGAGGCTCCAGCCGTTCGCGCCGTTCTCGAAGCCGTTGTTCGAGAAGCCGAAGTAGCTGCTGTGGTCGCCGAACTGGGCGAACGGCTGGCTGTTCGCCGGGCACGTGAGCAGGCCCGCGTTGCCGGCCGGCGCGACGACCACCGCCGCAGCGACAGCCCCTACCAGACCAAGGATCAGGCGCGCTCTGGTCGCCACCCCGACCACCTCCGCAGTTGCCGCAAGGACGAGACAGGCGCACCCTCTTCGGGAGCCGGTGGCCACGTATCCCCCTTCGGAGGGATCTTGTGCGCGCTGCATCGACCGAGGTAGTCGCTGTGGGTGCGGAAGCCGTTGCGGCCGGCTCGATCTCGCTCGACCCGGTCACCGCCGATCTCGTGCAAGTGACACGGGAGCGCTCGCGGCAGCGCATGAACAGGCCCGCCGAGCTCGTCGCGATCGCGATGGCGAGCACGTTCCTCCTCGCAGCGTCCGGCGCCGCGTTGCTCCTGCCCTCGGGCCGCCCGTTCGTTCCGGCGACGGCGATCCTTGCGGTCATCGCGTACGCGATCGCCTCGCGCGTCGAGTTCGAGGTTCAGAACGGCTTCGCCGTCCCGACACAGCTCGTCCTCGTGCCGATGCTGTTCGCGCTACCGCCGAGGGCCGTCCCCCTCCTCGTCGCCGCGGGGTACGTCGTCGGACAGCTCGTGCGCCCGAACCGGCCGAGAAGCCATGCGCCGATCCTCCTCGCGAGCGCCTGGTATTCGCTCGGCCCCGCAGTCGTGCTCGCGCTCGCCGGGTCGCACGGCCCGCGGTGGCACGAGGTGCCGCTGTACGTAGCGGCACTGGGAGCGCAGTTCGGCGTCGACTTCATCATCAGCGCGACGTGGTCGCGTGCCGGCTACGGCATCCGCGCCTGGGAGCATCTTCTGTCCATGCGGGAGACGGCATTCGTCGACGTCGCGCTCGCGCCGGTCGGGCTCGTCGTCGCGGTGGCGACGATCGGAAAGTCGTGGGGCGTGCTCCTCGTGCTTCCGCTCATCCTCCTGCTCAAGGTGTTCGCGCAGGAGCGGCAGCGCCGCCTCGACCACGCGCTCGAGCTCTCGCACGCGTACCGCGGGACCGCGATGCTGCTCGGCGAGGTCATCGAGGCCGACGACGAGTACACCGGCAGCCACAGCCGCGACGTCGTCGAGCTCGTCGTCGCCGTCGCGGAACGGCTCGGGCTCGAGCCGCGCGCCCGCCGGCATGTCGAGCTCGCCGCCCTCCTGCACGACGTCGGCAAGGTGAAGATGCCGGCGGAGCTGATAAACAAGCCCGGTCCGCTCGACGACGCGGAGCGGGAGCTCATGAACACGCACACGATCGTCGGCGAGCAGATGCTCGACACGATCGGCGGCCTCCTCGGTGAGGTGGGCCACATCGTTCGCTCGTGCCACGAGCACTGGGACGGCGGCGGATACCCGGACCGCCTCGCCGGCGAGCGCATCCCGCTGCCGGCGCGGATCGTCTCCGCATGCGACGCCTGGAGCGCGATGACGACCGACCGCCCCTACCGGCGCGCGCGCACGCACGCCGAGGCTGCCGCGGAGCTGCGCGCCTGCGCGGGCAGCCAGTTCGACCCGCGGGTCGTCGAGGCGCTCGAAGCCGTCCTCGGCGGCTGACCTACAGCCCGAGCGCCTCCGCGAGCGCCGGGTGCTGATCGAGCTGTGCGCGAAGCCGGGCGACGTCGCGTGCGCGGAAGGTCACCGGCCCACGGCGCGCCGGCCCGCCGCTCGTGTACGCGAACCGGACGAGACGCTCGCCGCTCGGTGTCTCGAGCAGCTGCACGAGCGACGCGAACCGCCGCTCGCCGGCCTGCTGCCTGACCGTGACCTGCTCGACCAGCTGCGCGCTGCCCCACGGTGTCGCCGTCCCGCCTGCCATGAACGACACCGTAGGCCGGAAAGCATCACGGATCCGTCTCGTCTTCCCGAATAAACCGCAACCATGCTGCGGGAGGAGCACGACGCCGCGAGGCGGAAGGCAGACGAGACTTGGTGGCGATGGCGATGGCATCGAGCCTCGAGATTGCACAGGCCGCCCGGCTGCAGCCGATCGTGGACGTCGCCGCGCAGGCAGGCATCGACGAGGACGAGCTCGAGCTGTACGGCCGCTACAAGGCAAAGGTCTCGCACAGCGTCCTCGACCGGCTCGCGGCAGAGCCGGACGGCGCGCTCGTGGCGGTGACGGCGATCACGCCGACTCCAGCCGGCGAGGGCAAGACGACGACGGCGATCTCGCTCGCAGAGGGCCTCGGCCTGCTCGGCGAGAAGCCGGTCCTCTGCCTCCGCGAGCCTTCGCTCGGCCCCGTGTTCGGGATCAAGGGCGGCGCAGCCGGCGGCGGCTACGCGCAGGTCGTGCCGATGGAGGACCTGAACCTCCACTTCACCGGCGACCTGCACGCGATCACCGCGGCCAACAACCTGCTCGCGGCGATGATCGAGTCGCATCTGATGCAGGGGAACGAGCTCGGCATCGACCCGCAGTCGATCACGTGGCGGCGGTGCCTCGACATGAACGATCGCGCCCTGCGCCAGGTCATCGTGGGGCTCGGCGGACGGATCAACGGCGCTCCGCGCGAGACCGGCTTCGACATCACCGCCGCGTCCGAGGTCATGGCGATCCTCGCGATGGCGCGCGACGTCGACGACCTCCGCGCACGCCTCGGCGCGATCACGGTCGGCTCCACGCGCGAGGGCGAGCCCGTCACAGCCGAGCAGATCCGCGCCGCGGGCTCGATGGCCGTCCTCCTCAAGGAGGCGATCAAGCCGAACCTCGTCCAGACGCTCGAGGGCGAGCCGGCGTTCGTGCACGCGGGCCCGTTCGCGAACATCGCGCACGGCAACAGCTCCCTTTCCGCGGCCCGCATCGGCTTGAAGGTCGGCGACTACGTCGTCACCGAGGGCGGCTTCGCGTCCGACCTCGGAATGGAGAAGTTCCTCGACATCGTCTGCCGCGCCGGCGGCCTCACGCCGAGCGCAGTCGTCCTCGTGGCGAGCCTCCGCGCGCTCGAGCATCACGGCGACGGCGATCTCGAGCTCGGCGTCGACAACCTCGAGCGCCACCTGAGGATCGCGCAGGCGTTCGGCCTCAACGCGGTCGTCGCCGTGAACGCGTTCCCCGGCGACTCGAAGGCGAAGCTCGACCGCGTCCAGAAGCTCGCGCTCGAGCGCGGCGCGTGGGCGGCCGAGATCAACGAGGGCTTCGAGCTCGGCGGCCCGGGCGCGGCGAAGCTCGCCGAGACCGTCATCGAGGCGACGAAGCACGAGTCCCGGTTCGAGCCGATCTACTCGCTGGAGGCGTCGATCCCGGAGAAGATCGAGGCGATCGCCGTCAAGGTCTACGGCGCCGACGGCGTCGACCTCATGCCTCCCGCCCGCGCGAAGATCGAGCGCTTCACGGAGCTCGGCCTCGACAAGCTCCCGATCTGCATGGCGAAGACGCACCTCTCGCTCTCCCATGACCCGAAGCTGAAGAACGCGCCGACCGGATTCACCGTGCCGGTGCGCGACATCCGCCCCTACACGGGCGCCGGCTGGCTCGTCGCGCTCTGCGGCGACATGCAGACGATGCCGGGCCTCGGCAAGCATCCGGCCGCGTTCGACATCGACATCGCAGCCGACCACACGACCGTCGGCCTCTTCTAGCTGTAGTTCCTAACCAGGCCGTTACCGGAAGGCGGGCGTAGCCGGCCTCGCTGACGCTCGTCAGCGCGGCACCGAGTCGCCAATAGGACGGCGCCCGAGCGGGTGGCGGTGGTGCCGGCGCTGCGCCGGCTGCGGATGACGGCGGCGGCGATCGCCTTGTCGAAGCGGAGCAGCGCCTCGGGGTCGCTCGCCGGCTCCTCGTCGGCGCCGGGCACGCGCCCGCATCTAGCGGCCGCCGGCGTGGCCGCGCGGATGGATCCGGACGACCCAGGGTGACCAGTACACGAGCGAGAGGACGACTCCGGCGATGCCGAAAAGCAGCAGGATCGCGCCGATCTCGGGGTGGGCGATCCCCGCTTCGTGGAAGGCGAACGGCCGGTCGGGGGGAACCGGAGGGTTTGGGAACGGCCTGGCCTGCGCCACCGACACGCCGGTGCGTACGGAGACGAGTGCGAGGCCGACGATCGCGACGACCACCGAGGCGGCGATGCCGGCGAGCAAGGGCGATCGGCGCGGCGAGGGATCGACGTGCGCCGCCGCCGGCTGTGGCTCGACGAAGCCCCGCTCGGCCGCCCACGACGCGGCGAACGAACGCGCGTCGAACGCCGCGGCTCCGAGCACCGCCTCTGCGGAGGCGCCCTCGGCCGCCGCCTCGTCGAGGTCGGCCTGCAGGTCCGCCGCCATCTCGTTCGCGATCGGATCGGGCACGCGCAAGCGCCTCCACTCGCGGCGGCATTCCTCGACGAAGTCGGTCATGCGGCTGCCTCCGTCTCGACGAGGCCGAGCACGGCGTCGACGGCGTCGCGCGTCGCGCGCCACTCGGACACTCCGACAGTGAGCGCGCGCCGCCCGTCCGGCGACGCGCGGTAGTACTTCCGCGGCGGGCCGCCGTTGCTGGCGGCGCGATACGTCTCGACGAGGCCCTCGCGCTCCAGCCGGCCGAGCAGCGGGTAGATCGACCCCTCACCGACGATCGAGAGGCCGCGATCGCGCAGCCGCTTCGTCATCTCGTAGCCGTACGCGGGCCCGTCCTCCATCACGGCCAGGAGGCACAGGTCGAGCACTCCCCGGAGGAACTGGGTGTGACGGCTGTCGCCAACTGCCATGCGCAGCATGATAGCGGTGTTTTGCCTTGCGTCGCAAGTGTCGACGCGGAAGGCGCTGTGGTACGTTCCCGGCAGCGCGCCACAGCCATCGGCGTCGCGGAGTCGGCCCGCAAACAGCGTGGGTCGGAGCAGTTTTGCAGCTACCGCAAGCGTCGCGGTCAGCGTCGAAGCTCAACCCGCGGAGGACCCGATGGTGGAGATTCGCGTTGTCGTTCCCGGCGCCTCGGCGTCCCGTGCAGGCGCGAGCGGGCGAGCCGCATGAGCGAGCCCGTGGGCCTAGCCGTCGTGGCGATGAGCGTAGGCGCGGTGATGGTCCGCGTCGGGGTCGGCCGAGGGCTGCTCGAATCTCGGAAGGCGCGCCGGAGATGTCCGGCGTGCGGCCGCCTGATCGAGCGGTCGGTCTGCCGCAGATGCGCCCGCGGCGGGGGCTGAGCTCTCGAGGCGACCATGGTGGAGAGTCCGGCCGTGTCTGTGCTTCACGTGGTGATCGTCGACGACCACGCGCTCGTCGGCTCGGCTCTGCGCTTGCTCCTCGGTACGAAAGACGACATCTCGGTCGACGGCGTAGCGCTGGGCGCGGAGGAAGGCGTGCGCATGACGGGCGTGCACAAGCCCGACGTCGTCGTGCTCGATGTCGTGATGCCGGAGGTCGGCGGCTTCGACGGCGTGCGGGCACTCAAGCGGGCCGCGCCGCGAGCTGCAGTCCTCGTGCTCTCGACGCGCGACGATCAGCGCCATGTCCGCGATGCATTCGCCGCCGGAGCGAGCGGCTATCTCCTGAAGGAGGCCGTCGCCACCGACCTCGTGACGGCCATCCACGAGGCGGTCGCGGGCCGCGCATACCTCCACCCGCTACTCGGCGCCCGCCTCGCCTGCACCGCCGCGAGCGCTGCCGCGCGTGCCGCAGAAGACCCGCTCTCCGAGCGCGAGCACGAAGTCGCCCGGCTGCTCGCGCTCGGGCACACGAACCGCGAGGTCTCGGAGATGCTGTCCATCTCCGTCCGCACCACCGAGACCCACCGAGCCCACATCATGCGGAAGCTCGGGATCTCGACCCGTTCCGACCTCGTCCGCTACGCCCTTCGAAACGGTTTCCTTGGAAGCGCAGAGCCACAGCCCGCCTGAGATACGCGTCCTCATCTGCGACGACCACGGCCTCGTGCGGTCGGGGCTGCGCCTCCTGCTCGAAGCCGAGGCCGACATCGAGGTGGTCGAGGAGGCCGGGAGCGCCGCGGAGGTGGTGCGGATGTCGCGGTTGGAGAAGCCCGACCTCGTGCTCCTCGATCTGGTCATGCCCGGGATCGGCGGTCTCGAGGCGATGCCGAAGATCCGCGCGGCGGCGCCGAACGCCAAGATCCTCGTCCTCTCGATGGAGGATGACGCGAGCTACATCCGCGAGGCATTCGCGAGAGGCGCGAGCGGCTACCTGCCCAAAGACGTCGCGGACGCCGACCTCGCCATGGCCGTGCGAGAGGTCGCCGCCGGGAGGCGCTACGTCCACCCAACTCTCGGCGCGCAGCTCGCGTCCGGTGCCGCCGCGGCCGCGGCGAAAGACCCCGCACCGCTTTCGGAACGAGAACGCGAGGTGCTGCGCCTGCTCGCTCTCGGGAACACGAACCAGGAGATCGCGGAGATGCTGTACATCTCGGTCCGCACCGCCGAGACGCACCGGGCGCACATCATGCGGAAGCTCGACCTCACGACGCGCGCCGAGCTCGTCCGCTACGCGATCGACACCGGTGCGCTCGACGAGCACTAGCTGCCGGCGGAGCTACTTCCCGCTGCGGTCGATCAGCTCGATCCGGTAGCCGTCCGGATCGTTGACGAAGCAAAGAAGCGAGCCGCCCTCGCGGACGCGGTACGGCTCGCGTTCCGGCTCGATTCCCTGCTGCCTGCAGCTGCTCGAGCGTCTCGTCCAGGTCGTCGACCGCGAAGGCGACATGCCCGTAGGCGGTGCCGAGCTCGTACGTGCGGCCGTCGTGGTTGAGCGTGAACTCGAGTTCCTCGTCCTCACCGGGCACGCCGAAGAAGTGGTTCGTCGCTTCGAGTTCACCATTGCGGAGGATGTCCATCTCCCTGCCGGAACTCGAGCCCGAGTGCCTCGTAGAAGGCACGCGTTTTCTCGGGGTCTGTGATGCGGAGCATGGTGTGGAGGTATCGGGTCATGGCAGGACTCTACGTGGGAGGGCGCAGCGGTCGCTGCGACGAGGATTGGCTGTCGAGCTCGTCCTTGTGGTGGTCAGAATGGAAGGCTGTCATCGGTTGGGCCGGCAAGCTCCGGCCGGGGGGCGGCGCCGGGTGGCACGTATTCGAACAGCTCCGGGTGATTCTTGTTTAGGGAGAGCAGGAAGGCGTGTTCACGCCGTTTGATGGCGGCGCAGAAGAGCTCCGACCAGTCCTCGTCGTCGATTTCGGGGTGCTGGCTGCGGAAATCGAAGTCGTAGATGGCGGGCTGAAATGCCATCCGGGTCAAGCCAGTAGTAGCCGCGGGCAAGCGTGTACGCCCCATCCGGATGAGCGCAGAGTGAGCCGTTGACGTAGCCGACTTCGGCTCTGTGAAGGTCAAGCTCGGAGTCTTTCATTTCGCCTCCTCGTCTTTCGCCTTTGTTTGCGGTCGTTCCACACCAGCGCATCAGGCGGCTGCCGCGAGGTTCTGGCCTTTGACGTCGACCTTCCTTAGAGGGATCGGATGTGGTGCTGGAACCCAGTGAGTGTTGGGGTGGCGCTCGGCGAGGATCGACAGCCAGGCGCGCATAAGGCCGTCGCGGGCCTCAGGCGGAAGGTGAGTCACTCTCCCTCGCCGAGGCGGACGAGATCACGGGCGATGGCCGTTCTTGCATGTCAAGGCGCGTCGACACGGTTGGCGTGACAGGCATGTACAGATCCTCTCTTGGCCCGGACTGTGCCGAGCGCTTTGAGATGTCGAGAGCGAGGCCCTGCAGGTAGGTCTAGGCGGCGGGTCTGCTGCCCGCTGCGAGCGCGATCAGCTCGCGGTCGGAGGCGCCTCTGAAGATCAGTGCGGGCCGTTCGGGCTTCGTTGTCTCTCGGTAAGCAGCGTTCCGTGCTCCTACACCCAAATAGGCGTTGAGGGCGGAAAGTTGCTCATCGCTGTCGCGCATCGTCTGGGCGTTGCCGAGCGCGTGCACGGTGGCGTCCCGGACTGCGACATGGAGGTCGGCGACGGCGAAGGGGTCGGTTCGCCAGGCGGGGTCGCCGCGCAGGAAGCGAATCGTTTCCTCGGGCGTGATTCCGATCCGAGGCGCGGCGTCGGCGAGCCGCGCGACGTTCATGAACTTGTCGAGCCAGTGCGGGTTGATATGGCCGCTCCGGCGGATCGTTGCAACCGTCCGTAGCGCGATCGGTCGTCCAACACGGCCAGCGAAGATCTCGCAGATCTCACGGTTGGTTTGTCCGTCCCGTGCGAGCAGGAGCACGAGTAGCTCCTGTGCGGTTCGTCGGAGATGGATAGCCTCAGCGACCACGTCGGCTTTCTCCGCGGTCTTCTCGGTCGTCTGGACATCACGCGCAGCTCGGGCAAGACCGGGGCGGCCCTCATAGATGACGGCCAGGCGAAGGTACTGCTCGCGTTCGAGCCGCCGGAGGAGGTTCGGCACCGCCTGCGCTTCGTGCACGCCGGTTAGCGCGTAGGCGAGACAGTCGTCGCAGCGCATCGAGCCGCGACAGGCCCAAGCGACATTCGCGCGCACCGGCCGCACGCGCGGGCAGTCTTGCCCCTTGACGCCAGGACATACGACGAGTGCCGGCTCCCGGCTTAGCGACGTATTCGCCCCCCTGCGAGGAGCGCCCTCTGCTCGGGCGGCCGCTCCAAAAGCTCTTTCTCGAACCGCCGTAGGGCTTTTCCGGGGAGAAGCGGGAGCGGCGGCGCGGCCAGCCCCCCACCGAGCGAATCAACGACGACTTCGCCGTCCGAAAAGCACCTACACACCAATAACGCCCCGGCGCGGAAAGTTGCTCGTCCTCGTCGTCCGCCTCCTGGCCCGCCAGCACCGCCACAGCAGCGTCGAACTCGGGCGAGCCCGAGCTAACGTTGCCGCAGTCGAGGCCCATCTCGAGCTCGCCCCCATCCCAGTCGTAGCTGACGTCTCCCTCGTCTTCTTCCTCGGACAGCCAACCCGGCTGCCGCCTTCGGAGGCGCGGCCCCGTCTGCCACCGGAAGTCGAACTGTTCGATGATGCTGCTGCCACCGCACTCGACACACGGCTGCACGATCTGGTCGAACTGATCGCCGGATCGGTTCCAGGCGTCCCAGTGATCGAACGGATCGCCGAAGTGGTTCTTCACGTTCGAGTCGACGTACGCCGGCAAGAACGCCTCAACACCCTTCTGTGAGCGCGTCGAGGTGAGCGCCGGGTCGCGCGTCTCCCCCAGCTCAACGAGGCGGTGATCGCGGCGTCGCGTCTTCAGCTCAGGACTCCGTGGGTCAGTGCCGACCCACCCATGCGGACGACCAAGCCACGAACAGCGCGAGCAGCGTCGCAGCGGATGCAGCACCGACTCCCACAGCTCGTGCGGAGGAAGACTGCGCCCGTTAGGCCAACTCGATGCCGGCGCGGGAAACCAGAGCGGTGCGGCCCGGGACACCCTCTTCGGAGCGGAACGCTCGGAGGGCTTCGCTTGGCGAAGAGGGTGGTACGGCGAAGCAGGTCGAAGCACTAGCTCCTGGCGGCCCCGTCTCCCCAACCGTCGCGACTTCCGCGGCGCCTGCCGGCAGCTGGCCGGCAGATCGCGAAGATCAGCAAACGCCGCGGCAATCCGCGCCACGTCCACCCCGAACAGATCGCGCTCGAGTTCGGAGACAACTGCACGCCGGGCGCGCGAAATCTCCCGCTCCCGCGTCGAACGGTCCGGCCATAGGTACTGCCGGCGCCATCGCTCCGCGCATCGCGGACACAACCGACCAGGCGGACAAGCAGCGCACGCACCCTGCTCGACCATCGCAGCTGAACATCGCCCCGCCACCAAGCCCGCACAACCGTAAAGCCCCGCGCCTATGTCAGGCGATCATTCCCCCTGCAGCCATCACTCGTCGCCGGTTAGGCGAGCCCAAGCCACACGCGTGGTTCGCCAGACTGATGCCTCGAAGGGCGTGCCGTCTAACCCTGCCAAGCGCAGGCCACCGGTTCTCCCGCAGTCCCTTGGCGCCTTTACGGTCTGGCTTCTTTATGGCCGAATATCAGGCTAGTTTCGGCAGTGCGGAATATTCTCCGCGACGCTAGCGGCCGGCACCCCCGACCGTATCGACCTCCCCCGGGGTGCCAGGCCGCCATTCCGCACGAGCCCGATTCCGTACGTGATTCTGTACGTACGAGAAAGACCCCGGGAACCTAGCGGCCAACACCCCCAAGGGTCTCGACCTTCCCCCGGTACAACAACGACCTCAGTTGCAGGGCGTCGCAGCGTCGGGGGCTAAGAGCATGGCGCGATTGCGGGCAATCCTCGGGAGGCGATCGAGACTTACCTCTGCTTGCCTGATTCACAGCGACGAAGGCTTGCCGCGGACATACCGTGGATCTCGGCTCGCATTAGGCCGACTCTGGGCTCAACGACGGGCGGCTGACAATCAGCACACCGGCGCCTCGGCGCGCTGAAGGAGCTCTACGATGGCCGTCGCCGCGGGCACCGGTCGCGTGCCCACCGCGAACGCGGCCGACATCTGGCGGACGAGCCGGACGCCCGCGATCGGTCGCTCGATGAGACCCTCGCTGCCATCGCCGTTGGGTAAGGCGCTCCGGGAGATGATCGAGACGCCGAGCCCCGCGGCGACGGCAGCCTTGATCGCATCGATCCCAGACAGCACTGCGATAACCCGTAGCGACTCGGGCGCAATGCCCGCCGCTCGCAGATGCGTCTCCGCGACCTCCCGCGTCCCCGACCCCTCCTCGCGAAGGACGAACGACTCCGCTTGCAGATCCTCTAGGGGGACGGCGTCGAACGCCGCGAACCGGTGGCCGCGGTGCGCGATCAGCACGAGCTCGTCGTCCCGCAGCCGCTGGAATTCGATGCCCGCGCCGCGCAGCTCGCCCTCGACGAAACCGACATCGACGCGGCCACGTAGCAGTGCGTCGATCACCTGCTCGGTGTTCTCTATCGTCACTCGCAGGCGCAGCTCCGGATGGTGGTAAACCAGGTCAGCGAGCCCCGCCGGAAGGACGTACGCGCCGATCGTCAAGCTCGCCGCGATCCGCAGCTCGCCCGCGATGCGTCCTTCCGCCGCCGCCACTGCACGGCGCGCCTCGGCGTGCTCGCGGAAGAGCGAGTCAGACCGCGCGAGCAGCGCGACCCCGGCGGCGGTCAGGCGTACCTTGCGGGTCGTCCGTTCGAAGAGCTTCGCCCCGAGCTCGGCCTCGAGAGCGGCGACCTGCTGGCTCACAGCCGGCTGGGAGAGATGGAGGATCCGCGCGGCATCGGAGAAGCTCAGCCGTCCCGCAACGGCCGCGAAAACCTTGAGTCGGTACTCATCCACGCAGCATTCATCGTAAACCATGATGAATCGATGTCGAATTGCTCTTGTTCCAATGAACTAATGCGAACAGAGTTGATCCATAACGGACGTCGAACTTATCGGTACTGGCCGCGTCCGGCCGCCTATGCGAGCGCTTACGAGCGGCGCGGCGGTGATCGCAGCCGTCGCCGGCTCCGCGTTCGCGCTCGGGCACGTTCTTCCCGCGGTCGGGGCGCCGGCGCTCGCCCTCTTGATCGGAGTGTTCGTCCGGCTCGTCTACGAGCCGCCGCTCGCGGGGCGACGCCTGCTCGCGTTCGGCTCGCGGACGGTACTCCAGGCCGCGATCGTCGTCCTCGGCGCGACGTTCAGCCTCGGCAAGGTCATCAGCATCGGCCGCAGCTCGCTACCGCTGATGCTCGGCACGCTCGCCGCCGCCCTCATCGCTGCTTGGCTCGTCGGCAGGGCACTGCACGTCGATCCGCGCATGCAGACACTGGTCGGCGTCGGCACGGCGATCTGCGGCGCCTCGGCGATCAGCGCCGTCTCCGGGGTCATCGCAGCCACCGAGAGCGAGATTGCATACTCGATCTCGACGATCTTCGTCTTCAACGTCGTCGCCGTCGTGCTCTATCCGACGTTCGGGCACGTGCTCGGGTTGGGCCAGCACGCCTTCGGACTGTGGGCGGGGACCGCGATAAACGACACGTCATCGGTTGTCGCGGCCGCGTACACCTACGGGCACGCGGCCGGCAGTGTCGCCGTCGTGACGAAGCTCGCGCGGACGACGATGATCATCCCAATTGTGCTCGCGCTCGCCGCCCGGCACGCGAGGCATGGCACCGCGCGCGGCAGGAGCTTCTGGCGGCTCCTGCCGCCTTTCCTCGTCCTCTTCGTTCTCGCGTCGGCGCTCAACACCGCCGGCCTCTTCGACGCACGGGCCGACGTCGACCTCACGCACGTTGCGACGACGCTCATCACGATCGCCCTCGCGTCGATCGGCCTCTCGACCCGACCGACGGAGTTGCGGCGCACGGGCCTCCGCCCGTTCGCGCTCGGCGCCGCGCTCTGGGCAGTCGTTGGGATCAGCGGCCTCGCGCTGCAGGGGGTCCTCTGAGGATGGCAACGCCGGTTAGGGTGCATCCGTGAGCGGCTCGGAGATTTCCGTCGCGCTCGTCGGACTCGGCGACATCGGGATGCGGGCGCACTTGTCTGCGCTCCTCGCGGAGCCGCGTGTCTCGCTCGCAGTCGTCGCCGACATCGATCCCGGGCGCGTGAAGGAGGCGGCTGCCCTGGTACCGGGAGCACGGGCTACGACGGACGTCGAGGAGGTCGTCGCGGCTGACTCGGTTGACGCAATCGTGCTTGCCACTCCTGCATGGGTGACCGTCCGACTCGCGCAGGCGGCACTGCGCGCGGGGCGGTACGTCCTTGCGGAGAAGCCGATCGCGCCGACACTCGACGAGGCGCGTGAACTCGCTGAGGAGCCGGCCGCGCGACAGCGATACCAGATCGGCCTCACGTACCGCCATCATCCGGCTGTCGAGCGGCTGCGCGAGCTGATCGAGGGCGGCGTGCTGGGCCGGCCGCTGCTCGTACAGGCATCGACGTGCGACGAGCGCGCCGATCCCGAAGGCGATCCCGTGGGGTTCGCGCGTCGACTGCGCTCGCTCACATACGGGCCGCCGATGATCTCCGACGGTGTGCACGCCTGCGACCGCCTCAACTACTTGCTCGGGCAGAGCCCCGTCGACGTTACCGGTATGGCGATGCGGAGCGACGATCGCTTCGCGACCGCGAACGCGAACCTCGGCCTGCTCCGCTACGCGGACGGCTCGGTTGCCCGCCTCGAGGTCGTGTGGCTGTATCCGGTGCTACCGCCGAGCCAGTTCGTCGTCACGGGGCCGTTGGGGCGCGCAGTCCTGGATCCGCCGACGTTCGCGCTGACCGTCAAGCTCGCCGACGGTGCCGTCGAGGAGTTGGTCGCGCCCGGAGACAAGACCCAGGTCTGCTTTCGCCGACAGCTCGCCTCGTTCGTCGACCACTGCCTCGCCGGGACGGCCCCCATTCCAGGCATCGACGAGGGCCTCGCAAGCCTCGCGCTCGCGCAGCGCGTCGCGGCCGCCGCGGGGCTCATGCCGGAGTCGGTCGGGTGATCGACTTCCACGTCCACCAGCCGGGGCTCGTCGATGGCGAACTTCCGTATGCCGCAGCGGAGTACGGCGCCTACGCCGAGTCGCTCGGGATCTCGCTGTCGGTGATCTTCACATTCGACGGACTCCGCTCTCCGGGGGCGGCCGCGAACGACGCGCTCGCTGCATACGTCGAACGGGAACGAGACGAGTTCGTGCCGTTTGCGACCGTGAACCCGCACGAGCCAGGCGCCGCAGACGAGATCGCCCGTTGCGTCCGGGCGCACGGGATGCGCGGTGTCAAGCTCCATCCGTGGGTTCAGGGATTCTCGCCGCACGCACCGGGGCTCGACCCGATCTGCGAGGTCGCGGCCGAGCTCGGGCTTCCGGTACTTCTGCACGACGGCACGCCGCCTTGGAGTACGCCGCTCCAGCTCGCCGTCCTCGCGCGTCGGCATCCGCGGACCACGATCGTCCTCGGCCACGGCGGACTCCACGATCTCTGGCGGGAGGCCCGCGCTGCGGTGGAGCTCGCGCCGAACGTTCGGATCTGCCTATGCGCGACTCCGGCATACGCAATGCGCGCGCTGGTCGCGAGCTGCCCGCTCGATCGACTGCTCTTCGGAACCGACGGCGGCCTTCAACCAGACCCTCACCAACGCTACGTCGCGCTCCGCGTTCGGCAGCTCGAGCTACTCGGATTGGCCGACCGCCAGCGGCGCGCCATCCTAGAAGACAACCCGCGACGCCTGCTCACCGAGTGATCGTCGACATCCACAGCCATGTGCCGACGCACCGGCACGAGATCCCCACCGACGAATTCGTCGAGAACGCGAAGTGGCGGCCAGATCGCATCGTTGCGGCGACGACGACATGGGCCGACTACGACGCAGCGTTCGCCGGTGTCGACGTCTCAGTCGCGTTCACGATCGCGCGCAACCGTGTCTCCGTCGATTACACGCTGAATGATGACGTCGCCGCCTTTGTGAGGGCCGCGCCCGAGCGCCGCATCGGCTTCCTCTCCGTGCATCCCGAGGTGCCCGGAGCTGAGGACGAGCTCGAGCGCGCGCGGACGGAGCTCGCGTTACGCGGAATCAAGCTCGGTCCGAACTACCAGATCTTCGACCCGCTCGGGGAGTCGGCGTTACGGATCTACGAGCTCGCTGAGAGGCACGGGCTGCCGATCCTCTTTCACCAGGGAGCGTCGCCAGTGCGCGAAGCCCCGCTCCGCTACGCGCACCCACTCCTCATGGACGAGATCGCGATGCGGTTTCCGGAGCTGCGCGTGGTGATGGCACACATGGGGCATCCGTGGCAGCGCGACACGATCGTGACGATCCGCAAGCATCCGCACGTCTACGCCGACGTGTCGGCGCTCTTCTACCGGCCGTGGTCGTTCTACGAAGGAATGCGACTGGCGACGGAGTGGGGCGCGCTCGACAAGCTGCTGTTCGGATCGGACTTTCCGATCGCGACGCCAGCCGAAACGATTGAGGCTCTTCGCCGCGTGAACGACGTGATCGTAGGCACGGCGCTACCGCCGGTGCCGCTCGACCGGATCGAGGAGCTGATCCACCGCGATCCACTTCCGCTGCTCGGCCTCGACCGGCCCGGTTAGCCGAGTAGCTCGCGCGCGCGCGTGCACCGGTAGCACGAGACGTCCGTACACAGGAGCGCCGCGGGGTCGTTTCGGAGCTCGGTGACGGTCTCCTCGACGATCGCGACGCCGCCGACGAGTTGCACGATCGCGTCGCCGATCCGTCCGTCGCGCACCGCGCCTCGCCGGCGCAGTCGCCACTCGAGGGCGGCGAACGCCCGGCTGCACCCAGGGAACCGCCGGTACTCGACCTGGATCGGCTCGCCCCCAGGGACGACGACCTCGTGAACCGTCGGCCAGGCAGGGGAGAACGGAACCTCGAGGTAGGGCACAGCCGCATGGAACTCGCCGACGTGCACGGTCGTGTTCGAAGTCGCGCCGACGCCGATGAGCAGGACGAGACCGCCCGCAGCCACGAGCCGGTCAAGCGGCGAGTCGACGTCCGTTCCAGCGCGCTGCTCGTGATCCCGGCAGAGCTCGTCCGCGCCCGTCCCGATTGCCGCGACGGAGTACGCCGGGTGAAGTGAGCGGTGCGCATCGGGCCGCGTGCGCACGATCTCCGACACAACGCCGGTCCGGCCCGGTTCGTGCAGCGGGTCGAAGCGAGCGGTGTCGTAGGTGAACGTCGGGACGACGAGCAGACCCTGCGGGCCGACGGCGTCGAGCAGCGCGTCGACAACGGTGCCCGGGCCGCCGTCGACGATGCCGATCGATCTGTACGAGGAGTGGACGACGACTCGGTCGCCTCTGCGAAGGCCCAGGCGTTGGAGATCCTCCAGGAGGTCCAATCGGTCCGGAGGTGCGCCCGTCACAGGCCGAGGAGTTTCGCGAGGTTGCCACCGAGCACGGCGGCACGTGTGGCGCTCGGGAGACCGGCTTCGGTGGCGCGCGCGAGCTCGAGGTCGGGATCCGCGAACGGCGCGTCCGTCGTGAAGACGACCCGGTGCCCGAAGAGCTCTGGGGCTGCGGCGACGAGACGGGTCGGCCACTCGACATGCGCGCTGTCGGCCACGAGGTTCGCTGCGAGTGCGAGCGCATGCGGCCCGTCGCCGGAGAAGTCGGTCGCCCCGCTCCTCCCCATCACGAACGTCACGTCAGTGTGCTCTCTCGCGAGCGCAGCAAGCTGCAACGGCAGTCCATGCGTTGGCGTGCCGGTTCGCACGTATACGGGCCAGCGGGCATCCGCGGCGAACCTCACGAGAGGCTCGACCAGGCCGTCGAGGAGGTCGAAGCCCTGGAGCTCCGGGTCGAGCTTGAGCGCTCGTGCACCTGCCTCAGCGGCGCGGCGCAGCTCGTCGACCGCGCCGCCGCCGAGCCATGGGCTCGCGACCGCGAAGGCGAGAAGCCTGCCGCCCGACTCAACGGCGGCGGTCGTGACGAGTTCGTTTCCCTCGCGATTGCGCAGCGGAATTAGGGGCTCAGGTGGCGAAACGAGGGCGACGTCGATTCCTAGCCGGTCCATCGCGGCGAGCAGGTCCTGCGCCGACAGGTTGACGTCGCGGTTCGCGCCGATGGTGACGTGTCCGTCGACGATCACGCCGGCACGTTCGATCGTCGGCGGAACGCCGCTGCAGCCGTGTGGATCGCCGCTAGACCCTCCTCGGGAATGAGCGTGAGGTTGTAGAGGGCGAGCCCGTCGGCGCCGGCTGCCGCGAGCGCATCGACGTCGGCGGCCATGCTCGCCGCCGTACGCTCGGACGTCCAGTTGGTCGATGCCGCGACTCTCCGGTCTCCCACCAGCCCGCGCAGTCCCTCGAACCGAACCTGGAGCGCTTCGCCCGAGAGCGGTCCGCAGCCCACGAGGATCCTGTCCGCCGCAGTGAAGGCCGAGCCGGAGAAGCCCTGGAGCGATGCCTGCTCGGGCGTCCCCGACCCGAAGATCCGCAGGGTCGCGCCGGCCGCGTGCGCGGCCTCGGCAGCTGCGTCGACCAGACGCCGGGCGCCGCGGCTCCGTACGTCGGCGAGCTCTGCGAGCAAGTCGGCGTCCCATCCGCCCGCGCCGAACGGCGGCCCGGCGGCTTCCACGGTCCTGCGCTCGATCTCATCTGCGTCCGCTCCGAGCAACTCTCGGCAGGCGGCGCAGAAGCACTGCGCCCCGAACAGACGCGCCGCTTCGGTGACCGGCTCGAGCGCGAGCGTCAATGTGTAAGACGGCTCCCACGCAGGATAGAGCGCGGCTTCGAGCTCGATGCTGTCGGGGTCGAGCTGGGTGCACACATCGGCGATGACCGCGGACACGAACTCGATCGCCGCCCGCGACGATGGGCACAGGCCGATCCCGTTGGGGCTGCCGTCGATGCCGCGCGCGGCCAGGGTGGGATGATCGTCCGCGAGACGCTCGTGGTGGAGCGCCACAATCCAAGCGCCGAATGCAAGGCCAGCTCCGCGCAGGCACAGCGAAACTCCCGAATGCGCGTGCATAGCTCCGCCGCAGCCGCCCGCTGTGGGAGGAGCGTTCCGTAGTGGGCGGCCTGCGGCACGAAGTCCGCGGTGGTCTCACCGAGGACGCCGATACGGCGCTGGCGCGGGAACACCCGCCGAGCGCGATGGTAGACGACGGCCATGCTCACCGCGTCAAGGCCAAGCTCGACGAGTTGGTCTGCGAGCAGGTCGGGGGCCGTCCCCTCGAGCTCCTCGGGGTAGACGAAGGCCTGCACGTCCGGGATCACGACGAGAACCGCCGCCGCAGGTCGTCACGCACCGTCACGCCGAGGCCGGGGCCTACGGGGAGGCGCGCGACCGACCGTCGATGTCGAGGGGCCGAGCCAGAGTCGGCTCCTCCTCGTAGAAGTGGTGGCTCGTGATTCCGCACGGGACGCCGCCAAGCACGGGGCACGCGCAGGCGAGATGCAGCTGCGCCGCCGCGCCTATCCCCATCTCGCCGTTCGACCCGATCACGATCTCGAGCCCGCGTTCCGAGGCAAGCCGGGCCGACTCGACGGCGCGGTCTAGACCCGAGCTCTTACCGACGTAGATGCTGACTACGTCTGCTGCGCCGCGGTCGGCGATCTACACGACGTCGCGCGGGCTGTAGACGGACTCGTCGGCGACGACCGGGAGCCCGAGGCTGCGCAGTTCGCGCATCCCGTCGAGGTCGGTCGCATCGACCGGCTGCTCGATGAACGCGATATCGCTCTTGCAGGCCTGGGATCGCCTCGCGCGCCGCGGCGCGCGACCATCCGCCATTCGCGTCCGCGCCGACGTCTGCCTCGGAGCCGGCGAGCTCGCGGACGCGCGCGACGCGCGCCGCGTCGCCGTCGAGGCTCTTGCCGACCTTCACTTTGAAGGCGCGGAAGCCGAGCGACCGGGCCTCGAAGCCAGCGTCGACGTCGGTCCCGTCGCCGCTGATTGAGATCTTCACGGGCACCTCGTCTCGAAACGGCCCGCCGAGGAGCACGCGCTACCGAGACGCCCAGCTTGCGAGCGAGCGCTTCCAGATCGCGGTGTTCGACCCCGCCTTCGTGAACGGGTTGCCCGCACGTAGCGGTCGAGCTCAGCGCGGAGGTCGGAGACGGGCCCAAGCGGCCGGCCGGCGAGCAGCGGCGCGATCAGGGTCGCGCACGTAGTGCGTCGCCGTCACCTCGTCCTCCCCGCTCCAGGCCGCCGTCGCGCTCACCTCGCCGTAGCCCTCGACAGGCACTCGTGAGCACGCGGACGAGCGTGAACGTCGACGCGTCGTGCGTCGTCCGGGCGCCGCGGACCGCGAGCTCCGGCTTCGCGCGCAGCGAGACGGTCGCCGTCTCGACCGCTGTGATCGTCGGCGCGCTTCAGGGCATCGAGCGCCCCGACGTACTCGAAGGCCGAGCGCGTGGCGCGCACGCACTCGCCAGCAGCTCCTCGCCGAGCTCGCGGGTGGCCGTCTCGGGCGCGTCGGTGAAGCCGTCGAGCTCCTGCCAGCGGCCCGGCTCCGCCACGACGAGCCCGCGCGGCGGGGAGCTGCGCGCCGCCCCCCGGCCGACGGCCGCGCGTGGTCGGGCCGCACGGAGGCCGGCGCGATCGCGAGCATGAGCGACGTCCAGAAGTGACCGGCGTGCCCGGGCAGGGGCGCGTCGAGCGTCGCGGGATCGAGGAGCTGCGACACGATCGCCGTCGCACAGAGAAGACCAAGGCGCGCGGGAGGCCTCCGAGACGGCCGGCGTATGCGGTGTTGCCGCCGTGCGCGTTCAGCACGAAGACGGCGCTGTGCCGCCGCCGCCGAGGAGAGCAGAAAGTCGGAGAGCACGAGCGCGAACGTCTCGAGTACGGAGCGAGAGCGTCGCGCCGAAGGGCAGGTGGTGATCCGACGACCCGTAGGCGAGCGTCGGCGCGACGATGATCGTCTCGGGCCGCGCCGCAGCCTCCGCCGCCCCCCCCGCCACTCGTGTGCCCCCGCGATCGCGGCATCCGTGCCGGTGGCGAGATGCGGGCCGTGCTGCTCGGTCGAGCCGACCGGGACGACGAGCAGGGTCGGGGAGGAGCAACGAGAGCTCCTCGCGGGTCAGCTCCCCCCGCGAGGCGTCCGACCTCGCTCAACGCGCCGCGCGCGCCTCGATCGCGGCGAGCTCGGCGAGGCTCGTACGTCCCCTGCGGGTAGTGGCAGGCGACGGAGTGGCCCCCCGGCTCGAGCGGGTCGAGCGGCGGATCGACCGCCCGGCACTCGTCGCGGTGCCCGAGCGGGCAGCGCGGGTGGAAGCGGCAGCCCCCCGAGGCCTCCCCGTCGCCGAGCCCGGCTCGTCAAGGACGATCGCGGCGCCGGCCGCACCTGCTGCCGGGCGATCGTCGGGTCGGGAGCGGGATCGACGCGAGCAGCGCGTGCGTGCACGGATGGCGCGGCGCCGAGAAAAGCTGCTCGCGCGAGGCGAGCTCGATGATCCGGCCGTGGTACATGACCCCCCCCGTGTTCGACATGTACCGCACGACCGAGAGGTCGTGGCTGACGAAGAGATACGTGAGGCCGAGCTTCTCCTGCAGGTCCCGGAGGAGGTTGAGGATCTGCGCTGGATCGACACGTCGACCGCGGACACGGCCTCGTCGAGCACGACGAAATCCGGGACGGATCGAGAGCGCACGCGCGATCGAGATGCCCTGGCACTGGCCGCCCGAGAGCTCGCGCGGGTACGCGGCCGCGTGCAGAGGGGCGCAGCCCGACGAAGGTCGAGCAGCTCGCCGCCCCACGCGGTCTGCCCGCGACGCGCCGTTCAGGTCGGGCTGGTGGACGCGGAGCGGCAGCTCGATCGTCTGCTCGACCGTGCGGCGCCGGTTGAGCGAGGCGAACGGATCCTGGAGACCACTGCATCCCGCCAGCGAAGCCGCCCGCCAGCTCGGTCGGCGAGAGCGACGCAGGTCGATCCCCCGTCGAAGAGCACGCGCCCCGAGTTCGGCTGGTCGAGGCGCAGCAGCAGCCGGGCGAGCGTCGACTTGCCGGAGCCGGACTCGCCGACCAGGCCGAACGTCCTCGCCGCGCCTGATCGTGAACGAGACGTCGTCGACCGCGCGGACGATGTGTTGTCCGGTTCCGGCGGCCCCTGAGGCCGAGGCCGCAACAGGCGAGGCCGCCTCGACGACGACGAGCGTCTCGTCGCGCTCCTCGACGGGCCCCGCGGTCATGCGGCCACCATCGCGGCGCGCGTCTCCGGCGAAGTGGCACTCCGCGGTGCGCCCGTCCGGGAGGACGTGGTTGCCAGGATCCTCCGTCTCGAGCACTGCGCTCCCCCCCGCCGCGTACCGGCAGCGCGGGTGGAACGGACACCCCGGCGGCAGCTGCCCTGCCGGCAGCGGCTGCCCCGGGATCGCCGCGATCGGCCGGGTGACCGATCTCCGTCGAGGCGGCAGATCGCGCCGAGCAGCGCCTCCGTGTAGGGGTGCACCGGCTGCGCGAAGAGCGGGCCCGATCGGGCTGCGCTCGACGTATGCGGCCGGCGTACATGACGTGGACGCGCGTCGCAGAAGCTCGCCGCGACGCCGAGGTCGTGCGTGATCAGGATCACGGCCAGCTCGCGCTGCTCGCCGAGCCGCGCCGAGCAGGTCGATGATCCGCGCCTGGGTCGTCACGTCGAGCGCCGTCGTCGGCTCGTCCGCGAGCAGCACGTCGGGATGCCCGCGGAGATCGCCATCGCGATCATCGCGCGCTGCCGCATGCCGCCCGAGAACTGGTGCGGGTAGGCGTCGACGCGGTTCGACGCGTGCGGATGCCCCCCCCGACCTCGCCGAGCAGCCCGATCGCCCGCTCTTCGCGCGCCCGTCGCGCGATATCTCCTGGTGCACGCGAATCGCCTCCACGATCTGCTTCCCGATGGTCTGCACCGGATTCAGCGACGACATCGGATCCTGGTAGACGAGCGCCATGCGGCCGCCACGGACCGCGCGCAATCTCGCGGTCGCCGAGCTTCGTGAGGTCGGTGCCCCCGAGCAGCACCTCCCGCCGCCGGCCCGATGCGGCCCGGGCGGCGAGAGCAGCCGCATCAGGGCGAGCGCGGTGAGCGACTCCCCGGAGCCGGACTCGCCGACGATGCCGAGGCGCTCGCTCCCGCTCGAGCGTGAACGAGAGCGCCGCGGACGGGTCGTGTCTTATCGTGCCCGAGGAGAGCGGGAACTCGACCGAGAGGTCGTGTACCTCGAGGACCGGCGCGCTTCTCGCTCACCGGCGGGCTTCCCCCCCCCCCGGGTCGAGGACGCGCTGCAGGTTGTCGCCGAGCGTGTTCAGCGCCAGGACGGCGAGCCAGGATGACGATGCCCGGGAAGAGCGGGTACCAGTAGGAGCGGTAGAGGTCCGCCGAGCCCGCTCTGGAACAGCGTGCCCCACGACGCGGCTCGGCGGCTGGACGCCGAGCCCGACGAAGCCGCAGAAGTTCGCCTCGACGAAGATCGCCTCGGCGGCGACGATCGAGGCGCGCGCGAGCAGGACCGGCATCGTGTTCGGCAGCAGCTCCTTCGCCGATGATCTGCCTACTCGGAGGTGCTGACTGGAGATCGCCGCCAGGTGGTAATCGGCTCTGAGCTCCGAGAGGAGCGAGGAGCGCGCGAGCCGCGCGGTCGCCGGCATGAAGAGGATGCCGAGGATGAGGACGAGGCTCGGCACCGACGAGCCGAAGGCCGCGACGAGCACGAGGCCGAGCAGGATCACGGGCATGCCCATCGTCAGGTCGGCGACGCGCATCAGCCCCTCGTCCATCCACCCCCCGCCTGAAAGCGGCGGCGAAGCCCCAGAGCGTGCCGCCCCCCATCGCCAGGAGCGTCGCGAGCGCGGCTATCTGGAGCGACGTCCGCCCGCCGTACATCACGCGCGTCAGCAGGTCGCGGCCGAGCTCGTCCGTCCCGAAGGGGTGTGTCCCGAGAGACGGCCCGCTGAACAGGTGGTTGTAGTCGAACTCTTGGTTCACGGGGGTACGGCGCGAGCCAGGGCGCGAACACTGCGGCCGCGACGATGATCGTGACCACGGCGGCGCCGCACCGCCGCCGTCGGGCGCCCGAGCAGCCGCCGCAGGAACATCGCACGCGGGCGTGGGGGCGCGACCCCCGCGACCTTCGCGCGACCGCTGTCACAGTCCTTCCTCGTCGCCGCGGATGCCTGCGGAGTCGCGGGTCGAGGACGCCGTAGAGCAGGTCGACGATCAGGCTCGAGACGATGAACGCAGTCGCGGCCCGAGCAGGACGAGCGCCTGCAGGACGGCGTAGTCGCGCTTGAACACCGAGCTCGACCATGAGCGTGCCGAGCCCCGGGCGCGCGTACACGTACTCGGTGATGACGGCGCCGCCGAGCAGGCCGCCGAGCACCCACGCCCACGCCCACGGTGGTCAGCGCCGGAATCGCCGCGTTCGGCAGCACGTGCAGCACCCCACCTCGCCGGTTGACGAGGCCCTTGCCGCGCGGCGCGCTGTACGGCGCCGATGCCACGTCGTTGAGCGAGGCGCGAAGCACGCGCAGGATCGGCGCCGCTGACGACGAAGCGCGAGCGTGAACGCCGGCAGGAGCACCGACCTCCCGAGGTCTTCACCGGATGATCCTCGAACGAGACGTAGCCCTGCGTCGGCAGCAGGTGGGAGTTCACGCCGAAGATGACGATCAGGATGATCCCGGTCACGAACGCGGGCGTCGCGAGCCCGATCGCCGCGACGGCGGAGAGGAAGCCCCGTCGAAGTACCGGTTTCCTCCTCCTAGATCAGGCCGAAGGTCGCGGCCGGAACGGCGAGAAACACCCCGATCGCGAACAACAAAGGCGACGAGCGCGAGCTCGAGCGTCCCGCCGGGAGCCGCTCATGCGATCAGGGTCGTGACCGGGAACTGGCTGAAGTACGACTCGCCGAAGTTCCCGTGGAAGATGCCGCCGATCCAGTGGATGTACTGCTCGGGGATCGACTGGTCGAGCCCGAGCTGGCCCCGGCGAAGGGCCCGGAGGGCGCGGGGATCGACGCCCTGGATGGCGCCGCCGAGCTTGGTGATCGTCGGATCACCCCGGACGCATGTGCATGAGGCAGAAGATGATCATCGAGCTCAGCCAGAGCAGGCCGATGCTCGTGACGACTCGTCTCGCGATGTAGCGAAGCATCAACCGCCAGGCCCGTTACAGCCGACTGCGTCTAGGAGGTTACCCGTGCATCCTCCAGATGCACATTGCCCGCGGCGTCCTCCCACGCCCCGACGATTCCCTTTTGCAAGGCGACGATGTTCGTCTGCTGCGCGATCACCATTACCGGCGACTGCTGCGACTCGATGGCCTGCATCTCGTCATAGATCTTCTGCCTGGCCGTCGGATCGCTTGTCCCGATCGCCTTATCGGCGAGACTCTCGAACGTCTGGTCCTTCCAGTTGCACTCGCATGACCCATACCGCACCTGCGCGAACGCATAGGACGGATCCGGTGGCAACGAGAAGTAGTTTCCGATTATGTAGCCCGGATACGACTTTCCGGCCGGGTAGAACTTCGCCAACCAGGTGCTGACGTCGCTTCTGACGATGGTCAGGTTGAGGCCGATCTTCTGAAGATCCTGCTGGAGGATCTGCGCCATGGTGATCCACTCGTCGCGACGACCCGCGAGCGCCCAGAATGTGAACGTTGTCCCAGGCTTGACGCCGGCCTCGTCGAAGAGCTGCTTCGCCTTCGCGAGGTTGAACGTGTAGGGCTTGAGCGCCTTGTCGTACGCCGAGCTGTTCATGCTGATGATGTCGTTCGCGTACGACGCCGTGCCGAGCCCAAAGAACGCCGCCTGGAGCATCGTCTTTCTGTCGATCGCGTACGAGAGCGCCTGCCGCGCAAGCACGTTGTTGAAGGGCGGCGATGTCGTATCGACCTCCCACACGTGCGCACCCGACACGGCTGACGGCGTCAGGAACGTGCTGTTGCTCGTCCGCACAGCCGGGATGTCCGCCGGCGGCACCTGCCAGACCATGTCGAGCTTGCCGGCCTTGAAGTCGGTGACCATCGACGTCGAGTCCGGCTCGGCAGTGAACGTGATCTGCTTCAGACACGGAACGCCGCCCCAGTAGTGCGTGTTCGGGACCAGCGTCAGCGCCTGGTTCGGTGTGTAGCTCCCAACCTTGTACGGGCCGGTGCCGTTGCCCGTGGTGTTTAGGGCGGCGAGGTTCGTCGTGTCGCTCATCTTCACATCGACGAGCGCGGTCGGGAGCAAAGCATTGGGATGACCGAGCTTGATGACGAGACCGTACTTGCCGTTCGTGTCGACGGACCGGATGTCCTTGATGTTGCCCTGAGCCTGGGAAGCAACGCTCGGATTCAGGACGCGGAGAATATTGGCCTTCGCGTCAGCTGAGGTGAAGAGCCGGCCGTTGGCGTAGTGCACGCCCTGGCGTAGCTTGAACACCCAGCGCTTCAGATCTTTGGACGAGGTCCAGGAGGTCGCGAGATCCGGGATGACCTGCATCTGCTTGTTGTATTCCGCGAGGCCGTCGTACAAGAGCGTCTGGAGTGGCTCCTGACCGGCGAACGAGATCGTGTTCGGATCGAGCGCGGTGATCCCGGCGCCAGCGATCCCGTAAGTGATCGAGCCCTTCGACGTCGTGCAACCCGTGATGCTCGTTAGCTTGGCCGGCGTCGCACTCTCGCCGCGTGTTGCGGCCTGCGATCGCGCGCCGGTCGCACCAGCGGTCGCCGCGACCGCCACCAGAGCGGCGACGACGACCACCGTCCGAAGTCTGCGCTTCGCCATCGTTCCCTCCTTTACCGACTTAGTAGGCCGGGTGCGTCGCGCGCCCGGCGTCTGACGTGTCGTGGCTTCCGACCTGCGGAATACCCATGTCTTCCGCACCCGGGGCCGACTGCACGAGCTCAGCGTCGAGCCGTTGCAACCATTCGAGTGCAACCGCTGCACGGTGCACCTTCTCTCGCGCGATCGCACACGCCTCGGCGACCAGGTGCTCGCCAGACGGATACAACGGACGAGAGTTGCGAAGTCCGAACTTTGCGTAGAGAGGGGCCCCGACCCGCACGAGATCCGCGATCTCGTTGCCGCGGACGATGCCGCCGAGCGCGTCAGGCGATTCGAGGTAGAGGTCGATCGGCAGCGAGACCGCCGTCCGGAGTTCGGCGAGTTCGCGAAGCGAGATGTCCGAGGGGACGTTCGCTGTGCTCGCCCCGAGTCGCTCGAGCAGGGCGAGCGCGGCCGGGTTCGATGGTGCCATCATCACAGACGCCTTCCAGATGCAGGTCGCCGGCAACTCGCCGGCGTTCTGCATGTCGATGAGAATCGTCAGAAGCCCCGCGTCGGCGACAAGGAAGCTGCGGATGCCGGCCTCGACTGCGCGGGCGATGTCCTCGACCGCATACGCCAGCTGACGCATGCCTCGCAGTTGGCCGAACTGCGCGACGCCGTCCTCGGTGCGTGGGTGGATCCCCACTCCGAACCCTTCGCGGGGGCCAACGAAGAGCGACACCTCGATCCCCGTCTCGGAGCCGAGGGCGGCCATGTCACGTAACTCGACTTCGCGCAGGAGCATGGCGCCGCTGCCCTGCGATACGCGGTTGACGACGATGCCCTCCGCGCGGGCCGCGGCGAGGACAGCCTCGAGTACCTTCGGCCCCTCGACGCTTGGGATCTCGATACGGAAGTGGGCGCCATCGGGGAACCGCTTTCCGCTCGCAGGCTCAGCTGCGGCGTCGAAAGCCGGCAGGCCGACGTCCCTCGCTGCGCGATCGATCCGCATGGGTTAGTGTTCGGCTGTGACGAACGGGAGTCGGCTCTGCACAATGCGGCATTCTGCACGGCAGGTCCAACGCCGTCAAGGGCGGGGACCGGACATTGACGTGAGCGGCCCGCAAGACCGATTGTTGGAAGGGCATGTCTCCGCGTAGCGGCCCAACAGAGGATCTCCGCCGCTACCACGTCCAGAGCGTCGACCGGGCGCTTGCCGCTCTCGAGCACCTTGCGGACGCCGACGCCGGCGGCATGACCCTCTCAGAGCTCGCACGAAAGCTCGAGATCTCGAAGAGCACTGCACTCTCGCTCGTGCGGACGCTCAGGCACCGCGAATTCGTGACAATCGCGGACGGCGGCGACGGCCCGCGCTACCGACTCGGGCTCGCGCTGGCGCGCCTCGGTGACAAGGCAATCGGCCAGACCGGCCTGCTCGACGTCGCGATGCCGGCACTCCGCCGTCTCACCGAGGCGACGGGCCGGACGGCGAGGCTCGGCGTGCTCGATGACGGTTACGTCGTTGTGATCGGTCGCGTGGACGGCCCCGGCTTCATCCAGGTTCAGAGCCACGTCGGGCGCCGCGAGCTACCGCACTGCAGCGCGCTCGGCAAGTCGATCCTCTCGCTGCTCTCCGAGGAGACCGTGCTCGAGATCGCCTCGAAGACCGGCCTCCCTGCGCGGACGCCACGGACGATCACGACGGTCGACGCGCTGCTCGACGAGCTTCGGCTCGCCCGCAGTCGCGGCTACGCGGTCGACGATGAGGAGGACAGCCTCGGCGTGTTCTGCGTCGGCGCGCCTCTCATCGACCATCGCGGAACGTGCGTCGGCGCGATCAGCGTCACGGACGTGAAGCTCACACGCGACAGCGTGAGCGTCGACGACACCGGCGAGATCGTGCGCCTCCACGCGCGTGACGTCTCCACACTGCTCGGCGCGTCGATCGCGCTCGACGCCGCCTCGCTCCCCTGATCGCCGACCGGCGCAGCACGCTACCGTGCCGCTTCCGATCGACAGCGACGAAGGAGGCGACCGAATGTCCGACGCGATCGACGCGGCGAAAGCTCCGGCAAAGGCAGGGCCCTACTCGCACGCCGTCCGCTCAGGCGATCTCGTGTTCGTCTCCGGACAGGGGCCGTTCGATCCGGAGACCGGGGAGATCCCCGAGGGCTTCGCCGAGCAGGTACGCCAGACGCTCCGCAATCTCGCGACAGTCGCCGAGGCTGCGGGCGGCTCGTTGGGTGACGCGGTCCGGATCGGCGTCTACCTCCGCGAGATCGAGAACTTCGCTGCGATGAACGAGGTCTACGCAGAATTCTTCCCGGAGCCCCGACCGGCCCGCACCACGGTGCAGTCGTCGCTGCGAATCCCGGTTGAGATCGACGCCATCCTCGAGCTGCGAGGCGGCGCATAGCCCACCCGCGGAAGGCTGATCGCGCCAATCATAACTGTTTGCTAATAGCAGCGTTGATGATCTATAACCCACCGCAGGATGGCTGTCGCACTTGCAGCGTGGACGGATGCCCCCGCGGTCGCCGCGCGAACGCTCCACATCAAGATCCGCCGTAGCGAGCAGGGTGCGGCTGAAGCGTTCGATGTCCTGGCGACCGATCCGGTCACCGTGCTCGACCTCCTGCGCTCCGTGCAGCAGTACCACGACCCGACGCTTGCATTTCGGTACTCCTGCCGGGTGGCGATGTGCGGAACGTGCACGCTGCGCCTCGACGGCCCCTGCAACGTCCTCGCCTGCCAGACGCCGAAGTGCCAACCGACCCGATGAAATCCACCTCGAACCGCTCGCCGGACTACCCGTCGTGCGCGACCTGATCGTCGACACCGCGCCGTTCTGGCGGCAATGGGCGCAGGGTGCTGCCGTACCTGGTGCCAACCGACGCGCTGACCGAGCCCGCACGCATCGCACCCGACTCCGCCGAACGCCAGTGATCAGGCCCCGCCCCTCGACTGCATCGGCTGCGCCGCCTGCTACTCCAGCTGTGGCATCGCCCGACGCCGAAACGAACGTTCCTCGGCCCCGCCGCGCTCAACCGCGCCATGGTCCTGATCGCCGACAGCCGCGAACGCAGAGGCCGCCGATGAGCGGATGGCCGCAGGGTCAGCGGCGCCGCCGGCGTCGACAGCTGCCACTACATGTACGGCTGCACCTCGGTATGCCCGAAAGGCCTCGATCCTGCCGGAGCGATCCGACGAGCTGCGTTATTTCCTGGAGACTTCATGGCACGGCCCTGACCCCACCGACGAGATCGGGCGCATCGACACCGACATTGCGGTCATCGGCAGCGGCGGCGCCGGACTGATGTGCGTGCTGCACGCGCTCACCGCGGACCCAACCCTCGACGTCGCCATCCTCAGCAAGGGCGCGATCGGGCGGTCCGGCTGCACCCGCATGGTGCAAGGCGGCTACAACGCGGTGCTCGACCCCGCCGACTCCCTCGAACTGCACTTCAGCGACACCCTCGAGCAGGCGGCAAATTCCTTGCCGACGACCAAGATCTCGCCTGGACCCTCGTCAGTGACGCGCCGAAGGTGATCGCCGAACTCGAAACCCGCGTCGGCTGCTTCTTCGACCGCACCCCGGCCCGATGGCCGATCCACCAGAAGGCCTTCGCCGGGCAGAGCGTTCGACCGCACCGTGCACCGCGGCGACCTCACCGGCATCGAGATCATGGGCCGGCTACGGGATCAGATGTTCCGCCTCGAACCTCGCGAACTCGAGGACGTCCGCGCACTCGACGTCGTCTTCGACGAACCACGGCGAGCCCGCCGGGGTCACCGCACTTGACGTCCCGTAGCGGCCAGTTTCTCTGTCCGTGCGCGCCAAAGTCATCGTCATCGCCACCGGCGGCGCTGCGACCATGTACCGGATCTCGGCCCCGGCACGTGGAGAAAACCGGCGACGGCGTCGCGATGTCCCTACCGCGCCGGCATCGACATGCGCGACATGGAGATGATGCAGTTCCACCCGACCGGACTGCTCGCCGGACCGTCCCGGCTATCCGGTGCCGTCCTCGAAGAGGGCCTGCGCCCGGCGCCGGTGCCTACCTGTTCAACCGCCTCGGCGAGCGCTACATGCAACGCTACGACGCCGCGCGCATGGAACGATCGACCCGCGACGTCGTCGCCCGCGCGAGCTACACCGAGATCTATGAACGGCACGCGGGACAGAAGCAGGCGGCGTCCTTATCGACATATCGCACCTCGGCGCCGCGGAGGTTATGGAACGCCGCTTTCCGGGGCTGGTCGCGCGGACCCGCCAGATCGGCGCGAGACCTCACCCGACAGCCAGGTCGAGGTCTCACCCACCGCGCACTTCCACATGGGCGGGGCGGATAGATCGACCGCGACTGCCAGACGGCTCTACCCGGTGGGGTGCTCGTCGCCGGTGAGGACGCCGGCGGTGCGCACGGCGCGAACCGCCTCGGCGGCAACGGTGTCGCCGAGTCGACAGTGTTCGGTGCTCGCGCCGGCGATGCCGCGGCGGAGCTCGCACGGTCGCGCGGCTTCCGCACGCCGGACCGCGCGCAGGTCAAGGCATCCGTGGACCGCGCACTCGCGCCGCTTGCTCGCTCCGGTTGCCCGCCCCATCACTTGTTGACGGAGCTCAAGACGGTGATGTGGGATGGCTGCGGGCTCGTCCGTTCACGTCCAGAAGGCGTTGCGACAGCGGAGGTCGCCATCGACGGGTTCCTCGAGCAAGCCGGGCGGATAGCCGCACCCGGACCGGCTCAGTGGAACCTTGGCTGGCAGCAGGCCCTCGACGTGGTGAACCAGCTGCAGGTCGCTCAGACGATGGTCGCCTCGGCGCTGCACCGCGAGGAGTCGCGCGGCGCGCACTTCCGCGAGGACTTCCCTCTTCGCCGCGACGACCGCTGGCTTCGCTACGTCGTGACGCGGCTCCGTCAGGGCCGCGTCGAGGTCGAGACGCGGCCCGTCGCGTTCACGCGGATGCCGCCAGGCCCTCCCCCACCTCCGACCCGCCCGTGAGCGCGGTCCAGATCGCATTCGTTGCCGGGCTGCTCGTCGTGCTCGCCACCCTGACGGCCTACACCTCGCTCGTGATCGGCAGCGCGGTCCACGGAGGCCGCACGCTGGGGTTCGCCGTCTTCTCCAGGGCGCAGGACCACGGCCAGCTCGGTCGCGCCGCGTTCCTCGCGCATCGCATCTCCGGCTTCGGGTGCTCCACATTCCTCGCACTGCACATCCTCGACGTCGCCCTCTACAGCGTGTCACGCCATCTGTACGACGAGGTGCAACGGCTGTACGGCTCGCCGCCGTTGCGCCTGTTCGAATGCGGCCTGCTCTTCGCCGTGCTGTTCCACACTGCGAACGGGCTGCGGCTCGTGGCACTCGACCTCACCGCCTCGCCCTTCTGGTCAGGACGCGCGCTAAGCATGGTCATCGCGACGACCGCGGTACTCGGGACGGCGGGCAGCGGTTTCATCCTCGCCCCCCTCTTCCGATGAGGGCGGTCTCGGCGCGGCGTCCGGCGGCGTGGGAGCGCCCCTCCGCCCCCGAACCGCCCGCCGCCGCGCAGAGCCGGCTCGCGAGCTACGTCGCGCTCAGAGTCACCGGCGTCGTGCTCTCCATACTCGTGCTCGGTCACTTCGCCGTGACGCACATCGTGACCGACGTCGCACACGACAACGCAGCATTCGTTGCGCGTCGGCTGTCGTCCGCCGTCTGGATTGCCTGGGATGGGACGATGCTTGCGGCGGCGCTCGCCCACGGGGGGCTTGGAATCCGGCTCGCCCTCGTCGACTATGCAGCGACCCGCGCAAGGCGATCCCTGCTCAACAAGCTGGTCATCGCGATAGCGGGAGTCCTGCTCGCATTCGGCGTAGTGGCGATCGCGAGGGCCGCACATGCCTGATGCTGCCAGCAGGGCGGAGATGTTCGAGCCGCTCGTCTCGTCGGCCATGCGGCGCACCCTCGGGCTGGTCGAGGACGGCTCGCTCGGACACGAGGATGGTCTCTACCTGCTCCGCGCGCTGATTGACATCGAGGCGGACGGTGTCGAACTCTTCAACCCGTCGGCTCCGGCCGACGCCGCCTTCTACCGGGACATCGCAACCTACGTCGCCGCACGCGCCGGGGCGGACACAGCACGTGCTCTCGTCTTCGACGAGCGCGTCGCCGCGTCCCGACCCCTCGACCCCGGCATCCGGTCGAAGGTCGACGAATTCATAGCCAACAGGAGGTGATCGATGAATCACAAGTTCCTCGTCCACAAGCGCGGCGACCATGTCGGCGTCGCGGTGGCCGAAATCGTGGGCGGCGAGGACGTCGAGGGAGTCTTCATGGACGATGACTCGACGATCGCGCTCACAGCCGCCGATGCGGTGCCCTTCGGTCACAAGATCGCGATAGCCGAAGTTCTCGCCGGCGCCACCGTGCTCGAGTACGGCATCCCGATCGGTACCGCGCCCCGTGGTCTCACGGCCGGCGCGTACGTCCACACCCACAACCTGAAGAGCGCACGATGGTAGGCGTCGAAGGCTTCCGGCGCGAGAACGGCTCGGTCGGCGTCCGCAACCACGTTGTCGTCCTCCCGGTCGACGATCTCTCGAACGCCGCAACGCGCTCCGTTGCATCGCAAGTGGCGGCGACACTGCCGCTCCCGCACGCGTACGGGAGGCTCCAGTACGGCGAAGATCTGGAGCTGCACTTTCGCACGCTGATCGGCACCGGCAGTAACCCGAACGTCGCGGCCGCGGTCGTAATCGGCATCGAGCCCAACTGGACCGCTCGCGTGGCGGAGGGGATCGCGGCGACCGGCAAGCCGGTTGAGGCGTTCTCGATCGAGGGATACGGCGACCTCGAGGTCATCCGGCGCGCCTCGCACGCCGCGCAACGCCTGGTCCAGCACGCCTCGGAGCTGCGCCGCGAGACCGTCGAGCTCGGCGAGCTCACGGTCAGCATCAAATGCGGTGAATCGGACACGACGACGGGGCTTGGCTCGTGCCCGACGGTCGGCGTGGCCGTCGACGCTCTCGTCGACGCCGGTGCCACGGTGCTGTTCGGCGAGACGCCGGAGCTGACGGGAGGGGAGCATTTGATCGCCGCGCGATGCGCCGACGACTCAGTTCGATCACGCTTCCTCGATCTCTACACGACCTATGTCTCCTCGATCGAGGCGAACGGTGCGGACCTTCTTGGCTCGCAGCCGACCCAGGGGAACATCGCCGGCGGTCTCTCGACAATCGAGGAGAAGGCGCTCGGGAACATCGAGAAGACCGGCGCTCGCGCTGTCGTCGGTGTGCTCGAGCCGGCGCAGGCGCCGACCGACGGCCGCGGTCTCTACTTCATGGACAGCTCGTCGGCGGCCGCGGAGCACATCACACTGATGTGTGCAGGCGGCGCGGTTCTCCATCTCTTCCCGACCGGGCAGGGTAACGTCGTTGGGCATCCGGTCGAACCCGTGATCAAGCTGACCGCCAACCCGAACACGGCGCGTACGATGTCCGAGCACATCGACCTCGACGTGTCCGGGCTGCTGTCGCGCGAGTTGACGCTCGTGACCGCAGGCGAGCAGCTGCTCGACTTGATCGCCCGAACGGCGAACGGGCGACTGACGTGCGCCGAGACCCTCGGCCACCGTGAGTTCGTGCTTACGCGGCTCTACCGGAGCGCCTGACGATGTCGGTCGAGCGCACGACCGACATCGTGCCGGTCCACGGTAACTTCATCGCCGGCGCAAGCGCCTCGAGCGAGGGCGGCGAGTACGAGCGCCGCAACCCGGCGCGCCCGTCGGAGATCGTAGGCCGCTTCGCCGCGTCGACACCGTCGGACGCCGATACCGCGGTCGGGGCCGCGGTCGCCGCCGCGCCGTCGTGGGCCGACACGCCGGCACCTGCGCGCGGACACATTCTCGCCAAAGCCGCCAGGCTGCTCGAGGCCCGGCTCGATCAGGTCGCTGCGGACATGACGCTCGAGATGGGGAAGCCGATACGCGAGTCGCGCGGGGAGGTCACGCGCGCCGTCGCAATCCTCGACTTCTTCGCAGCCGAAGGGCAGCGTGCGGTCGGGGAGGTGTACGAGCAGTCGGTGACGACCGGCTCGATCCTTGCGCTCCGCCGACCGGTCGGCGTCGTCGGGCTGATCACGCCGTGGAACTTCCCGCTCGCAATCCCGGTCTGGAAGACAGCGCCCGCGCTCGCTTACGGGAACACCGTCGTGCTGAAGCTCTCCGTCGACGCGCCGCGTACCGGGCTCCACCTGGCGGAGTGTCTCGGCGCTGCCGGTCTACCTGCCGGGGTGCTGAACGTCGTCACCGGCGCCGGCAAGACGGTCGGGCACGCGCTCGCAGCCAATCATCGTGTCGATGCCGTCTCGTTCACCGGATCAGTGGCGGTCGGCACATCGGTCCGGGACCTCGTCACGTCGCACGGCGCGCGCGTACAACTCGAGCTCGGCGGACAGAACCCACTCGTCGTCGCGGCAGACGCACGCCTCGACGCGGCGGTCGAGGCCGCGTACGCGGGGGCATTCTGGTCGGCGGGGCAGAAATGCACGGCGACGCGGCGAATCCTCGTCGAGAGCTCCATCTACGAGGACTTCCGCGAGCGCCTCCTCGCCCGGGTCGCCGCGGGCCGCGTCGGCGACCCAACCGATCCGAGCGTCGAGGTGGGTCCTCTCGTGAGCGAGCGCCAGCTCGAAGGCGTCCTCGACGGCATCGAGCGCGGACGCAACGAGGGTGGCCGTGTGATCGCCGGCGGCGTCAAGCTCGACCGGGAAGGCTGGTTCGTCGCACCGACCGTCTTCGAGGATGTCGCTGACGACGCGTACCTATCGTGCGAGGAGGTGTTCGGCCCCGTGACGAGCCTCTACCGCTTCGCGGACCTCGACGAGGCGATCGACCGGGCGAACGCCGCGCGATTCGGTCTGTCAGCCTCGATCTTCACGCAGGGACTCGCAACAAGTGAGCGGTTCGTCCGCGGTGTACGGGCTGGCATCCTGCATGTGAACTCGCAGACTGCCGGCGCGGAAGCGCATGTTCCGTTCGGCGGCGTCAAAGGATCGGCGTACGGTCCGCATGAGCAGGGCCGCGCCGCGCTCGAGTTCTATACCGAGACGATCACCGTCTACCGCGATGTCTGATCTCGTCGCGACCGATCTTCAGGCGGTGGTGGAGGACGCCGCCGCGCACCTGTACGTGTGGGCGTTGAAGGACATCCCGCAGGATTTGCGCGACGCGCTCAAGGCCGCCGCCGGCCGTGAGACGTCGGTCCCCGGGCAGCGCGTCCTCAACACGATCCTGAGGAACGTCGAAGTGGCGGACTCCGAGAGCAACCTCGTCTGCCAGGACACCGGCATCGCGGTGTACACGTGCCGCGTCGGCGAGCACTTCCCGCTCCACCCCGCGCGCATCTACGAGGCGCTCCGCGACGGCACCGCGCGCGCGACGCTCGAGCATCCGCTGCGCTCGAACGCCGTGCACACGATCACGCGCGAGAACACCGGCCCGAACATCGGCCACCGCCTCCCGATCGTGCACTGGGAGTTCGTCCAGGACTGGGACGGCCTCGACGTGAAGTGCGTGCCGAAGGGCTCCGGCTCCGAGAACATGAGCTTCCTGAAGATGTGCGTCCCCGCCGACGGGGTGAACGGGATCAAGAAGTTCGTGCTCGAGTCGATCGTCGGCGCCGGCGGCAAGCCGTGCCCGCCCGGCATCGTCGGCGTCGGCATCGGCGGCTCGGCCGACTACGCGATGTACCTCGCGAAGGAGGCGATCGCGCGGCCGATCGGCACCCGCAACGCCGACCCGATCGTCGCCCAGCTCGAGGACGAGCTGATGGGGCTCCTGAACGAGACCGGCATCGGGCCGATGGGGCTCGGCGGCGACGTCACCGTCCTCAACTGCCACATCGAGCACGCCGACACGCACATGACCCTCAACCCCGTCGCCGTCAACTACCAGTGCTGGGCGGCGCGGCGCGCGAGCGCGCACATCGCCGCCGACGGCAGCGTCGACTACGACCGGGAGGCCTAGACATGGCGACCCACGAGGTCACGTTCCCGATCACCGACCCGCAGGAGATCCTCAAGCTGAAGGCGGGCGACGAGGTCGTCGTGCAGGGCCACATCATCGGCATCCGCGACCGCACCCAGATCCGGATCTTCGACCAGGGCGTCGAACCGCCGATGGACCTCGCCGGCGCGTTCCTCCTCCACACCGCGCCCGGCGTGCGCAAGCTCGACGACGGCCGCTACGAGAAGGTCTGCATCGGCACGACGACGAGCGCGCGCATGGTGCGCTTCACCGAGCCGCTCGGCGCGCAGTACGGCGTCCGCGCGATCTGCGGCAAGGGCGGCTTCCCCGACGACGCGATCGAGCCCATGCAGCGCCTGGGGATGGTGTACTTCGCCATCGTCGGCGGCGCCGCCGCGCTCGAGACCACCCAGATCGAGGAGATCGAGGAGGTCGCCTGGGAAGAGCTCATGCCCGAGTGCCTCTGGAAGTTCCGCGTGAAGGACTTCGGGCCGCTCACCGTCGGCATCGACGCCCACGGCAACTCCCTCTACCACGACGTCCAGACCGCCGCGACGAAGAAACTGGAGGAGCTCTACGCCAGGATCTGAGCCGAGCCGTTGCCTGCGAGGCGCGCCCTCGCGAAGTCGAGGAAGAGCTGCCCCGCGCGCGTCGGCGAGCGGCCGGAGCTGCTGACGAGCGAGATCTGGCGCGACGGCTCGAACCCCTCGACGCGCGCGACGGCGAGGGTGCCGGCCTCCAGCTCCGAGGCGGCAGACATCCGCGAGATGAACGTCACTCCGTGCCCAGCGACCACGGCGGCCTTCACAGATTCTTGCAGCCCGAGCTCGAGCCGCACGTTGAGGTCGCGCAGCCGCAGCTCCCGTCCGCGCAGCTCGTCCTCGATCACCTGCCGGACACCAGCGCCCTCCTGCATCGTGATCAGCGTCGCGTCCGCGAGCTCCTCGAGCGTGATCGTCCGGTCTGCGAAAGGATGCTCAGGCGGTACGACGAGGATCACCTCGTCAAGGAGGAACGGCTCGAACTCAACACCTCGCTGGCGCGGCGGCGCGCCCACGAACCCCAACTCGAGCTGCCTTGCCACGACGCGCTCGACAACGCGTTGGGAGTCGAACACTGATAACGCGACACGAACCTCGGGATACTCGCGCTGAAACTCACAGAGCAGGACGGCGATCACGATCTCGGGGCCGGTCGAGCAGCCAATCTCCAGAGTCCCGCGGACGACACCATCGCCGTGGTGCGACACGTCTTCGAGGAGCTGATCCTCGAGGGCAATCAGGCGCTGCGCGCCTTCATAGAACCGCCAGCCGGCCTCGGTTGGCTCGACGCGCCGCGTCGAGCGGTCGAGAAGCTTTGAGCCCAGCCGCTTCTCGAGCGCGCGGATCTGGAGGCTCACGGCGGGCTGCGTGACCCCGAGCCGCTCTGCGGCGACGGAGAAGCTCCCGCGCTCCACGACCTCGCAGAACACGACGAGCTGTCGCGTCTCCATGCGCCGAGCTTACCGCCCGTCCACGGCCTCGTAGATCGGCCAAAAGCATCGAGTCGGTGGGCGGCTCTGCTCTGGAAGCGTCCTATCGCCACAGGTCGGAAGCGGGGCCTAGGAGCCCTGACTGTCGAGGCCGCTGTCCTAGATCCCTGCGAGATCGAGCTGGCTACTGGCAGCTCTTGATGGGCGATCTCGGCCCCTTATCGCGACCTACGCGAAGGACGAGCGCAAATCACGCGAGGGATCGCTCGCCGAGTGGCACGTTTCCGGCGGTGCCGAATCAATCTTCGAAACTATCTATCCGGGTCGTTGACGAAGCAGAGAAGCGATCCGCCCTCGCGAACGCGGTACGGCTCGCGCTCCGGCTCGATGCCCTGCGCCTGCAGCTGCTCGAGCGTCGCGGCGAGGTCGTCGACCGCGTAGGCGACGTGGCCGTACGCAGTGCCCAGCTCGTACGCGCGCCCGTCGTGGTTGAACGTGAGCTCGAGCTCCACGTCCTCCCCCGGGACGCCGAAGAAGTAGTTCGTCGCCTCGAGCTCGCCGTTGCGGACGATGTCCATGTCGCGCCGCATCTCGAGCCCCAACGCTTCGTAGAAGGCGCGGCTCTTCTCCGGATCGGTGATCCGGACCATGGTGTGCAGGTATCGGGTCATGCCCGGGAGGCTACCTCTGCCGCGGACCGGTCGACCTCGGCGGCCTCGCCGCGCTTCTTCACGACGACGCGATACGGCATCCGCCGATGCACGGGCCGAGGTCGATCAGGCGGCCCCGCCGGGCAGCTCTTCCTGAAGCATCGAGAAGACCACGGCGTCCTGCCACTCCCCGAGCTTCATGTACGCCTTGCGCTTCACGCCCTCGCGCACGTAGCCGACCCGCTCCGCGTGCGCGAGCGCCCGCTCGTTGAAGCCGTAGACCTGGATCTCGAGGCGGTGGAAGCCGAGCTCGCCGAGGACGAGGCGCTGGAAGGCGCGGGCGACCTCGTCGCCGAGGCGCCGGCCGCGGAAGCGCGGATGAACGGCGAGGCGGCGACCCTCGACGATGCGCATCCGCTCGCTCGCGACGTTGTACGCCGCGCAGCCGGCCGGCTCGCCGTCGACCTCGGCCACGAGCCAGCCGAACGCCTCCGGCTCGCGTTCCGACCGGTCGATGTCCGCGAGCACGTCGTCGAGCGACGAGCCGCCCGGCCCGCCGAGGAACGGCTCCGTGTCCGCGCCGGTGATGAGCTCGAGGAGGAACTCGGCGTCAGAGCGGTTGGCGCGCCGGAGCTCGACGGACACGACGCGACGCTATCCGAACGGCGCCGCTTCCGAGCGCGACGCCGGCCCCGATGAGCAGCAGCCCGGCGAGTTTCTGCACCGTCAGCGCCTCGCTGAGGAAGACCGCGCCGTAGAAGAGCGCGAAGGCCGGCAGCATGTATGCGACGAGGACGGAGCGCGACGAGCCGTAGAGCCGGATCATCCGGTACGAGAGGATCTGCGCGAGCGCCGTCCCGAACAGGCCGAGCGCCACCGCCGAGCCGGCCGACTTCCATCCCGGCATGTGCGCCGGGAAGGTCGCGAGCGCAAACGGCAGCAGCAGGAAGAACGCCGCCAGCATCGAGACGGCGGCGAGAACAGGCCCGCCGACGCCCATGCGCCTGCCGGCGTAGAGGTTCGCGGCCGCATACGAGACGGAGGCGACGACGATGGCGGCGATCCCGACCGTGCCGTGCCACCCGCCCTGCGGATGGACGCCGGCGAGGATGGAGACGCCGACGAGACCGAGCAGCACGCCGGCGAGCCGCGTCCCCGTCGATCGCTCGCTCGGGACGAAGAAGAACGCGAGCAGCGCGACGAAGATCGGCACGGACGAGTTCGCGACCGCAGCCGTCCCCGAGTCGACCCACTTCTCGCCGTACGCGATGAGCGTGAAAGGCACGGCCGCGTTGAGCACGGCGAGCACGAGCCCCTCGCGCCAGCCGCGGACGAGAGCGGCGGCGCCGTAGCGGCGCCATGCGAAGACGACGAGCGGCGGCGCGGCGAAGAGGAGCCGCAGGTCGATCAGCGCGGCGGGCGAGAGGTCGCGGACGCCGACCTTGATGAAGAGATACGACGAGCCCCAGATCGCCCCGAGGACGAACAGGAGGAGCGCGTACGTGCGGCTCACATCGCCGAGGCTATCCGGCGAAGCGCGCGAACGCCGACCGCGCCCGTCCCGAGGGCGACTCCGGCGAGGACGAGCGCAAGGCCGCCGAAGGCCGCGAGGCCGAACCGCTCGCCGAGGAAGATCGCGCCGTAGGTTTGCCCACAGGGTCGGGGAAGCGCGTCCGGTGGCCCCATTGGTGCCCCCCGGGCAGGCACTGACATCTTCCTCTCGGCGTGATCCGGGAAACGCTCTACGATTCGCCCATGGCTGCCGTACAGCATGGACGGCTGCCCAGCTTCCGCGATCCCCCTCTCGAGGAAGTCGCGCTTGCTGTGCAGCTACAGCCGAATGCAGTGGACATCCTCGACATCGCGCAGTTCGTGTCCGCCTTCGAGTCTCGCTTCCCCAAACGCGAGGAGCAGATCGGGCGGCCTCCTATGAGCGAGGACTTCGGGCCCCGAGCGGCGATCGGCGGTGATGAGGTACGTTGAGTGCCGCAGCAGCGACTCTGCGCACGCCGCGCCGGCCCCGGTGATCAATCCCGAAGAATCTTCGTCTACAACTGGCGGCGCTCCCCGGAGGGCGTGCCGATTGGCGATCCCTACCCGAGGTACACGCGCCTTCGCGACGAATTCGTGGAGAACTACGAGCGGCTCGAAGAGATCGCGGGCGAGCGTGGCCACGCGCTGCGTCCAAACTGGTGTGAGGTGACCTACATCAACCACATCGGAGAGGACGGCTCCCAACGTCCCGGGATGCGCGAGGTATTCCGGGGCGTTGAGACCACACCCGTGGGCGGTTTCCTCCCGCAGTCGGAGGATGGTCAGCTTGCTCTTCGATACATCATCCCTGGCGATCATGGGCCGAGGGGGCGGCTGACCGTGACGGCTGCGCCAGCGGTTCGGCGCGTGGATCTGACGCAGATCTGGGTGATGACCCTCACGGCCCGTCTGCTGGCTGCCGATGAGAGCCGGGAAGCGGCGTTCGAGGCTCTCGACGTTGGGCACGAATGGGTTGTGAGAGGTTTCGCAGAGCTGACTTCAGATCGAATGCATGAGCGTTGGGGAGAGGAGGTACGGAGCGCCACTGCTGGCTAACCCGGCACGCCGAGCGCGACGCGACCGAGATGTCGTCGATCTCCTTCCAGCCGAGACGGGCAGCGTCGCTGAAATCGGGAGGCCGGCTCTTCGAATGACGTTGCCACCGCGGGTCACGTCGTCGAATTGGTTCAAGCCCGTGTTCATGCGTCTGCGGTCAGTGCGCACTCCCGGCGGGCAGGGACGACGGCCGTCGCGACGGCACTCGACCGGCGAAGACGCGACGTTTCTCGGCTCGGTCCTGGAGCCCCTCTCGGCTCCGCCAACTGTCGTACCGCTCTCGGACGGCGGCGTGCAGCTGGTGTGGAATCGAAACGGCCTTAGCATCGAGGTCACCGTCGGTCCGACGACGAGGAGTTCATGTCCGCGATGCCGTGGGGGGAGGAGGCCGCATAGCAGGACATCCACGCCGCTGACGCGCGAGACGCTTCCCGCGATGTGCTCTTGCGGCTGCGCGGCTAGATTCCGCGTCACATGTGCGTCGATGATCCGTCGATTGGCGGAGCTACACGGCTCTTCCGGCGCGTGCATTACAACTTCTTGAAGGCGGACGATGACCGCGGATGTATCCGGCTCACGAGCAGCGCCTTCCAGGACATCGAGCTCTCCGTCGATATCGAGGATGGCTTGCAGGTGAGCCCCGCGACGCTGCTCGACGAATTCCCCGGATACAGCCTCGTGAGTTTCGACGCGCAGGCGGCGCGCGATGCGAATCTCGTGGTTTGTCGTGCTGCGACCCCTGAAGACCCAGCGCATGGCTTGGTCGTCGGGAAGAAGACGGGGTCGTGTAAGCGCCGCCTCGCTGTGGCGTCACGGTGGGAAATCCCGCCAGACGACGCCTGCGACCCACCGTACGAGTAAGCCGCCGGTCGTCGGGTTTCGTCATCTCAGTCGACGTCGCGGAAGCCGAGCGCGTGCGGGTCGGCGATGGCGAGGTCGGACTCGACTCGGGCTCCCGCGCGAAAGCCCCGCGCCGAAGTTCAAAGCCGAACGCGAGCTACAGCGCGGAAGCTGTGACCGCACCGCCGCGGAGGATCGAACCGCGCCCTCAACAGAGTCGATCCGCGTCTCCGCCCCAGCGAAGCAGCGTCTTCAGAAGAATCGGGAGTACGCGGTCGTTGCATTGCGCGACGGACGCCGAGCCAGCCGGCGATGCGCAAGCCCTGACGTCTCGCGCCACGGGACTGTCCGTTTTCCCCGAATCCCAGGCGCTTGTCCAACGAACCGAAGCTCTTCCCAAGGAACGCTTCCGGAGTCGCCATTGATGTACGGCGTCACATTGATGTACCAGTCCAACCGTCGCCATCTACCCGTAAGCCCTAGGTCAAAGAGGCGCTGGTACTCCCCGCTCTCTACGCCACGCAGCAGCCATGCGAGTGGCTCGAACGTCTCAACGAGATCGACATGCACTCTCTCAGGCGTTCCCTGGGCCCAGTGCATGATCCGACACTTAAGTTCGACTAAGCCACGCGCGTAGATCCGCGCCGTATGCGTCGGGTCTTGGCGCCCCGCTTCCAGCGGGGTCTCAAAACTGATCACGTCTGGGAACACGTCGACCGCCTGGGGATCGAACGGCACGGGTGTTGTCGCACGCAGGTAATCGAGCGATTTTGAGACCGAGGGGGCTTCGGGATGACGGAGCCGCCGGCTCGGAGCTACGGCGGCCAGCGTGTAGAACCTGTCTCCGTATGTGCCTATCTCCGACGGCGTGAAGTTGCTGCCGTGAATCGAGATGTGGTCGCGGCTCGCCTTGGACCGCGCCCATCGGATCGTCTTGTGAACGGTCCCGAGGTTTTCGTCGATTGCCTTTGGAGTCGGGATCAGCACCGGCAGCCTCGGGCGATACGGCGTCTAAGCGGCATGAGCGAACAGCTCAACGCTCATTCAGCTGTCGCGATGTACTCCTCGGCGACGACCCGATCCACCTTGTCCAGGGGAAATGCTGCCACGAAGGTCGAGCCGTCCAGGATCGCGATGATGTCGTCCCCGGACTTGAGCTTTGGATCAGGCACGTCGAACTTGAGGGCACGTTCATCATGTTCCCAACGTGCGCGTAAACGGTGATCTTGGCCATTGTGCCTCCAGTTTAGGCAACGCCTCGGCTAGTGGTCGAACATCTGTTCTCATTCCGACCGACGCCCCTGGTAGACAGAAGAAGCCGCGCTCGCCCAGCGGCAGACACTGAATTCGAGGGCGAGGAAGGTAGGTCCAGATGACGACCTCGAAGAAGGACGCATCGAAGGCCGCATCGGTCATGGCCAGTAACAGCTCCACGGCCAAGGAGAAGAGCGTCGCCGCCTCTGACCTGGCTCAGGCCAAGAGGAAGTAATACGCAGTAGCAGGCAGTCCACAGTCACGCGTGGACGGAAACGGCGAGGGTCGAAGCGGTACTTCGGCCCTCGCTCCTTCTAGGGCTTCAGCGGACGGGCGAGCGTTCGGATCGCCGCCTGGCCCTGTCCATGTGTCCGGCGCTTCGTGACAAATACGTCGATTTCTTCGAGAAGCACGAGCACCTCCCGCGCGAGCCGTACCACGCCGCGAAGGAACGTGATGGTGACGACAGGGACAGCAAGCGGTGCCCAGGTCGCCACGGCGTTCGCGAAGTTCGCTCCCACGCCCCGAGAGTCGCGGAACTAGCGGTCGGTGTCTAATCTCCGTTACCGTTCCGTTTCAAATGGAGTTAACACTTCGCCTGGGTCCGTCGCTCTCCCTCGACGCCCAGGCATTCGCCGAAGCCTCCGGGATGCCCATCGACCGGTGGGTCGAGATGGTGGTTCGCGCATACGTCTACGAGAAGGCGGGGACGGAGTGGCAGTTTCCCCCGCGCTTGCGAACGCCGCCTTCGCCTCGATGGTGTAAAGGCCCCGACTGCAGGCGGCGTCTGCCGCGTGGCGCGACCCAGCGGCGGCAGTTCTGCTCGGATGCCTGTCGCGTCCGAGCTTGGCGAGTCCAGGGCCGCCTCAAAGGGCCGCGTGGATTGCCGGAGGACTCGTCATATCCGTGACTGAAACGATAGGTCGAGCGCCTCGGCCAGGGCTTCCTCGACGGACGGGAACGAGTGCCGATTGCGGTCGAGCGTGATTTGGTGGGAGCTAACCGAGCGATCCCGAACAGGCGTCGGCGCTGCTTCGTCGCATCCTCAAACGCGCACACCCGACGGCGATCCCGCGCGTGACGTAGGCAACGGGCCGCTACACAAGGTTGCCAGCCTCCGTCTTCCTCTTCGACCGGCGCGACGGGTATCAAGGTTCACGATCTTCCCTGATCGCGAAGGCGCACAAACGCAACCTGGGCGTCGCATCAACCCACCGGACGACGACACGAGCGCTACGGCGTTAAGAGCACTCAAATTCGGGGCCCCGACCGACGCCGTCCGATCCTTGCAAGAGACTGTCAAATGGGGAGGTACGCCGTTGCGTGACCGTCCGCGTCCGTGTTTAGACTTACTCGCTGCCTCCTATGGAAGAGTGGCAGCCGCCGATCTGGTTCGTCTTTGCACTTGGCGTGCTTTTCGCAGGGCTGGCGGCGGTGGGATTCTTCCGAGGCGCGGATCCTAAGGCGATCGCGGTCATGGGTTCGCTCTCTGCGGTCTTCCTCGGAATCTCGTACCGCAATGTGAAACCTCCCCCGCCCTCTCCCCAGGACCGGCCAACGCCGCCAAGTGCACAAGGCGCACCGGACCTGCCCGGCACGCTCATGCGGACTGTCGAAGGGCTCACGACGGGGAAGGGCGTCAGCGACGGCTGAACGGCCGGCCTAGGGATTAGGCGGCACACGCGCGAGGCGGCTTGGCCGAGACGTTTGCGGCCGCAGACCGCATCGAGAGGCGGCGAGCTGCCGGTCGGCCACCTTATGAACATGAAGGACGCGCCCCAGATGAGCGCGAGGCCGATCAGCATGGCCAGATGCCGGCGCCTCACAGCTCCTATTAACGCACTGCGGGGCCCGTCTGTTTCCGCGGTTAGACTGGATCGCCTGACGCAGGTCGCGGAACAGCCGCTCCATCGCGCGCTCGGTCTCACCGACTGGGAGGCGGATCGAATCCGGGAGCTTCTCGGCCGCGACCCGAACCACTTCGAGCTCGCCGTCTTCTCCGTCCTCTGGTCGGAGCACTGCGGCTACAAGCACTCGGCGCCGCTGCTGCGCCGGCTGCCCTCGAGCGGCGAGCGCGTGCTGCAGGGCCCCGGCGAGAACGCGGGCGTCCTCGACCTCGGAGACGGCGTCGCGGTCGCCTTCAAGGTCGAGTCGCACAACCACCCCTCCGCCGTCGAGCCGTTCCAGGGAGCGGCGACGGGGATCGGCGGGATCCTCCGCGACATCTCCGCGATGGGCGCGCGGCCGATCGCGCTGCTCGACGGCCTCTGGTTCGGCTCCGGCGGGCACGACTTCGACCGCGCCGTCGCCGGTATCGGCCACTACGGCAACTGCGTCGGCGTCGCGAACGCGGGCGGCGAGACCGTGTGGGACGAGGCGTACGCGGGCAACTGCCTCGTCAACGCGATGTGCGTCGGCCTCCTCGACTCGGCGCGGCTCCAGTCCGCAAAGGCGCAAGGCCCCGGCAACGTCGTCGTCCTCTACGGCGCGACGACCGGCCGCGACGGCATCGGCGGCGCGTCCGTGCTCGCGAGCCAGGAGCTCGGCGAGGACGATCCGGACAAGCGCCCGTCCGTCCAGGTCGGCGACCCGTTCACGGGGAAGAAGCTCATCGAGGTCTCCGTCGAGCTCGTCGAGTCGGGGCTCGTCGAGTCGCTCCAGGACTGCGGCGCGGCCGGGCTCGCGTCCGCGCTCTCCGAGATGGCGGGCGACGGCGCCGGCATCGACGTGCACCTCGATCGCGTCCCCCAGCGTGAGACCGGCATGGAGCCGTGGGAGATCATGATCTCCGAGTCGCAGGAGCGGATGGTCGCGGTGGTGCGGCCACAGATGCTCGCGGCCGTGCAGGCACTGTGCGCGAAGTGGGAGCTGCAGTGCGAGGCGATCGGCGAGGTGACCGGCAGCGGGCAGCTGCGCGCGTTCGCCGACGGCGCCGTCGTCGGCGACGTCCCGGCGCGCCTGCTCACCGACGAGTGCCCGCGGTACGAGGTGGAGCAGCGCAAGCCGGAGTCGTGGGACTGGCCCGCCCCGAGGACGAGACGGCCGAAGCCGCCCGCGGCGGAGATTTACGAGCAGTACGACCAGCTCGTCGGCTCGCGCACCGTGCGCCGGCCGGGGCTCGACGCGGCGGTGCTGCGGCTGCGCCCCTCGCTGCGCGGCCTCGCCGTCTCGCTCCAGGGCCCGAGGCCCGGCGAGACGGACCCGTTCGCGGCCGGCGTGCAGGCCGTGCTCGGGGCGGCGCGCAACGTCGCGTGCACGGGCGGCGAGCCGATCGGCCTCACCGACTGCCTCAACTTCGGCAACCCGGAGAAGCCGGAGATCGGCTACCAGCTCGCGCAGGCGATCGAGGGCATCGCGCAGGCGGCGGACGCGCTCGGCATCCCGGTCGTCTCCGGCAACGTGTCGCTCTACAACGAGACCGACGGGCGCCCGATCCCGCCGACGCCGGTCGTCGGCTGCGTCGGGCTCGTCGAGGACGTGCGGTTCGTCCCGTCCGGATGGCAGCGCGGCGACGCCGTCCTGCTCGCGGCCGCGCCCGAGGAGAGCCTCGCCGCCGAGGCGGCGCTCATCCGCTTCCTCTGGAAGGCGGCGCCGCTCCTCTCGTTCTGCCACGACGTCGGTTCCGGCGGCTTCGAGGCCGCGGTCGCGGAGGCGACGCACTGGAGCGGACGCCCCGCGGACGTCGACCTCACGCACGCGCCTGTCGCAGGAGCGGCGCTGCTCGCATGCGCGCCCGACGACGTGGACCGCCTCGGCGCGAAGGGCTACATCCAGATCGGGCAGGTGCGCTGATGTGCGGCGTCTTCGGCGTGTACGCAGCCGAGCGCGACGTCGCGCGGCTCACGTACTTCGGGCTCTTCTCGCTCCAGCATCGCGGCCAGGAGTCGGCGGGCATCGCCGTCTCCGAGCAGGGGCGCCTGACGGCGCTCCGCGACCTCGGCCTCGTCACACAGGTCTTCGACGAGCAGAAGCTCCACGCACTGCGGGGACAGATCGCCATCGGGCACACGCGCTATTCGACGACGGGATCGTCGCAGTGGTCGAACGCGCAGCCGCTCGTGCAGCACGGCCGCGCGCGCACGGTCGCGCTCGGACACAACGGGAACCTCGTGAACGCGGACGCGCTCCGCGACGAGCTGCGCGAGGAGGGCGTCACGCTGCACGGCACCTCCGACAGCGAGGTCATCGCCGCGCTCATCGCGAACGCGGAGATGCCGCTCGACGAGGCGGTCGCGAGCGCGATGCGCAAGCTCGAGGGCGCGTACTCGATCGTCGCGCTCTCGGAAGGCACGCTCGTCGCCTTCCGCGACCCGCACGGCTTCCGCCCGCTCGTGCTCGGGCGCATCCACGACGACTGGGTCGTCGCGTCGGAGACGTGCGCGCTCGACCTCGTCGGCGCGGAGTTCGTGCGCGAGGTCGAGCGCGGCGAGGTCGTGCTCGTCGACGGCGACGGCATGCGCGCCTTGCGCGCCGTCGAGCCGCCGGCCGCGGGCGCGCTCTGCATCTTCGAGTTCTTCTACCTCGCGCGGCCGGACACGCGGCTCGACGGCATCGAGGTGCACGGTGCGCGGCTGCGCATGGGCGAGCGGCTCGCGCAGGAGTCGCCGGTGGACGCCGAGCTCGTACTGCCGATCCCCGACTCCGGCACGCCGGCCGCGATCGGATTCTCACGCGCGCTCGGGATCCCGTTCAGCGAGGGCCTGATCAAGAACCGCTACATCGGCCGCACGTTCATCCAGCCCGACCAGGAGCTGCGGCGGCAGGGCGTGCGCCTCAAGTTCAACCCGCTCGCGGAGGTGGCGGGCAAGCGCATCGTCGTCGTCGACGACTCGATCGTGCGCGGGAACACGACGCGCGCGATCGTGCAGATGCTGTTCGACGCCGGGGCCGTCGAGGTGCACGTGCGCGTCTCGTCGCCGCCCGTCATCGGCCAGTGCTTCTACGGCATCGACCTCGCCGATCCCGACGAGATGGTCGCGGCCGGGAGGACGGTCGAGGAGGTGCGCGAGCACATCGGCGCCACGTCACTCGCGTACCTCTCGCACGAGGGCCTCGTCGAGTCGACGCGCCGCCCGGAGTCGGAGCTGTGCAGCGCGTGCCTCACGCGCCGCTATCCGACCGAGGTTCCGGCCGAGTACGCGAAGCTCCGCTTCGAGGAAGCCCGCGCGTAAGTCGTGACATCTCCGTTCGGTTGCCAGGCACGTGCCAGGCAACCGAACTGAAGTGCTACGGCTTCGTCACGCCGCGTACAGCGACACGGTCATGATCTCGAGCTTCAGACCGTCCGGGTCGTAGAAGAACACCGCGTAGTAGCCGGGCGTGTACGTGTACTCCTGCGGCTCGCTCTCGAGCGTCGCGCCGTTCTCGCGCAGCCAGTCGGCCCGCTCGTCCACCGCTGCGCGCGACGGCGCCTCGAACGCGAGGTGGTGCAGGCCGACCGAGTACCGGTCGACGGCACCCGACCCCTCGCTCCGCGCCTGCCGGAGCCCGATCGAGGTTCCACGTCCGCTGAGGTACCAGATCGTCTCGCCCCGCTCGCCCTCGACCTCGCCGATCCGATGCCAGCCGATCGGGCCGAGAAGGTCGCGGTAGAACGGCAGGCTCCGCTCGATCGAGGAGACGACGAGATCGACGTGATGGACGCCGTCGGAGCGCATCCGACGGGACTTCCTCGCGGAACCCCGGAGTCCTCGTACCATCCGGCAGCGTGCAGCTCTTCCACTACCACCTCGTGACGAGCAAGGTGCGCGAGGTCGAGGCGCGCTACATCGGCAAGCTCGGATTCGACCTCGTCGCGCGCCACGGCCGGATCGGCGAGGACCTGCGCTCCTACGAGCCCGGCACCTCCTGGGCGGAGCTCGACGCGATCGGTTTCAAGCTCCGCCTGTCCGAGCTCGAGCTCGGAGCGGTGAACGTCGTCGTGCAGCCCGGCCAGTGGCCGCTCCCGCGCGTCGACCACCTCGGCCTCGCGCTCGACGAGGAGGAGTTCGACCGCACGCTCGGCCGCGCGGAGGACGCAGCGCTGCGCGTGCAGGAGCACGGCGGACGGCGGACGTTCGTGTCGACCAACGCCGGGTACCGGCTCGAGCTGCACCCACCGCGCGACTGGATCGACGAGCTGCTCGGCCAGACCGACCGCCTCCGCCTGTCCGAGCTCCACCTGAAGGCGGACGACCCCGAGGCGAAGGCCCGCGGGCTCGCGGACCTCCTCGACTGCGAGCGAATCGGAGCCGACGTCGAGGTCGGCGAGACGCTCGTCCGCTTCACGCCCGGCGGCCCGCAGGGCCGGCCCGAGCTGGAAGCGGAGATGTTCGTCTGAGCGCACTACGCTGGACGCATGCTCCTCTTCGACCCCGGCAGGGAGCGACCCGGCCGGGTCGACCTGCCGTATGGCAAGACGTGGGCGCGCGGCGCGTTCACCTGCGTTTCCGCGACGGCCGGCATCACCTGCCGCAACCGCACCGGCAACGGCCTCTTCATCTCCCGCCAGGCATGGCGAGCCTCGTAGCCGACGATCGTCCTAGACTCGACTTCTTGAGAAAGGACGCGCGCACCTACGAGGCCGCCGGCGTCTCGCTCGCCACCGCGGACGCCGTGGTGGAGCGGCTGCGCGCAGCGGTCGAGTCGACCGGCGCCGCCGGATTCGGCCGGTTCGCCGGGCTCTTCCCGCTCGACGACCGTCGGCTGCTCGCGGCGTCGACCGACAGCGTCGGCTCGAAGCTCATGCTCGAGCGTCGCGCGGGCAAGCTCCGCTGGGGCGGCATGGACCTCGCCGCGCACTGCATCGACGACGTCCTGTGCAGCGGGGCCGAGCCGCTCTTCTTCCTCGACTACGTCGCGGCGAGCACGATCGACCTCGAGCAGGTCGCCGAGCTCGTCGAGGGCGCCGCCGAGGTCTGCCGCGCCGCCGGCTGCGCGCTCATCGGCGGCGAGACGGCGGAGCTGCCGGGCGTCTATCGCGAAGACGAGCTCGACTTCGCCGGCACGTGCGTCGGGATCGTCGAGCGCGACCGCGTGATCGACGGCTCGCGCTGCGCGCCCGGCGACGTCGTCGTCGGTTTCCCGTCGAATGGGCTGCACACGAACGGCTTCTCGCTCGTCCGCGCGCTCGTCGGCGACGACGACTTCGACGCCGACCTGCTCCTCGCGCCGCACCGGCTCTACCTCGACGACGTCCGCCGCCTCCGCTCCGAGGCCGACGTGAGGGCGCTCGCGCACGTCACCGGCGGCGGCATTCTCGGCAACCTCTCGCGTGTGCTGCCCGACGGCGTGCGCGCACGCATCGACTGGGGCTCATGGGAGCGTCCGCCCGTGTTCGCCTGGCTCGCCGACCGCGGCGTCGACGAGGAGGAGGCGCGCCGCGTCTTCAACCTCGGCATCGGCATGTGCGCCGTGGTCCCCGAGGCTCCGGCAGGTTCGATCGTGATCGGAGCGCTCGAGTGATCGGCGTGCTCGTCTCCGGCGAGGGGACGAACCTGCAGGCGCTCGCCGACGCCGGCCTGCCGATCGCCGCCGTCGCGAGCAACCGCAGAAACGCACGTGCGCTCGCGCGCGTCGACGTGCCGGCTGCGTCCTTCGAGCTCGCCGACTTCGGCGACCGGGAAGCGCGCGACGCCGCAATGGCGGAGTGGCTGAAGGAGCACGGCGTGGAGCTCGTCGTGCTCGCGGGCTACATGCACCTGCTCACGCCCGCGTTCCTCGGCGCCTTCCCCGACTCCGTCGTGAACGTCCACCCGTCGCTGCTGCCGGGCTTCCCCGGCGCGCACGCTGTCGAGGAGCAGCTCGCGGCGGGAGTCGAGGAGTCCGGCGCCACCGTGCACCTCGTCGACGAGGGCGTCGACAGCGGGCCGATCCTCGCGCAGGAGCGCGTTCCGGTCCTGCCCGGCGACACGGCCGAGACGCTGCACGAGCGGATCAAGTCGGTCGAGCACCGGCTGCTCCCGAAGGTGGTGGGCGAGCTGTGCGCGCGCTGATCTCGACGTACGACAAGACCGGCCTCGACGTCTTCGCGGCCGGCCTCGCCGAGCTCGGCTGGCAGATCGTCGCGAGCGGCGGAACCGCGACGGCGATCGAGGAGCTCGGCATCGCCGTCGAGCACGTCGACTCGCTCACGGAATCGCCGGAGATGCTCGGCGGGCGGGTGAAGACGCTGCACCCGCGGATCCACGCCGGCATCCTCGCGCGCCGCGACAACCCCGAGGACGTGGCGACGCTCACCGAGCACCGGATCGAGCCCTTCGACCTCGTGTGCGTCAACCTCTATCCCTTCGAGCAGGTCGCCGCCCGCCAGGGCGTCACCGAGGCGGAGGCGGTGGAGATGATCGACGTCGGCGGCCCGTCGATGCTGCGCGGCGCGGCGAAGAACTTCGCGCACTGCATCCCCGTCTGCCGGCCGGAGCGCTACGGGTTCGTCCTCGACGAGCTCCGGCGGGAAGGCGAGATCTCGTTCGAGACGAGACGAGAGCTCGCCGCAGAAGCCTTCGCCACGACCGCCGCGTACGAAGCGGCGATCGCGACGTGGTTCTCGGAGCGCGAGGCGTTCCCGGAGACGCTCGCCATCGCGCTCGAGAAGGTGCTCGACCTCTCGTACGGCGAGAACCCGCACCAGCGCGCCGCCTACTACGCGGAGCGCGGCGCCCGCGCGCACCTGCTCTCGCGCGTCGAGCAGCTGCACGGCAAGGCGCTCTCGTTCAACAACCTCAACGACCTCTCGGCGGCGCGTCTCGTCGCGCGAGAGTTCACGCTGCCCGCGTGCGTCATCGTCAAGCACGCCAATCCGTGCGGCGTCGCGGTCGGCGCGACGATCGAGGAGGCGTACGACAACGCGCTCGCATCGGATCCCGTGTCCGCGTACGGCGGCATCGTCGTGCTCACCCGAGACGTCGAGGGCGCGCTCGGCGAGAAGCTCGCGGAGCAGTTCGTCGAGGTTCTCTTCGCACCGGGATACGACGACGCGGCGCTCGAGGCGCTGCGCCGCAAGCAGAACACGCGCATCCTCGTCGACCGCGAGCGGCGTCGCGCCGGCGCGGAGGGGCGTGGAATGAAGCGCGTCCTCGGCGGCATCCTCGTCCAGGACGCCGACGCGGAGATCGAGGAGCGCGACGGCTGGCAGGCGGTGTGCGGCACGCCCGACGAGCGCCAGTGGGGCGACCTCGTCTTCGCGTGGCGCGTGTGCAAGCACGTCTCGTCGAACGCGATCGTCCTCGTCAAGGACCTCGCGACGATCGGTATCGGCGCCGGCCAGATGAGCCGCGTGGACGCCGTGAAGATCGCGCTCGAGAAGGCGGCCGAGCACGGGCACGACGTCGCCGGCGCCGTGCTGGCGTCCGACGCCTTCTTCCCGTTCGCCGACGGCCCGCAGCTCGCCCTCGATCGCGGCGTGGCCGCGATCGTGCAGCCGGGCGGCTCGCGCCGCGACGAGGACGTGATCGCCGCCGCCGCGGCCGCCGGCGCCGCGATGGTCTTCACAGGCCGCCGCCATTTCCGCCACTAGCCACTTCCGGCTCGTCGCCCGTGCCGACCAGCGCGCATTCCTCGGGTTGCCGTGGGGGCTCCCGCTCGAGGACTGGCCCGCGGAGATGCTCGTCGAGATCGAGCGCGGCATCGGGCGGCACGTCGTCCGCTTCGTCGAGCTGAACGGCTCGTACTACGCGCTGAAAGAGCTCCCGCCGCGGCTTGCAGCGCGCGAGTACCGGCTGCTGAGCGAGCTCGCGGAGCAGAACGTGCCCGTCGTCGAGGCCGTCGGCACCGCCTCCGAGCGCCTAGCGCTCGACGGCGAGGAGCTCGACTCGATCCTCATCACGCGCGCGCTCGAGTTCGCGCTCCCGTACCGCCTCATCCTCGGCCGCCGCGTGCTCCCCGCCCCGGAGACGACGATCCGGTCCGCGCTCGCAGAGCTGCTCGTACGCATCCATCTCGCCGGCTTCTTCTGGGGCGACTGCTCGCTCTCGAACGCGCTCTTCCGCCGCGACGCCGGCGCGCTCTCCGCGTACCTCGTCGACGCCGAGACCGGCGAGCTGCACGAGCGCCTCTCCGACGGACAGCGGAGCCACGACCTCGCGATCGCGGAGGAGAACCTCGCGGGCGAGCTCTACGACCTCTCGGCCGAGCTCGAGCGCGACGTCGTCGAGGACCCGTACGCGTTCGCCGCCGACGTCGTCGAGCGGTACGAGCGGCTGTGGGCCGAGCTCACGCTCGACGAGGTGTTCGCGCCCGGCGAGGGGCAGAAGCTCGAGGAGCGGCTGCGGCGGCTCAACGAGCTCGGCTTCGACGTCGAGGAGACCGAGCTCCTCCGTCACGGCGACGTCGTCCGCCTGCGCCTGCACTCGAAGGTCGTCGAGCCCGGCCATCACCGGCGCCGCCTGCTACGGCTCACCGGCCTCGACGCGCAGGAGAACCAGGCGCGCCGCCTGCTCAACGACCTCACCCGCTACAAGGCGTACCTCGAGCGCACGGGCGACGCGCCCGTCTCGGACGCCGCCGCCGCCGGCCGCTGGCTGAGCGAGGTGTTCGAGCCGACGATCGCGGCGATCCCCGCGGAGCTGCGCGGCAAGCGCGCGCCGGCCGAGATCTTCCACGAGATCCTCGAGCACCGGTGGTTCCTCTCCGAGCGCGCGGGACGAGACGTCGGCCTGAAGAAGGCGATCGACGCCTACGTCGAGCAGATCCTCCGATCCGCGCCGGACGAGAAGCTGCCGACGTAGCCCTCCGGCTAGAGGTCGCCCGGCTTCGCGAAGCGGTAGAAGAACCCGCCGAGGCCCTCCTGACTCGCCGCGAACAGGAGGCCGAGCGCGTCCTCGAGCATGCGCGCGTTGTCGAGCCCGCCGGCGGAGACGGGGTCGTAGCCGGCGTCGCGGATGAGCTGCTCCACGACGCCGCGTGCGCCGTCCTCGGACGCGTACAGGTTGCTCGGCCGGACCCGCTGCGCGTCGATCTCGTCGTAGATCGAGGCGAAGTTGAGGTTGAACGACTTCGCCGTGGGGCCGCCGACGATCGACTTCACCTCGTGCGCGAGCGACGGGAACGCCTCGTTCCGGCCACGGAACGCGTTCGTCGCGTCGATCGTCGTCTTGCCCGCGATGCCGGCCACCTTCCCGAGGGCGTCGGCGATCTCGCCGGACGGAACCGCGACGACGATCACGTCGGCGCCGGACGCGTCGCCGCCGTCGCGGCCGAGCTCCTGCACCTCGTGCCCCGCGGCGCGCCAGCGCTTCGCGAGGCCGCCGCCGACGTTCCCCCTGCCGATGACCGTGATGTTCATGTGCTCCTCCTGTCGTCTCGACTCAATAGGATTCCCACGAATGCGCGGGGGCACTCGGGTCGACGGTACGCGCATCGCCCTGGTCTGCGTCGTCGCCGTCGCGGCCGCAGTGCGCTTCGTGCGCATCGGCCACCAGTCGTTCGAGTACGACGAGATCGTCACCCTCAGGCTCGTCCACCAATCGTTCGGCGGGATGCTCTCGGCGATCCCGACCTCGGAGTCGACGCCGCCGCTCTACTACGCGCTCGTCTGGGTCTGGGTGAAGGCCTTCGGGACGGGCGAGGCCGGCATCCGCTCTCTTTCCGCCGTCTTCGGCACCCTGACCGTGCCTGTCGCATATCTCGTCGGCCGCACGATGCTGCGCAGCCGTGGCGGCGGCCTCGCCGTGGCCGCGATGACGAGCGTCGCCCCGGTGCTCGTCTGGTACTCGCAGGAGGCACGCTCGTACGCCCTTTTCGTGCTGCTCGGAGCCGTTTCGCTCCTGTTCTTCGCGCGCACCCTCGACGATCCGTCGGCGGGAAACCTCTCGGGCTGGGCCGCGGCTTCGGCGCTCGCGATCGCGACCCACTACTTCGCCGGCTTCCTCGTCCTGGCCGAGACGCTGGTCCTCCTCCGCGGGCTGGGCCGGCGCGTCGTGCCGGCACTCGGCAGCGTGCTCGCCGTCGCGGTGGCACTCGCGCCGCTCGCCTACCACCAGTACCACTCCGGCGGGAACAAGTGGAGCTGGTTCCGGCAAGCCCCCATCGGCGCCCGGCTGCACGAGGTGCTCGAGCGCTTCCTCGATTTCAACTACGACCCGGGACGGACGCCGCTGCTCGTCGCCGCGTACGTCGCGGCCGCAGCACTCGCGTTCCTGGGCCGTCGGCGGGGGCGGGCGCGCGCTGCGATGGTCGTGGCCGGGCTGACGATCGCCGTACCCCTCGTGCTCGCACCCCTCGGCATCGACGTCTTCGAGTACCGGAACCTGCTCGTCGCGTGGATCCCGCTGGTGGTCGCCGTCGCGGCGGGCATCGTCTCGCTGCCGGTGCCGTCGCTCCGAGTGGCCGCCGTCGCCGTAGCGTGCGCCGGCCTGCTCGGCTGCACCGTGATGATCGCCCGCCATGTCGACCTGCAGCGCGGTTCCTGGCGGACCGGTGTCGCGACGCTCGAGAGGATCCCGGGCAGCCGGATCGTCATGCCGACCGACGTGTCGATGCTCGACCACTACTGGCCGAGCGTGAAGAGCCTCCCGCGCCGCGGTGCCCGCGTCGCCGAGGTCGACGTCATCGGCCAGGGCATCGCCGGCCCGGCGTCGCTCGGCCTTCATCTCCCGGCCGCCTTCCACCTCGACGGAAGCGTCACCGCCGGGAACATGACGGTCTACCGCTTCGCCGCGGCGGCACCGCACGTCGTCACGCCGCGCGACCTGCCATGGAGCGCTGTGACGGCGACGGGCTGAGTACGCTTTCCCCCGATGCCGCCGGACTATCCCACGATCCTCGACCTCGTCGGCGGAACGCCGATCGTCCGCCTCGACAAGCTGACGCCGCGCGGCGGCGCGCACCTGCTGGCCAAGCTCGAATACCTCAATCCGGGTGGCTCCGTGAAGGACCGCATCGGCCTGCCGATGATCGAGGCGGCCGAGCGCGAGGGGAAGCTCCGGCCGGGCGGGACGATCGTCGAGCCGACCTCCGGGAACACCGGCGTCGGCCTCGCGATCGCGGCCGCGATCAAGGGCTACCGCTGCATCTTCGTCATGCCGGACAAGATGAGCCAGGAGAAGATCGCGCTCCTGCGCGCCTACGGCGCCGAGGTCGTGATCACGCCGACCGCAGTCGAGCACGATTCGCCGGAGAGCTACTACTCGGTCTCGGACCGGCTCGCCGAGGAGATTCCCGGCGGCTTCAAGCCCGACCAGTACTCGAACATGAACAACCCGGAGGCGCACTATCGCGTCACCGGCCCGGAGATCTGGGAGCAGACCGGCGGCGAGATCGACGCGCTCGTCATCTCCGTCGGCACGGGCGGCACCATCAGCGGCGTCGGCCGGTACTTCAAGGAGCGCAACCCGGCGATCCTCATCGTCGGCGCGGACCCGGAGGGCTCGGTGTACACGGCGAAGAACGAGCGCGACGTGCATCCGTACCTCGTCGAAGGCATCGGCAAGGACACGTGGCCCGAGACGATGGACCCCGAGGTCGTCGACGACTGGGTGCGCGTCGGCGACCGCGAGTCGTTCGTGTGGGCGCGCCGCCTCGCGCGCGAGGAGGGCATCCTCGCCGGCGGCTCCGCCGGAACCGTCCTCTACGCCGGCGACCAGATCGCGCGGCGCCTCGGCCCCGGCAAGCGCGTGCTCATGATGATCCCGGACTCGGGGCGCAACTATCTGTCGAAGTTCTACGACGACAACTGGATGCTCGAGCACGGGTTCCTCGAGCGGCAGGCGCCGGTGCCGAAGGTCGAGGAGGTGCTGCTCGCGAAGCACGGCGGCGAGCTCCCGGACCTCGTCACGATCTCGTCGCACCAGAAGGTCGGCGAGGGCATCGACACGATGCAGCGCTACGGGATCTCACAGCTGCCGGTGGTGCGCGACGGTTCGTGCGAGTCGCTCGCCGACGTCATCGGCTCGCTCCAGGACCGGGCGCTGCTCGAGCGCGTCTTCGTCAACCCGGACGTCCTGCACGAAGACGTCTCGTCGGCGATGCAGCCGCCGCTTGCCGCCGTCGACGCGTCGGCGACGCTGGACGAGGTCTTCGCCACGCTCACCGGCGGGACGAACGCGATCGTCGTCGCCCGGGACGGCAAGCCGGTGGGCGTGCTCACCCGCTCGGATCTCCTCGAGTTCCTGGCGCACAGACGCTAGACGGCGCCCATCGGCGTTCTCCCCGATCCTCGCTCCGCATCCGCTCCGATGCTCGCGGCCGGCGGACCCGATGCGATGGCGGTGATGCAGCCGTCTCCCGGGACCGTCAGGAAGCTCGAGAGCCTTCAGACCGAGTTGAAGCGGAGATTCGCCGATCTTCCGCCCGAACACGTCGAGGTCCATCTGCGGTCGGTCACCGCCGACCTCCTCGACCGGGCGCACTTCGACGACTTCGTCCCGCTGCTCGCCCATCGCCAGGTCCACGAGCTGCTCGAGCTCGAGCAGCAGGCCGCCCTCAACTAGGTCAGCCGGCTTCCGTTCTTCTTGGCGCGTTCGCCGAGCTCGCGCGTCGCGATGAGCACCGAGCGAACGCCGTCGAGCATCTCGGCGACGAGCTCGAGGCGCTTCTGCTCCGAGCGAAGCTCGAGCAGCTCCTGCTTCATCTCCGGCGCCAGCTCCACCTGCGCGGCCAGTGCGAAGGAGAGCTGCTCCGTTTCCTCGTCCAGCTCGCCGGCTTCGGCTTCCGCGGCGACGGCGAGCGCGCGGAACGACGCCGTCGCGCGCGCGATCGCCTCCGCGTTCGCGTCGACGGCGTCGTCCTCGACCGGCGCGACGACCGCGGTCAGGTACGAACGCCCCTGCGTGAGCCGCTCGACGCTGAAGCGCTCGCCGCCCTCGACGACGATGTTCAAACGGCCGTCGTCGAACTGCTCGAGCACCTCGTCGACACGTGCGCGCGTCCCGAGCTCCCGCACGCCGTCCTCGTCCGCGAACACGAGACCGAACTCGTGCTCTCCGTCGATGCACTCGCCGATGAGCTCGCGATAGCGCGGCTCGAAGATGTGCAGCGGCACCCGCTCGGTCGGCAGGAGAACGATGCCGAGGGGGAAGAGACCGAGCTCCTCCATGGATCGTCACAGGGTACGTACCATGACGGGGTGGCCGCCGGACGTCTCGAATCCCTCTTGCGCACCGCCTTCCCGGAGGCGGCGGAGATCGGCGTCGAGGACCGGACCGGCGGCGGCGACCACTTCCAGGTGACCGTCGCGACCCCGCGCTTCGCGGGCCTGCCGCTCCTCGAGCAGCACCGCCTCGTCAACGAGGCGCTCGCGGAGCCGCTGCGCGACGGCACCATCCACGAGCTTCGGATCAAGACGAGGGAGGCGCAGGCATGAGCGAGCTGTCGGAGCGGATCAAGGACGTGATCGAGCGGGAGCCGGTCGCGCTCTTCATGAAGGGGACGCCGCAGTTCGTCATGTGCGGCAACTCGGACCGCGCGCTGCGCGCGCTCCGAGAGGCCGGCGCACCGGTCACCGCGGTGGACATCCTCCCCGACCCGTCCATCCGGCAGGAGCTCTCGGCTGCGTCCGGCTGGCCGACGATCCCGCAGGTCTTCGTCGGCGGCGAGCTCGTCGGCGGCGCGGACATCGTGCAGGAGCTGGCCGAGAGCGGCGAGCTGACGCGGATCCTCGAGGAGAAGCTCGGCGCGGGCTACCGCGACGGCGCCGCGGAGCGCGTCGTCGACGTGATGGCGCCGGCCCACACGTAGCCGATCCGGTCGGGCGACTCGACGTCGCCGAGCCAGCGGTGGAAGTACGGCACCCATTCCAGGGTCCGTTCGTCGTACCGCGAACGGAGCGCGGCGAGCAGCACGTCGTGCGGGTGGAGCCCGGAGTGGCGCCGGCGCCACTCGTCGAGCGTCGGCGGCCCGGGCGAGCTCGGCGTGTGATGCGCCGCGTACCACGCCTCCAGCTCCGGGTCGATGATGTCCCACGCGAACTCGTCGACGACGAGCAGCGGCGCGAGCGAGGCGAGCTTGTCGACCGCCTCGCCGAGCGGCTGCAAGTGGTGGATGACGCGGCCGGCGACGACCGCGTCGTACCGACCTTCGATCTCCCGGAAATCGCACTGCCGGTAGCGCGGTCCCGCCGGCGCGCGCGGATCGACGCCGAGCGCGTCGTAGCCGGCCTCGACGAGCGCGGGCACGACGCCGCCGGCGTCACCGCAGCCGATCTCGAGGACGCGCGCCGGAGCCGGCGGCAGCTCGTGTAGAACGAAGGCCGTGAAGTCCACGGAGATCAGCCTTGCAGACGCGCGCCGCATCGCGGTGCGGTCGCAGCTCCTCGACGGCTCAGCGACGAGTGTCCTCGACACCGTCCGCCGCCTCGGCTTCCTGCAGATCGATCCCATCTCGAGCGTGGCGCCGCCGCAGCGCCTCGTCCTCTGGAGCCGCCTCGGTCACTACGACCGGGCCGAACTCGACCGTCTCCTGTGGGAGGAGCGCAAGCTCGTCGAATGGCGCGCGTTCATCTATCCGATGGAGGACCTGCCGCTGCTGCGCTCGCGCATGGTCGACCGGTCGATGCTGAACGGCAACGCGCGAGCGTGGCTCGCCGAGAACCGCTCGTTCCGGCGCTACGTGCTGCGCGAGCTCGAATCCCGGGGCCCGTTGCTCGGCCGGGAGATCGAAGACCACAAGGGCCACACGCGCGAGGAGCACGACTGGTGGGGCGCCCGGAAGATGGGGCTCATGCTCGAGATCCTCGCCGCGAAGGGCGAGGTGGCGGTCGTGGGGCGCCGCGGCACGCAGCGCGTGTGGGATCTCGCCGGGCGCTGGTACCCGGAATGCGAGCGGATCCCGTGGCGCGAGGCGGAGCGGCTCATCGCGGAGAAGCGCTTCCGCTCGCTCGGCGTCAAGCTCGAGCGCGGGAAGCTCGTGGCGCATCCCGGGGCGACCGTCGGCCCCGTGCCGGCGACGCGCACGACGTTCCTGTCGCCGTTCGACCGCCTCGTCCACGACCGCGTCCGCACCGAGGCACTCTGGGACTTCTATTACCGGCTCGAGATGTACGTCCCGAAGGCGAAGCGGGAGTACGGCTACTACGTCCTGCCGATCCTCCGCGGCGACCGGCTGATCGGCCGGATCGAGCCGGTCTGGGACCGCAAGACGAAGGAGCTGAAGGTCAACGGCGTGTGGTGGGAGGAGGGCGTGAAGCCGGTCTCCTTGACCAAGCCGCTTCGCGACCTCGCCCGCTGGTTAGCATCGCCCTGATGGACTTCGAGACCCGCGCCATCCACGAGGGGCAGGAGCCCGATCCCGCCACGGGCGCGATCATCACTCCGATCTACCAGACGTCGACGTTCGTGCAGGACGCGGTCGGCGAGCACAAGGGTTACGACTACGCGCGCGTCAACAATCCGACGCGCACCGCGTTGCAGCACTGCCTCGCCTCGCTCGAGTCGGCGGAGCACGGGATCGCCTTCTCGTCCGGCCTCGGCGCGGTGACGACGATCATGCACCTCGTCGATCCCGGTCAGCGCGTCGTTCTCATCGCCGACGTGTACGGCGGCGTGTACCGGCTGACGTCGCAGGTGTACGAGCCGAAGGGCTACCTGTTCGACTACGTCCCCGCCGCCGGCTTCGCGAACCTCGCGGACCACCTCGACGACAACACCCGCATGGTGTGGATCGAGTCGCCGTCGAACCCGATGCTGAACGTCGTCGATATTCGGGCGGCGGCGGACGCCGCGCACGCCGCGGGCGCGCTCCTCGTCGTCGACAACACGTTCGCGACCCCGTACCTGCAGCGGCCGCTCGAGCTCGGCGCCGACATCGTCGTCCACTCGACGACGAAGTACCTCGGGGGCCACTCCGACGTCATCGGCGGTTTCGCCGCGACGAACGACCCGACGATCGCCGAGCGTCTGTACTTCCTGCAGAAGTCGCTGGGCGCCACTCCCGGCCCGTTCGACTGCTGGCTCGTGCTGCGCGGTGTGAAGACGCTCGCCGTGCGCATGCGCCGCCATTGCGAGAACGCGATGGAGGTGGCGGTGTGGCTCGACCGCCGCGTCGAACAGGTCTTCTACCCCGGCCTTCCGCGCCATCCCGGCCACGCGATCGCCGCGCGGCAGATGCGCGACTTCGGCGGCATGGTCTCGTTCCTCGCCGAGTCGCCCGAGGAAGCGGCGACGATCGCCGGACGGACGAAGGTCTTCCAGCTCGCGGAGTCGCTCGGCGGGGTCGAGAGCCTCATCGAGGTGCCCGCGCGCATGACGCACGCGGCGACGGCGAGCGCTCCCTTCGCTGCGCCGCCGAGCCTCATCCGCCTGTCGGTCGGGATCGAGTCGCCGGCCGACCTCATCGCCGACCTGGAGTCGGCGCTCGTCCGCTCCTCCGCGCGCGCATGAGCGGAGAGAATCACGCGGTCGTCTTCGTCGAGATCCCGTCGGGGTCCCGCAACAAGTACGAGTGGGACGAAGACCTCGGCGGCATCGTGCTCGACCGCCGCCTGTTCACGTCGATGACGTACCCGGCGGACTACGGCTACGTGGAAGGGACGCTCGCGGACGACGGCGACCCGCTCGACGCGCTCGTGCTCGTCGCCGAGCCGACGTTCCCCGGCTGCCGCATCCGTGTCCGGCCGATCGGCGTCTTCCACATGAGCGACGAGAAGGGCCCCGACGAGAAAGTCCTCTGCGTCCCGCTCGGCGACCCCTCGTTCGAGCGCGTCCGCGACGTGCACGACGTGAACGCGGAGCTGCGCGACGAGATCGAGCACTTCTTCCAGCGGTACAAGGACCTCGAGCCGTCGAAGAAGACCGAGACCCGCGGCTGGGGCAACCGGTCGGAGGCGGCGGAGATCCTCGCCGCCGCGCGCAGCAGAGCCTCGGCCTGAGGGCCTCTCAGACGAGCAGCGCGGCGCCGAGCCCGCCGCCGCTGTCGCCGAGCTCGGTCAGCACGAACGCCGGCGGCCGGTCGGGAACGAAGAGATGCGGCTGCGCCGCCGCCGCGATGAGCTCGACGTACGGCTGCCCGAGGCGCGTGCCGAGACCGCCGCCGATGACGATGGCGTCGAGGTCGAGGAGGTTCTCGACCGAGCCGATCGCGGCGCCGAGGGCGTCGACCGCCTCCTCGAGGAGCTCCTTCGCGAGCTCGTCGCCGCGCACGAGCGCGGTCGCCCAGACGCCGCTCGTGAGACGCACGCGGTCCTGCTTGCGCATGATCTCGAAGAGCTTCGTCTTCGTTCCGATCTGCTCCGCCTTGCGCGCGCGCCGCTCCATCGCCCCGCGGCCGGCGTACGCCTCGAGGCAGCCGCGGCGGCCGCACGGGCAGCGGCGGCCGTCGATCTTCACGACGACGTGGCCGAACTCGTTGGCGATGCCCCGCCCGTGCCAGAGCTTCCCTTCGAGGACGAGCGCACCGCCGATGCCGGTCCCCCACCAGACGCCGAGGAAGGAGCGGTACGTGCGCCCGGCGCCGAGGAGGCGCTCCGCCTCGACGGCGACGCGGACGTCGTTGCCGAGGACGACGGGGACGCCGAGCTCGCGGCCGAGCTCGTCGACGAGCGGGAAGACGCCGTCCCAGCCGTCGAGGTTGCCCGCGCGCGCGAGCGTGCCCGCCTGCGCGTCCACCTCGCCGGGCGCGCCGACGCCGACGCCGGCGAGCGAGCCCGGGTCGACGCCTGCCGCCGCCGCGGCCTCGCGCAGCGCGACCGCGAGCTCCTTGACGATCGCGGGTGGGCCGCCCTCGGTCGGCGTGGGCCGCTTCGCCTGGCCGCGGATCTCGTTCGCGTCGTCGACGAGGATCGCCTCGATCTTCGTGCCGCCGAGATCCAGACCGCCGCGGAAGGTCATCGCCGGACCATAGTGCCGAGCCTACGCCGGTTCCGCGCCACCACCGGGTAGAGAAGCCGTCCGAGCGGCAGCCCGAGCGGGATGAGGCGGACGACAGGCCCGAGCCGTCGCGCCGTGCGGAGCCAGGCGGCGATCGCGTCGGCGCCGGACGCGCGCGGTCCGTCTCCCACCCATTGCACCGCCTGCCGGCACGCCTCCTCGCTCACCCCGAGCGCCGCCAGATCCGCCTCCTGCCACGGCAAGCTCCCCGCCGCGGGGTCGAACCGGCGCCGCAACCACGCGATCGCGCCGGTGCAGAAGCCGCAGTCCCCGTCGAAGAGCAAGGGCATCCGCGAAGATAGTGCCCGTGCCGCAGCCAATCGACCTCCTCCACCAGGGGAAGCCGCGTCGCATCGGCGTCTACCTGCTCGACACCGAGGACGGCCCGGCGCTCTTCGACTGCGGCCCGGCGTCGACGGTCGACGCCCTCCGCGCCGGTCTCGCGAAGGAGGGCCTCGCGCTCACCGACCTCCGGCACCTGCTGCTCAGCCACATCCACCTCGACCACGCGGGTGCGGCGGGCGTGCTCGTGCGCGAGCATCCGGCGCTGCAGGTGCACGTGTCGGAGATCGGGGCGCCGCACCTCGTCGACCCCTCGCGCCTGGAGCGCAGCGCGCGCCGGCTGTACGGCGACGAGTTCGACCCGCTGTGGGGCGAGCTGGCACCGGTCCCGGAGGAGAACGTCCGCGTCGTCGGCTCCAGCGTCGTCGGCCTCGAGTGCTTCCCGACGCCCGGCCACGCGTCGCACCACGTCTCGTACCTCGACCGCGACGGGACGCTGTACGCGGGCGACGCCGCGGGCGTTCGCATCCAGCCGGGCCGCTACGTCATGCCGCCGACCCCGCCGCCGGAGATCGACGTCGAGCTGTGGCAGCGGACGATCGACGAGATCGACCGCCGCAACGCTGAGCGCCTCGCGCTCATCCACTTCGGCGTCGCCGACGACCCGAGCCGGCATCTCGCCGACCTGCGCCTCGAGCTGTACGACTGGGCGCAGTTCGTCCTCGGCGGCGCGGGCGAGGAGGAGTTCGTCGCCTACGTCCGCGCAGAGCTCGACAACGCCGGCGAAGAGGTCGCCGGCTACGACCTGGCGATGCCGCTCTGGCAGTCGTACCGCGGCCTCGCCCGCTGGGCGGAGAAGCGGGGAAACGACCTCCCGCCAGCGGCGTAGCTAGGCCGGCTCCGTCCCCACGAGCCACAACGCGCCGTCGGCGCAGTCGAGCCGGCGCGCGCCCGCGACCTCTGCGAGCGACGACGCGAGCACGCGCACCGTCTCGCCGTCGAGGTCGACGAGCGCGCCCCGGAGCGCGCCGCGGGACATCGCGAAGCGCCACGCCCAGACGAGACGATGCGTCTCCACGGCGGTCGCTGCGGAATCGAGCCACGCATCCTCGTCGGTGAAGAAGGATTCGTACTCGCCGCCCTCCTCCTGCGGCCGGCCCTCCTCGCCGGCGGCGAGCGCGTCGAGCGCCTCGCGCAGCACCTCCATCACCGCCGGGCCGGTGCGCCCGTAGAGCTCCTCGGGCTCGCTGAAGTCGCCGATCGGAAGCGGGCGCTGAGCGAGGATCGCGCCGGTGTCGAGCTCGGCGTCCATGCGGTGGAACGTGATGCCGTACTCCTCGTCGCCGTTCCGGATCGCCCACGCGACGGGGATCGGCCCGCGGTGGCGCGGCAGCAGAGACGGATGGCCGTTGAGCCAGCCGAGCCGCGGTACCGCGAGCGCGTCGGGCGGGATCTTCCACGGAAAGCCCATGCACACGACGAGATCCGGTTCGAGACCGCGCAGCAGCGGAGCGATCGAGGCGCGCTTCGACGGCATCACGACGTCGAGGTGGCGCGGCACCTCGTTCAGCATCGGCGCGATGTCGAAACCGCCGTAGCGTCCGTCCGAGTCGAGGAACGTCAGGAGCCCGACCGGCTCGTGGCCGGCGTCGCGGATGACGGCGTCGAACCCGAGGACGACCGGCAGGATGCGCGAGACGATGACGACGCGCAGGCTCACACGTCGCGGACGATGCGCCCGCCTGACGACTGGTTGCGCGCCTTGAGGACGATCTCGTCGACGTTCACGTGCCAGGGACGCGTGAGCGCGAACATGATGCACTCGGCGACGTCGTCCGGCGTGAGCGGGTCGACGCCCTTGTAGACGGCGGCCGCCTTCTCGGTGTCGCCCTTGAAGCGCACGATCGAGAACTCCGTCTCGGCGAGGCCGGGATCGACGGTCGTGAGCCGGATCGGGCGGCCGAGCAGGTCCTCGCGCAGCGCGTACGTGAAGCCGCGCACGGCGAACTTCGACGCGACGTAGCTCGCGGCGCCCTCGTACGCCTGCCGGCCCGCGATCGAGCCGAGGTTGACGATGTGGCCGCCGTCGCGGATGTGCGGCAGGCAGAGCCGTGTCATGCGCACGAGGCCGTTCACGTTCGTCTCGAAGACGGCCCGCTCGTCCTCCTCGCTCGACTCGTCGAACGGCGCGCGGCCGAGGGCGAGGCCGGCGTTGTTCACGAGGATGTCGATCCCGCCGAGCTGCCCGACCGCGTCGGCGACGAAGCGCGCGCAGCTGTCGGGGTCGGTGACGTCGAGCTGGAGGGCGATCTCCGTCTCGAGCCGCTCCACGCGGCGGGCGCCGCCGGCGACGCGCACGCCGGCCTCGGCGAGCATCCGCGCCGTCGACCGGCCGAAGCCGGACGAGGCCCCGGTGACGATCGCGGTCTTACCGGTGAGGTCCATGACGTCCGATGCTAACGGGCTGCGGGTTGCGGGCGACGTGGTCGACCTGCAGCGTCGTGTGGTGGAGGTCGAAGCGCTCGTGCAGGAGGTGCTCGAGCCGCCTCCGCGCCGCGTGGCAGTCGACGCCCGGGTCGACGAGGACATGCGCCGCGAGCGCGGGGAAGCCGCTCGTCACGGTCCAGACGTGGAGGTCGTGCACCTGGACGACCTCGTCCTCGGCGAGGAGCGCCGCTGCGACCGCGTCCGGGTCGATCCCCGCCGGCGCGCCCTCGAGGAAGATGCGGCCCGAGTCGCGCAGCAGCGACCAGCTCGACCGGACCATGAGCGCGGCGACGAGGAGGCCGGCGATCGGGTCGAACCGGTTCCAGCCGGTGACGAGCACGAGCGCGCCGGCGACCGCGGTCCCGGCGAAGGCGGCGAGGTCGGTGGCGACGTGGACGAAGGCGCCGCGCACGTTGAGGCTCGTCCGGTCGGCGCGCAGGAGCGCGACCGTCGCGGCGAGGTTGACGGCGATCCCGGCGAGCGCGACGCCGAGCACGACGCCGCCGTGCACGGCCGGGGGCGACACGAGGCGGCGGACGCCGGAGTACACGATCCAGACGGCGACGAGGAGCAGCGTGACGCCGTTTCCCTGCGCGGCGAGGATCTCGGCGCGGCCGAGCCCGAACGTCCACACACCCCGAGCGGGCCGCGCCGCGAGCCCGGCGGCGACGAGCGCCGCCGCGAGGGCTGCGGCATCCGTGAGCATGTGGCCGGCGTCGGCGAGGAGCGCGACGGAGTGCGCGAGGATGCCGGCGACGACCTCGCCGGCCATGAACGCGACGATGAGGACGAGCGCGGTCGCGAGCGCCCGACGGCTCGACGCGTGATCAGCGTGCGCGTGCAAGCTCGAGGCGCTCCGGCGCCGTCGGGTGGGTGAACAGCATGACGTAGGCGAGGCGCGGCGGGTTCAAGTCGCTGAGATTCTTCCGCGCGAGCGCGACGTGCGCGCCGGCGAAGGCATCCCGGTCGCCGGTCAGCTCGAGGGAGCAGCGGTCGGCAGCGCGCTCCCAGCGCCGCGACATCCACGCGAAGAGGGGCATGCCCGCGAGCTCGAGGCCGACGAGCACGAGGGCGGCGAGCGGGAAGTCGCCCGGCTGCGGCGTCCCGAGCGCGGCGCGCAGGACGAGCACGGAGACGACGGCGCCCGCCATCGCGACGAGCGTCCCCTTGACGACGTGCCGGTCGCGGCGGTGACCGAGCTCGTGCGCGACGACGAGCGTCAGCTCCGGCTCGGAGGCGCTCGCGAGGAGCGTGTCCCAGACGACGACGCGCCGCGTCGGCCCGAGCCCGGAGACGTACGCGTTCGTCCGCGTCGTCCGGCGGCTCGCGTCGGCGACGAGGACGTCGCGGACGGGGACGCCGGCCCGGTCGGCGAGCGCCCGCAGCGCACCGGCGAGGCGCGCGTCCTCGAGCGGACGGAAGCGGTTGAACAGCGGCTCGAGGACGACGGGCGCGACGAACGTGAGCGCAAGGACGGCGAGCGCAAGGCCCGCGGCGGCGGGAAGCGGCCACCACGCCGGCCAGGCGCGGGCGAGGCCGACCGCGGCCACCCAGGCCGCCGCGGCGAGGGCGATCCCGATCGCCTCCCCCTTCGCCCGGTCGGCGAGCCACGCGCCCGGCGACTGCGTCGAGAGACCGAAACGGCGCTCGCGAAGAAGGCCACGCCAGAGGTCGAGCGGGAGGCAAGCCGCTTCGGCGGCGAGAACGACGGCCGCCGCCGACACGGCCGCATCTCCGGCCCAGCCCAAACCTTCGACCCGAACCGTCGTCAGAAGCGAATACACGACGACGACGACGAGCAACCGGGCCGCGGTCGCGGCATACAGGGGGCGGTGGTACCGGGCGGCCCGGTCCCGGTCTTCCTGAGAGAAATCTAAGGAGTTCACGCGCGAGTATCGAGAGTACGGATTTGACCTCTACACTGACGAGCCGGTGGCAGTCGCCGAAGTAACGGGAACCCTTCGCTCGAGCGAAGAGTCGGTAGCGCTTGCATCCCAGCTGCGCCGGCTCGCGCGCGTCGCGACCATCATCGCGCTGCTCACGAGCCCGGCCTCGTACTTCTTCTTCCGGCACACCGGGCACGACAGCGTCCTCAAGTCGCTCCTCCTCACGGCGCTCGTCGTCGTCGGGTTCCGTGGCCTCGTCGATCTCATCATCCGCCGGCTGATCCCCTGGCCGAGCCTGTTCGGAACCGAGGAGACGCGGCTGCGGGAGGAGGACGTCGTCAACCGCAGGCGCGCGTGGACGTGGCGCTTCTACTACCGGGTCGCGATCTTCGCCGCCGGCATCACGACGCTCGTCTATCTCATCGACACCCGCCACGCGACGCACCGCTCGTGGCCGGGGACGGGGCTGCACATCATCACCGCGTTCTTCCACCTGCTCGGCAACCGGACGCTGCTGCTCCAGCTCGTCCTCGTCTTCTTCCTGTTCTTCGCGAACTTCTTCATCTTCATGGGGCCGATGCTGCTCATGGGCATCTCGCAGATCCGCGGGTACGAGCCGGGCGACGCCGAGTGGGGCGTGAAGCTCGACGACATCCGCGGACAGGCGGAGGCGAAGGAGGAGGTCCGCCGCATCGTCACGCTGTGGCAGTCGGGCGAGGCGTTCGAGCAGGCCGGCGGCAAACGCGAGCGAGGGCTGCTCTTCCTCGGCGCGCCGGGCACCGGCAAGACGATGCTCGCCAAGGGGATCGCGACCGGGTTCAACTCGCCGTTCGTCTCCATCCCCGGCTCGGGCTTCGCCTCCACCTTCATCGGCATCGACGCCGTCCTCGTGCGCTACCTCGCGCGCAAGGCGAAGAAGCTCGCCCGCAAGTGGGGCGGCCAGTGCATCGTCTTCATCGACGAGATCGACGCCGTCGGCATGCGGCGCCAGTCGCTGCAGGCACCGCGCATGACGCCGCCGCCCCAGACGTTCTTCGGCGAGATGGGCGCGATCAACCCGAGCGGCGACGTCATCGTCGAAACGCCGGAGTGGCGCGACTACATGTTCCGGCAGCGCGCCCCCGAGCCCCGCTCGCCGTATCCCGCGTGGATGCAGAAGGTGGGCAACCTCGTCAACCAGGGGATCTTCCCCGGGATGATGGGCGGCCAGGGCCAGCTGGCACTCAACCAGCTGCTCGTGACGATGGACGGCATCGACAACCCGCCCTTCTTCCGGCGCTTCTTCACGAACAAGATCAACTCGTTCCTCGACGCGGTGTACGTCGTGCCGCGCCGCGTCGGGCGGCGTCAGCATGCGCCTCCCGGCGCCGCGCCCGCTCAACGCGCAGATCTACTTCATCGGCGCGACGAATGTCCCGTTCGAGAACCTCGACCCGGCGCTGACGCGCCCTGGGCGCATGGGCCGCCACGTCTGGTTCCGGACGCCGACGAAGGAAGACCGCAAGGACATCTTCGACCTCTACCTCAACAAGGTGTCCCACGATCCGGAGCTTGATTCGCCCGAGCGGCGCGACGAGATCGCGCGCATCACCGGCGGCTACTCGCCGGCGATGATCGAGCAGATCTGCTCGATGGCGCTGACGAACGCGCACCACGAGGGCATGATCGCGTTCGAGTGGCGCCACCTCGTCGACGCAATGACGGCGGTCGAGTCCGGCACGGCGATCGGCGTCCACTACGTCGAGCACGAGACGCGCGCGGTCGCGATCCACGAGGCCGGTCACGCCGCCGCCGCGCACGTCTACCGGCCGAACCTCGAGTCGAGCCGCGTCTCGATCAAGATGCGCGGCGGCTCTCTCGGCCACCATCAGGCGTACGAGAAGGAAGAGCGGTTCAGCGCCTGGCAGAGCGAGCGGTTCGGAGCCCTCGTGCACGTGCTCGGGGCGATGGCGGCGGAGATCGTCTTCTACGGCGAGAACTCGGTCGGCGTCGGCGGCGACATCCAGTCCGTCACGGCGATCGCGGGCTCGATGGTGGGCGCGGCCGGCATGGCGCCCACGCGGGTGCACGTGAACGGCAACACCTTCGACGGCGTCACCGGCGAGCGCGCAGAGAAGAGGATCGAGAAGCGCTTCGAGGAGATCGGCAACCGCATCCTCAACCGCTCGGTGAACGTCTTCGACGCGCTCGGCGACCGCGCGAAGCGCCCGCTCGTCGCCCAGTTCCTCGGGCAGGCGTTCTGCACCGCCGTCTACTTCATCCGCGAGAACAAGGACGGCGTCGAGCGGGTCGCCAACACGATCATCGAGAAGGAGGAGATCTACGGCAACGATCTCGTCCGCCTCCTCGACGCGCAGAACTTCAAGAAGCCCGAGATCGACTGGACGAAGGAAGAGTCATGGCCGCAGATCTGACGAGAGGCGACGCGACCGAGGCCGCGACGCCGCCGGCTCCCGCAGCTGCGCCCGCGCGCGCGGCGCGCCCGCCTCACTGGCAGCGCTTCCTCGTCGTCTACGGCCTGCTCGGCGGAGTCCTCGCGGCGGCGATCGTCGGCGTCGTCGTCTTTGCGAGCCGGTCGATCAGCCCGGCGGTGCCGTGGTCGGCGTGGCATCCGAGCGGCGGCGGCCTCGGCGCGGCGAAGCAGATCGCCGACCAGGTCGGCAAGTCGTACCGCCTCCCCGACGGCAGCCAGCTCGACGACGTGATCGCAAAGGCGCCGTCCGTGTCGGCTTCGAGCAGCAGCAACGTGCCGATCCACTACTTCGCCATCCACGGGACGAGCGGCGCCGACCAGATCATCCCCGTGTCGTCGTCCGACAGCATCATGTACTCGCTCTGCGGCCTCGGGACGTCGTGCGCGATCGCGACCGGCAAGCCGTCGGCGGCGCGCGGGCGGCTCGTCCGCCGCGAGATCCTCCAGATCGCGCTGTACACGTTCAAGTACATCAGCGGGATCAAGAGCGTCGTCGCGTTCATCCCGCCCGCGAACGGCAAGCAGTTCCTCGTCCTCCTGCAGAAGTCCGATCTGTCGGCCGAGCTGAAGACGCCGCTCGCACAGACGCTGAGCGCGAAGACGCCGCTGCCGGCGGCGATCCCCGCGCGCGAGGTGCACCTCATCGACGCCACGACCGACTCGCGCGTCTACACGTTCGGACTCTCCCAGACGCAGCAGGGCGACCTCGTGCTCGTCCTGAAGCCGCTGCCGGCCTAGCCCCGGCTCGGGCTCGCGCGTTCGTCCCGGCCGGCGCCCCTCGCAGCCCAGCGAGGCTGGGACCGCCGGGCGGCGCCTTTGGGCCGCCCGGCCCATTGTCGGTCCAGCCGTCCGGATCTACCGTGGACGGCATGTCGCGGACCGTCATCCTCCTCTGGATCGTCGCGCTGTTCGTGCTCGAGGTGAACCACCTGAAGTGGATCTGGTGGGAGCACTGGAGCTGCCGCCACTGCTCGGCGAAGCACAAGGACTGCAGCTGCGGCGCGACCGCCCGCTGGAAGATGTTCATTTAGTCTGAAGGCGGTCCGCCCCCATCGACTAGCGGTCCAGGTCGCGGCCCTTTCAAGGCCGTAGCGCGGGTTCGAATCCCGCTGGGGGCACTGCCGCCGACCGGAGTGTCAGCTCCGGCGTCCGCCGCGGGGCGCGGCGAGAGCCGCGAGCGTCGCGTCCACCACGTCGTCGACAAAGCGGTTGCTGAGGGGTGCGTGGGCGTGGAGGAGCCGGTGGAACAGCGCGCCGTACATGAGGTCGAGGGCGAGCTCGATGTCGCTGTTCCGGGGGATCTCATCGCGCTCGATTGCTCGCCTGAGGATGGCGCGGGCCGGATCGCGGCGTGGGTTCACGAAGCGTTCGTGGTAGAGCTCTGCGAACGCCGGGTCGGTGTGCGTCTCTTCGACCAGAGCCGCGACGACGCGCGCGTACGGTCGCTTGCGCGCGCGGCGGATCCAGGGGCGGACGAGGGCGAGCAGGTCGCCGCGTAGCGATCCCGTGTCGGGTGGTGACGGCCGCGCGGTGTCCCACTCGTGGTAGAGCGCATCGAGCGCGAGCGTCTCCTTGGTCGGCCACCAGCGGTAGATCGTCGCCTTGCTGGCGCCGGCGCGCTCGGCGACCTCGTCCATGCTGACCGCCTCGAGGCCCTGCGCGAGCAGGAGCTCGATCGCGGCGTCGAGGATCGCCTTGCGCGCCTGCTCGCTGCGCGGCCGGCCCCGTGGTTTCGTCTCGGTACCGGGAAGCTCGCTCACGTTCCCGCCATCTCTGCGACGAGACCGTGCTCGACGGTCGGCATCGTCACCGCCGCCCTTCGATCTCGGCGACGTCGTCGGCGTCGAGCTCGAGGCGCGCGGCCGCCAGGATCGGGTCGACCTGGCCGGGACCGCGAAAGCCGACGATCGCGCCGTCGACCGCAGGGTTTCCCAGCGTCCAGGCGACGGCCGCGGCGCCGGGCGTGGTCCCGTGCCGCTCGGCGACCGCGCGCAGCCGCTCGACGAGCGCGAGATGCTGCGAGAGCTGCGGCTCGGTGAAGAGGGCGTCGTGCTTGCGCCAGTCGTCGTCGGGCATGTTCTCGATCCGCTCGCGGGTCATCCCGCCACTCAGCAGGCCGGAGCCCATCGGCGAGTACACGATCACCCCGATCCCCCGGCGCTCGGCGAAGGGGAGGATCTCGTCCTCGGCCGCGCGGGCGACGAGCGAGTACTGCGGCTGCAGCGTCTCGACCGGTGCGAGCTGCTCGATCCGGCGCAGCTGCGCAACGTCGAAGTTGGAGACGCCGATGTGGCGCACGATGCCCTGCTCGCGCAGCTCGGCGAGCGCGGCCCAGCCCTCCTCGATGTCCTCGACCGGGACCGGCCAGTGGATCTGATAGAGGTCGATCGCGTCGATTCCGAGCCGTTCGAGGCTCGCGTGCGCCTCGCGCAGGATCGAATCGCGCTTCAGGTTGTGCACGACCGTGCGGCCGGGTCCTTCGAGCAGCGACGCCTTCGTGAATACGAACGGCCGCTCGCGCATGCCCTCGAGCGCTCGGCCGACGACCTGCTCGGAACGGCCGAAGCCGTAGGCGGCGGCCGTGTCGATCCAGTTGACGCCCAGCTCGAGTGCCCGCTCGATCGCCGCCAGCGACTCGGCGTCCTCCTGGGGGCCCCAGCCGAACTCCCAGCCGCCGCCGCCGATCGCCCAGGCGCCGAAGCCGACGCGGGTGATCTCGAGTCCGGTGCCGCCCAGCTGTGTGGTTGGGAGCGACGTGGTGTGGTCGGTACTCATCGTGAGTGCTCCTCTCTGTGCATGTCGCAAATGTCGAGTACGAGAACGCTTGCCGCTCCGCCGCCCACTCATCAAAACTGGACTGACAGTTTCTTATATATCTGAGAGAACGGGACGCCGCGCCTGCTATTCCCGGGTGTGACGGGCTACCCTGGCGGGACGTCCCGGGCGGTTAGCTCAGCTGGGAGAGCACCTGCCTTACAAGCAGGGGGTCGGCGGTTCGATCCCGTCACCGCCCATGTGGAAGCGTCCCAGGTCAGCCTGCTCCGCTGGTTGCGCCGGCAGCTCCGCCAGCCGACGCCGCTCCGCGAGCACCTCGAGGCGGCGGTCGAGAACGACGACCCGGCGGAGGCGCGGCGCTGCGTCGACCGGTTCGAGTTCTCCGACGCACAGCGCCGGAACGTCGAGCAGCTTCTCGACGCGTGGGAACGTACACTCGGCCGCACGGGCCGGTAGCTCAGTCGGTAGAGCAGGGGACTTTTAATCCCAAGGTCGCAGGTTCGATCCCTGCCCGGCC
>CAVWBZ010000013.1:0-153180 GCA_963753295.1 uncultured Actinomycetes bacterium | reverse complement strand
TGGAGCTAGGCGGGCTCGAACCGCCGACCTCCTGGGTGCGATCCAGGCGCTCTCCCAACTGAGCTATAGCCCCGTGCCGGGCTCAGTTTAGCCGGATTTCTCCATGAGCTTGCCGCCGCGGATCGTCTCGACCATGCGCTTCGACTGCTCGCGGTACCAGGTTCCGTTCTCGAACTCGATCGCCGGATAGAGCCGCTGGCCGGTGTGGGCCTCGAGGTCGTCGCGCTTGGCGCGTCGGACGGGCCCGGGCACGCGCTCGTAGTCGATGCCCATGTCCCGGAGCGCCTTCTCGACCTTCCAGCACGGATGGCCCTGGAGCTTGACCCACTGGTTCGAGCATCGATGGAGCTTCACTGCCATGTCGTCCCTCCTACGATGTCCGCATGCGCGCGGTCGTCCTCGACGCGTACGGCGACCCGCGTCTCGTGGATCTTCCCTCACCCGAGCCTTCGATCGAAGTGCTCGCCACGGGGCTCTGCGGGTCGGACGTCGAGAAGATCGGCGCCGCGCCGGCGGGAACGGTCCTCGGGCACGAGGTGGTCGCGCGCGTCGACGACCGGCGCGTCGCGCTCCTGCACCACCGGCCGTGCGGCACATGCGGGCGCTGCCGCTCGGGCCACGAGTCGACGTGCGCGCAGTTCCCGGAGCCGACGATCGTCCCTGGTGGCTTTGCCGAGCGCGTGCAGCCGGTCGCGGGCGTCGGGCTGCCGGACTCCGTCGGCGACGCGCGCGGCACGTACGTCGAGCCGCTCGCGTGCGTGCTCCGGGCGCTCGACCTCGTGCCGCCCGGCCGCGTGCTCGTCATCGGCTGCGGATTCATGGGCCGGCTCTGGTGCGAGGTGCTCCGCCGTCGCGGCGACGAGGTGCTCGCGCTCGATCCGCGCGCCGATCGGCGCTGTGCGCCCGAGCCGGACGGCCCCGTCCCCGCCGCGGTCCTCTGCGCCCCGGCCGATCCGTGCGAGTGGATCGAGCCGGGCGGAGCGCTGCTCGTGTTCGCGCCCGGCGGCGCGCTCGACCTCGACGCCGTCTACCGCCGCGAGCTGACGCTGCGCGGCTCGCGCTCGGCGACGCCCGCGTCGATGGCCGCTGCCGTTCGCCTTCTGCCGGAGCTCGATCTGCCCGAGCCGGTCGTCCTCCCGCTCGAACGCTTCTCCGAAGGCCTCGAGCTCTACCGCAGCGGCGAGGCGCTCAAGGTCGTCTTCACGCCGTGAGGGCGCTGCGCTGGTACGCCCCGGGCGACGTCCGGGTGGACGAGGTTCCCGACCCCGTCGCGGGACCGGGCGACGTGCTCGTGCGGGTCGAGGTCGCGCTGACGGACGGCACCGACCTCAAGGCGTTCCGCCGCGGGCATCCGGTCCTGCTCGGCGGGCCGCCGTCCCCGTTCGGCCACGAGCTGTGCGGCGTCGACGTCGCGAGCGGCCGTCGCGTCGTCGCCGCCAACTCGGCGCCGTGCGGCGCGTGCGCGGCCTGCGCCCGCGGCGAGGAGGCGCAGTGCACGAACCTGCTCCCGCTGCTCAACGGCGCGTACGCGGAGTTCGTCGTCGTGCCGGAGCGCATCGCGAGCGTGAACCTGTTACCGGTGCCGCCCGGCCTCGCCTCCGAGGTCGCCGCGCTCGTCGAGCCCCTCGCGTGCTGCCTGCACGGGGTCGAGCGCGCGGGGATCCGGGAAGGCGACACCGTCGCCGTGCTCGGCGCCGGGCCGATCGGCCTGATGCTGTGCTCCTGCGTCGCGGACGCCGGCGGACGGCCCGTCGTCGTCGGCGGACGCGCGGAGCGTCGCGCGCTCGCGCCGGCGTTCGGCGCGGTCGCGGGCGACGGCGGCGGCGCGGACGTCGCGATCGAGGCGACGGGAACGCCGGACGGCTGGCGCGACGCGGTGACGCTCGTGCGGCGCGGCGGCACCGCCGTGTTCTTCAGCGGCCTCCCCGCCGGCACGGAGGTCGCACTCGACGCGACGCGCGTCCACTACGAGGAGCTGACAGTGCGCGGCGCGTTCCATCACACGCCGCGGACATTCCGTGCCGCGCTTGCGTTCCTCGCCAGCGGCGCGCGTCCGTGGGAGCGCCTGCTCACGCACGAGGTCGGGCTCGAGGGCGTCGGCGCGCTGTTCGCCGAGCCGCCGCGCGACTACCTGAAGGCCGTCGTCCGGCCTTAGAGGCTCTCAGGCGGCGAACAACGTGAGGTCGGGCTCGCGCTCGCCGCGGAGGACGGCGAGGTCGACCTCGACCGAGCGCAGGCCGCGCGACTCCGCGAGGGCGACCGCCTGCGGCTTGATCGCCTGTGCGGCGAGGATGCCGCGGCAGCCGGCCTTGGCCGGATCCTCCCGGATGAACGCGAGGTAGCGCGTGAGCTGCTCGACTGCGTCGATCGTCCCGATGCGCTTGATCTCGACCGCGACCCATTCGCCGGCGGCGTCCTTGCACATGAGGTCGACCGGCCCGATCTCCGTCGGCCACTCGCGTTTGACGAGCACGAGCTCCTCGCCGAGCGCGGCCGGCGCTGCCGCGAGCGCCTCCTGGAGGTCGCGCTCGACACCGTCCTTCTGCAGCGCCGCCGACTCGCCCATGTCGTGGACGACGTCGCTCAGCACCTCGACGAGGGTGATCTCGAGCACGTCCTCCGTCTTCGGCTTCCGGACGACGAGGACGTCGCCGCGGTCTTCGATCGCCGTCGGCGCCGTCATCCAGTTCAACGGCTTGAAGCCGCCGGCGTCGTCGTGGACGAGGACGGAGCCGTCCGCCTTGAGGAGGAGCAGGCGCACGGCCTCGGGCAGGACGGCGTTCAGACGGCCGGAGTAGCGAACTTCGCAGCGGGCGACGAGGAGGCGCACATGCGGAACCTACTGTCCTCTTCGGACACGTGAGCCGCCGACGATCGCGTCCGTGCCGTCGTCGAAGCGGACCCAGGCCTTGCCCTTGCCGTCGTAGTCGGGCGACCAGACGACCAGGGTAGCCGGGCGGCCGCCGACGTCCACCGGCTCCGTTCCCTCCGGCTCGACGCCCGACCAGACGCGCACGAACGGGTTGTGCTCGCGCTCGCGGCCGATCGTCGTCTCGTCCGTGTGCCCGGGAAGGACGCGCGTCGAGTCGGGCAGGGGCATGAAGACGTCCATGACGGAGGCGCGAACGAGGGCGAGATCGCCGCCGCCGACGGCGTCCTTGAACAGCGTGTCGCCGGTGAAGACGAGCTCGGCGTCGACGAAGAAGGCGATCATGTCGTCGGAATGACCGGGCGTCGCGACCCCGCGGACGCGGATCCCTCCCCACTCCCACTCGCCCGGCGCGGCGACGACCGGGATCCCGTACCGGTCGCACAGGTCGTCCTCCCAGGCGACGTGGTCGTGGTGGGCGTGCGTCCGGAGCATGACGGCCGGCACGACGCCCCACTCCTCCACGGCGGCCACGAGCGGACCGGGATCGGCGCCCGAGTCGACGAAGACCGCGGTCCCGCCCCGGCGGTCGGCGACGACGTAGGCGTTCGAGAGCCACTCGGGGTGGATGTTCCGCTCCACGAGCATCGCCGCTGTAGGCTAATGGACCGATGGCCGGTCTCGTCTCCCGCACGATGCTCATCGTCAAGGCGAAGTACTCGAAGCTCCTCAACCGGGCCGAGAACCCGACCGAGACGCTCGACTACTCGTACGAGCAGATGCTCGAGCAGCTCCAGAACGTGAAGCGCGGCGTCGCCGACGTCGTCACGGCGAAGAAGCGCCTCGAGCTCCAGCAGCAGAAGCTCGAGCAGAACGTCGTCAAGCTCGAGACGCAGGCGCGGCAGGCGGTCGCGGCGAACCGCGAGGACCTCGCGCGGCAGGCGCTCGAGCGCAAGGCGGTCGCGCAGCAGCAGCTGCAGAGCATGGACGCGCAGGTGCAGGGCCTCGCCGACCAGCAGGACAAGCTCGTCGCCGCGCAACAGCAGCTCGAGACGCGCATCGAGGGGTTCCGCTCCCAGAAGGAAGTGCTCAAGGCGCAGTACTCGGCGGCCGAGGCGCAGGTGCGCGTCGGAGAGGCGGCTACCGGCATCGGCAAGGGCATGAACGACACCGGAGCCGCGATCCAGCGCGCGAAGGACAAGACCGAGGAGCTGCAGGCGCGCGCGTCGGCGATCGACGAGCTGACGAGCACGGGCGCCCTCGATGACCTCACGGCCGGCGACCAGACGCAGCTCGACCGCGAGCTCGCGCAGATCTCCGCGTCGTCGCAGGTCGACTCGGAGCTCGCGAAGCTGAAGGCCGAAGTGGGCCCCGGCGACGGCGCGACGAAGGAGATCGCGTCCGGCGACGCCGCCGCCGCGGAACAGCAGCAGCAGCCACAGCAGTAGCGGCTTGGGCCTCGGCGACATCCTGTTCGGACGGAAGAAGCTGAAGGGCCCTGCCGGCGAGCGCCTGTTCGCGCTCACGACCGCGGCGATCACGCTCGACACGGAGTGTTCGCTGAAGCCGGCCGGCGTCGGCGCGGTCATCTTCAAGCCGTTGTCGGCGGGCGAGTTCACCGCCGCCGACCAGGAGATCGAGCAGCTCCTGCAGGCGGTCGCCGCGAGTGCCGGGTCGAAGCTCGACCGGAAGACCGACTCGTTCGGGTTCGAGTGGGTCATCGTCCGCGACCCCGACCTCGAGGACCAGGTGGCCGGAGTGCACACCGTCGCCTCCGAGCTCGAGGCGAAGGGCTTCGGCGGCCAGCTGCTCGCCGCCCCGTTCCGCTTCGAGGGCGGGAAGAACCCCGTCTACTGGATCTACGGCTTCAAGACGGGCACGTTCTGGCCCTTCGTCCCGACGGGCGAGAAGCAGGAACGCGACAACGCCCAGGAGCTGGAATTGAAGGCCAAGCTGGAGCCGGAGCTGCCGATAGAGCCTGACCTGAGCCGCTGGTTGGCGTTGTTCGACGCGCCGATCTAGGCGACGGGTCTACCCATCTGGCGGGCGATCTCCGCCAGCGCGGCGAGCCGCTTCTCGAGCGGCGGGTGATCCATCATCCACTCGCTCATCTGGCTCTTCCAGTTCGTCGGGATGATGAAGAACGCGTTCATCCCGGCCACTTCGCGCAGGTCGCGCTGAGGGATCTGCGTGATACCGCTCGAGATCTTCTGAAGGGCACTCATGAGGTGCTCGGGCGCGCCCGTGATGAGCGCCGAGCCGCGGTCGGCCGCGTACTCGCGGTAGCGCGAGATCGTCCGGATGAGGATGAAGCTGATCGCGTAGACGACGATCGAGACGACGAAGACGATGAGCCAGACGGGGACCTGATTGTTGTTGTTGTTGCGATTGCCGCCGCCGAAGCCGCCGCCCCACATCCCGAAGTAGAGGCCGAAGCGGGTGATCATCGCCGCGAGCATGGCGAAGAAGCTCGCCACCGTCATGATCAGCACGTCGCGGTTGGCGACGTGGGAGAGCTCGTGGGCGAGCACGCCTTCGAGCTCCTGCGGCTCGAGCCGGCGCCAAAGGCCCTGCGTGACCGCGATGACCGCGTGCTTCGGGTTCCGGCCGGTCGCGAAGGCGTTCGGCACGTCGGTGTCGACGACCGCGACGCGCGGCTTCGGCAGGTCGGCCATCGCGCACAGCCGCTCGACCATCGCGTGCAGCTCGGGCGCCTGCTCCGCGGTGACGATCTTCGCCCCGGAGGCGGCGAGCGCGAGCTTGTCGGACGTCCAGTACTGGACGGCGGCGAGCCCGATGACGATGACCAGCATCGGCGCGAGCCCGACCTTGAGGACCGAGAAGAGGACGACCGCGAAGATGACGTAGAGCAGGCCGAGCAGGCCGCTCGTGAAGAGCATGCGGAGGGACAGCCCCCGATCGCGCCCGAACGACCTTCGCTTCACGGCTCGCATGGTACTCCGGGCCGGTAGAGTCTCGCGTCGTGCGCCGCGCCGCTCTCGTGATTCTTACGGTGCTCTCATGCGTGCTCCTCGCCGGCTGCGGTGCGGAGGGCGTCGTCAGCCCGACGCCCCAGAGCGTCGAAGGGGCGTTGCCGAAGGCGCCGACGTTCCCGATCACGCCGGCGTTCAACCTCAAGGGCGATCCCACCGCCGGGGCGTCCGTGTTCACGAGCAAAGGCTGCACCGGCTGCCACACGCTCGCAGCCGCGCACGCGACCGGCACGGTCGGCCCGAACCTCGACCAGCTCAAGCCCGACTACCGGGCGGTCACCGCCCAGGTCACGAACGGCGGCGCGCAGATGCCGTCCTTCAAGAGCAGCCTCTCGGCGCAGCAGATCGCCGACGTCTCCGCCTACGTCGTGAAGTCGACGGGCGGCAAGGTTCCGTAGGCCCCACGGTCGAGCTTCCTCCGACCTTCCCCCGACCCCTCGCCGCGTTCGCGGTCGATCTCGACCGCACGCTCATCGCCGAGGACACCGTCCTCCGGCCGCGGACGAAGGCGGCGATCGCGGCGGCGCGCGCCGCCGGCGTGCACGTCGTCGTCGTCACCGGGCGGATGTTCCGCTCCGTTCGCCCGTACGTCATCGAGGCGGGGATCGACGATCCCGTCGTCTGCTACCAGGGCGCCGTCGTCGCCGACCCCGTCACGGGCGAGTTCCTCCGCCACGTGACCATCCCCCTGCCCGATGCGCTCGACGTGATCGAGACCGTCGTCGCGGCAGGCTTCCATCTCAACTGCTACGTCGACGACGAGCTGTACGTCGCGGAGGTGACGCCCGAGGCGGAACGCTACGCGGGTTTCCAGCACCTCGAGATCCACGCGGTCGGGCCGCTGCACGACTGGCTGAAGAAGGAGCCGACGAAGCTCGTCGCGGTCGGCGACGAGCATGCGCTCGACGCGCTCGAGGCCGAGCTCGAGCCGCGCTACGCGGGCCGCCTGTTCGTGTCGAAGTCGCTCCCGTACTTCCTCGAGTTCGCGCACCCGGACGTGAGCAAAGGCGCGGGCCTGCAGTACGTCGCCGACCGCCTCGGCTTCACCGCGGCGGAGACCGTAGCGTGCGGCGACGGCGAGAACGACCGCGAGCTCCTCGACTGGGCCGGCTTCCCGGTCGCCGTCGCGAACGCGCACGCCGAGATCCTCCGCCGCGCGCGGCTCGTCATCCCGCCGGTGGAGGACGAAGGGGTCGCCGCCCTGCTCGAGGCGTACCTAGACTCACTCTCGTGATCGACCTGCGCGCCGCCCGCAGCGACCCGGACGAGCTCCGGCGACGGCTCGCGCGCAAGGGCGCGGCGGAGGCCTTCGACGAGCTGCTCGAGGCCGACCGCGCCGTGCTCGCGGTGCAGCCGCGGGTGGAGGACCTGCGCGCGAAGCGGAAGCTGAAGGGAAAGCCGACCCCGGAGCAGCTCGCCGAGCTCGAGCAGGTGAAGGTCGAGCTCCAGGCGCTCGAGGACGAGCTCGCCGCGGCCGAGCGGCGGCGCACCGAGCTCCTCGACCGTATCCCGAACCCGCCCGACGACGAGACGCCCGACGGCTTCACCGAGGACGACGCCGTCCTCGTACGGCAGGTGGGCGAGCCGCCCGCGTTCGACTTCCCCGTACGCGACCATCTCGACCTCGCCCAGATGTTCGGCTGGATCGACATGGAACGCGCGGCCAAGGTCTCGGGAGCACGCTTCGCGTATCGCATCGGCGACCTCGCGCTGCTCGAGCTCTCGCTCTACCGGTACGCGCTCGACCGGCTCGTCGCGAAGGGATTCGTGCCGGTGCTGCCGCCCGTGCTCGTGCGCGAGGAGGCGATGTACGGCACCGGCTTCCTGCCCACCGACGAGGTGAACATCTACAAGGTCGAGCGCGACGAGCTCTATCTCACGGGCACCGCCGAGGTGGGGCTCGCGGCGATGCACATGCAGGAGATCCTCGACGCGGACGCGCTGCCGCTGCGATACGCGGGCTACTCGACGAACTTCCGCCGCGAGGCGGGCGCCGCCGGGAAGGACACGCGCGGCATGTTCCGCGTGCACCAGTTCGACAAGGTGGAGATGTTCGTCTTCACGACCGCCGACGCGGCGCGCGCGGAGCACGAGCGGCTGCTCGCGATCGAGGAGGAGCTCATCGGCGACCTCTCCATCCCGTATCGCATCGTCAACATCGCCGCGGGCGACCTCGGCGCCTCGGCGGCGAAGAAGTACGACGTCGAGGGATGGTTCCCGGGGCAGGAGCGCTACCGCGAGCTCACGTCGACGTCGAACACGACCGACTACCAGGCGCGCCGGCTCGACGTCCGCACGCGCGTCGACGGCAAGCTCGAGCACGTGCACACCCTCAACGGCACCGCCGTCACGGCGCGCACGATGATCGCGCTCATCGAGAACTTCCAGGAGGCGGACGGAAGCGTGTCCGTTCCCGAGCAGCTGTGGGAGCACGGTGCGCCGCGCCGGCTCGGCGGCGAGCGCGTCGCGGACTGACGCGCCTGCGACAATGACTTTCGCTCGGCGGGGTGCCGGAGCGGTCGAACGGGACGGTCTTGAAAATCGTTAGACGCGCGAGCGTCTCGTGGGTTCGAATCCCACCCCCGCCGTCTGTCGCCGACAGGCGTCCATATGATCGGGCACATGGTCGGACCGGAGGACTTGCGCGGGCTCATGCGGCTGTGGCCGCACGGCGTCTCCGTCCTCACCGTCGACTACGAGGGCGACCGCATGGGCGTCACCGTGTCGTCGCTCGTCTCGCTCTCGCTCGACCCGCCGCTCGTCGGCGTCTCGATCGGCAAGGAGGCATCGTGCTACGAGCTCCTCCGCCGCGCCGGGGCCTGGGGCGTGTCGCTGCTCGGCGGCGAGCAGGCCGAGCTGGCGCAGCGCTTCGCCGCCGGCCGTCCGCCGATCGTCCACTGGGACGGCGTCGCGATCCGCGAGGGCTCGATCGCGCCGCTCATCGAGGGCGCCGTCGGCTGGATCGAGGCGCGCACGCGCGCGGAGCACGACGCCGGCGACCACACGTTCTTCATCGGCGACGTCGTCGCCCTCGAGCACGGGCCGGCGAAGAGCGGGCTCATGTACCGCGAGAGCACGTACCACGCCCTGTGATCGAGGCGGTCGTCTTCGATCTGGACGGCGTCCTGATCCAATCCGAAGAGGTGTGGGACACGGTGCGCGAGGCGTACGTCCGCGAGCGCGGCGGGCGTTACGACGACGAAGTCCAGCGCGCGATGATGGGCATGAGCTCGACGGAGTGGTCGCGTTACCTTCACGACGCCGCCGGCATCCCGGACGAGCCCGACGAGATCAACGCCGAGGTCGTCCGGCGGATGCTCGCCGCGTATCGCGACCATCTGCCGCTCGTTCCCGGCGCGGCCGAGGCGGTCCGGCGTCTCGCTGCGCGTTTCCCGGTCGGGCTCGCGTCGTCGTCGAACCGCGAGCTCATCGACACCGTCCTCGAGGTCGCCGGGCTCGCGCCGTACTTCACGGCCACCGTCTCGTCGGAGCAGGTCGCCCGCGGGAAGCCGGCGCCGGACGTCTACCTCGAGGCGGCGCGCCGCCTCGACGTCGCACCGGACCGGTGCACGGCGGTCGAGGACTCGCACGGCGGCATCCGCTCGGCGAAGAGCGCCGGCATGCGCGTCGTCGCGATCCCGAACGCGAGCTATCCGCCCGACGAGGAGGCGCTCGCGCTCGCCGACGTCACCATCCGCTCGCTCGACGAGCTCACGGTCGACGTCGTATCAGGGTGACGCCGTCGCGGATGGGGACGAGGACGCACTCGACGCGGGCATCGTTCAGGACGTGCTCGTTGAACGCCGCGATGTGCTCGTTGCCGCGGAGCGCGGAGAGCGTGTTGTCGGCGAGGATGACGCCGTCCTCGGCGAGCTTCGGCAGCACTGCCTCGTAGTACCCGATGTAGTCGGGTTTCCACGCGTCGATGAAGACGAGGTCGAACGGACCGTCGAGCGCCTCGATCGTCTCGAACGCGTTGCCGACGCGGTAGTCGATACGGTCGGCGACGCCCGCCTCTGCCGAGTAGCGCTTTGCGATCGCCGTCGTCTCCGGATTCACGTCGCATGCGACGATCGTCGCTCCCGGCGGAAGAGCCGTTGCCATGTCGATGGACGACCACCCGGTGAAGACGCCGATCTCGAGCACGCGCTGCGGCCGCTTCAACGCGATGAGGAAGCGGAGGAACGCTCCTTCGAGCGGCCCGACCGACATGTCTGCGTCGTCGCGCGGCGCGGTTTCCTCGCCAAGCCTCCGCAGCACGTCGGTGGCCGGCGTCGAGTGCGCGACGGCGTATGCCTCCGCTTCGTCGAAGGTCATTCCACCCTCCCTACGAGGACGCAGCCGTTGTGGCCGCCGAGCCCCATCGCGTTCGACAATGCCACGTCGACCTGGACCGTCCGCGCCTCGTTCGGCACGTAGTCGAGATCGCACTCGGGATCGGGGTGCTCGTAGTTGATCGTCGGCGGGAGAACGCCCTCGTGCACCGCGCGGACGCACATCATCGCCTCGATCGCTCCCGCGGCGCCGAAGCAGTGCCCGGTCACCGACTTCGTCGACGACACGGCGAGGTTGTAGGCGTGGTCGCCGAAGACCGCCTTGATGGCGTTCGTCTCCGCGAGGTCGCCGAGCGGCGTCGACGTGCCGTGCGCGTTGATGTAGCCGACACGCTCGGGCTCGACTCCGCTGCGCGCGAGCGCGCTCCGCATCATCTCCGCGACGCCGACGAACTCCGGGTCCGGCTGCGCCATGTGGTGCGCGTCGTTCGATGCGCCGTAGCCGAGTATCTCCGCGTAGATCCTCGCGCCTCGTGCGCGCGCCGAGTCCATGTCCTCGAGCACGAGTATGCACGCGCCCTCGCCCATGACGAATCCCGCCCTCGTCGCGTCGAACGGCCGCGACGCGCGCGGCGGATGCTCCTCCTCGGCGACGAGGCCGCGCATCGAGCAGAAGCCGGCGAGGATGAGCGGGTGCATGCACGCCTCGGCGCCGCCCGCGAGCACGGCGTCGGCAGCGCCGCGCTTGATCAGCTCCGCCGCCTCGCCGACGGCGTGCGAGCCGGTCGCGCACGCGGACACGGGCGCGTAGTTCGGGCCGCGGAAGCCGAGCGAGATGGCGAGCTGGCCGCTCGCCGCGTCGGCGAGCACGCTCGGGATGAAGGTCGGCGCGACGCGATCGTGACCGCGGTCGCGCAGGATGTTCGCCTGCTCGACGATGCCGATCAGCCCCCCGATGGCGGTGCCGAAGAGGATGCCGACCCGGCCCGGCTCGTAGGCGCCGTCGAGGCCCGCATCGGCGACGGCCTCGCGGCCCGCGCCGAGCGCGAGCAGGACGTTCCGCTCGAGCTTGCGGACCTCCTTCGGCGACGCGACGCCGCTCGGGTCCCAGCCCTTCACCTCGGCGCCGATGCGCACGGGGAAGCCGGCCGGGTCGAACGAGCGGATCCAGTCGACGCCGCTCTCGCCGGCGACCGCGGCGCGCCACGTCGACGGCGCGTCGTTGCCGATCGGCGTCACCGCGCCGAGCCCCGTGACCGCAACGCGCCTCATCGTCCGAGCTTAGACGTGGACTAGGCTCGCGGAGATGCAGAACGAGCGCACACCCGGCCCGAACGTTCCCTATCCGCCGATGGAGGCGGAGCTCGTCTCCGAGCTGCCCGCAGGCGGCGGCTGGCGGTACGAGCCGAAGTGGGACGGGTTCCGCGGCGTGCTCGAGAACGACGGCGGCGAGCTCGCGCTCTGGTCGCGCAACGGCCGCCCGCTGCTGCGCTACTTCCCCGAGCTGCGGGCGCTCGGCGAGCTCATGCCGCCGCACTCGGCGCTCGACGGCGAGATCGTCATCTCGCGCGCCGGCGCGCTCGACTTCGACGCGATGCAGACGCGCCTCCACCCCGCCGAGAGCCGCGTGCGGAAGCTGTCCGCCGAGATCCCGGCGACGTTCGTCGCCTTCGACCTGCTGCTCTGGCAGGGGAAGAAGGTGCACGCGGAGCCGATCGAGGAGCGGCGCGCGGAGCTCGAGAAGGTGGGTGCGGGATTTTCGCTCTCGCCCGTCGCCGACGACGTCGCGGAGGGCCGCGACTGGCTGCAGACGCTGCAGTCGGCCGGCTTCGACGGCGTCGTCGCGAAGAAGCTCGGGCTGCCGTACCTGCCCGGCTCGCGCGACGGCGTCGTCAAGGTGAAGCCGCACAAGACCGCCGACTGCGTGGTCGCCGGCCTGCGCTGGAAGGCAGGCGGCCGCAGCACGATCGCGACGCTCCTGCTCGGCCTCTACGCCGACGACGGCCACCTCGACTACGTCGGCTCGTGCGCGGTCGGCGTGCGGAACCAGGAGGAGATCGCGCAGAAGGTGCTGCCGCTGCTCGACGAGAAGAGCGAGCGCCGGTTCTCGGAACCGACCCGCTGGGGGACGAACGGCCTCGAGGAGGCGGCGCTCCGCCCCGAGCTCGTCGTCGAGGTGCGCTTCGACAAGCTCGAGAAGCACCGCTTCCGCCACGGCACGAAGCTCGTCCGCTTCCGTGAGGACAAGGACCCGGCGCAGTGCACGTGGCGCGAGGTGCGGCCGGCCCGCCGGCCGGACGACCTAGCGGTCGAGGACCTTCTTCGTTAGCCGCAGGATCGGCTCGACGTCGATCTCGACGCCGGCCGCGCGCGCGAAGACGAGGCCGTTCAGGATCGTGTGCGCGAACGCGTCCGGCCCGGCGAGCGGTCCGAGGGGCTTCGCGCTCCACTTCCTGCGCAGCGCCGCGTCGGTGTGCAGACGCCGGTGCAGCTCGAGGTAGACGCTGAGCCACGAGGGGTCGGCCTCCGCGATGTGGCGTGCGAGCGCCTCGAACCCTTGCTCGCGCCAGATCCGGTGGAAGCGCTCGTGGTCCTCGCGCGCGAGGGCGACGAAGAGGTCGAGCTTCGAGCGGTGGTAGTTGAAGATCGCGCCGTGCGAGAGGCCGATCTCCTTCTCGAGCCTCGGCACGGTGGCGCCGTCGTATCCCCAGCGCGCGAAGGCGCGTCGCGCGCCGGCGAGGATCTGCGCGCGCCGCGCCTCGACGTGCTCCTGGCTCACCTTCGGCATGCCTCCACTTTACAAAGAAGGATGTCCATCCTATTATTCTGGCATGCCTCGCGACCGGACGCTCCTCGCCGTCGTCGTCGCCCGCTTCGTCTCTCTGACCGGAACGAACATGACGACGGTCGCCCTGCCGTGGTTCGTGCTGGCGACGACGGGATCGACGGTGAAGATGGGCCTCGTCCTCGCCTGCGGGACGCTTCCTGCCTTCGTGCTCGGCATTCCGGGCGGCTCGGTCGTGGCGGCGCTCGGCGCGCGGCGGTCGCTCGTGCTCGGCGACGTGCTGCGCGCGCCGCTGATCGTCGCCGTCCCGGTCCTGCACGCGGCCGGCGACCTCTCCTTCCCCGCGCTCCTCGTCCTCGTGACGGCGATCGGCGTCTTCAGCGTCCCGTACGCCGCCGCGGCGAGCTCGCTCCTGCCGGAGATCGTCGGCGAGGACGAGCAGGAGGTCGCCCGGGCGCAGGCGTCGCTCCAGGTCGCGATCCAGGTGACGGGCATCGTCGGACCCGTGGCGGCGGGAGCGCTCATCCCGGTGCTCGGCGCGCCGCGGCTGCTCTACCTCGACGGGGCGAGCTACGCACTCTCCGCATTCATCGTCGCCGCGTTCGTGCGCGGCGGACGTGCGGTGGCGCGGGCCGCGCGCAGGCGCGGCGTGCTCGCGGGCGTCCGGCACGTGTTCGCCGACTCGCTGCTCGCGTCGATCGTCGCCGTCGCGCTCATTGCGCACGTCGGCCTCGCCGCGCTCTTCGCGTCGCTGCCCGCGCTCGCGTTCCGGGACTTCCACGACGCGCGCAGCGCCGGCGTGCTCTTCACTTCCGACGCGATCGGCTCGGTCCTCGGCGGCCTGCTCGCGGTGCGCCTTGCGCGGCGCGTGAAGCCGTTGCTCCTCGGCGTCGCCGGCTTCGCGGCGATGAGCGCGCCGCTGTGGCTGTTGACGATCGGGACGCCGCTCCCGCTCGCCGTCGTCGTCATGTTCCTGTTCGGGATCGGCGCGCCGCTCGGGGTCTCGCCGATCACGGCGATCATCACGACGCGCGCGCCGGGCGAGATCAGGCCGCAGGTGGTCGCGGCGTTCCTCTCGATCACGAGCGCGGGCACGCCGCTCGGCGCGGCGCTCACCGGCTACGCGATCGAGCGCGCCGGATTCCGAGTGACCTACGCCGCCGTCGCGGCCGCGATGACGGTGGCGACACTGCTGCTCGTCTGGTGCGTGCGCCGGGTGACCGCGATCCCCGCGGTCGCGCCCGCTACGAGCGCTTCTTAGCGCGCGACGGCTGCACCCGCTTCGGCTCGCCCGGCATCTTCGGGAAGTTCGGCGGATACGGCGCCTCGCCCTCGCCCTGCGCCTCCTCGCGCTCGACCCACTCGAGGAGGACGCGCAGGTCGCAGACCGCGTCGTCGATGCCCGCGTGCAGGTCGCCGAGCTCGGCGAAGCGCGCGGGCAGCGTCGCGATGGTGAAGTCCTCCATCTCGACGTCGGGGAGCTCGTCCCAGCCGACCGGCGCGGAGACGGTGGCGTCCGGCCGCCCGCGCACGGAGTAGGCGGAGAGGATCGTCCGGTCGCGCGCGTTCTGGTTGTAGTCGACGAAGACCTTCTCGCCGCGCTCCTCCTTCCACCACGCGGTCGTCACGAGGTCGGGGGCCCGCCGCTCGATCTCGCGCGCGAACGCGAGCGCACAGCGGCGGACGACGGGGAACTCCCAGCTCGGCTCGATGCGGCAGTACACGTGGACGCCGCGGTTGCCGCTCGTCTTCGGCCACCCCGTGTACCCGATCTCGTCGAGGACCTCGTGCACGACGGCGGCGACCTGCTTCGCCTCTGCGAACCCCGTCCCCGGCTGCGGGTCGATGTCGATGCGCAGCTCGTCGGGCTTCTCCGGATCGCGGCGGCGCGACGGCCACGCGCCGAACTCGAGCGTCGCGAGGTTCGCAGCCCACACGACGTGCGCGAGCTCGGTGACGCACAGCTCGTCGGCGTGCCGGCCGGACGGGAACGTGACGCGCGCGGTCTCGATCCAGTCGGGGCGCTTCTCCGGGACGCGCTTCTGCCAGATGACCTCGCCTCCGACGCCCTCCGGCTGCCGCTTCAGCTGGCACGGCCGCTCGCGCAGCGCGCGCACGATCCCGTCGCCGACGCTGACGAAGTAGCGGACGAGGTCGAGCTTCGTCTCGCCGCGCGCGGGGAAATAGACCTTGTCGGGGTTCGTCACCTTGACGGTGCGGCCTCCCACCTCGAGCTCGACGAACGGCGACGGCATGACCGGAGTATCGTGAATACGTGCTCGAGGACCCACGCCCCATCCGGCTGACGCTGGAGCCGCTCGACGATTTCGTCGTCATCGAGCAGACCGACGAGGAGGCCGAGACGCGCGGCGGGCTCATCATCCCGGCGAGCGCCGAGACGCAGTGCCGCAGCGGCATCGTCACCGCGATCGGAGCGGAGGTCGAGGGCGTCGTCCCCGGCGACAAGGTGCTCTTCCCGGCCGGCGGCGGGTACGAGGTGCGGCTCGCGGGCTCGGCGATGCGCGTCGTCCGCCGCCGCGAGCTGATCGCCCGCATCCAGGACTAGCTTCTCCTCGATACCCTGTCGCCGCACGGAGAAGTGGCCGAGTGGCTGAAGGCGGCGCCCTGCTAAGGCGTTAGGTGGCTGAATGGCTGCCTCGAGGGTTCGAATCCCTCCTTCTCCGTTTCGTTCGGTTGGGATAGAACCGCGGCATGCGCGTGTGCGCCCTCGCCGCGCTCGTCCTCATGGCAGCCGGCTGTGGCGGGTCGACGACCGGATCGGGGCACGTCGTCACCGTCTCGCGAACGGTCGGCGGCTTCAGCAGCATCGACCTGACGGGCGCCGCGACGATCACCGTGGCGGTCGGCCGGCACACCGCGGTGAGGATCAGCGGCGACGACAACATCGTGCCGCTCATCCGCACCGAGGTTCGGGGAAGCGTCCTCGTCGTCTCGAGCAAGCACCGCTACACGTCGGACCACATGCTGCACGTCCGCATCGCGACACCTGCGCTCGACGGCGTGACGCTCAAGGGCAGCGGAACGCTCACCGCCGCGGGAATCCGCGCGACGGCGTTCACGCTCGCCTTGAGCGGGGCCGGGACGCTCCAGCTCTCCGGCACCGTGGGGACGCTCGACACGACGATCTCCGGCGTCGGGACGGCCGTGCTCCAGCACCTCGTCGCGAAGGACGCGGACGTGACCCTCTCGGGCACCGGCAGCGTCCACGTGTACGTCACGGGCACCCTTGACGCGACGGTGAACGGCGTCGGGAGCATCGTCTACAGCGGCCACCCGGCCCGCGTCGAGACGCACGTCAGCGGCGTCGGGACGATCACCGAGGCGTAGCCGATACCATCGCTCCCGCTGGAGGGGTGGCAGAGCGGTCGAATGCGGCGGTCTCGAAAACCGTTATCCGTCGTTAGGCGGATCGAGGGTTCAAATCCCTCCCCCTCCGCTGCTTCACCCGGGAGAGGTGTCCGAGTGGTCTAAGGAGCGCGACTGGAAATCGCGTACGTGCTGAAAGGTGCGTCGCGGGTTCAAATCCCGCCCTCTCCGTCCCGACAGTTGCATCAACTGTTGAACGGTTCCAGGAGATGCAACTGACAAGAAGAGGCGGCCGAGAGGTCGCCTCTTCCTCTAGCCAGGGCCCTACTCGACAAGCGCGCGGCGGCGCTCCGGAGGGTCAGGGCCGCCTACAAGAGCGCTAGTCCCAAGCCTACAAAGTTGCTAGTGAAATCACTACAACTTTACTAGCGGACAGGCTACGATCTTCCTAGTGAAGACCGGAGCGACAGAGTACTGGCCCCGCGTCGCGGACGGGGAGTTACATGCGCAGCTCGCCGCGATGGGAGCCGTCGTCATCGAGGGGCCGAAGGCGTGCGGCAAGACGTTCACCGCCCGGCAGGTCGCCGCGAGCGAAGTGCTCTTCGACGTCGACGAGTCCGCGCGGCAGGTCGCTGCCATCGAGCCGAGCTTCGTGCTTGACGGGGCAACGCCCCGCCTGCTCGACGAATGGCAGCTCGAACCGCGGCTGTGGAACCAGGTGCGGCGGGCGGTCGACGACCGCGGCCTCCCCGGTCAGTTCATCCTCAGCGGCTCGGCCGTCCCGGTCGACGACCCGAGTCGCCACACCGGCGGCGGCCGGATCAGCCGCATCCGCATGCGTCCGATGAGCCTCTTCGAGACAGGCCACTCGAACGGCGCGATCTCCCTCGCCGCGCTCCTCGACGGCTCCCCCGCCCGCAGTCCCGAAACCAAGCTCGGCGTCACCGAGATCGGCGAACGGATCGCCGTCGGCGGCTGGCCAGGCTTCCAGCGGCTCTCGACGAAGGAGGCCGTACGCGCCGTCGCCGGCTATCTCGACGAAATCCGCCGCACGGACATGAGCCGGATCGACGACAAGAAGCGCGACCCGGCCCGCGTTGGCAAGCTCCTGCGCTCCCTCGCTCGCAACGTCGGCACGTCGGCGGCGGTTAGCAAGCTGATGGCGGACAGCGGAGACGAGGATCAGCCGCTCGCCCGCGAAACGGTCGACGACTACCTCTCCGCGCTGGAACGGCTGATGATCGTCGAAGACCAGCCCGCCTGGGCGCCGCATCTCCGCTCCAGATGGCAGATGCGCACGACCGCAAAACGGCATTTCGTCGATCCTTCACTTGCCGCGGCAGCACTCGGCGCCTCTCCGGCCCGGCTGTTGAAAGATCTCAACTTCCTCGGCCTCCTGTTCGAGTCGCTGGTAATCCGTGACTTGCGCATCTACGCCCAGGCGAGCGACGCCGAGGTCCACTACTACCGGGACAACAGCGGCCTTGAGATCGACACCGTCGTTCAGGCCCGGGATGGCCGCTGGGGGGCGTTCGAGGTCAAGCTCGGAGGCCAGACGCTGATCGACGAGGGCGCCGCCAACCTCCTGCGTTTTGCGCAGCAGATCGACACGAAGAAGACCGGGCCTCAGGCGTGTCTCGGCCTGATCGTCGCGAAGGGATATGGCTACGTCCGCGAAGACGGCGTCGCCGTAATCCCTCTCGCCGCGCTGAGGCCCTAGTCCAGCGGACGCGTACATTGGGTCGCGGGGAGCACGTACATGGGGCAGCCGAGGCCGAACGCGAAAGCCTCACGCCAAGCGGCCCAGAGCGCTGCAACCGGACAGGAAGAGGCGGCCGAGAGGCCGCTCCTTCCTGTCTGATCAGACGGTTGCTGCGAGCCGCTCGGCGAGTGCGTCCTTGAGCGAGCTGAGTGCGGGGATGCGTCCGGCCAGGACGACCTGCTCATCGACGACGAGCGCCGGTGTGCTCATGACGCCGTAGGCGGCGATCTGCGCGTAGTCGGTGACCTTCTCGACCTCGATCGTCTGGCCGAGCTCGGTGAGCGCCTGCTCGGTGAGGTGGGTGAGCCGCCGGCAGTTGGCGCAACCGCTGCCGAGAACCTTGATCGTGGACATGGCGATACGTCCTTTCAGAGGGCGGCGTTGAAGAGGTAGCCGGTGGCGACGATCCCGACGGCGACGACGGCGATGTAGATGCCGAGGAGCTGCGGGCGCAGGACGCGGCGGAGGAGGATCATCTCCGGGGCAGAGAGCGCGACGACGGCCATCATGAAGGCGAGCACGGTGCCCATCGCCACGCCTTTGGCATGGAGTGCTTCGACGAGCGGCAGTACTCCGGCCGCGTTCGAGTAGAGCGGGATGCCGAGCAGGACGGCGACAGGGACGGCGAACGGGTTGTGGGAGCCTGCAACGCGGGCGAAGAAGTCGGCGGGCACCCAGCCGTGGATGGCGGCGCCGAGCGCGATCCCGGCGAGCACGTACAACCACACCTTGCCGACAATCGTCTTCACCTCGACGACGCCGAGCTCGATCCGCTCCGCCCAGCTCGGCCTGTACTCCGCCGTCCCCGCCGCGCCCGTGTTTCCGGCGGCGTCGAGGACGAACGGCTCGATGTAGCGCTCCAGCCGCATCCGGCCGAGCACGGCTCCGGCGATGATCGCAATGGCGAGACCAGAGCCGATGTAGAGGGCGGCGATCTTGAAGCCGAAGAGGCCGTACAACAGAACGACCGCGATCTCGTTCACCATCGGGCTCGCGATCAGGAAGCTGAGCGTGACCCCGAGCGGGACACCGGCTGCGACGAAGCCGATGAACGCAGGGACGGCGCTGCACGAGCAGAACGGGGTTGCGACGCCGAGACCGGCCGCCGCGACGTTGCCGATCCCCTCGCGCTTGCCGCCGAGGAGCGCGCGGGTGCGCTCGATCGAGAGAAAGCTCCGGAGGATGCGGACGGCGAAGATGATCCCGACGAGGAGCAGCAGGATCTTCGTCGAGTCGTAGAGGAAGAAGTGCAGGGCGTCGGCCCAGTGCGGACCGCGTGGCAGCGCGAACGCGCCGTAGAGCAGGTGGTCCCAGAAGGGAAGCAGGAAGTGGTAGAGCGAGAACCAGGCGAGCGTCGCTGCGCCGAGGAGCCAGCGCGGGTGCCTTTCCTCGGCGAACCGGGCGCGAGCAGCGACCGCGCTCATGCGGCACCGAGCGATCCGGCGACGCGGGCCAGCGCCTGCCGGTCGAGCGAGACCTCGACGCGCCTGCCGACCTTCGCGCAGGAGACGAGGCCCGCCTCGCGCAACACCTTCAGGTGATGCGACAGCAGCGGCGCCGACAGGTCGAGCCGCGCCCGCAGCTCGCAGGCGCACGCGTCCTCGCGGGCGAGCTCGTCGACGACGGCGAGCCGCACCGGATCGGCGAGCGCGCGCAGGGAGGAGAGGCGAGCTGAAGGCTGATTGGTCATCGCTTCGACGGTAGGACGGTGTGAACGTGCGGACAGGACTTTGTTCAACCTCCATTGAATGGTCTACGCCCCGCGGCAGCATCCGTGGTGTCCGGGAGCACGGCCGCGGGAAAGCACCGATCTCGCGGGGCACGTACACGGCCCCGCGGGGAACACGTACAAGAGCCGGTTTCGAAAGCCCGCAAGCACCGGCAACGATGCGGGGCAGCGCGAGCTGTTCAACTGTCGCGTCCCGAAGAGCCCCGGAACCCCGGGGCTTCTTCATCCGTTGTACGTCCATGTCCACACTCGGCTTGACACTCGTGGCGGTGTTCGGGTTCCTGCTCCTCCTCGGCCTGGCGGCGGTCGTGCGCGCACCGCACCGGCTGTCCAGCAGCAAGCCGCTGGAGACGGACCCGGACAACTTCGCCGATCCGCTGCCGCACTCGACTGCGCGGAGAAGCTAGACGCTCAGGTCGCCGTCAGCTTGGTCACCATGCCGAGCTGGCGGTGACCGGGGACGCTGCAGTACAGCGTGTAGGAGCCCTTCTTCAGCGTCACCGTGAGCTTCGCGGTGCCGCCGCTGTTGATGTTCGGGGTCGCCTTCCCGCCCTGGATGGTGAGGTTGTGCGCGACCTTGCCGACGTTCTTCACGACGAAGGTCACGGAGCCGTGCGGGACCCTGTGCGTGGAGAGCGTGATCGCGAACTCCTTCTCCTGCACCTGGACGGTCGTCCCCTTCGCCGCCGGAGCGCCCTTCGCCTCGGCCTCCTTGCCGAGGATGAGCACCGCGCTGACCATGGCGGCGAAGAGCGCCAGAGAGGCGATGACGAAGACGCTGAGGCCGTTCTTGCCGGGGAAGTCGGGCCGCCGGCGCGGCACGAGGAACGACGACGTGAGCGCGAACGCGATGAAGACGAGGGCGACGACGCCCAGCCCGATCTTGTGGCCCGTGGTCAGCCCGGCGATCAGCACCGCGCTATTCCATCACAAGCCGCTCGTCCCGTCGCCGCCTGGCCTCGCGGAGGCTCCAGAGCAGCGCGGCGACGAGCGTGAGCGGGCTTGCGACGATGAGCGCGTAGAGGGCGATCGTCCCCTCGAGGCCGAGGAACCCGACGGCCGAGTGGAGCATCCGGCCGAGCCGGCCGCGCGGGTGCGGGGCGGGGACGACCGCGCTCTTCGTCGTGAGCGTGAGGGAGATCCGCGCGCTCGTGCCGGCGGTGACCGTGCCCTGCCGCGCATTCAGCCGCTGCGCAAGCGAGCGCTTCGCGTTCGCGAGGCGGATCTGCAGCAGGACGCGCTGTGCGTCCGGCAGCGACGGGCTCTTCAGCGCAGTCTCGAGCGCCGCGATCGTGTGCCGGAGCTGCGCGATCTGCGCCGACTCGACCTGGAAGTCGTGCTGGAGGTCGGTCACCGACAGGTTCTGCGACACGATCGAGCCGAGGCCGGCGAGCCGCGCGAGCGCCGTCTTGACGTTCTGCGCCGGGACGCGCAGGACGATCGACGCCGAGTGCGAGGACGAGCTGTACGTGACCGACTCGGCGTAGCCGCCGAGAGCGGTGGCGATGCGCGTCGCCTTCGTCGTCGCCGCGGGGGTGTCGTGCACGCGCAGCGAGAGCGACGCCTCGGTGCGCTGCAGCCGCGTCGCGCTCCCGCCGACGGACGGCACGGCGAGCTTCGGAGTCAGGACGCCGGCGCTGCCGCCGCCTGAGCGCGCCTGGCCGGTCGCACTGAACACCGCGGGCGGATGCGCCGCCGTCTTCGGCGACGGGGACGAGCCGAGGAAGCCGTGGACGAGTGCGGCCGCGACCGCGACGGCGGCGGCCGTCGGCACGACGACGAGCACGAGCCGGCGCCGCGGCGACATCCGCCTCGGCTCTAGCTCGAGGACGCGTGCCCGCAGCCTTTCGGGCGCATGCGGTGCATGTGCGCGGAGCAGCGTCGTGACGGGCATCTCACTCGCGGACATCGCCGATCCTCTCTTCCAGTCGGTTCAACGCGCGGCTCAGACGAGTGGAGCACGCCGTCTGGCTGATGCCGAGCACGCGGGCGGCGCTCGGGCCGTCGAGATCGAGCAGCACCCGGAGAGCGACCACTTCGCGCTCGCCCGGCGAGAGCTCCCGCAGCGCTTCCTCGAGCGGGCCTGGAAGGCCGTCGCCGAAGTCGACGCCGGCCGCCTGCTCCTGCATGTACACGTCCTCGCGGCGGCGGCGGCGCGACTCGGCGCGGAACCAGTCGATGGCGACGTTGTGCGCGATCTTGCAGAGCCACGTTCGGGACGAGCCGCGGCGGGGGTCGTACCGGCGCCAGGTGCGGAACGCCTTCTCGAACGTCTCCGCGGCGAGGTCCTCGGCCGCCGACCGGTCGCCGGTGAGATAGACGAGGTAGCCGTACACGGCGTCGAGTTGCTCGGACACGACCTCGGCGAAGCCGGAGCGTGCGCCGAGCGCCGCCGGGGCGTCGAGCGAGGTCGAAGCCGCGTTCACGCCCTCTTGTACGGCGCGCGTGGGGCGGATCGTCACATGGGCCAGCGTAGATAGCCTCGGAGCCATGCGCCGCCTCGTCGTCCTGTGCGCGACCCTCGTCTTCGTCGACACGATGCTGTTCGCGGTCCTGACGCCGCTCCTGCCGCACTTCGCGCACGAGTTCGGGCTGTCGAAGTCGCGGGCCGGCGTCCTCGTCGCGGCCTATGCGGGCGGCGCGCTCGTCGCCGGGATCGCCGGCGGGATCACCGCTACGCGGCTCGGCGCACGCCGGGCGGTGCTGATCGGTCTGACGCTCGTCGGGCTCGCGAGCCTCGGCTTCGCGTTCGCCGGCGGCTTCTGGACGCTGTTCGCGGCGCGCCTCCTCCAGGGCGGCGGCAGCGGGTTCACGTGGGCGGGCGCGTTCGCGTGGCTGCTGGCGGTCGTGCCGCGCGAGCGGCGCGGGCAGATGATGGGGACGGCGATGGGCTCGGCGACGTTCGGCGCGATGTTCGGGCCGGTCGTCGGCGCCGCGGCGGCGCTCGTCGGTCGGGGCGTCGTGTTCTCGGTGCTCGCCGTGTCGTCGCTCGTGCTCGGCGCGTGGGCCCTGCGCATCGAGCCGGCGCCGGGCGAGCAGCCGTCGATGGCGGCCGTCGTGCGCGCGCTGAAGAACCCGACGTTCCTCACCGGTCTCGGCCTCATGTCGCTCGGCTCGCTCCTGTTCGGCATCCTCGGCGTGCTCGCACCGCTCCATCTCGCCGCGGCGGGGTGGGGCGCAGCGGCGATCGGCGGCGTGTGGCTCGCGGCGGCCGCGCTCGAGACGGTGCAGGCGCCGCTCGCCGGCCGGATGAGCGACCGCACCGGGCCGCTGCGCCCGACCCGGATCGCGCTCGCCGGCGCCGTCGTCGTCTCCCTCGCGCTCGCACTGGGCGCGCGTCCGCTCGCGTACGCGCCGCTCATCGTCGTCGCTTCGCTCTTCTACGGCGTGCTGTTCACGACCGCGTTCGCGCTCCTCGCCGACGGCGCGGAGGAGGTAGGCCTCGCGCAGGGCATGGGCTTCGGGCTCATGAACGTCGCGTGGGCGCTCGGCGCCGTCCTCGGCCCTGCGGGCGGCGGGGCGATCGCGTCGGCGACGGGCGACTGGATCCCGTTCGTGATCGCGGCGGTCGCGTGCGCAGGCGTCGTCGCCTCGCTGCGGACGCGCGAGCACCGCCGCGTGCCCGCGAAGCTCAGCGCCTGAACCGCGCCGAGCCGGGCGATGAGTTCCGTCGCGGGGCGGAGTCTCAACGGCATGGAGCTGTACGACGTCATCGATCCGCCGCGATACGAAGCGTTGCTCGACCTGCTGCTCAGCGATCCGGTGGTGGCCGCGTGGCTCGAACCGGACGACGGTCCACACGCGCCGGACATCGCGCACGACGAGTCGCCCGGCCGCCGACTGGCTAAAGTAGTGCCCTCGGGCGCGTAGCTCAGCGGGAGAGCACTCGCTTCACACGCGAGGGGTCGCTGGTTCGATCCCAGCCGCGCCCACTGAACTTGGCGTTGCGCAAACCGTCGGCCGCGACGACGCGGTAGGTCGGCAGGATCTCCGACCTGCCGTTGACGCGGAGGTCCTTGATCAGCAGGCGGAGGAGCGCCTTTGGTCTGTTCGGGTTCGCCGGCGGCGACCATGTCGCGGAGCCGGTCGGCGACAGTGGCGAGCGTCTGCGCGTCGAGGCTCTCCGTCGGGTCGGCGAGCTGGGCGGCGAGCGTGCGCGCTTGGTCGTGGAGCGTGTCGAGCTTGGCCTGGAGGCCGGCGAGCCGGGTCTTGAACTGGCGGTTCGAGGTCGCCGGTTTCGAAGGCCTGCGTAGTAGCGGTCGAGTGCGCGTTCGGCCGCGCCGGATCTCCTCGGCGACGGTGCGCGCTGCTGTTCTTCGATCGCCGGCCGTCCGCTCGCCTGCTCGGCGTCGGCATCGATGGGCGTCTCGGCGATCACGTCGCCGTCGCGGTAGAGCGCGGCGAGCTGGCCGACGACGGCTGCTTCGAGTTTGTCGCGGGGGAGGCGTTCGCCGTCGCAGCCCTTGCGGCCGAGCTTCTGTCGGCCAGAGCAGGCGTAGTAGTGGTAGATGCCGCCGTTGCCCTTCGCGCTCATGCCGACGTAGGCGCGCCTGCAGCGGCCGCAGCGCAGAAGCCCGGAGAGCAGGAAGTCGCCCGGGTTGCTGCGCCGCAGCGCCATATCGTCGCCGCGGTCGCGCAGCAGCGCCTGCGCGCGGGCGAACGTCAACTCGTCGACCAGCGGCTCGTGCAGGCCGGGCAAGGCTCTCGCCGCGCCAGATGACGCGGCCGAGGTAGGCCTCGTTCTCCAGCACCCATTGCACGACCGCGGGCTGCCAGCCCGCGCGGGCGCCGGTGCGTGCTCGTCCGTGAGCAGGCGCGCGATCGCGGTCGTGCCGAGCCGCTCGCGGTGTAGAGATCGAAGATCCGCTTCACGACCGGCGCCGTCGCGCTCGTCGGGGACGACCAGCTTCCGCTCGTTGCGCTGGTAGCCGAACGGCGAACCGTCCGGACGCCCAGCTTGCCTTCCTTTGCGCGGCGTTCGATGCCCGCGGTGACGCGGTCGACGATCGTCGCGTGCTCGAACTCGGCGAACACCGCCAACATCTGCAACATCATCCGCCCCGCCGCCGAGCCGGTGTCGAACGGCTCCGTCGCCGAGCGCAGACACGACGCCGAGCTGGTCCAGTTCCTCGGCGAGCTGCGCGAGCTGGCGCACCTTCCGCGAGAGCCGGTCGACGCGGTAGACGAGCAGCAGAGTCGATCGCGCCCGAGCGAGCGAGGTCGAGCGCGGCCTGCAGGCCGGGCCGGTCGAGCTTCGCGCCGGTCGACTGGTCCTCGTGATGGGCGACGATCGACCATCCCTCCTGCGCTTTGCAGAACGCCTCCAGCCGCTCGCGCTGGGTGTGAAGCGAGGTTGGCTGGTTCTCCTCGTCGGTGGAGATCCGCGTATAGAGGCAGACCCTTGTGTTCCTCATGACCCCTCCTGGTCGTGCGGGTCTGGCATGAGACCATCCGTGCCGGACAGACGCAAGTCGGCGCCGTTCTCGCCCGTTGCTTGCCGTTTCGGGACCATCGGTGCGAGCGGAGAGAGCCGCTCCCAGAAGTCGGTGCGGTCGTGCCGCCAGCGTCGACCGAGCGCCGCACCCGGGTCGCCGCCGCTGGCGCAAGGGGCAAGCTCAGCAACCGGACGGAGGCGCCCGCCGGTGAGCGGCAGCCAGACCGGTGCGAGCGGCCCCTGCCGCCCGAGGTCCTCTGCGGTTGCCGCGAGCAGGCCCCAGGCGGTGAAGAACGGGTAGCCCTTCCACTTGCCGTTCTCGCGCAAGTCGGCAACCGCGCCCTCGAGGGTGGCAAGGCGCCCTGCGCCGGGGACGACGAAGAGCAGGTTGAGCGGCGCCCACTCCTTGTAGTCCCACATCTCGTGCACCTGCAGGTAGGCGAGCAACTTGTCGTGCAGCCGCTGCCGTGTCTCGGTGCCGCGGTCCCACTCCAGGTAGCACTCGATCGCCCCGGCCGGGCAGACGAGCTCGAACGCGCCGTCCGGCCGCGGGGCGGGCAGATGGTCGTCGACGGCGACTCGCCGCGTTGCCTCCCGCGGTCCGGCCCACCACGTCACCCCTAGCGATCGGTCCACGAGCGTTGCGGCGATCAGATCGGTGACGAAGCGATTGGCTTCCAATCGGTGCGCGAGCTGCGGATGCGAGCCCCAGTCGTCGCGGCGCTGCCAGCCGAGGTTCTTCCGCTCGACCCCGAGCTGCGCAGCGACAAGAATCGCGCCCGCCTCGTCCAGCAGCCAATGCGCCTGTGCCTTACCGGAGCCGAACGGAGCGGGCGGGTAGAAGCGGTCGAGCACGCGATGGCGATAGAGGAACAGCAGCCGATCCTGCGCACGACGCTTCGACGAGAAGAAGAGCAGCGTCACCTGATCCGTCGTCAACACTTGCTGCTCGAACAGCATCCAGACGATCTCACGGTCACGCTCGGTCAGATGCCGGGCCAGCTCGAACACCCGCTCCGCGCTCACCCGGACCGGCCGCGCCTCACGCGCAGACGACGAACAATTACGGATCGACCCTTTTATGTCGGGTCTCCCGGTCGGCCGGATCACGCGCAACGGCGCGCCTCTCCGCGCCCATCGGAGGATTCAGCGACGACGCGGGAAGCGCCGTCGATAACGCCATCCGAACCGCCACCGGAAACGCCAGCCCGTTTCCGGGCCGCCTCCAGCAACAGATCCGCAAGCAGCGCCACCGCCTCGCGGCGCTGCTCCTCTCTCAGCCGCACAAGACGCGGCGGCAACAGCTTGAAATCAGTTTTCTTGGTCAGTCACTGCGGGGCCGGCAGAGGAGCCAGAACAACATCAACGCAGAAGAGCCCGAAACGGTCTCTCCCTATAGAGAAGCCCTTTTGAGGGCCGAAAAATCACAGATCACGCGCCGCATAACGCGAACGATCATGGCGCACGGCACTGACCCGGCACCGACAAATCACCGACACGGCGCCGACACGGGCCACCGAGCGAAATACTCTTCGAGCAATGCACAGTGCATCCGAGCTCATCCGGGCAATCGCTGCGCTTGCGTGGCCGATTTTCGCTTTCGTCGCGGTGTTCCTATTTCGAGACCATCTCGCGCGGCTCCTCGCCACGGTCGGCCCACTCCGCCGAGCACGAGCCGGGCCGCTTGAAATCGAATGGGAGCGTCAGCGCGCCGAGACTGAAGTCGAGATTGAGGCGGCTGGCAGCACGCCGGTATCCGCTCCCGGTGACCTCGTCGAAGATCTCGCGGCCGTCGCCGGTAGCTCACCAACGGCCGCGATTATGGAGGCATACACGCGCGTCGAGGCCGAGCTGCGCGAGATGCTCAAGGGAAAGGGCCTTTCCGAGCTGGAACTCCGCGCAGGAGGCGCACGACTCGCCCGTGTCGCCGCTCGGTTCGGACTCGTCTCTGACGAAGCCGTTCGCGCGGTAGAGGGAATTGGTGTGTTGCGCAACCTTGCAGCGCATGGGCAGCCACGTGCGGTCAGCCCACAGCAAGCGCTCGATTACCTCGTCCTCGCAGACTCCGTCCTCTACACGATCCGCAATCCACCGTCGGAGCGCTAACGGAATTGATCACCTCAGATCAAGTCGCCTCGGCCGGACAGCAAGAGCGCAAGTCGTTATCGGGCGTCAGGAAGAGGCTGCTCGCCACCCCTAGGCGAGAGTCGCGCGAGAGGAGACCGAGTGAGGAACAACGAATACGAAGGCGATGAGGACGAATCGCGTTCTGGATGCTCTGCTAACAGCGACCGCATGGGTGGTCGTGCCGCTTCAGTTCGTGACGACGTTCGTGCTCGGGCTGGCGGTCACCATTAGCTTCGGACTTCTGCTGATCCCGTTCAGCTTGATCTGGACGCTCCTGTTCCTTGGGCCACTCCTAGCGCTCTCGTGGACTTGGCTTCGGATTCCGCTTCTTCGGATTCCTGTTGCGGTCATAGGCGTCCCTTGGGCAGTCCTGGGCAGCGCCTACGTAGCTCTCATCCCATCCATGGGGGACATGCGGGGCCGCGTCCAGAAACTCCTCATCTGTGACTCCTGGCCCTTTACGCGGGAGTTTGTGGGCTGGAACTCCGACAGGACCCGCCCGCTCAGCGACGAGGCGGAGCAGGTACTCGCGCGAGCCGCGCGTCGGGATCCGATGATGGCGGTCTTCCTGCGAGCGCCCGAACAACTCCCACAGGGGTAGGGTCGCCCCACGCACACAGGAGCAACCGAGCTGCAACGGAGTTGCAACCCGGTTGCAGACGTGGGCTGAGAATCGAGATCTCGGCTGAGCGAGCGTTCGGGAATGTCACTCGATGCGCGACGTGCCCGCGGCGTCAGGCTGCAAGGGGAGGGAGTGTCCGAGACTGCATTGGCAGGACGCAGAGTCGGGTCCCTCCCTTTCGGGATTTCTCCCTTATCTCGCTAAGGCTGGAACGCGGGCCCTCCATGAGCCTGCCCTCTAGAGAGGGGTCCCCGGGTTCCGACCGCGCGAGCCTGCAACCGTCAAAAGGACTTCCATGAGAAAGTCCCTCCTTTCGGTTGCACACATGCAGCCGAGCCACACTGTACGGGATGTGAGTGGAGATACTCCAGCGCGCAACGGGCGCGCTCGGTTCTCGCGGGGAAGACTGTTTCGGCTAGGCCCCGGCCCCGGACTCGTGGTCGGCAGGATCAGCTTCGGACGGCGCCAATGGCTTCCGCCATAGCTCAGCTCTAGCCTGCTCGTTGCGCCTCCGTAAGCCGCGGGACGCGTAGTGGCCCCACAGGTTGCGGGTGCCGAGAATCAGCAACCAGGCGGGCAGAAAGGCCACTTTCAGTACCCGGGCGCTCACGCTCTGGACCTTCTCATCGTCGATCCTGACCATCTTCCGCCTCCGCCCGTATACGACTGCTCCCGGCGCGACCGTATACGACTGCTCCCGGCGCCGCGCTCAACGGCAATGCTTTCTATCAGCCTGGACCGATGACTTGCGCGAGCGTCCTGACGCTTGACCTGGACCCGATCAGCCAATATCTAATGGTTTCGCGCGGATGAGCGGGTTTGCGCACCGCATAGTTCCGCCCACTCTCCTTGAAGGGTTCGAGGAATCGCTCGATTTATCGAGCGGTCGGCGCGAACCGCTCCCGCCCTGGCTCATCCCGAGGACATCGGTGGTAACCGTCGCCATCGTCGGCGACGATTCCGGGAAGGCCGCCCCCCGTGCGAGCGTTCGGCAAGGCAGGTTCGAGGGGCGGCGTCGCTTCCCGGGTCTCGCTTCACACCGGCTCTAGGGGATCGGCGGGAGCTTCGGCACGGTGATGCCGCCACCCCCGTGCTTGGGCGTGATCTTCTGCAGTGCCGCGAGCGCCGGAGCCGGGTTGGTGCTGCCGGTGCCGTAGATGCGGTTGCAGACCGTCCCGATCGCGGCCGCGATATCCGAGTAAGCCGTGTCGCCGATGTCGGCGGTGTAACCGGCTGCCTTCTCGAGTCTCGCCTCTCCCGGAGTCTCGCTTCCCTGAGGGATGACCGCGCAGTACGTGGCGCCCTTGACCGAGGTCACCTCCGCCGTGGTCACGGCGCCGTGGCTGTCGGCCCGCTGGCGTACCGCCTTCCCACCGCTCACCACGGGCACTCGTGCGAGTTTGCTGTTGTCGATCGAGCCGAAGGCCGAGCCGGCCGCAAGACTGTGCAGTTCGCTCTTGTACGCGCGTGCCGCCGCCGGCCCCGCGACCACCACCACCGTAAGCGCGTTCGAGGTGTCTGTGTCGGCGAAGTCGCATATCTGGCCGACTTGCTTGGCGGAGATGAGGTATTTGATGCCGGGCACCGGCGTGACCGTCACCTTCGTGACGCGGTGAACCAGTAGAGGCTGGATCTGAGCCTTGGTCAGTTGCGAGCACGTCGGCGTGGCGGTGGCGCGGGCGCCTGCCGCCGGCACGAAGCCCAGGGCGAGCCCCACTGCCGTGACGACAAGGGATGCGCACGAGCACTTGTTCTTCCAGGTCATTTCCGCCTCCTTCATCAGCGGTCGATCGGGTCTCTTTCACGTGGGTCGGGTCAGCCGTCTGCCGGCGGCGAGACGCCGCAGACGACTGAGGTGCGGGCCTCGATGAGGCCGGCGAGGCCGGCGTCGTTGGCTGGCGCGGATGGGCGTAGCGGGTTAGAACTTGTAGATCGCGCCGCCGCAGTTCCAGGTGCCGCCGAACGGAACCTGCTTCCCGACGCCGACGCCTCCGAACGATCCGACGGTGCCGGTGAACGTTCCTTTGACGGCGATGCCGCTGTACTTGGCGGAGCCGTCGATGGAGAGGCTGCCGTCGTCGGCGAGGACCTGCAGGGGAAGCGTGTTCGACAGCATCGTGATGCTCATGTGGGCGAAGCCGCCGTTGCCCTTGGCGTCGACGACGAGCGAGGTGCCGAGGTCGAGCGTGACGGAGCCTGCCGTCCGCAGACAGGTACCGGACGTGAACCGGTAGGTCTTTCCCTCGTAGCGAACCGTGCCGCTTGCAGGCCCGCAGCTCACGATCACCGACTTGCCTTTGATGGTTGCCTCCTTCGCGTCGCAGCGGCCGACTGTGCTGGAGGCTGCCCCGCCCGCCGTTGCGAGCGCGACCGTGGCGGAGACGAGGATGATGGTGGCGGCCAGAGCGTGTTTCATCGGATCTCCTTTCGCGTGAGTCGGTCAGCCGTTCGCGCGCGGCGAGACGGTGCAGGCGACGGCGGTGTGGGTGTCGACGAGGCCGGCGAGGCCGGCGTGCTCGGCTTTCACGATCCGAGCGGCCGAGGTCAGCGGCAGGAGCTTCGAGCCGAGGCGAGCCGCGTACAGCAGGGGACGTGTGCCGGCGGGGGTGAGCGTGTGGCGACCCTCGATCGAGCTGCCGAGCGTCCCCTTCGCGCCGGGGACGACGAGGGTGAGGTCGCAGGCGCCGTGGAAGGTGGCGTAAGGGTTCGCGAGGCCGGTGACATGATCGTGGGCCCCGAAGCCGTGTGTCTTCGCGTCGGCGACCGGGTGGAGCGGGTGTTCCGCGTCGACGGGTGCGATCACGTACAGGGGAATCGCGTGCGCGCCGGCGGGTGCAGGTCCGGTGACGGCGAGGTTGTGCACAACGCCGTCGACCCAGACACCGTCGAGGGGCGAGGTGAGGCCGCCGGCGAGGGCGCCGGTGGCCAGGAGGAGCGCGCAGGCGAGGGTGAGGATCGCGGCGGCCGTGCGCGTGCGGTGGTCGATCATGGGTGTCCCCCTTCGTCATGCCGCCGCCCGCGGCGTGGCATCGTTGAAGACCGAGACTGCAGCGCGCGCCGGGGCGGGCGCGTCCTGGAAACCCCTACACTTCGCCGCGCGGGGGGAGAATCGAGCTCGTGGGGACAAGACCGCTGCCAGCGCTCGTGGGGCGCGAGCAGGAGCTCGAGCGACTCGCCGGCTTCGTCGCATCGCTGAGCGAGGGCGCGTCAGCGGTCGTCGTCTGCGGCGGCGCGGGGATCGGGAAGACCGCCGTGTGGGCAGCGTCGGCGGCTCGTGCCGAGGCGGATGGGGTGCGGGTGCTGCGCTCGCGCTGCGCCGAGGTTGAGATGCCGATCGCCTTCGGCGCGCTCGCCGACCTCCTCACCCTCCGCTTCGACGAGGCGGCCGCGGACCTCTCGGCGCTGCAGCGGCGGGCGCTGTCGGTCGCGTTCGGGCGCGGTGACGAGGGGGAGCGTCCGGACTGGCTGGTGCTGGCCGGAGCCGTGCTCGCCGGCCTGCAAACGTTGGCTGCTCGGGCGCCGTTGCTGGTGGCAATCGACGATCTGCAGTGGCTCGATCCGGGATCGCGTCGGGTGCTCGCCTGGGCGCTCCGTCGATGCGCTGCGGCCCCGGTCGGCCTGCTCGCTACGGTCCGCGCCGACTCGCGAGAGCGTGATCCGTTCGCTCTCGCGGACACTCTGCCGCCGGACCGGTTCTCGGTGCTCGATCTCGGTCCGCTGAGTGTGGGCGCCCTCCAGCACCTGCTCGTCGCCCGCATGGCTGTGCATCTGCCACGGCCGACACTCGCGCGAGTGCATCGAGCATCGGGCGGGAATCCGCTCTTCGCGCTCGAGTTCGCACGCAGCGCCGAGGTCGAGGGCAGCGACCTGCGTGCGACGCCGCTGCAAGTGCCGGCGTCGCTCGAGCAGCTGATGCGAAACCGGACCAGCCGGCTGCCGAAGCGCCTCCGCCCGCTGCTCGAGGTGGTCGCCGCCCTCGAGCGGCCAACGTTGCGATCGCTCCATCGTGCGCTCGCGGACGGTGACGTCGAAGCACTGGTCGAGGACGCGGCCCGCGCCGAGCTCCTCGTGCTCGACGAGGACGGCACGGTCCGCTTCGCGCATCCACTGCTCGCCTCGACGATGTACTTCGCCATCCCCCCGAGACGACGGCGGGCATTGCACCAACGACTCGCCGAAAGCGTCGAGGGGCTGGAGGAGCGGGGTCGACACGCGGCCCTGGCAGCCGCCGCGCCGAACACGGAGACGGCGGCGCTCGTCACGGAGGCCGCCACGGCGGCCGCGGCACGCGGCGCGCTCGACGCCGCCGCCGAGTTGGCCGAAGAGGCCGCACGGCTCACACCGACCGGTGAACGCGAGCAACGCTCCCGCCGGACTCTCCTGACGGCCAGGTGGCTGGTGGAATCAGGCGAGTTCGCGGCCGCACGCAAACGGCTCGACTCCCTGATCGCAAGCGAACAGGACGCGGGAGTGCGTACCGAGGCGCTGTTGCTACGTGCGGAGTGCGAATTCGGTGACAGGCGCACGCTGGTCGCGCTCCTGCAGGAGGCCGAAGCCGTCGCCGAGGAGCCGCGTCAGCGCTGGCAGTCCCTGATCCGCCTCGCCCATCACGCCGGCTGGGTCGCCGGCGATGTTCCAGCTGCCGTCGCCACGGCACGTGACGCGCTCGAAGTCGCAGTCGGGCTGAAGGAGGCCCCGTTGATCGAGGCGTCCGGGGCGGCACTCGACTACTACGAGGCAGCACGCGGCGAGGCTGTGGCGGATCGCCGCGCGCTGCGGCGCGGCCAGCCCGGTCAGCCGCTGCGGATGCACTGGTGGCAGGTCAGTCCCGCACTCTCGCTCGGCTGCCGGCTGATGTGGTCCGGAGAGTTCGCCCGCGCGCGAGAGGTGTTCGAGCTCGAGCGCGCATCGCTCGCCCACGCCGGTCGGGACGCCAACGCCGGTTTCGTCCTCTGCTCGTTGAGCGAGCTGGAGTGGCGCGCGGGCGACTGGGCCCAGGCGCAGACGCTCGCACACGACGCGGCCGAGCTGCTCGGCGACATCAACCCGACAGCATTTCCACGCGCACTCGTCGCCGCAGGCATGGGACGGGCCGAGGAAGCAACCACGATCGCAAAGGGAGCGCTCGCCTGGGCAACCGCGAACGAGGAACGCGTCGCGCCGCCGCGGTTCCACTGGCTCCTCGGCCTGCTTCACCTCTCCCACGGCGACTACGACCACGCGTATGTCGCGCTCGCCGAGGCGCAGACCCTCCTGGAGGCCGCGGGGATTCGCCAACCAGGCTACCTCCCCGTCCTTCCCGATCTCGCCGACAGCCTTGTCGCGCTCGACCGACTCGAGGAGGCCGAGCGCGCCGTGGCCCGACTCGAGGTCCTCGCAACAGCGCGAAACGGCCGCTGGGCGCAACCGGCCGCACAACGCTCCCGCGCGGCACTACTCCTCGCCCGCCGCGATACGGAAACCGCCGCCGCGCTCGCGGCATCGGCGGCAGATGGTTTCGCCACGATCGGAGCCCCGCTCGACCGCGGGCGCGCGCTGCTCGTGTCGGGGAATGCCTACCGGCGACTCGGCGAGCGCCGGCGGGCCGCCGGGCCATTGACCGAAGCGATCGAGATCTTCGCCCGCCTGGGTGCGCCGTTTTGGCTCGAACAGGCCGAGCATGACCGGCGGCGGGCGAGCCCTCGCCCCCGCCGGGAGACCTCCGGCCTCACACCGGCGGAAGCGCGGGTAGCGGCGCTCGTCGCGGCCGGCCGCAAGAACAAGGAAGTCGCCGCCGAGCTCTACACCACCGTCGCCACCGTCGAGGCGCACCTGACCCGCATCTACCGCAAGCTCGCCCTCCGCTCCCGCAGCGAGCTCGTGCGCCGCGCCGCCAACGGGACCATCCACCTCGAGGCCGACCAACAGTAGGGCTTTCCAGGACGCGAGCCTCGCGGCCACCCTCATACGCTGCCGACATGCGGGCCTGCACATTCATCGTCGAGCGCTACATCCCGCACCTCCGAAGCGCCGACATCGAGCCCCTCTGCGAACGCCTCACCGCCGCCAGCGCCGAGCTCCAGGCCGAGGGACGCGACATCCGCTGGCTGCGCTCGTTCGCACTCCTCGACGACGAAACCTGTCTCTGCCTCTTCTCCGCCCGCTCCCGCAACGACGTGGCAGAAGCAAACCACCGAGCAGGCGCCGCATACGACCGCATCATCGAGACCGTCACGATCGAGCCCGACTCGACGGAAACCGTGACAGCAAGCACCTCGCGGAGGCTCCCCGCATGAAACCGACGCCCGCGTCGAGCGGTTCGCCGCCGAACTGAACAGCGACAAGCCCCTCTCTGCGCCAGCGGCACCTGATCCACCTCATCGGCGTCATGAGGCGCAACAACGACCGCGGACGACCGGCCGGACCAGGTCGCTGCGAGCAAATCGCGCCGTGCGCAGCCTGAAAGTCTCTTCCAGACATACCGACGGCCTCTGGGCTCTCAGCGGACGGTGAACGCGGAGGAGAGGACGATGAACCCTTGGTTTGCGCAACGCCAAGTTGAGTCCACTTGATCGAAGTTGCGTGAAGCTGTCGCCCGTTCGGCGGTCGCCCCCAGCGTAGAACGGCTCCGGGCCCGATCGAGGCACACACCCCGGCCGACGATCCACCTGGGCGCCCCTCGCCCGTCCCGGCTAGCTCTCGTCGGGCGTGTGACAGACAGCCTCCAGCTTGAACCCGTGGGGGTCGAGCCAATAGGTCGCGAAACAGTGCGACCCGTACTGGGGAAATTCCTGGGGCTCATCGAGGATGACCGCGCCTGCAAGCCCACTCGTGTGCTTCCCGGACGACCGCTCTACTCGAGACGGGGAACGCGAGCTGATGAAGACCTGCGCCGCGACGCGAAGAGTCCGGGTTAACCTGGCGTCGGAATCCCGCCAAGGGAGGCGACATGTCTACGGTCGTAGCCGACCAGTCAAGATCGGTTCGGGTTTGCGGTCTTCACCAGCGACCTGCAATCCGGCCGCGCTCTCTTGATCTGCGGCGAATCCGGATTGATGGGCGACTGTGGCCCGACGGCGAAGGTCGGTCGCGGGTCGGTAGCGGACCGGGGCTGGGGGTCCGGCCAGTTCGGTACCCCGTGGCGGCGCATACAGCGGGCGAAGCTTCGAAACTCGCTCCACAACTGCTGCACCTCGGCCTGAGTCGGCCCCGTGCTGCCGCTCGGGAGCAGGCGCTTGCAGGCTCCGTCGGCCGCCCGGAACTGCGACGTGTTCTCGTCGATCCCTGAAGCTCTGAGCTGGTCCTTGACCTGCCCCTGGGCGTCGGGGTCAGGGAAGCTCGGCTCCCCGTGGGAGCGCATGCAGCGCGAGTACGCGAGCATCTGCGAGGCCTGCGACTCGGAAGTCGTCGACTCCCGCGCACTCGGATTGCTCGCTGGCGAGGTCGGGTGAGCGCTGGTCGTTTCGAGCTGCGCGACGTGACTGCGCGACGAACTCCCGCACGCCGCGACCAGCAAGGAGAGGCCAGCCACTGCGGTGACCGCGGCCACGAGACGGGCTGCAGGCGATGAACGCTGCGGAGGTAGCTGTCGGGTGCGGACGAAAGGTCTCAGGCACTCGATACTCGCTCGGCCCGATAAGACGACGATAAAAAGCTCATGAAACCGGTCGCACGGCGCTTGAAAGGCCGGGTTTGGCCGAGACCCCCTCGCACCAGCAGGGGCCCGGGCCCGCGAGCGTCATCTCTCCGAGCGCCGTTGAGGGACAACTCCAAGATCGAGTGGCTCGGCTTCGACGTGGTTTGTACAACGCCAAGTTGAGTCCATAAGGACTTACCTGCAAAGCGCCTGTTTTCACGCTCTTGCAGCTTGCACGGCAACGCGCTTGCTTGTGCGATGCGAGATTCCGTTCTCGCAAGCGACTGAGTTGTGGACGGCATGCAAGCGCCAACGGACTTGCGTGGTCCCTCTTGGTTGGCCTTACTCGCGGCGTCGACCGGCCTCCGGGCGCGGCGCACTTGTTCTCGACCGCTCGTCTGGCTAGCGAGCGTCGCCCCAGTGGAATGTGCACGTTCATACAAATGAGCGGGCGCGCCGATACGTCGCCGCCCCGCATAGGAGGTCAAAGCTCCCATGCGCCCAGCGGGTCGCCCCTCGCCTCTTCAGCCGCGTTCGGCGAGGCGCCTTCTGGTCTCCGCGGAGATGCCGGCTTCTCGTTTGCCCGGCCGATGCCTTCTCCGCTCTGGAATCACCCAGATCGGCCGGACGACGTGGCAGGTGTAGCCATTGGGGTTCTTCACGCGCGATCGTCGCCCGCGCCCCGCGCGACCTCTAGCTGAGCGCGTCGAACATGACGCGGATCCGTCGCGCGGTCTCGTCCTTCACGTATTGAACGCCGACGGTCAGAGCCCAATTCACGTGCACGTTGATGTCGGATGAGTTGGCGAGGGCCGAGCCGAAGTCGACAGCGAACGCGTTCAGTCGTACGGAGACAGCCCCGTAGAGGCCGGCGACCGTGGTGATGTCCGCTGCGAGGCGATCGAACTGCAGGTTGTACTTCTCGATCAGGTCGTCGCGGACGGTGTCGAGAGACTGCGCAGCAGCCCAGCCGTGGTGGACGGACGGGTCGACCGAGTTGCGCGCCGGGTTGGCATAGCCGCCGAGTTCGGCGAGGTAGACAGACTCGGAGGTGAACACGACGAACAGCACGTTGGCGGGCGCACCGACGACTTGCTGCCAGAGCACGTCTACCAGCGCGGTCAGCTGCAGGGCGAGACCGAGACCGGGGAGAATCGCGTTCGGATCGTCGAGCAGGTTGAGCGCGTAGTCGTGATGCTCGTTCCAGTCGACGCTGGTGAAGTCGTCGGAGCGCAGGCCGGCGGCGGCGCCGATCCCCGCGCCGCTCGCGACGAGATGAACGGCGGCGTCGGCGTAGTAGCCTGCGACGGCGTCGTTGCCCTGGCGGTTGAGCGCGTCGAAGAGCTCGCCGACCTTCTCGGTCAGCCGGCTCTCGGCGTCGTCGGCGATCTGGCCGAGCGCCCAGTCGCGATGGAAGCCGGCATCGAGTGAGTTGGACGCGGCGTCGGAGAAGGCCTGGTAGCGCGCCATGAGCATCGACTCGGATGCGTACAGGCAGGCGAGCTGCATCGACATCCGCGACTGCCACCAGACAGAGAACGTCGCCTGGAAGCGCGCGGGGTTGAGGATGTCGCTCCCATTCAGCGTGGCGGAGAACGCGAGCCCTTGGTTTGTGATGGCCGTCGTGACGTTCGTTAGCGGCGCCGAGCCCAGAGCCGTGTCCTGGGTGAAGGCCAGATCGTGCGTGACCCCCGGCTGCGCACCGGCCGGAGGCGGCGGCGCCGGCAGGAACCACTGAACGGACTGCTCGGTTTCGAGGGTCTCCTCGACAACGTGATCGGCATAGCCCCAGAGGGTGTTCCAGAAAGATCCGCCGACGCCGTGTGTGTCCGCATACACCTCGGTGTACCTGGGGGCGACAAGCGTCAGCGTCTGAGTCGCGGTGTCGCCGGGCTCGAGGGCGGCGACCGGCTGCACGGTCGAAGGCAGATATGGATGGATCTCGGTCTTGATCCGCCAGGTCAGGAGCGTCCCGCGATAGAACTGCACGTTCGAGTTGTTTTCGACCTCGTCCGTGTGGATGACGTTGTCGTAGACCCACGCGCCGCGTAACACGACGTGTTCTCCGACCTGCAACGCCGGCGCGACGTTGTTGTTCGCGTCCCATTCGGGGCTGTCGCGGCAGGTCGTCGAGTAGGTCTCGCAGTGGACGACCGACCACCACGGCGCAGAGACCATGTGCGCGTAGTTCGGATCGGGAGTGACGTCGAACGTCGATCCGTCGAGCGACGAGACGGTGCCGCGGAGCTCGACGTCGGCGAAGAGACAGGTGAACTTGCCTGGAACCTCCTGGCCTGCGCTCACGCCTCGCGACCCTATAGCAGCGCTTGACGCTTGTCGATGCACGGTGTTAGCGTCGGTCGCATGGGAGTTGCTGCCGGAGCAACCCGCAGCACAGGGACGGTGTCGCGCTGGCTGATTGCGAAGGTCGCGGCGGCGACGGCGTTGTCGGGGATGCTCGCGCTGACGCTTGCGTGGCGCGCCTGGATCGAGCGCCTGTTTGGGTTCGATCCCGATGGCGGAAACGGATCGCTCGAGCTCGCGATCGTCGTCGTGCTCGCGCTCACCTCGGCCCTCTGCACGCTCGCCGCCGCCAGAGATTGGCGTCACCGGCGCGCGAGCGCCTGACTCAGAGCGGAACCGGGCAGCTGCCGAACATGCAGTTGCAGAGCAGCGCGAGGCGGTCGGCGACTCCGTCCGGACACGCGCTCGCCGCCTCGAGAGCGGCCTGGAACGCCTGGAAAAGGCCTCGCGGCTTCGCACGCGAGAACGTGTTGAAGCTGTGCGAGCGACGATCGTCGTCGACGTCCTGCCAGTCGTCGTAGAGACAGAGGAACGCGGCGAGCTTCGCGTAGAGGTCCTCGATAATCCGATTGCGCCGCGCGCCTGCGAGCTCCCCGATGAAGACCACCGGCAAGGTCTTCGCCGCCCGCCGGTCGCTCGACAGCCCGAGCTCGCTCTCGTACATCGCGACGAGCAGACGGTGGAGGCGGAGCCGAGCCGTGAAGTCGCCTTCGAGCCGCGCTGCCGCACTGTGAAGCGCACGGTCGAAGAGTGCCACGACGAGCTCCGCAGCCCGATCGCTGCACAGCGCGGGCCGAGCAGTCGAGCCGGCCGCGAGCCTTAGCCGCTCGGCCACGCGATCGGGATGGAGCGCAGCCTCGAGCTCTCCGAGCAGCTGCGGCTCGTCGTCGACGACCGAGTCGAAGACCGAGACGCCCAGGTTGAAGAGAGCGGCTTCTATTCGCACGCGCTCGCAGGCGCCTCCGCCGACGTCCGCCAGCGCCGACCCGTACCATGCGATGCGAGCCAGCCCGTCGGCGTCGCCGCGACGCTCGAAGCGCTGCGCGAGGTCGGCGACCCGACACTCCCGGGCGAGTCGCGCGACCGACGCGGCGGGAAGGCCGATGGCGAGGTCGTCGGGCGCGGCGGGAACGAGCGTCCGTAGACGCTCCAGTACTTCTCGCCGTTTCAGGGCGCTTTGGTCTGCGCGCCGAGCGGCTCGCCCTGCCCCGGAAGCGACACGCTCACGTTTCCGATGACGGACTGGATCTGGAAGCTCGGCGCCCCGCCGGGCAAGTTGGGATCGGACGGCCCGCCCGTATCCGCGGTGGCGTCCCAGCTGAGCGAGAAGCCGACGGCCCAGATCTGCAGCGTCATGCTCGATGTGTTCTGCTGCGCCGCACGCTGCATGCCGACTTCGGCCGCCACGACGCCGCCGCTGTACGTGTTCTCTATGGAAATCGCAGTCGCGGGCTTCGACACCCAGTCCATGTGAGCCCCGCCCCAGATGTTGCCGCCGACCTCTTCGTAGTGATGAACGTCGACGCTCGTCCCGATCGCGTTGTAGAAGATGAGGCTCGTCTTGAACGACGAGACATCCACCTTCCAGGTCTTGTCGGGGGTGTACACGGTCACCGAACCTGCCATCGTTCCTCCTTGGTCTCGGATGCGAGCCGCATCGCACTGACTGCCTGCGCCGTACCGAACACGCGACATTCGTCCGCGAAGACCTGGGTCGAGGGTCGACTGTCTTGCGATGGGAGACGGAGAACCGGCGAGGGCGGCCAGCTGCCGTCGTCGAGCTGCAGGTCGAGAAGCAACCGGGTCAGCGGCTCGACAAGACTCGAACCTTCGCTCCCGAGGACGGCCGCGGCGTGAAGCCGCTGGCTCGCCTCGAATGCCGTCCGAGGCGGAGGCGACTGCTCGAGCCACGAACGGACGGACGCGACGATCTCCTCGGAGATGCCCCCGCTCGCGCGCAGGAATTCGAGGTTGCGCGCAACCGCGTACGCGTCACCTTCCCACCAGTACGACTGCCACAGCCCGCGCCGTGAGGAGAGACAGCCGTCGCGGATACGGCCGACGAGCTTTCGCGACGAGCCTGCGGCGATCAGCGCCAGCCCGAGTGTCGGCGTGACGTCGGCGTGCGCCTCTCCCCAGGCGCCGAAGCGCGCGGTCGAGTCGAAGGTCGTCACGCAGCCGGCCCGGTCGATGTAGCGCTCGAGGAGTTCGGCGGCATCGACCCCGTGCAGCTCGCCTTCGGCTGCGAGGAACCTGATCGCCGTCGCAGTCGAGTCGGCGTCGGCCGCGGTGGCACGGTTGTAGCCCCACCCCTGCGGTCCACCGATACCTCGGACGGCGTCGCAGGCCGCTCGTCTTGCAGGCGCCGCGAACTCCGCTCCGCCGAGCGCGAGCCCGACGCAGCTCGTCGTCCACGCCTCGCTCGGGCCGGGCGGAAGCGCGAAGTCGCGCCAGAAGCCGTCCGAGCGCTGTGCCACGACGAGGAACTCTTGGGCCACGACGAGCCTGTCGCCGGGTGACAGAAGTCGGAGCGACCGCGAGGCCTCTACGGCGGGGATCCCGACCCCCAGACGAACGCGACGTAGAAGGGGTGGCCGCCGGTCACGACGTCGTTCACTGCGCTCCAGGCCGAACCGACGTCGCCCGACTTCGTATAGAAGGTGAACGGCGTCATCGCGAGCGGATTCGTGACGCTCCACGCCGTGTTCCAGCTGCCGGCGGCGTTCGACTCCCAGAAGCCGACAGGATCGGTGAAGTCGAGCTCGACCACCGTCCGCTTGCCGCTCGAGTCGACGTACGCGTACCGCGCCCAGCCGTCCGAGCCTTCGACGTCCGGCTTCAGCCAGAAGCGCCCGACGCCGCCCGCCGGGATCGTGTCCGGCGGCGCGATCGCCCAGCCTCCGTGGTTGGTGCCCTGGCTGTCGAGCGAGAGCTCGTACGGGCCGTTGCCGACCTCGACGACGCAGGAGAAGTCGATCGCCTCACTGAGCAGGTTGCCGATCCCACTGACCCACGACGCCAGCGTGTAGCCCGCGTTCGAGACGAGCTGCGAGGCGTCGGAGAGCGCCATCCCGAACTCCTGGGTCAACGCGTTGACGACTGCCGTGAGGTCGCTGCCGAGCTGGCTCGCGAGGTGCGCGAGGACGCTCGCGAAGAACTCCTCGCCGTAGATGGCGAACGCCTGCCCGATCGTCGCCGCCGCCTGGTCGCCGACCGTGTTCGGGTCGTTGCTCGTGAGGCCGAGCGAGTCGTATGCGGAGACGATCTGCTGATCGATGGTGCGAACGCCGGCTACGAGCGTCGGGAAGTCGTCGTTCGGCTGGTGCGTCGTCGGCCGGTCGAACGTGAAGCTGACCTCGTTCCCGTTCGTCTGGACGGTGTACCCCATCGACTGGAGCGCACCGACGAACGCCGCCGTCATCACGTCGTCGATGCACGTGATGGAGACGTCCATCGTCAGGTCCGTCGTCTCCGAGTAGACGCCCCATTCGAATCCCGTCAGCCACCAATGGCGTTCCGGGCCGCGACAGAGAAGCTTCTTGCCCTTGCGGTGCAGCGTCGAGGACATGAGGAGCAGCTCGTCATCGCCCACGCAATCGAAGAACTGGTTGTGCTCCGGGTTCGAGTCCCCCGTGCGCTGCCCGACTGTCGCGTCCAGGAGCGCGTACAGCGGAGACGAGGAACCGGCCGCGCGGTTGTAGACACCGATCTCGCAGCCGGTCTCGAGCCCGTACTGCCCCTTCCAGAGCTCGATCATCCATGTCTTGCCCGCGTAATCGAAGAAGATCGGCTCGCAGTCGATGTTCGCGTTCATCGCGAGGGCCGCCGCGTCGTAGCCGTACGCGTATCCGAACGACCGCTGCAGCGGATACATCTTCGAATAGATGATGTCCTGGCGCGGGTCGTACAAGAACCCGGCCGCGTCGACCGCCTGGGCCAACAGGCTCTGCGGCGTCCAGGCGCCCGGAGTGCAGTCGCCCGGCTCGGTCAAGCTGTCGGCTCCGACCTTGAAGTCGACGAAAAGCGGGTGGCCGAGCGACGGGACCGCGTTTGGCGGCGTCGACGACGACGGCAGGCTGCCAGAGCTCGCGACGAACGAGGATCCGCCGCTCGCATAGTTCGAGAAGAACGTGGGGCAGCCGTACGAGAACCTGAGCTTCGTCCCGCTCGCCGAGTCGTAGGTTGCACCGCCCCCGCTCCCGGCGGGGCCGGCGAGGTCCTGCAGCCAGAAGCGGGCCGTCGAGCCCGGCGCAATCGTCGCGGGCGGTCCCGAGACGTAGTAGCCCTCGTCGACCGTGTCCGTGTCGAGACTGAGCTCCTGCGTCGTGTCGTTCTCGATGCTTACGTAACAGGAGTAGTCCATAAACGGCGAGTACACGAGCTGATCGGACGGCGGGTTCGGCATCTGTTTTACGCAGTAGCCCTGCGCCACCTTGACCACACACCACAGGTGCGGCGTCCCGTCCGACTCGACGACACAGAAGGTGAACAACGCCTGGCTGTCGGCGATGTCGGGCGACGCGGGACACTCGAAGCCGCAGTTGACGTACAGGCACGTCGAGTTGTCGATGCCCTCCTTCGGTAAGTGTGTGTGACCGGTAACCGCTCCGCTCGCGGAATTGTCGAACGCCGCCTTCTGCGAGAACCACGCGAGATACGAGCCTTCGTAGTCGGCTTGCGCCGCTTTCCCGGCAACCGTCTCTCCGACCTCGCCTCCGCCGTAGCGCGTCACCCAGGCGTCCCACAGCCCGTCGTACTTCTTCTTCGCGTCGGCGATCGTCATCGTCGAGCCGTCGGCCATCGCGATCGGAGCGGTCTCGGACAGCCCGCACCGCGCCGCGATGTAATCGAGCAGGCTGCTCGTGACGGACGGAGACGACAGGTCGTCCCAGAGAGCCGGGATGAAGCTCGCAAGATCGAAGCCGTACGGCGACCCCTGGTTCGAAAGGTCGGCCGCCGTTTGCCCGGGCGCGAGAGTCGTCTCGAGGTAATGGCCGATCGCTCGCGTAACGAAATGTCCGACCGGCACGTCGTTCGGGTACCGCTCGTCCGGGGCGTTGAACATCGTGAACAAGTGCCCGTGCGTGAGCACGAGCCCACTGTCGTCGACGACGAGGTCATCGAGGAGAGTCAGGCGATGGTCGCCGAGTGGCAGCTTGTCGAGGTCCGCCTGCGTGACGCCGATGTCGTGGTTTCCGTGCAGATAGACGGCGTTGCCGTTCACGGCGGCAACGGCCTGCGCAAGCTTGCCGCCCTTACCGAGAATCGACTTGTTCGCTTTGATGATCTCCTCGATGGTTGGCGGCTGCACCTCTGGCGCGTACGTCCAGAAGTCGAAGAGATCGCCGAGGATCACGAGCTTCGTCACCGGATCGTCGCCCGACGCGTGCGCGATCACGTAGTCGAGCAGGGCCGCGAGATACGGCCCGTGGAGCGTGCTCTGGTACCAGCAGGTCCTCGCGCCGTTGCCGATGTGCACGTCGCTGACGACGACCGTCCTTCCCTTCTTGGCATCAGGTCCTGTGGTCTGGCCACCGCCCTTCGGCTGGAACGGCGGGGCGAGCCAGCAATCGGACGGCGTCGCTCCGCTGGGATCGTTTAGCCACGACGACGTGTCGATCGGGCCGCGCACAGGAAGGTTGGTCGTCGGCCGACTCACCGGCAGACAGGGCGGGCGCACGTACTTCACAGGCGTACATCCCGAGCACCTGTCGCAGCGACATGACCGGCCAGAACCACCACGTCCTCTCCCCTTATCGTGCGCGAGATTCTCGGGGGCGAGCGTCGCGGCGTCAAGTGCGGCAACCACCTCACCTGCCGCCGACGCCAATCAGACCGCGAACGCAGCGCGCATCGCGCAAAGAGGTACATGATCAGCATCGCACAGGTATTTGCCCAGGGCGATGGGAGCGAAGCCGCCATCGCCGGGTGAGCGCGAACAGAACAAGATCGTTAATCGCGCGCGATCCATGCGAGCTGCAGGTGGCTACGGGCGGCGGCGGAGCGTCGCTCCGGCCGCGCCGATGTGGCTGAAGATGGGAAGATCAGCCACGCGCGACGACTCCTGGCCAGTTTTCTTGATCGAACCTGGCTGATGGTGCTGCTCTCGGGCTACCGGGTCGGCTGGCGGACATCGACGAGGTCGGAGAGCGAGGCGAAGTCCGCTACGTTCCACGTGAGGAGAGGGACACGATGAACGTTCGCGGTCGCAGCGATGACGAGGTCGAGTGCGCGACGGCGCGGCTTGCCGTTGCGCGCGACCAGAGCCGCTGAGAGCCGGCCCCACTCGCGCGCGACGGCTGCGTCGACAGGGAGCGGATCGAAGGTCGCCTCGACGATCCCGAGCCGCTCGACCCGGCGTGCTCGCTCGTCGTCGGCAGCAGCGACGAGCACGCCGAAGTGGAGCTCCGCGAGCGACGCAGCGCTGATCGCACCTTCGAGTTCGCCTGGGCTGTCTGCGCCGATAAGCACCGACGTGTCGAGCAGTGCTCGCACGGCTACGCGAAAGGATCGACGAGCCCGCCGGGGAGGCGCGCCAGGTCGTCTGCGAGCGTCTGCGGCGCCGGCGTCTTCCAAACGGACTCGAGATCCGGGCCGCTGACCCACTGCCGCGGCCGCGCCGGCCCGAGCCGAGCGACCGGTCGGCCCGCGACAGTGACGGTGAACTCCTCACCAGCCTCGGCCCGTCTCAGGACCTCACCGACGTTGTTGCGAAGCTCCTTCTGAGGGATCGTCGTCATGACCGCACGGTAGCAGTTCTGCTACCGCAATTGGATAGCGGTGCCGGCTGGACAAGCGCGCCCTACGCCCGGCCCACCGTGGCCGGCACTCGACGTCGTGATGCGAGACGCCTAACCTCGCGGCGCGTACTGGACCTTGGTGAACGGCCAGTCCGATTCGAGCCACTCGCCGACGGCGCGCCAGAGCGGTATGTCCAGGCGCGCATGGCTCTTCCGCACCCAGGACTGGACGATGGCGGCGTCGTCGCTGTCGCGGAGCGGGTAGATGTAGACGCACCCGATCACGTCACGATCATCCGGATCGAGCACCGTGTACGTGAACCCCTTTCGGTTGCGAAAGTCGTCAGCGTGGCGCTCCAGGTCCTCGCGATTCTCGTCCGGCGGCATCTCTCGCGGCCACGAGCCCCAGGGGAATCCGGGCGTCTCCGCGATGTGCTCCATCGACGACGTCCAGGCTTCGTAGTCCCGCTCGTTGTGCTCGGGCCCGAGCGGCTCGAGGACGAAGTCGGAAGTCGCAAGCCCGAGCGGGACTTCGAAGTCGGGTGGGACGAACTCGGCCACGAACCGATCCTACGTTCTTGCCGGATCGGACAATCCGAGCTGTAGCCTCGGCGGAACGTGGGCGTGAACGAGTTCGACGACCCCCGGATCGCGGGGGTCTACGACATCTTCGACTCCGACCGCAGCGATCTCGACGCCTACGTCGCGATCGTCAGGGAGCTCGGCGCGTCCCGGATGCTCGACCTCGGCTGCGGCACCGGCACGCTCGCGATCGCGCTCGCCTCGTCCGGCCTCGACGTCGTGGCCGCCGATCCGGCCGGCGCGATGCTCGACGTCGCGCGAGCGAAGCCCGGAGCCGACCGAGTCCGCTGGATTCACGGTGACGCGACGTCGGTGCCGAGCGAGCTGCGTGTCGAGGTCGTGACGCTCACCGGCAACGCCGCGCAGGCGATCGTGGACGACGCCGACTGGCACCGGACACTCGAGGCCGTGCACCATGTCCTCGTGCCCGGCGGGCACTTCGTCTTCGAGACGCGCGAGCCCTCCGTGCGCGCCTGGAAGTCGTGGAACCGCGAACAGTCGTACGCGGCGGTCGAAGGCATGGAGAGCTGGGAGGAGGTGACGCGGGTCGAGTGGCCGCTGGTCACGTTCGATTCCACGACCGTCTTTCCGGACGGAACTCGCGTCGTCGCGACATCGACGCTCCGCTTCCGCGAACGCGCCGAGGTCGAGGCCGACCTTCGATCAAGCGGGTTCTTCGCAGTCGACGTGCGAGACGCTCCCGACCGACCCGGCCGGGAGCTCGTCTTTCTCGCCGCCCGCACCTAGACGGTCCGTTCATGCCCGTCCGACTCAAGGGCTGGTCTGGCCGGTGGCGGCTTGTGCCTTGACCTGCCTGAGCTGGGCGGCGGTGATCGCCCCGTCGGCGGCCGGCAGGCACGCCTGCGCGTCGGCGAAGACGCTCGGCGAGCGGATGTTGACCCCGGCGGCTGCGACCATCGCCAAGGTGAGGCCCTGCTGAGGGCTGGGGTCGGGGAACTGGGCGACGCCGCGGTGGCGCATGCATTTCGCGAAGCTCATCAGCCCCGGCAGCCGCTGCTGGAGCTCCTTTGCCACCTCTGCCGCGATCTCGCTCCTGGTCGGCATGAACGAGGCGCAGGCCTTCTGGGCGTGCTGGAACAACGGCGAGTTCGGATCGATCCCGCTCTTCGGCCCGATTACGAGTCGCAGACCGCCTCCCTGGGTCGTCGGGTCGGGGAAGTTCGTCACGCCGTGTGAGCGCATGCACGCGGCGAGATGGAAGAGCTGCGTGAGCAGCAGATTCGCCGACGTAGACGCCGACGTCGTCGACGCGGCAGCGGTGGCCGCAGTCGTCGTCGTGCCGAGCGACGCGACGCCGGCGCCACCCGACCCGCCGCCGCAACCGGCGGCGATCAGCGACAGCGCGCAGGCTGCCGTAACAGCGGCCGCGACTCGCGTGCGGCGCCGTCCGAAGCAGGGCGTGCGCGCAGCGGCACCCTCCCGACCCCATTCCACGGATAGAGGAGTAGCAGAAAGATGAAGGCAGGTCTCACAGTCCCCGGAGGCCGCGCGGGCGCGCCGTTTGCCGCGGGCGCCGGCCCAGGGCTAGGCTGCGCCGCAACAAGGAGGTAGACCATGGCATCGCTCGCACACGAACAGGCCCTTCCTGCGATCGACCGGCAGCACCGCGAGGAGGTCGGCCGCGAGCTGCAGGCGACCCTCGTCGAGCTCATCGACCTGTCGCTGATCGGCAAGCAGCTCCACTGGAACATCTTCGGTCGTCCGTTCAAGCCGCTCCACGAGCACCTCGACGAGCTCGTCGACTCGTGGCGCGACCTCTCCGACACCGTCGCCGAACGGGCGGTCGCACTCGGCCTCACGCCCGACGGAACAGCGGCGGCGGTCGGCAGCGGCAGCAACATCGACCCCGTGGACACCGGCACGCTCGACACCGACACCGCCGTGCGCGAGCTCGTCGAGCGCCTCGCCGACGTCACCGGGCGTATTCGCGGGCGCATGGGCCGCCTCGGCGACACCGACCTCGCATCGCAGGACGTGCTGATCGAGGTCGTGCGGGAGCTCGAGAAGCAGCTGTGGATGCTGCGTGTCTCCATGCCGGCCGCGAGCATGCAGCCGTGAACGGCATCCTCGAGGCACTCAAGCGATTCATGCGACGGGAGGCGACGTCGGCGGAGGAGATCGCGGAGGGCGGCCGGCCAGTCACCACGCCGCCGCCGGGATCGGGAGGCGACCCGGAACGCGAGACTTCGACGAACGCGCAGATGGAAGGCGGGGCCGACGAGCCCTGGAGCGGCAACCGCTGACAGCCCGCGTCTAGCCCAGCGGGATCTTCCCGGCGTTCGCCGCGAGCCAGGCGTCGAAGTCCTGGAGCTCGGGGTCGAGCGTGCGCGCGTAGTCGAGGTCGCGCGCGCCGCAGTACTCGGCCTCGAAGTCGCGCTTGAACTGGAACATGTTCCCGACCTCGTCCGCGCCCGGGAAGCCGAAGCCGCGGTAGACGTCCGGGTCGACGTCGTTGTAGCGCACCTCCTCGCCGAGCGCCCGGCCCATCTTCTCCGCGAGCTGGGCGCCGGTCAGGTGCTCGCCCGCGATCGAGACCGTCTCGCCGATGAGCTCGTCGCCGAGGGCGAAGATCCCGTACGCCGTCTTGCCGATGTCCTCGGCGGCGATTCCGGGCAGGCGTGACGTGCCCATCGGGAACGTGATCGCGAGCACGCCGTCCTCGCCGCGCACCGGGCCGAGCCCGAAGTAGATGAAGTTCTCCCAGTAGAAGGCCGTGCGCAGGAACGTCGTCGGCACGCCCGCCTCGCGAAAGGCGGCGTCGGCGTCCTCCTTGCCGTCGAAGTGCGGCACCTTGTACTTGCCCTGGAGGGTCGGCATGCGGTCGTCGGTGACGAACCGGCGCGTGTCCTCGAGCGTCGACCAGATCACGTGGTGGACGCCGGCCGCCTTCGCCGCCGCCGCCATGTTGCGGGCCTGCGCCAGCTCGTGCTCGGGCGAGAAGTCGACCCAGAAGAACGTGACGCAGAAGGCACCGTGGCAGCCGGCGAACGCCCGCTCCAGGCTCGCCTCGTCGTCGGCGTCGGCCTGGACGACCTCGACGTTCGGAAGCGCGGCGAGCGCCTTCGCGGCATCCGAGCTCGCGTCGCGCGTGATCGCGCGCGCGCTGAAGCCGCCCTCGGGATGCGCGGCGATCGCGCGGACGACGCCGCCTCCCTGGGCGCCGGTCGCGCCGACGACGGCGATGATCTTCCGGTCAGACATGAGATTCCTCCTCGGTCGGCGCGGTCACATGCAGAGCCAGCCGCCGTCGACGGCGAGATTGATGCCGTTGATCGCGCGGTTCTCCAGCAGGAAGCGCGACGCGTCGACGACCTCCGCCATCGTCACGAGGCGGCCCGTCGGCGTCCGGGACACGAGCGCCTGGAAGCGCTCTTCCGGCATGTCGCGCCACTGCGGGCTGTCGCCGACGATCGCGGGATGGAGCGCGTTCACGCGCCTCGGCGCGAGCTCGATCACGAGCGTCCGCACGAGGCCGGTGACGGCGCCGTTCACGGTCGTGACCGTCGTCGAGCCGGGATAGGGCCGGTCGCGGGCAAGGCCGCCGTAGATGAGGACGGCCGAGTCCTCGTCCATCCGCGGCAGCAGCGCGTGAATCGTCTCGGTGTAGCCGACCACCTTGAGCGTCACCAGCCGCATCGCCGCAGCGATGTCGTAGTCCTTGACGGTGTTGCTGTCGCGCTCGATCGCCGCGAGGACGAGAAACTCGACGTCGCCGACGCCGGCCAGGCCGTCGCCGATCGTCTCGGGATCGGCGAGATCGAGGCCGAGGCCGCGGGTCGCGCCGCCGATCTCCTCGGCGCAGGCGGCCGCGGCGGCGGCGTCGCGACCGGTGATCACGACGTCGCGGCCACGGCCCGCGTAGAACTCGGCGAGCTCGCGGCCGAGGCCGCGGGTCCCGCCGACGATGACGACGCTCCCGCCCGCCACCCGCTAGACGGCCGCCGGCTCGGCGCACCAGTCGGGCAGCAGCCCGCCCTGCGACAGGATGTGGTTGCGCGACTCCTCGAGCTTCCGGATGACCGACTTCATGTCGACGCCGACGAGCTGCCCGCCCCGCTTCACCGCGTTGCCGGCGACGAAGACGGAGTCGACGTTCGAGGTGTCGGCATACGTGACGATCGTCGCCTTCGGGTCGAGCACGGGCGCGGTGTTGATCGCGTCGACGTTGAGCAGGACGATGTCCGCCTGCTTGCCCGGGGTGAGCGAGCCGACGCGGTCCTCGAGCATGATCGACCGGGCGCCGTCGATGGTCGCGAACTCGAGCACGTCGGTGTGCGTGAGCTTCGGCGCGAACGCGATGTCCGGCGTGTCGGTGAACTCGAGGATCCGGTCGTAGGCGAGCGCCGTCCGCATCTGCGTGAACATCTCGCCGGGGACGCTCGAGACGACGTCGACGCTGAGCGAGGTACGGACGCCGCGGGCGAGCATCTTCCCGACGGGCGGCGGGCCGTGCCCCATGAGCATCTCGACGTACGGCGCGATCGACGCCTTGCCCTTGGACTCGGCGATGTAGTCGAGCTCCTCGTCGGTCAGATCGGTCATGTGGATGTAGCAGACGTCCGGCCCCATGAGCCCGAGGTCGTGCATGTCCTTCACCGGCGTGTAGTGGAGCGTGTGCAGCCGCATGCCGACGTGGACGCTGATGAGGATCCCGAGCTCGCGCGCGAGCGCCCAATCGTGCTTCGCCACGTCGGGCGTGACGTTGCCGGGCTGGCGCGCCGCCATCGCGAGCGTGATGAGGCCGCCGTCGGACGAGAAGTACGTGTCGCGGATCCGGCGGATGTCCTCCGGGTGGTTCAGCTCGCTGTACGACCACCACTCGCCGCCCGTCGGCATGCCGTGCGCGTAGACGGCGCGTATGCCCGCGTCCTTCAGGCCCTGGATCGCCGCGTCGGAGTGGTCGGGCGTGTTGCTGATGTGCGACCAGTCGAGCAGCGTCGTCACGCCGGCGTTGAGCGCCTCCAGCGAGCCGGCGTAGTCGCCGATGTGCACGTCCTCCGGGCGGTAGAAGCCGCCCACCTGGCCGAGCATCACGGCGAAATAGTGGTCGAGCGTGCACGAGGGCAGCACGCCGCGGACCGGTGTCTGCCACGTGTGCCGGTGGGTGTCGATGAATCCCGGCATCACGATCATCCCGGAGGCATCGACCTGCTCCGCGTCCGAGACCCCGAGATCCCGCCCCACGTCGACGATCTTGCCGTCCTTCACGAGGACCTCGCCGTTCGGGATGTCGCCGACCGCGGGATCCATCGAGACGACGAAGCCGTTGCGGATCACCAGCTGCGAGCTCATGCCAACTCCTTGCCTTTTCGGACAGGGACCGTTGCGGCGGTTGCACCACCGCCTGTACAGCGACCATAAACGGTTGCGCCCGGCGGCGTCAACGGTGTGCGGAGTCCTCCGCCGATTCGTTAAGCCATCATTGACACTGTTCGCCGTACCTGCTCAGAATGTGCCGTGGTTGCGGCCAGGCCTTCATCGCCGCCTCCGGTGGGACGGCTCGCGGGCACCTCCGGCCGTCGGCTGGTCGCGAACGCCGTCCTCGCCGCCCGCTTCCTGCCCGTCTGGCTCGCCACCGGCACCCTCGTCGTCGTCGCCGCGTTCGCCGCGCCCGACGCTCTGGGACGGACGTCGTGGTCGTTCGTCCTGCCGTCCGCGACCGTGCTCGCGCTCGCCGCCCTCGGCCAGATGCTCGTCGTCATGCACGGAGGCATCGACCTGTCGACGCCCGGCGTCGTCTCGTTCGGCGGGAACCTCATCGCCGGCGTCGGCGCAGGCTCGGACCACAAGCTTCCCGTCGCGATCCTCTTCGCACTCGGCGTCGGCGTCGCCGTCGGGCTCGTCAACGGCATCCTCGTCGGCGTCCTGCGGCTGAATCCGCTCATCGTCACGCTCGCCGTCGGGCAGATCGTCCTCGCGTGGAGCAGCAAGTACTCGCGCGACGTCGTGACGAACCAGCCGAACGTGCCGGCAGGGCTCGCGTCCTGGGCGCGGCACCAGCAGCTCGGGATCAGCAACGTGTTCTGGACCGGCCTCGCGATCGTTATCGTCGTCGCGCTCGTCATCCGCCACACGGTGCTCGGGCGGCGCTTCCAGGCCGTGGGCGCGAACCCGAGAGCGGCGTGGATGGCGGGCCTGCACGTGCGGACGCACGTCGTGCTCGCGTACACCGCGGCAGGCACGCTCTACGCCGTCGGAGCGGTGCTGCTCGCGGGCGTGAGCATCAGCATCGACCCGGCGTTCGGCTCGGCGTACCTGCTGGCGCCGATCGCCGCGGTCGTCATCGCCGGCGCGTCGCTCGCCGGCGGTCTCGCGAGCGCCACGTCGACGTGGCTCGCAGCGCTCGCACTCACGCTGCTGACGCAGATGCTCGTGACGATGGGCTTGTCGGCGGCAATGCAGTACGTCGTCTTCGGCATCGCGATCCTCGCGGGGATGGTCATCTCCGGCGATCGCGTCGCCGCGGTGCTCAGCCGCGGATTGCGACTGGTCACGCCGCCGCCACAGGAGGCAACGAGCGGCGGGTAGGTGCGGGCAGAGCTACGGCAGCTCGAAGGAGGGTCAACGATGGTCCGACGGAAGGAGTCACAGATGAGACGGAAGCGCCAGTTGGTGGCGGTGCTGATGCTCGCGGCCACGGCGGCGATTGCGCTCGTGACGGCCGCCAGTGGCACTGCGGGCGGTAGGCAATCGGCAGCGTCCGGCCCCTCGGGTGTGGGGACCGGAGGCCCGATGATCGGGAGCGGCGGCGGCTACGGCGAGACGTACTCGGCCGCGAAGGGCACCCTCACGCACGCGCTCTTCCAGGCCAACCTGCTCCCGGCGAACAAGACGGCCCGCAACATCTCGCTGGCCGCATACGGGCGCGCGGCGAAGAAGGCCAACTACGCGCTGGCGCTCCAGTGCTGGAAGAACAACGGCTGCAGCACCGGCACCGGCGGCAAGGACACCGTCGCCTACGTCGAGGGCTTCGGCGAGAACACCTACCGCCAGATGTCGAAGATGGAGTTCATCCTCCAGGCGCTCACGTACCCGCAGATCGGCAAGATCATCTACCGGAGCGCGCACTCCGACCTCAACCAGGCGATCGCGGACTTCAAGTCGGTGATCGCGCAGCACGTGAGCGCGATCGTCACGTACCCCGACTTCGGCGACGCGATGATCCCGGTGTTCCAGGAGGCGACGAAGGCCGGCATCCCGGTCTCGACGTACGCCTGGGGCTACGTGACCGGTCCCGGCAAGAACTACACGACGGTCGTCGGCGAGGACACGTGCAAGCTCGGGAAGGCGTTCGCGAACGTCATGAACACGAAGGTCGGGTCGGGCAACATCGCCTTCATGGGCGGCTTCCCCGGCAACCCGCTGTCGGCCGGCTGGCAGAAGTGCGAGCAGGCGGCGCTCAATCCCTCGATCAACGTCGTGGCGAACGACCCGACGAACTGGGATCCGTCGAAGGTGCAGGGGATCGTCGCCGGCATCCTCGCGAAGACCCCCGATCTGAAGGGGCTGAGCTACGAGGACGCGCTCTTCATGTCGCAGGGCGGCTACGCCGCCTACCAGGCCGCGAACATCCCGTACGAGGGCGTGTTCACGTACCGGACGGACGAGGCCGGGATGGGCTGCCTCGCCGACAAGCTGAAGGACCCGAAGCTGCAGATCTACTACTACACGGCGGGGAACGCGCAGATCCGCGTCGCTCTGACCGCGGACATGATGAAGCTCGCCGGGGCGAAGATCCCGCCGACGATCGTGTTCCCGATCCAGCTGCAGCAGCAGACCAAGCGGGACATGTGCCTCAAGGGATATCCGGCGACCGCCTCCGGAACGTCCCTGATCCCGCTGTCCCTTCTCCACCAGATGTACCCGTAGGAGGACTGCGCACGAGCTGATTCCAATGTCGATTCCCGGGCCCGTGAGCCCCGACGTCCTGTCCGTTCGCGGGCTGTCGAAGGCGTTCGGAGCGGTGCAAGCGCTCCGCGACGTCAGCGTCGACTGCCGCGCCGGCGAGATCCACGCCCTCGTCGGGGAGAACGGGTCCGGGAAATCGACGCTGCTCGGAATCGCGAGCGGCTTCCTCGCGCCCGACGAGGGCACGGTCGAGATCGGCGGACGCCGCCTCGCGCACCACTCCCCCGCCGCCGCGCGGCGGCTCGGCCTCGGCATCGCCTATCAGGATTACTCGCACGTCCTCGGCCTGTCGGTGGCCGAGAACCTCTATCTCGCCGTCCCGGCCGGCGAGCGGCCGTCGTACGGGCAGATGGAGAGCTGGGCCGATGAGACGCTCGCGCGGTTCAACGTCGACGTCGCAGTCGGCGCGCCCACAGGCTCCCTCTCGCTCGCGCAGCGCCAGCTGCTCGAGGTCGCCAAGGCCCTGCTCACCCGGCCGAAGGCGCTGCTCCTCGACGAGCCGACCACGGCCCTCGGGCCCGAGGCGGTGGAGCAGTTCCACGCGCTCGTCCTCGAGCAGGCGGAGGCGGGCGTCGGAATCGTGTACGTCAGCCACCGCCTACCCGAGGTGCTCGCGGTCGCGCACCGTGTCACGGTGCTCCGCGACGGTGTCGCCCAGGGGACCTTCGAGGCGGCGGCGGTCTCCGAAGAGGAGCTCGTCGCGCTCATGATCGGCCGCCCGTTGAAGGTCGCGTTCCCGGAACGGCATGCGCACCCGGAGCAGGCCGAGGTCGTGCTCGCAGTGTCGGGGCTGCGCGGCGAGCGCTTCGGCCCCGTCGACCTCGCCGTGCACCGGGGAGAGATCCTCGGCATCGCGGGGGCGGAGGGCAACGGCCAGGTGCAGTTCCTGCGCGCGCTCGCGGGCGTCGAGCGGGCGACCGGCAGCGCATCGTGCGACGGCGCGCCGCTCGACACGCGCTCGCCGCTCGGGCCGCTGCGCGCCGGAGTCGTCCTGCTCAGCGGCGACCGGCGCGGCGAGGCGCTCTTCCCCATTCTCGGCGTCCGCGCCAACGCGACCATCCAGGTGCTCGGTCCGCTCGCGAGCACGGGCATCGTGCCCCGCAGCCGCGAGCGACGTGCGATCGCGGATCTCGTGCAGCGCCTGCGCGTGCGGATGGGGTCGATGGAGCAGCCCGTGCAGTCGCTGTCGGGCGGGAACCAGCAGAAGGTCTCCCTCATGCGCCCGTTCCTCCGCGGCGACGTCAAGGTGATCCTCGCCGAGGAGCCGACGCAGGGCGTCGACGTCGGTGCGCGGTTCGACATCTACGAGGCGCTGCGCGCGAAGGTCGGCGAGGGAATCGCCGCCGTCGTGAAGTCGAGCGACCCGATCGAGCTCGCGGGGCTCTGCGACCGGGTCATCGTCATGTCGCGCGGCACGATCGTCGAGGAGATCCCCGGCCACGAGCTGAGCGAGCGGCGGATCGTCGAGGCGATCGTCGGCTCTCGCAGCACGGTCGCCGCCGCAGAGACGGGGCCGGCATGAGGCGCGGATGGCTTCCGCTCGCGCTCATGACGACGCTCATCGTCGTCGTCGGTGCGTACTCGGAGGTCCAGCACGCGACGTTCCTCGGCAAGCTGAACCTCAACGGCCTCCTGCTCGAGACGATGCCGCTCGCGCTCGTCTCCCTCGGGCAGGCGAGCGCGCTCCTCGTCGGCGGATTCGACGTCTCCGTCGCCGCGCTCATGACCATGTGCGTCGTCACCGCGTCGTTCACGATGACGCCGAGCATGTCGGGGCTCGCGCTCGTCCCGGGCGCGTTCGCGGTCGTCGGCGTCGGTCTCGCGACGGGCGTCTTCAACGCGTTCCTCATCCGCGTCCTCCGTCTGCCCTCGATCGTCGCCACCCTCGGCACGCTCAGCATCCTCGAAGGCGCGTCGCTTCTCCTGCGCTCGTTCCCGGAGGGGCCGATCAACTCGGACGTGACGAGCGCGCTCAACGCAGGCGTCAGCTTCGTCCCGTACGCGTTCGTCGGCGTCGTCGTCCTCGCGCTCCTCGCCGACTTCTGGCTGTACCGCACGCGAGCGGGCCTCGCGCTGCGCGCGGTCGGGCTCGACGCGACGTCCTCGCGCCGGCTCGGCATGCCGACCGGGCGCACGATCCTGATCGCCTTCGTCGTGTGCTCGCTCATGGCGTCGGTCGCCGGCTTCTACCTGGCGGCGGAGGTGCAGATCGGCTCGCCGATCATCGGCAACCAGGCGCTCGAGAGCATCGCGGCCGCGGTGCTCGGCGGCGCGGCCCTGAGCGGCGGCAAGGGGTCCTTCTTCGGAGCGCTGCTCGCCGCGCTGTTCCTCACCGAGATCGACAACGTGCTGCCGCTGTTCCAGCAGCCGACCGAGTACGCCGACATGACGATCGGCGTGTTGATCCTGCTCGCGCTCGTCCTCTATCAGGCGCCCGAGCTCATCGCGCGCTTCCGCACCGCGCGGCGCCGGCTTCCCGCCGCGCCGAGCGAGGCTTAGGTCTCGTACCGCGAGTCGGCCGCGCGGCCGACGACGACCCAGACCGCGTGCACCGGCTCGCCGCCGATCGCCCACAGCCGGTGCGGCGACGACGAGTCGAAGGCGATCGAAGCGCCGGCGCCGAGCTCGTATTCGTCGAACCCGACGCGCACGCCGAGCGTCCCGCTCGTGACGTAGCCGTACTCACGGCCGCCGTGCGTGACGAGGGCGTCCGGAGGGCACGACTCCGCGCCGACCGGATAGACGACGTAGAGGAACTCCATGTCCGGATCGCTGTGCGGCGTGAGCCGCTCCCAGCGCACGCCCGACGCGAGGTTGATGACACGGCGCCGGCCGGGACGCGTGAGGAGGCCGTCGTCTCCGTCGTCCGGCCGCTCTCGGACGATGCGCGTCGCCGGCTGCACGGTGTCGCCGAAGACGTCGCTCATCGTCATGCCGAGCTCGGTGACGAGGGCGTACAGGGTGCTCACCGACGGGTTGACGCGGTCGAGCTCGATCTGGGAGACGAGGCTCGGCGAGACGCCGACGCGCCGGGCGAGCTCTCGAAGGCTGATGCCCCGCCGCTCCCGCTCCCGGCGCAGGCGGCTGCCGACCTTGGACGACTCGAAGCTGCGGTCGGTGGCGGCCATGCGGCCTACCGTAGCCGCCGTCGGATGTCGGCGACAATCCGATCCGGTCCCGGCAGGAAGGCGTCCTCGAGCGGCGGGCTGTACGGGATCGGCGTGTTGGGCGTCGCGATGCGCCACGCGTCGTCGAGGTGCCCGAGCGCCTGCTCGGTGACGCAGGCCAGGACCTCGCCGGCCCAGCCGCCGGTCAGCGGCCCCTCCTCGACGACGACGACGCGGTTCGTCTTGCGCACCGATGCGACCACCGTCTCGACGTCGATCGGGCGCAGCGTGCGCAGGTCGATCACCTCGACGGAGATCCGATCCCGCTCGAGCGTCTCGGCGGCCTCGAGCGCGTCGTGGACGCTCTTCATCGCCGTGACGAGCGTGACGTCGCTTCCTGCGCGCACGACCGCCGCCTCGCCGAGCGTCCCCACCGTCCCGTCGACCTCGCCCTCGAGCCCGTACAGGCGCTTGTGCTCGAAGAACAGGACCGGGTTGTCGTCGCGGATCGCGGCCCGCAGGAGCGACTTCGCGTCCGCCGGCGTCGACGGGGCGACGATCTTCAGGCCGGGCACACCCATGAACCACGAAGCCGGCATCTGCGAGTGGATGGCGCCGAAGCGGCCGCCTGCACCGACGACCGAGCGGATGACGAGCGGCACGCTCACCTGCTCCTGCGTCAGGAACCGGTACTTCGTCGCCTGGTTGACGATCATGTCCATGGCGAGCGTGAGGAAGTCGCCGAACATGATCTCGATCACCGGCCGCAATCCGGTGACGGCGGAGCCGAATGCGGCGCCGGCGAGCGCGAGCTCCGAGATCGGGGTGTCGAACACCCGCTCCTCGCCGTACTTCTCGTAGAGACCCGTCGTCGCGGCGAAGACGCCGCCCGCGACGGCGATGTCCTCGCCGAAGAAGATCACGCGCTCGTCGGCGGCGAGCTCCTCGTCGAGCGCATCGCGGATCGCGGTGCGAAAGGCGATGGCGGCCATCAGAGAGCGAGGGCGAGCGGCCGCTCGAGCAGCTCGCGGAGACGGGACAGGAAGCGGGCGCCGTCGGCGCCGTACACGACACGATGGTCGCAGCTGAGCGTGAGCGTCATCGCGCCGTCGACGATCCCGCCGACCGCGAGGATGGCGACCTGCGGCGGATCGACGATCGCCGTGAACGAGCTGACGCCGAACATGCCGAGGTTCGAGACGGTGAACGTGGCGCCGCGGAGCTCGTCCGGGAGCAGCGAGCGTCTGCGCGCCGCGTCGGCGAGCCGGCGCGTCTCGCCGGAGATCTGCGGCAGCGTCTTCTCGTCCGCGTCGTAGACGACCGGGACGAGCAGGGCGTCGTCGGTGGCGACCGCGATGCCGACGTTGACGCGCGACCAGCAGCGGACGGCGCCGTCTTCGAAGGACGCGTTGAAGCGCGGGAAGTCGCGAAGCGTGAGCGCGGCCGCCTTCACGACGAAGTCGTTGAGCGACGGCGCGTCGTCTACGTCCTTCCGCAGAGCCGTGACGAGCGACACGTCGACGGCGATCGAGACGGTGAACACCGGGATCGTCGCCGCCGACTCGGCCATGCGCCGCGCGATCGTCGCCTGTGTCGGCGTCAGCTCGACGACCTCGACGCCGCCGCGCGCGTCGGCGGTGCGCACCGGCGCCGCGGAGGCGGACCGCTGCACGTCCTCGCGCGTGATCCTGCCGCCGGGCCCCGTCCCCTCCACGTCACGGAGCGAGAGCCCGAGCTCGAGCGCGGTCTTGCGGGCCACCGGCGTCGCGTTCGGCCTCGTCATGCCCGCGGCAGCGCCGTTCGCCGCTGCAGGCGCGGCGCCGCCGGCGCCGGCAAGCTGCGCGATCGGCTGTCCGACGGCGGCGGTCCCGCCCTCGGGGACGAGGATCGCCGCGATCGTGCCGTCCGCCTCGGCCTCGTAGACGACGGTCGCCTTGTCCGTCTCGACCTCCATGAGCGCCTCGCCGCGCCGGAAGCCGTCGCCGGGCGACTTCAGCCACTTGAGGATGACGGCGTCGGCCATCGAGTCGGAGAGCTTCGGCATCGTCAGCTCGGCGGTCATGCGAACTCGGCGGCGGTGACGACGGACGGGAACGGTGCCGCGAGCCCGCGCTCGCGCATCCGCTCGAGCTCCTCCTGCACGTCCTGCTCGAGCTCGTCGAGGGCGGCTGCGCCCGCACCCTCCTCCTCGAGCCGGGCGCGCAGGACGACGATCGGGTCGCGTGCCTTCCACTCGTCGAGCTCGCCCTCGGGGCGGTATGCGCCGGGGTCGCTGCGCGAGTGGCCGACGAAGCGATACGTGAGCGCCTCGAGGAACGCCGGGCCGTCGCCCCCGCGGGCGTGCTCGATCGCCCGCCCGGCCGCCTCGCGCACGGTCCAGACGCTCATCCCGTCGATCGTCTCGGCGGGGACATCCATCATCTCCGCCCGCCCGCGGATCTCACCGGCCGTCACCGAGCGGTACGCCGTGTACTCCCCGTAGCCGTTGTTCTCGCACACGAGGACGAGCGGGAGCTTCATCACCTGCGCGAAGTTGAGGCACTCGAACACATAGCCCTGGTTCATCGCGCCGTCGCCGAAGTACGCGACCGCGACGCCGCCCGTCGTCCGTTTCAGCGCGAGGGCCGCACCGGTCGCGGCGGCGATGCTCCCGCCGACGATCCCGAACGAGCCGATGAGGCGATCCGCCGGCGAGGTCACGTTCATCGATCCGGCGCGGCCGCCGTTCACGCCGCTCGCACGCCCGAGCATCTCGTCGAGGAGCGCCTGCGGGTCGACCCCGAGCGCGAGCGCATGCCCGTGCCCGCGATACGTCGCCGCGACGCGGTCGCGCTCCTCGAGCAGGCTCGCGACACCCGTCGCGACCGCCTCCTGCCCGGAGTAGAGATGCGTCGTGCCGTACACCTCGCCCTTGAGGAAGAGCGCCTGCACGAGATCCTCGAAGCCGCGGATCAGGAGCATCTGGCGGTAGATCCGCGTGTACAGCTCGACGTCGTCGAGCACGCGCGCGCTCGCGCGGCTCACGCCGCGCCCACCTCGGAGCCGAGCTGCGCGGCGAGATAGTCCCAGTCGCGCTCGAACCGATACGAGTGCCGCGGCGGCGGCCCGGGCGCGGACGTCTCGAGCCAGCGCACGGGCGCGCCCTCCACCTCGTAGAACGCGTGCACGCAGCCCGTCGCGGTCCAGAATGCGTCGCCGGGGCGAAGCGCGTAGCGGTCGCCGTCGGCGACGACGTCGACCTCGCCCTCGAGCATGTAGTACGACTCCTCGAAGGGATGGTCGTGCGGATGCGCGACCGCACCCGGCTGGTAGGCGACCATGAACATCGTGTGCAGCTGCGCGTCGACGCGCTGGTCGACGAGCATCTTCACGGCGATCCCGCTGTAGGCGAGGACGGCGGTCGCCATGCTCGCGGAGACCGTCGGCGCGCCGACGGCGGCGCCCCGCTTGAGGGCGTCGAGGTCCATCTGCCCCTCTCCGAGCAGGAAGAGATTGCGGTTGCGCGGGTCGCGCACGTCGAGCGGCTGCGGCGAGGCGTCGGGCGTCGGACCGAGGAAGAACGTGTCGGAGCCGTCCGCGCGCGGACGGGGCGCGGCCATCTCGATCCACCGGGCCGGCCCGTCCGACCTGAACGCGTGCGGGACGCCGACCGGGAGCACGCCGCACGCGCCGGCAACGAGCTGGACGCCGCGGCCGTCGAGGTAGAGCACCGGCTCGCCCTCGAGAACGTAGAAGCCGGTCTCGAACGAGTGGACGTGCGTGTCGACGTGGCCGCCGTCGAGCGAGACGAGCGTGAGCGCCATGTGGGTGGAGCCGAGGGCGCCGCCGACGAGGCGGCACGTCCGCAGCCCGGCCGCGCGCCCGGGAAGCGCCTCGGCCAGCTCGACGTCCTCGCGGCGCACGAGGCGGTATGCCGGCATGCCGTCGGCGAGGTAGCGCGTGCCGCTGTCGCCGCTCACGCGCGCACGCCGTCCCCGACGAGCGCGGACGCGGCGACCGCGCCGGCCATCCCGTCCCGGCCGGCGTCGCCGTTGCCGACGAGATCGGCGCCATGGACGTACGTCCGACCGGCGACGAGCAGCTCCTCGGCCGGGAAGCGCGTGATGACGTCGCAGCCGCCCGCCGTCACGACGACCTCCTCCTCGATCCTCGCGGCGGAGCGTCCGTCGGTCGCGGCGCAGTACGTCTCGAGCGCGAACACCATTCCCTCCTCGATCTCCACCGGGTGCTCGAGCGAATGGACGCGCGAGATCATGGGCGGCTCGTACAGCCCGACACCGATCCCGTGCCCGAACTGGAGGCCGAAGCACGTCTCCTCGTCCGCGAACCCGAGCTCCTCGGCGGTCGGCCAGACCTCGGCGATCTTGTCCGTCGTCATCCCGGGACGGACGAGCGCGATGGCGGCGTCGAGCCACTCGCGGCACCGCTTGTACGCGTCGAGCTGCGACGGGCTCACTCCACCGACGTTGAACGTGCGGTAGTAGCACGTCCGGTAGCCCATGAACGAGTGGATGATGTCGAAGAACGCCTGGTCGCCCGGGCGCAGAAGCCGGTCGGAGAAGACGTGCGGGTGCGGGTTGCAGCGATCTCCCGACACGGCGTTCACCGCCTCGACCTGCTCCGATCCCATCTCGAAGAGCAGCTGGTGCGCGCGGGCGACGATCTCGTGCTCGTACACGCCGGGCCGCAGCATCCGGTAGATCTCCTCGTAGACGGCGTCGACGAGGCCGGCCGACTGGTCGAGGAGCGCGATCTCCTCCGCCGTCTTGATCTTGCGCGCCTCGAGCACGACACGGGAGCCGTCCGTGACGTGGACGCCCGCCCGCTGCAGCGCCTCGACCGTGAGCATGTCGGTCATGTCGATGCCGAGCGGCTCGCCGGCGAGCCCGTGCTCGCGCAGCTCGTGCGCGATGCGCTCGCCGAGCCGGTCCGGGATGCCCGTCTCGACGGGCATCGCTCCGCGCATCGGCGCGACGCCGGCGCGGAAGTTCTCGGGCGGAAGCCACGGGGCGAAGAGCTGGTGGTGCCGTGCCGCCGACCCGAAGTCCCACAGGATCGGGTCGCCGCCGCGCGGCAGCAGCGCGAAGCGGGCGTTCTTGTCGCGCGCCCACTCGCCGATGTGCGTGCTCGTGACGTAACGGATGTTGTTCGGATCGAAGAGGAGCAACGCGCCGAGATCCGACGCCTCGAGCGCCGCCTTCGCGCGGTCGAGGCGGTCCCGGCGAAGCTTCGCGAAGTCGATCCGCTGCTCCCAGTCCACCGCCCGCGTCGCGTCGGGCGAGCCGACGACCCTGCTCCGCATCGTCACCGCAGCACCTCCTGGTCAGACGTGTTCCGCAGATGCGGGAAGAGCGCCATGAAGTCGTCGTCGCCGAACCCGGCGGCGATCGCCGCACTGAGGATGCCCTTGATCTGACCCGCGACCGGCAGCCGGACGCCGGCGGCGTCGGCCGCCTCGAGCACGAGATCGATGTCCTTGTCCATGAGGCTCGTGGTGAATGTTGCCGAGTAGTCGTCGCGCAGGAGCGGCTCGGTCTTGTACTTGACGAAGGGCGCCCCGGCGGCCGAGTCGGCCATGGTCTCGAGCAGGACACCGCGCGACACGCCCGACGCCTCGCCGAGCACGAGGGCCTCGGCCATCAGCTGCGCCAGGCCGCCGATGACGAGGTTGATCGCGAGCTTCACGATGCGCGCCTGCTCGCCCTCGCCGACATAGTGGATCGTGGGCCCGATCGCGCGCAGGACGGGCTCGGCGCGCTCGAGCGCGTCGCGCGAGCCGGAGACGATGAAGCTCAGGTTGCCGGCGCGCACGACGGTCGGGTTGCCGCTGACGGGCGCACGCAGGTACAGGATCGACGCGTCCGCGGCTTCAGCCGCGACGCGCGCCGAGGCGCCCGGCGAGACGGTGCTCGAATCGGCAAGGACCGCGCCGGGCCGCGCGGAGGCCACGACCGCTGCCGCGATCGACTCGAGGGCTTCGTCGTCGGACAGCGAGGTGAGCACGACGTCGGCACCCGCGGCCAACTCGGCGACCGAGTCGGCGACGGTCGCGCCGAGGGCCGCGAAGGGGCCGGCCTTCTCGCGGCTCCGGTTGTACACGCGGAGGTCGTAGCCGGCAGCGAGAAGGCGCTCTGCGAACGCCGAGCCCATGTTGCCGAGCCCGATCAACCCCACAGCCGAGCGCGGGTTCTGACTGGCGGCCACTGTTCAGTATAAATAAACGAATTGCCGGGGCATAGTCAAGCTTGGGCGGCGCTGTGTACAGCGGCACGACACGGAATCACGGGCGGCTACGGAAGCGGACCGAGGCCGGATACGGGAAGAAGTCCATCAGCTCGCCGCTCTCGATTCGCCGCTGGGCGGTCTGCCAGAACTCCGGCTCGAGCAGCTCGGCGTGGTCGCGCAGGAAGAGCTCGCGCAGGTGGGGGTCGCCGAGCAGGAAGGTCGCGAACTCCTCGGGGAAGACGTCGTTGCGCATGACGGCGTACCAGGGCTCGCTCGCGAGCTCCGCCTCGGCGTCCGGCGCCGGGGGGATGCGGCGGAAGTTGACGTCGTTGAGGTACTCGATCTCGTCGTAGTCGTAGAAGACGACGCGGCCGTAGCTCGTGACGCCGAAATTCCGCCACAACATGTCGCCGGGGAAGATGTTCGCCGCGGCGAGGTCGCGGATCGCCCGCCCGTAGTCGGCCACGGCCGCCTCGAGCTCCTCGGGCGAGGCACGGTCGAGGTAGAGGTTGAGCGGCACCATCCGCCGCTCGACGTAGCAGTGGCGGATCACGAGCGGGTCGCCGCCCGAGACCATCGAGGGCGCGAGCTCGTGCAGCTGCTCGAGCAGGCCGGGCGAGAAGCGTGCGCGCGGCAGCGCGAGGTCGACGAACTCGAGCGTGTCGGCGAGGCGCCCGACGCGGTCGACGTGCTTCACCATCGTGAACTTCGAGCGGACGGTCGCCCGGTCGGTGTCCTTCCCGAGGCCGAACTCGTCACGGATCACCTTGAAGACGTACGGATAGGACGGCAGCGTGAAGACGAGCATCACCTGGCCGCGGACGCCGGGTGCCTCGACGAACTCGTCCTGCGAGTGGTGCAGGTGCGCGAGAAGCTCGCGGAAGAAGAGCGTCTTGCCCTGCTTGGCGAGGCCGAGCATCGTGTACAGCTCGGAGCGCGCCCGGACCGGCGTCATCGAGTGCAGAAACTCGACATAGCCGGACGGCACCTCCATGTCGACCATGAAGTACGCGCGCGAGAGCGAGCAGACGACGTTGATCTGCTCGGGGTCGAGCAGCATCGTGTCCAGCTCGAGCCGCCCGTCCGCCGCGTGCAGGACGGGCACGACGAAGGGCAGCTCATCGTGGCCGTTGACGAGCTTCCCGAAGACGTACGCGGCCTTGTTCCGGTAGAGGGCCGAGTTGAGGACCTGGATCTGGTGGTTCGGCTCGAGATGCGTCCACGGCCCGCCCGGGCGCTCGTCGAGCGCGCGCAGAACCTGGTCGAGGTCGTGGTCGAGGTCGGCGAACGGCCGCGCCCACCCGAAGTCCTGGAAGAGCCGCGCGAAGCATTGCCGCGCTCCGTCGACGTTCGGGTAGTAGCTGCGGTAGATCGGCGGGTCGGGCTCGATGTACTCCGTCGAGATCGCCGCGCGGACGAAGATGAGGTCGTTGTCGTAGTAGCCGCGCTGCAGGATTCGCTTGATCACCGAGTTGAAGAACGTCTCGGCGAGCTCCGGCTGGCTGTGCTCGACGAGCAGCCCGATATAGAAGAGCTTCGCGCGCCGCCACGTCTCGTCGGCGAGCGCCGCGAGGTCGAACTCGCGCCGGAGCCGGTCGACGCATTCGAGGACGCGTTCGTCGTAGAAGCGGATCCGTTCCTGCAGCGCCGACTGCATGTCGGCCCAGGCGCCGGCCTCGAACTGCTCCTTGGCCGCGGCGCTCGTCGCGCGGAAGAGCCGGTAGTGCCGGTCGAAGCCCTCGATGAGGACGGCTGCGATCTGTTGCGCCACTCCATCGGGGAGGGCTGCGATAACCTGGGCTTCCTTGCTCTCCACCGGCACAAGGTAGGTCAATGAGCACTCTGACGCACATCGAGGCCCCCGCGGACGGCGCGAAGATCGTCCCGGGCGAACCCGTGCCGGACAATCCCATCATCCCGTTCATCGAGGGCGACGGGATCGGCGTCGACATCACTCCCGCGATGCGGAAGGTCGTCGATGCGTCCGTCGAGAAGGCGTATGGCGGCGCCCGCCGGATCCACTGGATGGAGATCTACGCGGGCGAGAAGGCGACGCGCGTGTACGGAAGCGACGTGTGGCTGCCCGAGGAGACGGTCGCGGCCGCGCGCGAGTACTCCGTCTCGATCAAGGGGCCGATGACGACGCCGATCGGCGGCGGCATCCGCTCGCTCAACGTGGCGCTGCGGCAGGAGCTCGACCTGTTCGTCTGCCTGCGGCCGATCCGTCATTTCCCCGGCGTCCCGAGCCCGCTGAAGGATCCCTCGCAGACGAACATGGTGATCTTCCGCGAGAACACCGAGGACATCTACGCCGGAATCGAGTGGGAGGCCGAGTCGCCCGAAGCCCGCAAGGTGATCGATTTCCTCCAGAACGAGATGGGCGTGCGGAAGATCCGCTTCCCCGAGACGTCGAGCATCGGGATCAAGCCGGTGTCGCGCGAGGGCACCGAGCGCCTCGTGCGCAAAGCGATCGAGTATGCGATCGCGAACCGGCGCGCGTCGGTGACGCTCGTGCACAAGGGCAACATCATGAAGTTCACCGAGGGCGGCTTCCGCGACTGGGGCTACGCGCTCGCGCAGCGCGAGTTCGGTGCGACGCCGATCGACGGCGGCCCGTGGCTCGCGCTCGAGCACGACGGGCACACGATCACGATCAAGGACGTGATCGCCGACGCGTTCCTGCAGCAGATCCTGACGCGTCCGGCCGAGTACGACGTGATCGCGACGCTGAACCTCAACGGCGACTACATCTCCGACGCGCTCGCGGCCCAGGTGGGCGGCATCGGGATCGCGCCGGGCGGCAACCTGTCCGACGAGGTCGCGATGTTCGAGGCGACGCACGGCACGGCTCCGAAGTACGCGGGGCAGGACAAGGTCAACCCCGGTTCCCTGATCCTCTCGGCAGAGATGATGCTGCGCCACATCGGCTGGGTCGAGGCCGCGGACCTCATCATCAGCTCGCTCGGTGCGGCGATCTCGGACAAGCAGGTCACCTACGACCTCGCCCGGCTGATGGACGGCGCGCACGAGATCTCGACCTCGGCATTCGCCGAGGCGATGATCGAGCGCATGTAGCGCAGCCCCGGACGGGTCTGGCACCATCGGACCGATGGCGCACCGCGCAGTCGCGACGCCGATCGGCACGCTCGGGCTCGTCGGCTCCGACGCGGGGCTCGCGCGCGTGCTCTGGTCTGCGAAGGGTCTCGCCGCCGATAGCAGCTGCGCCGTCCTCGACGGCGCCGCCGCGCAGCTCGAGTCGTACTTCGCCGGCGAGCTGACCGCGTTCGACGTGCCGTTCGACCTGCACGGCACGGACTTCCAGCGGCGCTGCTGGCTCGCGCTCGCGACGATCCCGTACGGGCAGACGGTGAGCTACGGCGAGCAGGCGCGCCGGCTCGGTCTCGGCCACGATGCCGCGCGCGCGGTCGGGGCGGCGAACGGTCAGAACCCCGTGCCGGTGATCCTCCCGTGCCATCGCGTCGTCGGCGCCGACGGCTCGCTGACGGGCTTCGGCGGCGGGCTGCCGCTGAAGCGGTACCTCCTCGAGCACGAAGGCGCGCTGCTGCCGCTGTCCTGACGGTTACCTCGAGCCGAGCCCGCGTCCCGCGGTAACACTGCGCTGCGATGGCGACGCACACCATGGTCGGGCTCGTGCTCGCGCTCGTCTCGGCGGTCGCGGTCAACTGGGCGTACACGCGCGAGCACGACGCGGTCGCGCAGCTGCCGCCGTTCTCGCCGCGACACCCCTTCCGCTTCATCCGGCTCCTGCTGCGCAACCGGCGCTGGCTGATCGGATTCGGGACGGAGTCCGCCGGCTGGCTCGTGTACGTCGCTGCGCTGCGGCTCGCCCCGCTCTCGCTCGTCCAGGCGATCGGCGCCTCGGGCATCGCCGTCCTCGCACTCGTCACCGCGCACGGCCACCCGGCCCGGCTGCCGCGGCTCGAGCAGCTCGCCGTCGTCATCGCCTTCGCCGGCCTCGTGCTGCTCTCGCTCTCGCTCGTCGGCACGACGCAGGCCGACCGCGCCCCGGACCCGGCGAACGTCGTGCTCTGGCTCGCGACCGTTCTCGCCGGCGGGCTCCTGCTCGCCCGTTCCGGCTTCGGGCCAGCCGGCGCGCCGGCGCTCGGCCTGGGGGCCGGCGTGCTCTTCGCCGGCGGGGACATCAGCGCGAAGCTCGTCGTCTACGGCGGTGGGTGGATCGTCGCAGCCGTCGCCCTCGTCATCTGCTACGGCCTCGGCACGACGATCCTCCAGGGCGGCTTCCAGCACGGCAGCGCCCTCACCTCGGCGGGCCTCGCGACCCTGGCCACGAACGCGCTGCCGATCGCGGCGGGCTTCGTCGTCTTCGACGAGGAGCTGCCGCAGAACGGCAAGGGGGTGCTTCAGATCGCGGCGTTCGCCTCGCTCGTTCTCAGCGGGGCCCTCCTGGCGCGGGCCGTGCGGCCCCGACGTTGAGCCGATTTGCATAACAGCCGCCTTATTGCATAATATGCCTGTATGCCGACGGCGGCAATCCTCGGGGCATCGGGTTACTCGGGCCAGGAGACCCTCGACCGCGTCCTGCGCCACCCGCAGCTGCAGGTCATCGCCCTCGGCTCCGACTCGCTCGCGGGCGAGCCGGCCTCCGCCCTCGACGTCCGCCTGAACGGGTCGCTGCCCGCGTTCGTCCCGAACGACGAGGCGCTCGCCGCCGGCGCCGACGTCGTCTTCCTCTGCCTCGGACACGATCGCGCCGCCGCCGTCGAGCCGCCCGCCGACGCCGTCGTCATCGACCTGTCGGGCGCGCACCGCCTCGCCGATCCCGAGCTCGCGCGCGCGTGGTACTCGGTCGCGCCCGGGGCGTGGAGCTACGGCCTGCCGGAGCTCTTCGCGCCGGAGGGGAACCTCATCGCCAACCCCGGCTGCTACGCCACCGCCGCCCTGCTCGCGCTCGTGCCGCTCGTGGGCGCGATCGACCCCGACAGCGTCGTCGTCGACGCGAAGTCCGGCGTCTCCGGCGCCGGCCGCGAGCTGAAGGCGAGCTCGCACGCGGGCTTCGTCCTCGAGAACGTCTCGCCGTACGCCGTCGGAACACACCGGCACGCACCCGAGATCGCGCAGGCGCTCGGCTTCCCGGTCTGCTTCGTCCCGCACCTCCTCCCCGTGCGGCGCGGCCTCCTCGCCACGTGTTACGTGCACACGGACGCGGATGCGCGCGCGCTGCTCGTGGACGCCTATGCCGGCAGCCCGGTCGTCCGCGTCCTCGCGGCAGGCACGACGCCCGAGCTCGCGCGCGTACAGGGCACCGACGCGGCCGAGATCGGCGTCTTCACCGACGGCTCGACCGGGACGACGATCGTCGTCTGCGCGCTCGACAACCTCGGCAAGGGCGCCGCCGGCCAGGCGATCCAGAACGCGAACCTCGCGCTCGGCCTCGACGGCGTCGCGGGTCTCCGCCTCGCGGGAGTGCTCGTATGAGCGTCACCGCCGCCAAGGGCTTCGTCGCCGGCGCCGTGAACAGCAGCATTCGCAAGGATCGCATCGATCTCGCGCTCGTTCACTCGCTCGTGCCCGCGACCGGCGCCGGGATGTTCACCGCGAACCGCGTCCAGGCGGCGCCCGTCGTCGTCTCGCGCGAGCACCTCGAGCAGGCGCAGCCGCAGGCCGTCGTCGCCAACTCCGGCGTCGCGAACGCTGCCACCGGCGAGCGTGGCCTTCAGGACGCGCGCGCGACCGCCGCCGCAGCCGCCGCGAAGCTCGGCCTCGAGCCGGCACAGGTGCTCGTGCTCTCGACGGGCGTCATCGGCGAGCCGCTGCCGCTCGAGCGCGTCCTCGCCGGCATCGCGCGCATCACGCTCGCGGAGGACGGCGGCGCCGAGGCGGCCGAGGCGATCCGCACGACCGACACGCACGCGAAGGAGTCGGTCGCCCACGGCGCCGGCTTCACGGTCGGCGGGATGGCGAAGGGCTCCGGGATGATCCACCCCTGCCTCGCGACGATGCTCGCCGTCGTCACCACCGACTATCCGCTCGAGCCCGGCGAGGCGATCGAGTTCCTGCGCCCCGCGGTCGACGCGAGCTTCAACGCCATCTCCGTCGACGGCGAGTGCTCGACGAACGACACCGTCCTGCTGCTCGCGAACGGCGCGAGCGGCGTCGACCGCACGCCGGCGTCCGACGACGACTTCGCCGCCTGCCTCCGCACCGTGTGCGGCGAGCTCGCGAAGCAGATCGTCGTCGACGGCGAAGGCGCGACGGTCCTCGCCGAGATCGCAGTCCGCGGGGCCGGGAGCGACGGCGAGGCGCGCGCCATCGCCGAGCGCGTCGCGACGTCGCCGCTCGTGAAGACGGCGCTGTACGGCCACGACGCCAACTGGGGCCGCATCGCCGCCGCCGCAGGCTCGGCGAAGTTCGACGGCGGCTTCGCCGCCCTCGACCCCGACCGCCTCACGATCGTCATCGACGGCGTCCCCGTCCTCGTCGACGGCATGCCGTCCGGCGACGAGCCGGCGCTCGCGAACGGCCACTGCTCGATCGAGATCGACCTCGCGCTCGGCGACGGCACGGCGTCGTATCTCACGAGCGACCTCTCGTACGACTACGTGCGCATCAACGCGGAGTACCGCTCGTGAGCGTCGTGCTCAAGGTCGGAGGCGCATCCGTCGCCGGTACCGCGAACATCGTCCGCGAGCTGCGCACTCTCGGCCATGCCGTCTGCGTGGTGCACGGCGCCGGCCCGCAGATCTCCGAGGAGATGGAGAAGCGCGGGCTCGAGGTGCGCTTCGTCCACGGTCGCCGCGTCACGACGCCCGAGGCGCTCGAGGTCGTGCGCGAGAGCTTCGCCGCCATCAACGCGGCTGTCTGCGCCGCCATCGGCGCCGACGCGCTCTCCCTCGCCGGCGACGAGATCGGCCTGGAGGCGGAGCAGGTGCACGAGCTCGGGCTCGTCGGCCGGCCGGTGCCCTCGTGCCCGGCGGAGGTCGTCGCAGCGCTCGAGCGCGGCAAGGTACCGGTCGTCACGCCGCTCGCGCGCGGCCCGCTCAACGTCAACGCCGACGAGGCGGCGACGGCGCTCGCCGTCGGCCTCGGCGCGAAGCGGATCCTCTTCCTCACCGACGTTCCCGGCGTATTCCACGAGGGCCGGCTGCTGCACTCGATCCCCGCCGCGCAGGCGGAGGCGCTCGTCGGCCAGGGCAGCTTCGACGGCGGGATCGTGCCGAAGCTCCTCGCCGCGTCGCGCGCGGCGCGCAGCGGCCTGCAGGCGGAGATCGGCGCGACGGCGGTGGTCGCGTGAGCACGCAGCTCGCGAACGCGCTGCTCCCGACGTACCCGCCGACGAAGGTGACGTTCGTCGACGGCGACGGCGTGTGGCTCCGCGACGAGGACGGCCGCCGCTATCTCGACTTCGCCGCCGGCATCGCCGTCGTCTCCCTCGGTCACCGGCATCCGGCGCCGCTCGCCGCCGCGCACGCGCAGCTCGACCGCCTCTGGCACGCGAGCAACCTGTACGGGAGCGAGCCCGCGGCCGAGCTCGCCGCGCTCCTCTCGGCGCGCTTCGGCGGCGCCCAGGCGTTCTTCTGCAACTCGGGAACCGAGGCGAACGAGGCCGCGCTCAAGTACGCGCGCAAGGCGACCGGCAAGCCGGGCGTCCTCGCGCTCGAGGGATCGTTCCACGGCCGCACGCTCGGCGCGCTCGCCGTCACCGGCCAGCCGGCGAAGCGGGCGGCATTCGAGCCGCTCGGGCCCGCGCGCTTCGCGATTCCGAACGACGTCGCATCCCTCTACGCCGCGGCCGGCGACGACATCGGCCTCGTCCTCCTCGAGCCGGTGCTCGGCGAGGGCGGCGTCATCCCGCTCGAGCCGGCCTTCCTCGCGGCCGCAGCGTCGCTCGCCGACGAGCTCGGCGCGGTGCTCGCGTTCGACGAGGTGCAGACCGGCGTCGGCCGCACGGGCACGTTCTTCGCCTGGGAGCAGCTCGGCGTCAAGCCGCAGCTCGTCACGCTCGCGAAGGCGCTCGCGAACGGGCTCCCGATCGGCTGCCTCCTCGTCGGCGACGACGCGCCGCGCGCATTCGCCCCCGGCGATCACGGCTCGACGTTCGGCGGCAACCCCGTCGCGTGCGCTGCGGCCGCCGCCGTCTGCACGACGATCGACGACGCGCTGCTCGCCTCCGTGCGCGGGAACGGCCTGCGGCTCGCGTCCGGGCTCGAGGCGCTGCCCGGCGTGACGGCCGTCCGTGGAGCCGGACTGCTGCTCGGCGCCGTCCTCGACCGGCCGGCGCAGGCCGTCGCCGACGCCGCGCTCGATGCGGGGCTCGTGTGCCTCACCGCCGGCCCCGACGTCCTTCGCCTCGCGCCGCCGCTCGTCGTCGGCGGCGACGAGATCTCGCTCGCTCTTCGAATCCTCACGGAGGTGCTCGGATGAACCGCCAGCAGCGTCACGCCGCGATCCTGCGCATCCTGCACGACCGGTCGATCGGGACGCAGACGGAGCTCGCCGACTCGCTGCGGGCGTCCGGCCACGACGTCGTGCAGACGACCGTGTCCCGCGACATCCACGAGCTCGGGCTCATCAAGGTCCGCAACCCCGAGGGGCGCCTCGTGTACGCGCCGCCGGAAGCAGCCGAAGCCGAGCGCGCCGACGCGATCGCCGTCGCGTTCGCCCGCTGGGCGCTCGCCGTCGAGTCGAGCGCGAATCTCGTCGTCGTCCTCACGCCGCACGGGTACGCGAGCCCACTCGCACAGGCGATCGACGTCGCGCGGCATCCGCGCATCGCCGGCACGATCGCGGGCGAGAACACCGTGCTGCTCATCGCGCGGGAGGGCACGACCGGCTTGCAGCTCGCCCAGGAGATCCAGGCGCACATCCTCCAGGGAGCCGCGTGAGCGTCTTCTCGCACGAGCGCACGATCCTCGCGACGCTTCCGGTCGGCGAGAAGGTCGGCATCGCCTTCTCGGGCGGCCTCGACACGTGCTGCGCGCTCGCGTGGATGCGCGAGAACGGCGCCGTTCCGTACGCCTTCACCGCCGACCTCGGCCAGCCGGACGAGCCGGACGTCGCCGCCGTCCCCGAGAAGGCGCTCCGCTACGGCGCCGAGGACGCGACCGTCGTCGACTGCAAGGACGCGCTCGCGCGCGAGGGACTCGTCGCGCTCCAGTGCGGCGCGTTCCACATCGGCACCGCCGGCAAGCGCTACTTCAACACCACGCCGCTCGGCCGCGCGGTCACGGGCACGCTGCTCGTGCGCGCCATGCGCGAGCAGGGCGTCGACATCTGGGGCGACGGCTCGACGTACAAGGGCAACGACATCGAGCGCTTCTACCGCTACGGGCTGCTCGCAAACGGCGCGCTCCGCATCTACAAGCCGTGGCTCGACGAGGCCTTCGTCTCGCAGCTCGGCGGCCGGGCCGAGATGAGCGCGTGGCTCGCCTCGCGCGGCCTCCCGCACTCGGCATCGGCGGAGAAGGACTACTCGACGGACGCAAACATGCTCGGCTCGACGCACGAGGCGAAGGACCTCGAGCTGCTCGGGACGAGCATGAGGATCGTCGAGCCGATCATGGGCGTCGCGCACTGGAGTCCCGGCGTCGAGATCGAGCCGGAGATCGTCACGATCGCGTTCGAGGACGGCTTCCCGGTCGGCGATCCCGTCGACGTGATCCTCGAGATGAACGCGATCGGCGGGCGGCACGGGCTCGGGATGTCCGACCAGATCGAGAACCGCATCATCGAGGCGAAGAGCCGCGGCATCTACGAGGCGCCCGGGATGGCGCTCCTGCACATCGCGTACGAACGGCTGCTGACGGCGATCCACAACGAGGCGACGCTCGAGCGCTACGCGGTCGACGGCCGCCGCCTCGGGCGGCTCCTGTACGAGGGCCGCTGGTTCGACCCGCAGGCGCTCATGCTCCGCGAGGCGCTCCAGCGGTTCGTCGCCGCCCCCGTGACGGGCGAGGTGACGATCGAGCTGCGCCGCGGCGACGACTACACGATCCTCGACACGCGCGGCGCGGCCGTGACGTACGACCCGGAGCGGCTCAGCATGGAGCGCAGCGCGACCGCGTTCACGGCGGCGGACCGCATCGGCCAGCTCGCGGTGCAGAGCAACGACATCGCCGACACGCGCCGCTACCTCGCCGCGTTCGGCCATCCGCTCGAGCAGGTGCACGCATGACCCTCTGGGCGGCACGCACCGGCGTCACGCTCGACCCGGACGTCGACGCGTTCCTCCGCGCCGACGACGACGAGCTGCTCCCGTACGACTGCGCCGCCACCGCGGTGCACGCGCAGCGCCTGCACGCGGCCGGGATCCTCAGCGACGCGGAGCTCGCCGACGTCGAGAGCCGCCTCGCCACGATTGCCGACGAGGGAGCGCCGTTCCTCGCCGAGTACGAGGACGTCCACTCGGCGATCGAGGGGATGCTCGGCGCGGTCGGGCGCAAGATCCACGCCGGCCGGTCGCGCAACGACCAGGTCGCCGCGGCGGCGCGCCTCTACGTCGAGGACGCGTGCGGCGAGGCGTCGGCGGCGATCGCGAAGTTCGCCGAGACGATCCTCGACGTCGCCGAGCGCGAGGCCGAGACGCCGCTCGCCGGGTACACGCACCTCCAGCGCGCACAGCCCATCACCTTCGGACATCACCTCCACGCGTGGGTGGAGATGCTCGAACGCGACCGGACGCGCTTCGAGCATGCGGCCGCTGCGGCGGCGCCGAGCCCCCTGGGCGCGGGAGCGCTCGCCGGCTCGACGCTGCCGCTCCCGCTGCCGCCGGTGCCGATGCGGAACTCGCTCGACGCGGTCGCCGATCGCGACTTCGCGCTCGACTACGTGTACGCGGCCTCGGTGCTGTTCACGCACCTCTCGCGCATCGGCGAGGAGATCGTCCTCTGGTGCACGTCCGAGTTCGGGTTCGTCCGCCTGCCGGGGACGGCGGCGACGGGCTCGTCGATGATGCCGCAGAAGCTCAATCCCGACGTCGCCGAGCTTGCGCGCGGAAAGGCGGGCACGGCCATCGGCCGCCTCACCGGCCTTCTCGCCGTCGTCAAGGGCCTGCCGCTCGCGTACGACAAGGACCTGCAGGAGGACAAGACGCCGCTCTTCGAGACGCGGCGCGACGTGCGCGGCGCGCTCGCCGCGCTCGGCGTGCTCGTCGCCGGGCTCGAGCTGAACCACGAGCGGCTCGCCGCCGCCGTCGCCGACCCGCTGCTCCGCGCGACCGACGCGGCCGAGGCGCTCGTGCGGGACGGGGTCCCGTTCCGCGACGCGCACGAGCAGGTCGCCGACGCCGTCCGCGCCGGCACGTTCGCAGCACCGGAGCGGAGCGCGCCGCGCGCGGCGCCCGGCCCCGGCGGCGTGAAGTCGGCGCTGCACGATGCACGCCTGCGCCTCCAGGCACGGTCGCTCTCGTCCGCCGCGAGCTCGCTCTCGGGCCGCGACCTCACGACGCTGACGACCTGGAACGCGTACGAGCTCGGGCTCGTGCTCGATCTCGCCGACCAGCTGAAGGCGGCGCAGCGAAACGGCGTCGAGCACCGCCTCCTCCCGGGGCGGACGCTCGGGCTGCTGTTCACGCGCCCGTCGACGCGCACGCGCGTCTCGTTCGCGGTGGCGATGGAACAGCTCGGCGGCTCGGCCCTCTCGCTCAACACGTCGGAGCTGCAGCTGTCGCGCGGGGAGCCGCTCGAGGACACCGGGCGCGTCCTCTCCGGCTACCTCGACGCGCTCGCCGTGCGCTGGGGATCGCAGGCCGATCTCGAGACGCTCGCGACGCACGCCACCATCCCCGTCATCAACGCGCTCACCGACGAGGAGCATCCCTGCCAGGCGCTCGCCGACGCGCTCACGATTCGCGAACGGTTCGGCGGCCTGGCCGGTGTTCGCGTCGCGTACGTCGGCGACGGCAACAACGTCGCCTCGTCGCTGATGGTCGTCTGCTCCGCGCTCGGCGCAGAAGTCGTGTGCGCGACACCGCGCGGCTACGAGCCTCCGCCGGGCGCGCTCGGCGCGGCGTGTGCGTTCGGCGGCAACGTGTCGCTGACGAACGACCCGTACGAGGCGGCGGCGGGCGCCCAGGTGCTCTACACCGACGTCTGGGCGAGCATGGGCGAGGAAGAGGAGCGCGAGCGGCGGCTGCGCGACTTCGCCGGCTTCGGCATCGACGCGGAGCTGCTCGCGGCCGCCGCCTCGGATGCGATCGTCCTCCACTGCCTGCCGGCGCACACCGGCGAGGAGATCTCGAGCGACGTGCTCTACGGCGGCCAGTCCGCGGTCTGGGACCAGGCCGAGAACCGCTTGCACGTGCAGAAGGCTCTCCTGGCACTGCTCGTCGGCTGACGGGCACACTGCGGGCGTGACCGACGACCTCGCCGTACTCCGCGCGCAGATCGCGGCGCTCGATCGCGCCGTCCTCGACGCGCTGAACCAGCGGCTCGAGCTCGTGCAGAAGGTGCGCGCGCACAAGCAGGAGACGGGGACGCGGATCATCGACGCCGAGCGGGAGGCGGAGCTGCTGACCGAGCTCGTGGCGGCAAACAGCGGGCCGCTCGGCGAGGACGCCGTCCGCGCCCTGTTCTCGGCCGTCCTCGACGTCATGAAGCAGGAGAGCGCCGCCGGCGCGCGCGTGCGGGCGACGGACCCGGCTCCGCGCGGCGCACCGGTCGCGCGGCTCGCGGTCGTCGGCACGGGGCTCGTCGGCACCTCGGTCGCACTGGCCGCGCGGCGCGCAGGAGTGGCGCAGGTGAAGGGCTGGGACGTCGACCCGGCGACCCTCCGGGCCGCAGCCGTCGACGGGGCGACATCGCTCCCCGAGGCGGTCGCGGGCGCCGAGCTCGTCGTCGTCGCCGTGCCGGTCGGCGCGCTCGTCGAGACGGTGCGCGACGTCCTCGCCGCCGCGCCCGAGGCGACGGTCACCGACGTCGGCTCGACGAAGCTGGCCCTCGCAGCAGTGGAAGACCCACGGTTCGTCGCCGGCCATCCGGTGGCCGGCGGCGCGACCGGCGGCCCCGGCCGCGCGAGCGCCGACCTCTTCGACGGCGCAGTGTGGTTCCTCACGCCGTCGCCCGCCACGACGCCCGAGCGCGCCGCGGGCGTCGAGCGCTTCGTCACCGCGCTCGGCGCGCGGCCGGTGCGCATCGACGCCGACGCGCACGATCGCATGCTCGCCGTCACGAGCCATCTGCCCCACGTCATCGCGAACCTGCTCATGCGCGCAGCCGAGCGCGCCGGCGAGGACGCCCTCGGCTACGCCGGCGCGTCGCTTCGCGATATGACGCGCGTCGCCGGTGCGAACCCCGATGTCTGGGCCGACATCTTCGTCGCGAACGGCGAGCTGATCGCCGCGGCGCTCGAGTCGCTCGCGAGCGAGCTCGCCGACGTCGAGCGCGCACTCCGCGCGGGCGAGCGCGACTTCTTCGAGCACTGGATCGAGGACGTCGCGTCGGCGCGGACGCGCATGCTCGAGTACGCGTACCGGACCGACGCGAAGCAGCTCAACCGGATCCGCGTCCGCGTCCCCGACAAGCCCGGCGTTCTCGCGCGCATCACGCAGACACTCGGTACCGCCGGCGTCAACATCGAGGACTTCGAGCTGCGCCACGTCTCCCCCGAGTACGGCGGCGTGCTCGTCATCCTCGTCGCGGGCGCCGAGAACGCGGAGCTCGCGCGCACGCTGCTGCGCCGCGAGGGCTACTCGGCTGCCTGAGCTCGGGGCTCGACGTTGACACCCGTCGGCGCCGGAGCAATGCTGCGATGGATGAGCCGGCTGGTCGTGATCGTGGCCGTGATGCTCGCCGTCGCCACGAGCGCATCCGCCGCCGGCGCCTCGCAGGCCGACGACACGATCCTCAATCAGATGCAGGCGCAGGATGCGACCGGCGACAGCGGCAGCGGAGCCGACCTCTCGTCCCTGACCGTCACCTCGTACGCAGACGGGACGATCTCGTTCGTCGTCACGTTCGCGAACCGCGACTACATCCAACCGAACGACACCGTGCAGCTCTTCATCGACCTCGACGACAACGGGAGCGAGGACCTCAACCTGTCAATCTGGCCGCTCGGCGACCCGAGCTACCTCGCGCGCTGGACCGGCACGGCGTGGTCGAACATCCGCCAGCTCCCGGAGCTCGTCCAGACGTCGGGCCAGTTCTCGGTCCGGCTCAGCCTCGCGGAGCTGCAGGGCGCCGCCGCGGTCGGCGTCGCCCCGACGATCGGCGTCTCGGTCGGATCGTGGACCGTGGACCCGTCGGGGAACGTGGCGGCGAATCCGGACGACTTGCTCCCCGACGACAACTTCTGGTTCCGCTTCCCGATCCAGAAGCCGCCTCCGCCCCCGCCGCCGGCCGCGAAGCCGTCCCCTGCGCGGCTCGCCGTCGCGTGCGTCGCCCACAAGCTGACCGCCCGCGTGACGCCGGGCAAGAACTCGAAGGTGAGCTCGGTGACCTTCGCGGCGAACGGAACCGTGCGCCGGATCGCGAAGGCGCCGTACGTCGCCATCCTGCCCGCGAAGGGGAAGTCGGTCGTCACCATCTCGGCGACCGTCCACACGAAGTCGGGAACGCAGAAGCTCCGAGCCCGGGCGCGCGCCTGCCGGTAGCTGCAGCCTAGGCGGGCAGCACGGCGCCCCGCACCTCGCCGAGCTCGACGTCGCCGGCGCGTCCGCGCAGCACGACCTCGTCGCCGTCGGCGAGGAAGCGCGAGTTGCCGTACAGCTCGATGAGCGAGCCCTCCGATCCCGGCTCTTCGCCCGAGATCGTCCCGCTCGCGACGAGGTCGCCCGTTCGGATCGTCGCGCCGTTCGAAGTCGCATGCGCGAGCATCTGCGGCAGCGTCCAGTAGAGCGTGCGCGCGTTGCCGCGAGAGACGACCTCGCCGTTCAGCTCGATCTCGAGGTCGACGTCGAGCGCCCAGTCGCGCCCGCCGGCGAGATGCTGCAGCGGCGGCGGTTCCTGCGCCGGTGCCTCGACACGGTGCGGCTCGAGCATCTCGAGCGGCGTGACCCACGCGGAGATCGACGTCCGGAACGACTTCCCGAGGAACGGCCCGAGCGGCACGTACTCCCAGGACTGGATGTCACGGGCGCTCCAGTCGTTGACGAGCACGACGCCGAACACGTGCTCGGCGAATTCGGCGGTCGTGACCGGACGGCGCGCGGGCACGCCGACGACGAAGCCGAGCTCGAGCTCGACGTCGAGCTTCCGTGACGGCTCGTACACCGGGTCGGCGTCGCCGAGCTTCAGCTCGCCGCGCGGCCGCACGACGTCGGTGCCGCTGACGGCCACCGTTCCCGCGCGGCCGTGGTAGCCGACCGGAAGCCAGCGCCAGTTCGGCAGCAGCGGCTCCGCGTCCGGACGGAACATCCGTCCGAGGTTCGACGCGTGCTCGCGCGACGCGTAGAAGTCGACGTAGTCGGCGACGTCGAACGGCAGGCGCATCCGCACGTCGCCGGCGAGCCGTGGACCGTCGTGTGCACGCGCCGCCCGGATCGCCTCGCTCCAGGCCGCCGGCCCGAGCGCCATGAGGTCGTTCAGCCCGGGGCGCGCGAAGACGTCGCCGAGACCGGCGAGCGCGACGACCTCGCCGTGCTCCCGCCACGCGAGACCGCCGTCGGCGAGCGCGCCGAATCCGGTCACAGGGCCGCCAGCTCGTGCTCCCGGCCTCGCCCGGCGAGCTCCTCGAGCCCGCCGGCGGGGCAGACGAACCGGTCGAGGATCCACACGAGCGGCAAAGCTACACTGCCCGCCGGGCCGGCCCCCGCGCAGTGGAAGCGTGTGAACCGCGTCAGATCCGGAAGGAAGCAGCGCTAAGCATTGCCTTCCAGGTGTGCGGACCGGCCCTTAGTAGTATCGGCAGATGGCTGCTCTCTACCGCAAATACCGGCCGCAGAGCTTCGACGAGGTGGTCGGACAGGATGCGGTCGTCCGGACGCTGAAGAATGCCATCGGCGCCGGGCAGGTGCGCCAGGCGTATCTCTTCGCCGGCCCGCGCGGGACGGGCAAGACGTCGCTCGCGCGCATCCTCGCGAAGAGCCTCAACTGCGCCGAAGGGCCGACGGTGACGCCGGACGGGACGTGCCACGCATGCCGTGCGATCACCGCGGGAACCTCGCTCGACGTCATCGAGATGGACGCCGCATCGCAGCGCGGGATCGACGACATCCGCGAAATCCGCGACCGCGTCGTGCTGCAGCCGGTCGAGGGCCGGTACAAGGTCTACATCCTCGACGAGGCGCACCAGCTCACGGATGCCGCGTGGAACGCGCTGCTGAAGCTCATCGAGGAGCCGCCGCCCCACCTCGTCTTCATCTTCTGCACGACCGACCTCTCCAAGGTGCTCGGGACGGTGCGCTCTCGCTGCCAGACGTTCGTCTTCCAGCGCCCGCGGCTGCAGGACCTCCTGAAGCGGCTGCGGATGATCGCGGACCTCGAGAAGATCGACGTGCCCGACCAGGCGCTCGCGCTCGTCGCGCGCGCCGCGCGCGGCTCCTACCGCGACGCGGAGTCGACGCTCGACCAGCTCGCAGCCTCGACCGAGAACGACGTCACCGTCCAGTCCGTGCTCCAGCTCCTCGGCACGGTCGAGGAGGAGGCGCTCTTCCGCCTCTGCGACCTCGTCGTCGACCGCGACACCGCGGGCGCGCTCACGTTCATCGAGGACCTCTCCGAGCACGGCAACGACATGGGCCGCCTCGTCGTCGATCTCATCGAGCACCTCCGGCACCTGCTCCTCGTGCAGCACATGGGCGAGGTCCCCGAGTCCCTGCCGGTGACCGAGGAGACGCGGGAGCGCCTGCGCGCGCAGGCGAACCAGCTCGGCGAGCCGACGGTGATCCGCCTCATCGACCTGCTCGCGGTCGCCGTCGACGACATGCGCCAGGGTGGCGACCCGCGGCTGCCGCTCGAGCTCGCGTTCGTCAAGGTCACACGGCCCGGCGCCGACCTCGCGCGGGAGTCGCTCGCGTACCGGCTCGAGCAGCTCGAGTCGCGCGCCGTTGCCGCCCCCACCCCGCACGTCGTTGCCGCGCCCGAACGGCCCGAGCAGCCCAAGCCGGCGGCGCCGCCGGCGAGCGCGCAGCCGGATCTCGAGCTCGAGCAGCTGCAGGACGCGTGGTCGCGCACGATCGTTCCCGCCGTCGCCGAGCGCTCGATCCCGATCTCGACCGTCCTCGGCGAGGCGCGCCCGGCGCAGCTCGCCGGCGACACGCTCACGGTCGAGTTTCCGGCGAGCGCGTCGTTCCACCGGCAGCTCGCCGAGGAGCCGAAGAACGCGACGATGCTCGCCGAGGCGCTCTACGAGGTGACCGGCCGGCGACTCGCGCTTGCGTTCGCGGTCGGCGAGGGCGACGCGGACGGCGTGGAGGAGCTCGACGAGCCGGCCGGGGAGGAACGGATCATCGAGCTCTTGAAGACCGACCTCGACGCACGCGAACGGGAGCCCGAATGAGCTTCGACATGAACAAGCTGATGCAGCAGGCTGCGCAGATGCAGGAGCAGATGCAGCGCATGCAGGAGGACGCGAAGCAGGAGACCGCCGAGTCCTCGGTCGGCGGCGGCATGGTCAAGGTGACCGCGAACGGCGCCGGCGAGGTGGTGGCGATCGAGATCGCGCGCGACGCCATCGACCCCGACGATCCGGAGACGCTCGCCGACCTCGTGCTCGCAGGGGTCAACGAGGCTCTTCGTTCCGCGCACTCGGCGGTGGAGGCGAAGGCGCAGCAGATGCTCGGCGAGCTGGGCCTTCCCGGCCTCGGGGGGTAGCGCGGTTACGTGCGCGGCCGGTACATCTTCTCCAACTGGCTCTGGCTGCTCATCGTCCTCGCCCTGATCGGCGTGGTCGTGTGGGGCTGGGCCTGGGACTTCACAAGCTAGCCGGTCGTGCGGCGGCGGTAGAGATGCACCGCGAGCGGCGCGCACACCGCGATGAGCGCGAACGACCAGAGAAGCGACGTCACGACGGGGTGCTGCATCGGCCAGTCCTGGATGGCCGCCGACGGGTTCGGGTTGCCGAAGAGGTTGCGCGCAGCGGCCGTGACGGCGCTGACCGGGTTCCAGTCGGCGATCACCCGCACGACGGTCGGCATGCGCTCGGTGGGGACGAGCGCGTTGGAGACGAACGCGAGCGGGAAGAGGACGATCAGGCCTAGCCCCTGCGCCGACTCGGGCCCCTTGCTGAGGATCCCGATGCAGCCGCAGTACCACGAGAGCGCGTAGCTGAAGAGCACGAAGAGGCCGAACCCCGCGAACATCTTCAGGATGCCGTCCTCCGGGCGCCAGCCGATGGCGAGACCGGTGAGGGCGACGATGAGCGCGCAGATCATCGCCGTGAGGATGTCCGCGAGCGAGCGGCCGACGAGCACGGCGGGCCGCCACATCGGCAGCGTGCGAAAGCGGTCGATCACACCGGTGGAGAGATCGGTGCTGAGGCCGACCGCGGTTCCCATCGCCGAGGTGGTCAGGTTCATCGCGAGCAAGCCGGCGATCGCGAACGCGGTGTAGCTACCGCCGTGCGGCAGCACGACGCCGGCCCCGAACACGTAGACGAACAGGATCGTGAAGAGCACGGGCTGGATGGTGACGTCGGACAGCTGGATTGGCTCACGTGCGATGTGCACGAGGTTGCGCCCGGTGAGGACGAGGACGTCTTCGAGCCGCCGGCGCATCACGTCGCCTCCGCCGCATGTCCGGTGACCGCGAAGAAGACGTCGTCGAGGGACGGCTGGTGAACCTGTACGTCCTCGACGCCGATGCCCGCCCCGTCGAGGGCGCGGACGATGGTCGTCGCGAGCGCACCGCCGTTGCGCACGGGCGCGCGCAGCCGCTTGCCGTCGTGGCTGACGTGGACGTCGCCGGCGACGTAGGGCGCAAGCGCTGCGGCCGCGACGCCGTCGTCAGCGCGCGCGAGTGTCAGCTCGAGCCGGGCGGAACCCGTCTGCGCCTTCAGATCCGCCGGCGTGCCTTCCGCGATCGAGCGGCCGTGGTCGACGACGAGGATCCGGTCGGCGAGCTCGTCCGCTTCGTCGAGGTACTGCGTCGTGAGCAGGAGCGTCGCTCCACCGGCGACGAGCTCGCGGATGATCCCCCACATCCGCACGCGGCTCGTCGGGTCGAGGCCGGTCGTCGGCTCGTCGAGGAAGAGCACCGGAGGACGCGTGACGAGCCCGGCGGCGAGGTCGAGCCGCCGGCGCATACCGCCCGAGTACGTCTTCAGGATCCGGTCGGCGGCGTCGGCGAGCTCGAACTGCTCGAGCAGGTCGACCGCCCGGGCGCGGGCGTCGCGACGGCGGAGGCCGCTCAGCCGACCGACCATCGTCAGGTTCTGGCGGCCGGTCAGCAGCTCGTCGAGGGTGGCGTCCTGCGCCGTCACGCCGATCTGCCGTTGGACTGCGCGCGGCTCCCGGACGACGTCGTGGCCGGCGACGCGCGCAGAGCCGCCGTCCGGCCGGGCGAGGGTGGTGAGGATCCGGACGGCGGTCGTCTTCCCGGCCCCGTTCGGGCCGAGGACACCGAGGATGGCCCCCTGCGCCACGGCGAGGTCGAGCCCGTCGAGGGCGACCGTCGCGCCGTAGCGCTTCCGCAGCCCCTCCGCCTCGATCATCGGTATCTCCGCCATCTCACTCCTTACCGGTCGGCTAGTAACTAACGTGCAGGACTGTAGAGGCTTACTTGCCGGCCGTCAAGTAAGATACGGGTATGTCCGCACCATCGCCCCCGTCGACGCGAGAGCGGATCCTCGACGTCGCCCTCGAGCTCTTCAACGAGCAGGGCTACGACAAGACCTCGCTGCGGCAGATCGCCGAGCGGCTCGGGGTGACGAAGGCCGCGCTCTACTACCACTTCGAGCGCAAGGAGGACATCCTCCTCGAGCTCCACCTCCGGCTGCACCGGCTCGGGAGCCGCATCCTCGACGAGCTCGACGGCCTCGGTCCGGACGAGGTCGTCGCGGCCTGGCCTCACGTCCTCGACGGGTTCGTCGACCAGGTGCTCGCGAACCGCGATCTCTTCCTCCTCCACCAGCGCAACGAGAACGCGTTCAAGCAGATCGTGGACGACGAGCGCCACCGGGCGGAGAACGAGGACATCGAGGAGCGCCTCCGCGCGTTTCTCGCCGATGCCGCGATCCCGCTCGAGCAACGCGTACGCATGGCGTCCTCGATCGGCGCGATCCTCGTCCCGCTGATGGGCCTCAGCGGCATGTTCGGCGACGCCGACCCGGACGAGGTCGCCGCCTGTGCCCGCAGCGCCGTCAACGACCTCCTCCGCCGGCCTCAGTAGCCTGAACGCATGCTGAGCCCGTCCGTCGACAACCTCGTCGCGCAGCTGACCCGCCTGCCCGGCATCGGCAGTCGCACCGCGCAGCGGCTCGCGTTCCACATCCTCCAGGTCTCGAAGACGGAGGCGAACGCGCTTGCGGACGCGATCCGCGAGGTGAAGGAGCGCGTGCGGTTCTGCAAGGAGTGCGGCAACCTCACCGAGGAGGAGCTCTGCGCGATCTGCCTCGACGCCCGGCGCGACCGGACCAGCATCTGCGTCGTCGAGCAGCCGGTCGACGTGCTCTCGCTCGAGCGCACCGCGGAGTACCGCGGCCTCTACCACGTGCTCGGTGGCGCTCTCTCGCCGCTCGACGGCGTCGAGCCGGAGCACCTCCGGGTGGACGAGCTGCTGCGCCGGGTCGAGCGCAACGGCGTACAGGAGGTCGTGCTCGCGACGAACCCGAACATGACCGGCGAGGCGACCGCCGCCTATCTCGCCGGCCGGCTGCGCGACCGCGTGCGGGTGACGCGGCTCGCGAGCGGCCTACCCGTCGGCGGCGACCTGGAGTACGCCGACGAGGTCACGCTCGGCCGCGCGCTGACCGGCCGCCGCGAGATGTAGCCCTACACTTTTGCCGTGACCGTCGCGCATCACGAGGAGATCCCGCAGCTCGCCACCGACGCGGAGGCCCGCGGCCGCGATCTCGTCGTCATGAAGTTCGGCGGCACCTCCGTCGGCGACACGCAGAAGATCAAGGACGTCGCGCGCCGCCTCGTCGCCGCGCGCGAGTCCGGCCACCGCGTCGTCGGCGTCCTCTCCGCGATGGGCGACACGACCGACGAGCTCATCCGCCTCGCCCACGAGATCTCCCCGCACCCGCAGGCGCGGGAGTACGACATGCTCGTCTCCGTCGGCGAGCGCATCTCCAACTCGCTCTGCGCGATGGCCCTCCACGACCTCGGCCACGAGGCGATCTCGCTCACCGGCTCGCAGGCGGGGATCCTCACCGACACCGTGCACGGCAAGGCGAAGATCGTCGAGGTGCGCGCAAAGCGCATCAACGAGGCGCTCGACAGCGAGAAGATCGTGCTCGTGGCCGGCTTCCAGGGCGTGTCGTCGGAGCACGAGGTGACGACGCTCGGCCGGGGCGGGTCGGACGCGACCGCCGTCGCGCTCGCCGCGGCGCTCGGGGGAGCGTGCGAGATCTTCACCGACGTCGAGGGCGTCTTCACCGCCGATCCCCGCCTCGTCCCGGACGCGCTCAAGCTGCCGAAGATCAGCTACGAGGAGATGCTCGAGATGGCCGCGACCGGCGCGCGCGTGATGATGGCGCGTTCGATCGAGATCGCGCGCAGGTACGGTGTTCCGCTCCACGTCCGCGCGGCGTTCAGCGACGCCGAGGGAACGTGGATAGGCGAGGAGGATCAGCTCATGCTCGAGAAAGCGATCGTGTCGGGAGTGACCCACGACACGTCCGAGGCCAAGGCGACGGTCCTCGGCGTGCCCGACCGCCCCGGCGTGGCCGCGCGCGTCTTCCGCGCGCTCGCCGACGCGGGCGTGAATATCGACATGATCGTCCAGAACGTCTCCGCGCACGGGACGACGGACATCTCGTTCACGCTGCCGAAGACCGACCTCGCCGCCGCCGAGCCGATCCTCGCGCAGCTGAAGGGCGAGATCGGCGCGGTCGGCATCGCGTACGACCCGGACGTCGCGAAGGTGTCGCTCATCGGAGCCGGCATGAAGAGCCATCCCGGCGTCGCTGCAGACATGTTCGAGGCGCTCGGGGACGCCGGCATCAACATCGAGATCATCTCCACCTCGTCCATCCGGGTCTCGTGCGTCGTGCGGGCCGTCGACGTCGAGCGGGCCGTCGTCGCGGTGCACGAGAAGTTCCGGCTCTTCGCCGAGGAGCGCATCGGTGCGTGACGCCCGCATCGCCGTCGTCGGCGCGACCGGCGCCGTCGGCACGGTGACGCTGCGGCTGCTTCGCGCACGGGGTCACGAGAACGTTCGCGCCTTCGCTTCCGGACGCTCCGCCGGCCGGACGCTCGACGGCGGCATCGTCGTCGAAGAGGCGACGCCCGACGCACTCGCCGCCGCGGATGTGGAGCTCGCGCTCTTCTCCGTCGGGACGTCGGCGTCCCGGGAGCTCGTGCCGCACGCGGTGCGCGGCGGCGCGGTCGCGGTCGACAAGTCCGCCGCGTACCGGCTCGAGCCGGGGATCCCGCTCGTCGTGCCCGAGGTGAACGGCGAGCGCGCGCTCGAGAACGACGGCATCGTCGCCAACCCGAACTGCTGCACGATCCCGCTCACGTGCGTCCTCAAGCCGCTGCACGACGCCGCCGGTCTCGCGCGTGTGCGCGTCTCGACCTACCAGTCGGTCTCCGGCGCGGGCGCGCGGCGGATGGAAGCGCTCCTCGCGGAGTCTCCCGCCGAGCACGACCTCGGCATGGACTGGGACTGGGAGGGCGACGAGACGGACGAGGAGGCGAAGCTCCGCGCGGAGACGCGCAAGATCCTCGAGCTCCCCGACCTGCCGATCAGCGCGACGACGGTGCGCGTCCCCGTGCTCGTCGGGCACGCCGAGGCGGTGTGGCTCGAGACCGAGGAGCCGCTCTCGGCCGCGCAGGCCGAGTCGCTGCTCCGTGCGGCCCCTTCGGTCCGCGTCGTCGACGTGCCGACACCGCGCGCCGCGGCGCAGACCGACGACGTGCTGGTCGGCCGCATCCGCCCCGACCGCGCGAGCGAGAACGGCCTCGCGCTCTTCCTCGCGTGCGACAACCTGAACAAGGGCGCCGCGCTGAACGCGATCCAGATCGCCGAGCTGCTGCTCGACCGGCAGCGCGTCGCCGCGTAGCGTTCTCGGGCGACAGGGCACTCGCGCAGGCAAGCGCTCCTAGCCGCGAGACGTCTGCGCATCCAACTTCGCCTGCGCCCGCTCGGCGAGCTCCCGCGTCCGCTGAGCGTTCGCGAAAACACGTGCGTGACGAGCGTCGCGCTCCTCGCGCTCAGCCTTCGTCAGCTTCCTCTTCTCCATCGCCACCTCCCAGGAGCCGTTCGATCTGCGCAAGCGTGACGGCGATGTCGCTCACGTTGAAGAGTAGAGCAACGACCTTGTCCCGCTCGACGACCGGCTCCGGCACGACGAAAGCATGCGAGCCGTGCCGGCGCCGCGCGATCCTCCGATATGGACGCGTCCCTACTGCCGCTGCGGCGCCGGCGCCGGCATGAACGCCTCGCGCACCGCGCGCAGCACCTTCTCCCGCGTGCCCTCCATCACCGGCACGAGGCCGCCGAGCTCGAGCCGCGCGAGCTCGACCCGCCCGTGCGCTCGCACGGTGACGAAGCCGAAGTCGGCGAGGAAGTCGCTCGGGAAGATCGTCTTGTGCAGCTGGAAGCGCTCGAACGCCGTCTCGCCGTCGGGGTAGCGGTACGCGAACGCCTCGATCGCCTGGGCGCCGCGGTCGCGCGCCTCGCCGATCGCGGTCAGGAAGAGCGACTGCATGACCCACGGCTTCGACGAGTCGGTGAGGTACACGCACGTGACGAGCACGGCGTCGTCGCTCGCCGGCCCGGCCGGCAGCTCGGCCGCGCGTGGGAAGAGCTCCGCCGGCCCGTACTGCATCGATCCGAGCAGCCTTCCGTCGTCGTCGTAGTAGACCGTCCCCCACGCGCCCCACTCGCCCTCGATCGCGCGGATCCAGCGCCTCTTGTCCGCGGTGCGCCCCCCGCGCGACTGCCACCAGACACATTCGTGGCAGACGCCCGGCGTCGTCTCGAGCGTCGCCCCCGTCAGGCCGGCGATCCTCGAGCTCACGCGCGCGGGCCGATCTCGTCGACGACGACCTCGACCGAGGCGGGCTCCACGTCGGCCATCCGCAAGAGGTACTCGCGCACGCGCTCCTGGACGCTGCGCCCAAGCTGCGGGATGGACGCGCCCCAGTCGACGACGAGGTGCAGCACGACGCGCACGTTCCCATCCGAGCCGGCCACCTTCACGCCGCGGCGCTTCGGCACCTCGCGCACGCCGGCGATCTCGCGCGCCGCGTCCGCCGCGTAGCGGCCGAGGATCTCGGTCGAGATCGACGCCTGTCCGCCGTCCATCAGGTGCAGCGTAGACGCAGCTCCGTCGCCTCCGGCCGGGCGGCGAAGCGGAACGGGACGAAGGTCGTCCCGAGACCGGGCGACACGTGCATCACACCCCCCCGCGAGCGGTAGACGCCGCGCTGGTAGCGCGCCCGCAGATGGGCGAAGCGCACCTTGCCGCCCGGATACGGGAGCGCGATCTGGCCGTCGTGCATGTGGCCGGCGAGCACGAGGTCGAAGCGGCCGGGCTCCAGCGTGTCGACGACACGCGGGTAGTGGCAGAGGAGGATGCGGAAGTCCGCGTCGGCGGTCAGGGAGTTCGGATCCTGCTTCGAGCGGCCGCGGACGATCAGGCGCGGGTCGACCCCCGCGATCCACACGCGCTTCCCGCGCAGCTCGAGCATCGTCCCTTCGTCGCGGAGCAGCGTCGCCGGTTCGAGCTCGTGCAGGTCGGAGCGCACCGCCTGCGGATCGCGCGAGATGGCGAGGTCGTGGTTGCCGAGCACCGCGACCGTCGGCTTCGGCAGCCACTTCACGAACGCGCGCAGAAGCGGCTCGCCGCGCGGATGCGTGAGCAGGTCGCCGGTGATCACGGTGAGGTCCGGCTTCTGCCGAACCGTCCACGCGATCGCCTGTGCGACCGCGCCGGCCCCGGGCGAAGGCACGCCCAGGTGGAAGTCGGAAAGGTGCACGATGCGCATGCCGTCGAGCTCGGGCGGGAGCCCGGGCACGTCGACGTCGAGCTCGCGCAGGCGCGGCCAGCCGGCCTCGACGAGACCCCATCCGGCCGCGACCGCAGCGGCGCCACCGAGAATGACTCCGGCGCGCCGGCCAGGGCCGCGCGCGCCGGAATCCGCCCCTCCGCCCATGAGACGCCGAAGAGGCCGAGAACCTTGCGCCGTGCTCAGACCTCGAGCCGCGAGAGGGCCGGGCGCGGGTCGACGATATGGCGCTTGAACTTCAGCTCCGACTCCTCGATTCCGGCGGCGACGCCGACGAGCTGAGAGAGGTGGAGCACCGGGAGGTTGAACGACCGCCCCGTCGCCGCCTCGAGCTTCTGCTGCCACGCGTCGAGTGAGAGATGGCACAGCGGGCACGGCGTGACCATGACGTCGGCGCCGGCGGCGAGCGCCTGCTCCACGGGCTGGATCAGCTCGCCGAGCGCGGTGTCCTCACGGGCCTGGATGATCGGGAACCCGCAGCACTTGATCTTCGCCGGGTAGTCGATCGCCTCGCCGCCGCACGCTTCGATGATGCGCTCGAGCGACCACGGGCGATCCGGGTCCTCGAAGCCGAGGATCTTCGACGGACGCAGGATCTGGCACCCGTAGAACGGCGCGACCTTCAGCCCCTTCAGGCCCTTGTGCGCCGCCTCCTTCAGCTTCTCGTACCCCTCGCCCTCCGCGATCTCCCACAGCAGGTGGCGCACTTCGATCCCGCCGCCGTACGCGGGCACGCCGACGGAGGCGAGGTTCTTGTTGATGCGCGCCCGGAGATCGGCGTCGCCCTTCAGCATGAAGTCCGCCTGCCGGAGGTTGAGCGTGCAGACGTTGCACACGGTCATCAGCGTGTCGCAGCCGGTTGCCTCCGCGTAGGCGAGGATGCGCGCGTTCAGGTGGAGGTAGTAGTCGGGCTCCGCCTCGTGGATGTCGCCGGCGCCGCAGCACGTCACCGACTCGAGCTCGACGAGGTCGATCCCGACGCGCGGCGCGAGCGCCTGCGTCGACGTGTCGAGCTCCTTCGCCGACAGCGAGGCGAGGCAACCCTTGTAGTAGGCAACGCGCTTCACGAGTTCGCATCCTCCTGGTCGTGCGGATTGGCGGCGGCGTGGCCTCGCGCGAGCCGCGAGAGCGCGCGCTCGCCCTGCACCTGGCCGAGTGCGCCCGGGCGGTCCTGCGCCTGCACGATCTCGTGCAGCCTCCGAGCCTCGGCGACGTCGCGTGCGACGTGCGGCGGGAACGGCGGCGGGACCTTTCCGTGGCGCGCGAGGCCCATCGCGAACTTCATCTGCTTGATCGAGGACACGATGCCCTGCGTCTTGGGGACGAGCTCCGTCTCGCGCAGCCAGCCCGTCGTCTCGCTCGAGCGCACGAACCACTTCGCGTGCTTCGCTCCCATGTCGCGGTCGACGCCGAGCCGGATCGACTCCGCCCCGAGCTTCGCGATCGCGTCCCGCGGGTCGACGCCCTTCGGGCACCGCTCGTTGCAGAAATAGCAGCGGGTGCAGTCCCAGATGCCGTGCTCCGAGTTGTAGTCCTCGAGGCGCTCGACCGTGGCCTGGTCGCGCTTGTCGCCGACGAAGCGCATCCCTTTCGCGAGGGCGGCCGGCCCGAGGAAGTCGGGGTCGGACTCCATCGAGTTGCACTCGGAGACGCAGCAGCCGCAGTTGACGCAGAGCGATTCCTTGTGGATGACCTCCGCGTCGTGATGGGAGACGACGAACTCCTTCCCGTCGGGCGGCTCCGTGTAGCCCGGCTGCAGCCAGGGCTTGACCGCGCGCATCTTCTCCCAGAAGGGGTCCATGTCGACGACGAGGTCCTTGACGATCGGCAGGTTGCCCATCGCCGAGATGACGGGAACGGCGCCGTTCTCGGCGAACGGCAGGATCCGCTCCTTGCAGGCGAGCACGGCTCGGCCGTCCATCCGCATCCCGCACGAGCCGCACATCATCATCCGGCAGCTCTTCCGGTACGCGAGCGTCCCGTCGACGCGGTCCTTCACGATGTCGAGGCAGTCGAGGAGCGTCGCCTCGTCCGGCGCGTCGATCTCGTACTCCTTGAGCGCCCGCTCCCCGCTCGAGGAGTCGTACCGCCAGATCTTCAGTGCGACCTGCATCCGCTCAGCCCCCCAGTCCCGGGATCGACACCTTCGACGCATCCACCGTCGCCGACGCCGGCGGCACGGCCACGTGCACCATCTTGCCGTAGCCGGAGAGCGTCATGGTCACGGCTGCGTCCACCGACTGGCCGGACGACGTCGCGTTCGCCGTGAACTGGAGCTTGTGGACGTACCCGTCGGTCCCGACCCAGACGTCGAACGGAACGCTCCCCGACCCGGCCACGCCCGGGAGCTTCGACGCGTCGACCGTCCCGTGGTACTGCGTCGTCGCCATCCCGCCGACCTGCGCCTTTCCCACCTCGCGCACGTCTGCGAGCCCTGCGAGCCGGTCGAGCACGCTCGACGGGTCGGCGGAGAGCGCCGCACCGGCCGAGGAGCCGAGCAGGGACGCCGCCGAGTTGAGATCCGCCGTCACCCAGGTCTTGCCGGCCGGGATGAACGCCGCGAGGAACGGCGAGCGCACGTAGATCGCTGTGCCCTTCGAGATCTCGTCGAGCGTCGTGTGCACCCCGGCGAGAGCGAGCGTCGCGTGCAGCGAGCCGACCTTCTGCTTCGCGTCGAAGTCGCCGGCGCCCGCGAGCGACAGGCTCTGGCTTCCCGCTGTGACCGTCGTTGCGAGCCGGACGTGCTGGCCGCCGGCCCCGGTCGTCTTCTTCGCGGCTGCGTGGACGGCATCGGCGGCCGACGTGCTCCCTGTCGCCCCCTTCTTCCCGCCACCGCCGCACGCGGCGGCGCCGAGCGCGAGCACGACCGCTGCGAATCCGGCGACGCCGGCGCGCAGCATCAGTACGTCCGCTCCTGCGGCTGCCAGTGCGTGACGGTCACCGGCTTCCAGTCGAGAGCGGGCCGGCCGTCGGCCCAGCGGACCATCGTGTGCTTCATGTAGTTCGCATCATCGCGGTCCGGGTAGTCGTACGGCCGGGCGTGCGCGCCGCGGCTCTCCTTGCGGGCGAGACCGGTGACGACCATGCAGTCGGCGAGCTCGAGCAGGAAGCCGAGCTCGAGGGCCTGGGTCAGGTCGCTGTTGAAGACGGCGCCCTTGTCCTCGACGACGACATGCTCGTAGCGCTCGCGCAGGCCGGCGACGATCTCCTGCTGGCGGAGCATCTGCTCCTCGCGCCGGAAGATGCCGAAGTTCTCGTGCATGGTCTCGCCGAGCTCGTCGCGGATGCGCCAGGGCCGCTCGCCGTCGGACCGGTCGAGCAGCGCCTTGAGCTCGTGCTCGGCGTCGGACATCGCCGACGCCGGAACGGCAGCGGAGGCGGCGCCGACCGCAGCCTCGGCCGCGTGCGCGCCGGCCCGCCGGCCGTACGTGATCGTCTCCATCAACGCGTTGCCGCCGAGCCTGTTCGCACCGTGCACCGAGACGCACGCGCACTCCCCCGCCGCGTACAGCCCGGCGATCTCCGTGCGGCCCCAGACGTCCACGTCGACGCCGCCCATGTGGTAGTGGGCGCCGGGACGAACCGGGATCGGCTGCTCGATCGGATCGACGCCGACGAACGTCATCGCCAGCTCGCGCGTCCCGTGCAGGCGTTCGAGGATCGTCTCGGCGCCGAGATGGCGCAGGTCGAGGAACACGTTCCCGTCGACCCCGCGGCCCTCGTCGATCTCGGTCTGCTCTGCGCGCGAGATGACGTCGCGCGAGGCGAGCTCCATCGCATGCGGCGCGTAGCGCGAGAGGAAGCGGTCGCCGTCGGCGTTCAGCAGGAACGCGCCCTCGCCGCGGCACCCCTCGGTGATGAGGACGCCGCTCGGCGCGAGCGTCGTCGGGTGGAACTGCATCATCTCCATGTCCTTCAGCGGAACGCCCGCGCGCAGCGCGAGCGTCATCCCGTCGCCCGTGCAGGAGTACGCGTTCGTCGTCCCGGAGTACAACCGTCCGGCACCACCGGTGGCGAGGATGACGACCTTCGCGGAGATCGCCTTCAACCCACCGTGCAGGAGGTCCCAGCAGATGACGCCCCGGCACACGCCGTCATCGACGACGAGCTTCCAGACGAAGACCTCCTCGTACACCTGGATGTCCCGCTTCACGAGCTGCTCGTAGAGCACGTTCAGGAGCACGTGGCCCGTGATGTCGGCGGCATATGCCGTCCGCGGCTCGCCGGCGGCGCCGAACGGCCGCTGGGCGATCCGCCCGTCCTCCGTCCGGGAGAAGACCGCGCCCCAGTTCTCGAGCTGGTAGACGTCGTCGGGCGCCTCGCGGCACAGGATCTCGATCGCATCCTGGTCGCCCAGGTAGTCGGAGCCCTTCACCGTGTCGTAGGCGTGCTCCTCCGGGCTGTCGGGCGACGCGTTCCCGAGCGCGGCGTTGATGCCGCCCTCGGCGGCGCCGGAATGGCTCCGCACCGGGTGCACCTTCGAGACGATGGCGACGTCGGCACCGAGCCCGACGGCCTCGATCGCGGCCCGCATCCCGGCCAGTCCAGCGCCGACCACCAAGACGTCGTGACTGGCCGCCATCGGGAGGGTGAGCCTATCGGATGTGCAGCGGGAGGCGCTTCTTGAACGACCGCACGAGCTTCGGGACCGGGTCGTAGACGCTGTCGACGACGCGCTCCTTGAGCGGGATGATCGCGTTGTCGGTGATCTTGATGTGCTCGGGACAGACGTCGCCGCAGCACTTCGTGATGTTGCAGAGCCCGACACCGCCCTCCCCCGCGAGGAGGTGCGTCCGGTCGAGCGCGTCGAGCGGATGCATCTCGAGGCTCGCAACCCGCACCATGAACCGCGGGCCGAAATACTGCGACTGCAGCTCGTGATCGCGGAGGACGTGGCACACGTCCTGGCAGAGGAAGCACTCGATGCACTTCCGGAACTCCGCCATCCGGTCGACGTCCTCCTGGCCGATCGACCACTCCACGTCGGGCCTCGGCGTGAACGGGGGGATCCGCTTGTTGACCTCGTAGTTCCAGGACACGTCGGTGACGAGGTCGCGGATGACCGGGAACGTGTGCAACGGCTCGACGGTGACCGGCGTCTCCTCCGGCAGCTGGTCGAGCGGGGTCTTGCACATGAGCCGCGGCCGGCCGTTGATCTCCGCGCTGCACGAGCCGCACTTGGCCGCCTTGCAGTTCCAGCGCACGGCGAGGTCCGGCGCCGTCGACCGCTGGATCTCGAGCACGGCATCGAGGACGACCATGCCGGGCTGCACGTCGAGCTCGTATGCGGCATACCGGCCGCCGTCGGAGTCGCCGCGCCAGATGCGGAACGTGCGCGCGCTCATCGCGCCTCCGCGGCCTTCCGCTCGTCGACGAGCTGCATGAGATCGGACTTGGTGACGACCGGAGCGCGTTCGACGCGCATGGCGTCCCCGTCCCGCCGGACGACGACGTTGTGCCGCGCCCACTCCTCGTCGTACTCCGGAAAGTCGAGGCGGCTGTGCGCGCCGCGGCTCTCCTCGCGCAGGAGCGCGGCGCGGGCGACCGCCTCGGAGACGGTGAGCATGTTGCGGACGTCCCGGCACGCGTGCCAGCCGGGGTTGTAGGCAGCCCCGCCGGCGGGCGCGTGCAGGTGGGCCGCCCGCTCGACGAACCAGTCGAGGCTGTCAATCGCCGTGGTAAGCCCGTCGCGATGGCGGAAGATGCCGACGTTCGACTGCATCGCCGCCTGGAGCTCGGCATGGAGCGCGAAGGGATCCTCGGAACCGGGGCCTGTCAGGTAGCCGGTCATCTCCGCGACGGCCTCGGCCACCTGCGCGTCGTCGACCGCCGGCGGCGGCGCCGTCGCGGCGTAGGCGGCCGCCCCGTCACCGGCGCGCCGGCCGAACACGAGCAGGTCGGAGAGGGAGTTGCCGCCGAGCCGGTTCGCGCCGTTCATGCCGCCCGTGCACTCGCCTGCGCCGAAGAGGCCGGGAACTCTCGAAGCGCCCGTCTCCGCGTCGACGCGCATGCCGCCCATGAAGTAGTGGCACGTCGGCCCGACCTCCATCGGCGCCTTCGTGATGTCGACTCCGGCGAGCTCCATGAACTGCTCGTACATGCTCGGGAGCCTCTTCTTCACCGTCGCGGCGGGAAGATGGGTGACGTCGAGGAAGACACCGCCGTGCGGCGTCCCGCGTCCCTCCTGCACCTCGGTGTAGATGGCGCGGGCGACGACGTCGCGCGTCGAGAGCTCCATGCGCTTCGGGTCGTACCGTTCCATGAACCGCTCCTCCTCCGCGTTGCGGAGGATCCCCCCCTCACCCCGGACGGCCTCGGTCACGAGCAGGCCGCGAACGCTGGGCGGCCAGACCATGCCGGTCGGGTGGAACTGAACGAACTCCATGTCGACGAGCTCGGCGCCGGCGTCGTAGGCGAGCGCGTGCCCGTCTCCCGTGCACTCCCACGAGTTGGAGGTCACCTGCCAGGACTTCCCGGCCCCGCCGGTCGCGAGGACGACCGCCCGCGCGGTGAAGACGACGAACTGCCCGGTCGCGCGCCAGTAGCCGACCGCGCCGCAGACGCGGTCGCCGTCCTTGAGCAGGCGCGTGATCGTGCACTCCATGAAGACGTCGATGCCCGAGTGCACCGCCTTGTCCTGCAGCGTGCGGATGAGCTCGAGCCCGGTGCGGTCGCCGATGTGCACGAGCCGCCGGTACGTGTGCCCGCCGAAGGCGCGCTGCGACATCTTGCGGTCGGGCGTACGGTCGAACACGCCGCCCCACTGCTCGAGCTCGCGGACCCGGTCGGGCGCCTCCTGCGCGTGCAGCTCGGCCATCCGCCAGTTGTTGAGGTACTTCCCGCCGAAGATCGTGTCCTGGAAGTGCACGCGCCAGTTGTCCTCGCTCTCGACGTTGCCGAGCGACGCCGCGACGCCACCCTCCGCCATGACGGTGTGCGCCTTCCCGAGGAGCGACTTGCAGATGACCGCCGTCCGCGCGCCCCCCTCGGACACGGCGATCGCGGCGCGCAGGCCGGCGCCGCCCGCGCCGATCACGAGCACGTCGTAGTCGTGGGTCTCGTCGTGCTGCGCCACGGACGCTCAGAAGATCCTTGGATCGTGGAACACACCCGCCGCCGCGAGCCGGATGTAGAGATCCGTGAAGCAGACCCAGAACAGGCTCACCCAGGCCCACTCCATGTGCATGCGGTTCAGGAAGCTGACGCCGCGCCACATCTTGTGGCGCCCTCGAGCCACGAGCGAGCAGCTGAAGCAGTCGGTCCCGCCGCCGGCGAGGTGGCGGAGGGAGTTGCAGCCGAACGTGAAGAGCGAGAGGAACAGGACGTTGCCGACGAGGACGAGCGTGCCCAGGCCGAGCCCGGCGTGCAGCGACCCGTCGGCCCCGCGGAAGAAGAACGCCCGCACGGCGTCGTACCAGAGGAAGCCGAGGACGATCGTGGCGAGATAGAAGAAGTACCGGTGCGCGTTCTGGAGGATGAAGGGGAGCGACGCTTCGCCCCGGTACCGCCGCCGGCGCGGGCCGGAGACGGCGCATGCGGGCGGCGCCATGAAGAACGCCCGGTAATACGCCTTGCGGTAGTAGTAACAGGTGGCGCGTAGGCCGAGCGGGGCCCAGACGACGAGGAAGGCGTACGAGAACGGGACGCTCAGCCCGGCGATGCTCTTCAGGTCGGGGGAGTAGAACGGCGACAGGTAGTGCGCGCCGCCGTCCGTGTACAGGTAGTGCGAGCCGAGCGCCACCGCGACGGTCGCGTAGACGCCGAGCGCGGCGAGGGCGATGCCTGTTCGCGCGGGAACGAGCCACCAGGCGTCCGTCCGCGATGTCGTGCCGAGCCCGCCGGCAGGGCGGCTCGGCTCAGCGTGCGCGCTCATCGACATCCGAAGCTACCGGGACCGCATCGTTCGTGCGTCAGCGCCCGCTGCTCAGACTCTCGGCCCGGCGAGCGCGACCTCGCCCGGAGCGTCCGCCGCGAACTTCCGGAAGTTCTCCTGGAACATCCGCGCGAGCTCGAGCGCCTTCGCGTCGTACCGCGCCGGATCGCTCCACGTGCTGCGCGGATCGAGGAGCTTCGGCTCGACGCCCGGAACGCCGACCGGCACCTGGAAGCCGAAAACCTCGTCCTCCCGGTAGTCGACGTCCTCGAGCTGTCCCGAGAGCGCCGCGTGCAGGAGGGCGCGCGTGGCCTCGATCGGCATGCGCTCGCCCTCACCGAACGGCCCGCCGGTCCAGCCCGTGTTCACGAGCCAGACGGCGGCGCCGTGCTCGTCGAGCTTGCGGCCGAGCATCTCGGCATAGACCGACGGGGGCTGCGGCAGGAACGGCGCGCCGAAGCACGTCGAAAACGTGGGCTGCGGCTCGGTGATGCCTATCTCCGTGCCGGCGAGCTTCGACGTGAAGCCGGACAGGAAGTAATAGAGCGCCTGCATGCGGTCGAGGCGGGCGACGGGCGGCAGGATCCCGAACGCGTCGGCGGTGAGCATGACCACCGAGCTCGGATGCCCGGCGCGCTTGTCGGGGTGCGCGTTCGCGATCTCCTCGAGCTTGTAGGCGGCGCGCGTGTTCTCCGTCTTCGAGTCGTCGTCGAGGTCGAGCACGCCGCGCTCGTCGACGACGACGTTCTCGAGGATCGTCCCGAATGTGCGCGTCGTCCGGTAGATCTCCGGCTCCGCTGACGCCGACAGCCGGATGACCTTGGCGTAGCAGCCCCCCTCGAAGTTGAAGACGCCGGAGTCGCCCCAGCCGTGCTCGTCGTCGCCGATGAGGGCACGCTCGGGATCCGCGGAGAGCGTCGTCTTACCGGTGCCGGACAGACCGAAGAAGATCGCCGAGCGGCCGTCGTCACCGACGTTCGCGGAGCAGTGCATCGGCAGCACGCCCTCGAGCGGCAGCCGGTCGTTCATGACGGTGAAGATCGACTTCTTGATCTCGCCGGCGTAGAACGTGCCGCCGATGATGACCTCCGTCCGCGACGGGTGCAGCACGATGAAGGTGCCCGTGCGCGTCCCGTCCGACGTCGGCTCCGCCTCGAGAGCGGGCGCGTGCAGCACGAGCGCCTGCGGCTCGAACGAGCGCAGCTCGGCGATCGTCGGCTCGATGAACATCGTCTTCGCGAAGAGCGCGTGGTAGGGATGCGCCGTCACGACCCGGACCGCGATCCGGTGGGCGTGGTCGGCGCCGGCGAACGCGTCGACGACGTACAGCGTCGTCTCGCGGCCGAGGCAGTCCGTGACCTTCTCGCGGAGCCGGCCGAACGCCTCCTCGCCGATCTCCTGGTTGCCGTCCCACCAGATGCGCGACTCGGAGCCCGGCTCGCGGACGACGAACTTATCCTTCGGAGACCGGCCCGTGTGCCGGCCGGTGTCCACCACCATCGGGCCGCCCTCGGCGAGGCGGGCCTCGCCGCTCGCGATCGCGTGCTCGTACAGGACCGGGGTGCTCGGACTCGCCACGACGCGCCCCGTCGGCGTGATCCCGTGGACTCGGAGGTCCACGGCGCCGCGAACGTCCATGGTCGTCATCCTCGTATCGTACGTGGGATGGCCGAGCGGATGCTGACGGACGGGGTCGTGACGCTCCGCACGTGGCGGCGCGGCGATGTCGGAGAGATGGTCGCGTGCCTCGACGGGGACGAGGAGGTTCGCCGCTGGCTCGACCAGATCCCGCAGCCGTATTCGCCCTCCGACGCGCTCGCGTTCATGAACCGGACCGACGAGACGGCGTTCGCCATCACGAACGCCGACACCGGCCGCGTGCTCGGCGGTATCGGTCTCCGCTGGAACGAGGACCGCGACGTCGCCGAGACCGGCTACTGGCTGCGCGCGGACGCACGCGGCAGCGGCGCGATGACGCGCGCGCTCGTCCTCGTCGCCGGCCTCGCGCTCGAGCTCGGCGCGGCCCGCGTGCAGCTCCGCGCGGACGCGGAGAATCTCGCGTCGCGCCGCGTCGCCGAGCGCGCCGGCTTCCAGCAGGACGGCATCCTGCGCAGCGCACGCTGGAGCGCGCGTCTCGGCCGCCGCCAGGACTGGGTCATGTACTCGCTCCTCCCCGGCGAGCTGCGAGAACCCTGACGAAGTCGGCACCCTTTCGTCACCATCGCCGCGTATTTCGGCGGTAGGCTCGTGCCGACGGGGCGGGAGGTGGGTTCTCCCGAGATATGGACGCGTGTAGCTCTGACGTGGCGCCCGAGGCGAGCGGACTACGGCGCTTCCGTCATCGGGACAGGTGCGGGACGCCGTTCGCCCGGTGGCCCTTGCGGCGCCGGCTCGGTTCGCACGACGAGCGCGACGCACGCGAGCACGAGGACGGCGCCGGCTCCGATCGTCCACGTCAGCGATTCGTGCAGGACGATCGCACCGAGCGCGATGGCGACGATCGGGTTCACGTAGGCGTACGTCGCGACCGTGCCGAGCGGCGCGTTGTCGAGGAGCCAGACGTAGGCGGTGTATCCGACGAGGGATCCGGCCGTCACGAGGTAGAACCAGCCGAAGATCGACCGTGCCGAGAAGTCGGCGAAGTGCGGATGCGTCGTCAGGAGGCCGATCGGGAGCAGGATCGCGCCGCCCGCGAGCATCTCGATCGACGTCGCCGCGAACGAGTCGGCCGGCATCGGCAGCCGGCTCGAGAGGAACGAGCCGGTCGCCCACATCACCGACGAGCCGACGACGATGAGCAACGCCCAGAGCGGGGAGCCGCCGCTCGGGCGCACGAGGAGGGCGAGCCCGGCGAAGCCGATGACGACGCCGCCGAGCGCCGCGGTCGGCGGCCGGTCGCCGCCGACCGTCCGCATCAGGACGACCCACAGGGGCACCGCGCCGATGATGAGCGCCGACAGGCCCGTCGCCACGTGCCGCTCCGCGACGAACAGCACCGCGTTCGCTCCGGGCATGAGCGCCCCGACGAGCAGCGCGGTCGCGAGCTCCGCCGGCCGCACGCGGAGCACGCCGAAGCCGCGGCGCCAGACGGTGAACCCCAGCATGAGGAGACCCGCCGCGACGAACCGCGTGCCGACGGCGAACAGGGGTGGGATCGTCTCCCCGGCGAGCTCGATGCCGAGGTAGGTCGAGCCCCAGATGACGTACACCGTGCCGAGGGCGGTCCACACCTTCGCACGATGGGTCATGGCGCAACACTGCCCGTTTCGGCGCAGGCTGGGGGGCCCGAACGTCGAACTCCTCCGCGTGGACACCCGCGCGGCCGCCGCACGCTTTCTCGACTCGCCCGCACTCTCGGACGGAACGCGGCGCGCGTACCGTTTCGACGTCGAGGAGTTCTGCGCCTGGCTCGAATGCCGCGGCACCGCGCTCGAGGACGTCGACGTCCGCACGCTCGTGGACTACGCATCCCACCTCGGCGCCGCGCGCCCCGGCCGCCGGCCGAGCCGGCTCGCGGCCGCAACCATCGGGCGGAAGATCACCGCGGTCCGCGGCTTCCTCCGCCACTCGCTCGGCGCGGCCCGCGTTCCCGACGCATCGCTCGCACCCCGGCGGCCTCGGCGGCTGCCGGACGCGCCGCAGGCGAAGGAGGTGGAGAAGATCCTCGCCGCGCTCGAGGGCGACGGGCCGGCCCCTCTTCGCAACCGCGCACTCGTCGAGCTCGTCTACTCCGCCGGGCTGCGCAGCGCCGAGGCGGTCGGCCTCGATGTCGGCGACGTCGACTTCGAGCAGGAGCTCGTCCACGTCCGCCTCGGCAAGGGCGCGAAAGACCGCGTCGTCCCGCTCGGCGAGGAGGCGGCGTACTGGGTCGCCCGCTACCTCCGCGACGCGCGCCCGCAGCTCGCGCGGCGGGCCGAGAACGCGCTCTTCCTCTCCGTCAACGGCCGCCGCCTGGACACGAGCACGCTGCGGCGGCTCGTCCCCCACCCGCACCGGCTGCGCCACGCGTTTGCGACCCACCTGCTCGAGGGCGGCGCCGACCTGCGGACGATCCAGGAGCTGCTCGGCCACAGCTCGCTGACGACGACGCAGATCTACGCCCACGTCGACGCCCGCCGGCTCCGCCGGGTCTACGACCACGCCCACCCGCGCTCGTGAGCGACCGCGCCGTCGACTCGTTCCTCGCCCTGACGGCGACGCGGCTCGCGCCGCGGACGGTGGACGCGTACGGGCGCGACCTGGCCGACCTCAGCACCTTCCTCAAGCGCCCTCCGGCCGACGCGAGCGGGGAGGAGCTCGCCGCGTACGTCGCCTCGCTCCGCGCCCGCGGCCTCGCGTCGACGACGATCGCCCGCCGCGTCGCGGCGCTGCGCGCCTTCTACCGCCACCAGATGCTCGTCGGCAGCCGGGCCGACAACCCCGCGGCCGAGCTCGACCTGCCGCGCCGCGCGCAGACGCTGCCGCGCACGCTGTCGCCCGGCGAGGCCGAGCGTCTCATCGAGGCGGCCGCCGGCGCGACGCCGCGAGCGCTGCGCGACCGTGCGCTCGTCGAGCTCCTCTACGGGGCGGGCCTACGCGTCAGCGAGGCGGTCGGCCTCGACCGCGCCGGCGTCGACCTCGATCGGCGGCTCGTCCGCTGCATCGGCAAGGGCTCGAAGGAGCGCGTCGTTCCGATCGGCCGGGAGGCGGTCGAGTCGCTGCGCCGCTATCTGGCGCGCGGCCGTCCCTACCTCGACCGCCGCCACCGCCCCGAGCTCTTCCTCAACGCGCACGGCGGCGCGCTCACCCGGGCCGGTGCCTTCCTCATCCTCCGCCGTCTCGCCGACGCGGCCGGGCTCGAGCCCGGGCGCGTCCACCCCCACCTCCTGCGCCACTCGTTCGCGACGCACCTCCTCGAGGGGGGCGCCGACCTCCGCTCGGTCCAGGAGATGCTCGGCCACGCCGACCTCTCCACGACGGAGCGGTACACCCACGTATCCGACCGCCGCCGGCGGGAGTTGTACTTCCAAGCGCACCCACACGCGCGGAAGAAGGCGTGACATGACACTCGACCCGCACATCGCGATGCTCACCGTCCTCAGCCTCGGCATCGGCTGGGTCATGGCGATTGCCGGTGTTCAGAAGAGCGCGCTGGAGTGGCGGCGGCGGCGGCGCATCTGCCCGTCGTGCGGCCGCGAGATCCACGCCCGCGTCTGCACAACCTGCGCCGCGCCCGGGAACTAACGCCGCTGCGGCTGCTTACGCTTCAGCAGCTGGGCGACCTTGGCCGCCGCCTGGCGGAGCTGGCCTTCGGCCTCGTCGTCGCCGCCGATGCCCTCGAGCAGGACGATCGTCTCGCGCTGCGGCGAGCCGTTCTTCAGGGCCATGACGGCGAGCCTGCGCACCGCGGCGTTCCCGTCCGCGTTCGCGAGCGCGTGCAGGAGCGGACGGACGCCGTTCACGGTCGACGGATGGTCGCGCGAGAGGAGCTCGAGCGACAGGAGCGCCGAGCCGCGGCAGGCCGGGCTCTCGTCGTCGAGGCCGCGTCGGAGGAGCTCCTCCTTGGCCCGCCACCGAAACTGACCGATGGCCCGGAACGCGACCGCGCGCTCGCGGAAGTCCGCGCTTCGCGCGGCGCTCTCGAGCTCGTCGCCCCACTCCGTGCGCAGGTCTGCCAGCTCCCGCTCGGATCCGTCCTGGGCGAGCGCGTCGGCCCGGGCGGCCGCTTCGGCGAGGGTCACCCCGAGAATGTACCGCCGCCGCTCCGCGAGGCGCTGAGCTAGATTCGCCCGATGAGCGAGAGACGGAAGATCACAGTGGTCGGCGCCGGCAACGTCGGCGCGACCTGCGCACAGGTGCTTGCGACCCGCGACTACGCGGACGTCGTGCTCGTCGACATCATCGAGAACCTGCCTCAGGGCAAGGCGCTCGACATCGATCAAATGGGCGCGGTGCTGGGCTACGAGCCGTACGTCACCGGCACGAACGGCTACGAGGAGAGCGCCGGCTCGGCGGTGGTGGTCATCACCGCGGGCAAGCCGCGCTCACCGGGCATGTCGCGGGACGACCTCGTGGCGACGAACGAGAAGATCGTCGGCTCGGTCACGGCGCAGGTGATCGCACACAGCCCCGACGCCGTCCTCGTCGTCGTCTCGAACCCGCTCGACGCGATGTGCCATGTGGCGAAGAACGTCTCGGGCTGGCCGAAGGAGCGCGTCGTCGGCATGGCCGGCATCCTCGACACCGCCCGGTTCTCGACGTTCATCTCGTGGGAGACCGGCTCGTCGGTGAAGGACGTGCGGGCGATGGTGCTCGGGGGCCACGGCGACCAGATGGTCCCCGTCGTCTCCGCAACCACCGTCGGCGGGGTCCCGCTCCGCAAGCTCGTGAGCGAGGACCGCATCCAGGCGATGGTCGAGCGCACGGCCAAGGGCGGCGGCGAGCTCGTCAATCTCCTCGGGACGTCGGCGTGGTACGCGCCGGGCGCGGCCGCCGCGCAGATGGTCGACTCGATCGTGCTCGACGAGAAGCGCGTGCTGCCGTGCACCGCGTACCTCGAGGGCGAGTACGGGATCGACGGCCTCTACATGGGCGTCCCCGTCAAGCTCGGGGCAGCCGGGATCGAGCAGATCGTCGAGCTCGACCTCTCCGCGGACGAGAAGGCGGCGCTCGAGAAGAGCGCGTCCGCCGTTCGCGAGGTCGTCGGGGTCCTCTCGACCTAACCGGGCCGCCGCGGCAGGCGCACGTCGTAGAGCAGCTCGGCCTGGACCTCCTCGCCGAGCACCTGGTGCATGACCTGCTTGTGCTGCTGGTCGATCGGAAGAGCGGAGTACCGATACGCGATCCCGGCACGCTCCGGGTCGGCGACGTCCATGACATAGACGAGGATCGGCCCCTTCGGCGTCTGCAGCAGATAGGCGGCCTCCTCCCGCGTTCCTTCGTACTCGAACGTCTGGATCACCTCGTCGCGCCGGCGCATGAGCTCGCCCATCCACCAGCGAAGCACCGGCTCCTGGCCCTCCGCGATGCGGTACATCACGAGCTGGATCACCGCTCGAATTGTCCCACCCACCCAGGTCGTCGGTACTCTCGGGCGCTCATGGACCTCGGACTGAAGGGCCGGACGGCCATCGTCATGGGCGCCTCGTCCGGGCTCGGGCTCGCGAGCGCGGAGGCATTGGCGGCGGAGGGTGCCAACGTGACCCTCGTCGGCCGCCGCCGGGACGTGCTCGAGCGCGAGGCGGAGCGCGTCGGCGGCCTCGCCGTCCGCGGCGACGTCACGGCTCCGCGCGATCTCGAGCGGGCCGTGGAGACGACCCTCGAAGCCTTCGGCGGCGTCGACGTCCTCGTCTGGAACTCCGGCGGGCCGCCGCCCGGGGGAGCGCTCGACGTGACGCCGGAGTCGCTCGAGCAAGCGCTCGAGCTCATGCTGCAGCCGGCCGTGCGGCTCGTCCATCTGTGCCTCCCGCACCTCGAGCGCAGCGCGGGCGGCCGGATCATCGCGATCACGTCGCTCGCCGCGAAGGAGCCCACGCGGCACCTGGCGCTGTCGAACGCGTTCCGTCCTGCGCTCACCGGCTGGCTGAAGACGCTCGCCGGCGAGGTCGGCCCACGCGGCATCACGGTCAACTGCGTCGCTCCCGGCCGCATCGCCACGGCTCGCCTCGAGCAGCTCTATCCCGGCGGCCCGAGCGAGAGCGACCTCACCGAGATCCCCCTGCGGCGCTGGGGCGAGCCGCGCGAGTTCGGCGACGTCGTCTGCTTCCTCGCGAGCGACCGCGCCCGCTACGTGACCGGCCAGACGATCGTCGTCGACGGCGGGCTCCAGCGGGCGCTCTTCTGATGCAACGGCTCCGCGCTCCGGCGCGCATCGCCGCCGTGCTCGTGGGCCTGCTCTTCGTCGCCGGGGTCGTGCTCTACCTCGTCCAGTCGAACGACTACATCCTCCTGCCCGACCAGGCGCATCCGGTGGCGCCGCTCGTCCGCGTGCAGGGAGGGCATCCGCACGCCGGCCCCGGCGGCATCTACTTCGTCGACGTGTTCGAGCGCCGCGCGAACATGCTCGAGTCGCTGTTCCCGTTCATCCACTCCGGCGCGACGCTCGTGCCGGCGAATCTCATCGTCCCGCCGGGGTCGAACGACGCCGCCGTCCGTCGCGCCGACCTGGAGGAGATGACGATCTCCCAACAGGTCGCGGCCGCCGTCGCGCTGCGCCGCCTCGGGTACCACGTCACCGCGGTGCCGGACGGCGTCAGAGTCAGCGAGATCCTCACCGGCACGGCCGCGCCCGGAAAGCTCCAGCCCGACGACGTCATCGTCACGGCGGCCGGCAAGCCGACGCCGACGATCGCGAAGCTCCGGCAGGCACTCGACACCGTCCACCCCGGCGCGCCCGTGACGCTCCGCGTGCGGCGCGGCGCGAAGACTCTCACGATCCGCATCAAGACGACGGCCGATCCGCAGGACCACAATCGCGCGATCGTCGGCTTCGTCCCCGACCAGGCGGCTGCGATCCGCCTCCCGATCCGCGTGCAGATCGACGCCGGCAACGTCGGCGGACCCTCGGCCGGCCTCGCCTTCGCGCTGCAGCTGATGGAGGACCTCGGACCCGCCATCGACCGGGGCTATCGCATCGCCGCCACCGGCGAGATGAACCTCGACGGCACGGTCGGCGCCATCGGCGGGATCGAGCAGAAGACATTCGGAGCCCGCGAGGCCAAGGCGGACGTCTTTCTCGTTCCCGCCGCTGGGGATAACGCAGCCGACGCGAAGCGCTACGCGCACGGCCTCCGGATCATCGCTGTGAAGAGTTTTCCCCAGGCGTTGCACGCGCTGGCAACCCTGCCGCCGAAGCCCTAGAAGCTGCAGTTTTCGGCAGGCTGGAATCTGCCGGAAATTCGTCAGTTTTCGTCCGCGGCAACGCTTTCCTGCTGCGGTGGACCGTCCTATGATCGCTGCCGGCACCCGCCCTTTGCACACGAGCATCCAGCCGAGATGAGCAAAAAACCCAAAGCAACCTGCAGCGATTGCTATTTCCGCTGCGCCGCCCTCTGCGCCCTCCCCGGCGACGACATCTGCCCGACGTTCCGCCTCAAGGCTGCCGGCCAGCTCGCACCTCCGCCGCAGGCGAAGCTCGTCGCGCGCCCGCTGGCGCACGCAGCCGCGTAGCATCTCCCCCATGCACCTTCTGCGCCGCCCACGCGACGCGGCGGGCCGGCTCGAGGAGCAATGGCAGCCGAAGGTATACGCGCGCCTGATCGCCCTCGCGCTCGTCATCGCCTACGTCATCGCGTTCATCCTCCAGAACGGCAAGCACGTCTCCGTGCACTTCGTCTTCACGACGACGCGCGTGTCGATCGTCTGGCTCATCCTGCTGAGCCTTGCGCTCGGCGCAATCGGCGGCATCCTCCTCGCCCAGCTCGACCGCCGGCGGAGGGCGGACCGTCACACCGGCCCCGAATAGCACGGAGCTCCGCCTGCGCGGCGCGGGCGGCGAACCGGTCGACTTCCGACGCACGCTCGCCTCGCACGGCGTCGCCTCGCTCCCACCCGCGCGCATCGACGAGCAGGCGTGGACGCTCGAGGTCACGCTCCCCGGGCGGCGCGGCGGCGCGTACACCGCACGCGTCGCCGAGTCCCGGCCCGGCTGCGCGACCGTCGAAGGCGCGCGTGCGGGCACGCTGGAGCAGCTGCGACACATGCTCCGGCTCGACGACGACCTCTCCGCCTTCTACGCGCGGGCGAGCGCCGACGCGGAGCTCGCCTGGGCAGCGGCCGGCGCCGGCCGGATGCTCCGGAGCGCGACCGTGTTCGAGGACGTCGTCAAGACGATCTGCACGACGAACTGCGCGTGGAGCGGGACGGTGCGCATGGTGACGGCACTCGTCGACCACCTCGGCGCACCCGCGCACGGCGGCGCGCACGCGTTTCCGTCCCCGGCGGCGATGGCGGACGCAGGGCTCGACTTCTACCGCGACGTCGCCCGTGCCGGCTACCGCGGCGCGTATCTGCAATCGCTCGCAGAGCAGGTGGCCGTAGGAGCACTCGATCTCGAGGAGCTGAACGACTCCGAGCTGCCGGACGCGGAGGTCGAGGCTCGTCTGCTCGCCCTTCCGGGTGTCGGGCCGTACGCCGCCGCGCACGTGATGCTCACGTCGCTCGGGCGCTACTCCCGGCTCGTGCTCGACTCGTGGACGCGCCCGACGTATGCCAGGCTCAGCGGACGCAAGGCGAGCGACAAGACGATCGCCCGCCGGTTCCGCGGCTACGGTGAGTTCGCCGGCCTGGCGTTCTGGCTCACGCTGACGCGCGACTGGGTTCCCGCGTAGCCGAGCCCGTCAGGAGCGGCGCGAGGCGCGCGATCCCGTCGGCGATCTGCCGAGGCGAGACGAAGCTGAACGCGAGGCGTACGGAGTGGTGGCCGCCGGCGCCGCCGACGAAGAAGTCGGGGCCTTTCACGAACGGCACACCCGCCTGCTCCGCGCGGGGGAGGACGTCCGACACGTCGGGGCCGCCGGCCAGGTCGACCCAGACGAAGTACCCGCCCTCCGGCCTGCTCCACGTCGCGCTCCCCGCCAGATCCCGGTCGAGCGCGTCGAGCATCGCGTCGCGACGCGCGCGCAGGAGCTCGTTGATGCGGGCGAGGTTCGGCTCGAAGCTGCCACGGGTGAGGAACTCGTGCACGGTCGCCTGGGCGAGGAACGGCGGTGTGATGTACGTCGACACCGCGAGCGCCTCGATCTGGGCCGCGAGCTCCGGCGGCAGGACGAAGTAGCCGACCCGCACACCGGGCGCCACCGTCTTCGAGAAGGAGGACTGGTACGCGACGTTGACGCCGCCTTCGAGCTCGAACAAGGTCGGCAGCGGCTCGCCCTCGAAGCGGATGAGGCCGTACGGGTCGTCCTCGATGACGAGCAGCTCGTGCTCGCGGGCGATCTCGACGATCCGGCGGCGGCGCTCGAGGGAGAGCGTCCGGCCGCTCGGGTTCTGGAAGGTCGCGATCAGGTAGAGGAAGGCGGGCTTCGGCCCGGCGGCGAGCGCTTCCTCGAGCGCGTCCGGCCTGAGCCCGTCCTCGTCGGTGGCGAGGCCGGCGACGTCGGCTCCGAGCCGGGCGAGGATCTTCAGCGGGCGGTCGTACGTGGGCGCCTCGACGAGGACGCGCGTCCCGGGCCGGACGAGCTGCTCGGCGAGGAAGACGAACCCCTGGAGCGAGCCGCTCGTGACGACGACGCGCGCCGGCTCGACACCGTGCCGCGCAGCGATCCAGTCGCGGAGCGGCCCGTAGCCGCCGCCCGGCCCGTACGAGAGAACCGTGCTGCCGTCGCGGCCGATGGCCGCCCGCGCGCAGTCGGCGAGCTCCTCGATCGGAAGGCACTCCGGCGCGGGGATCCCGCGCGCGAACGAGACGACATCCACGAAGCGCAGGTTAGCGGGTGCGTCGGAGTCCTAATCTCTGCAAAGCGCACGACTCCCCCCGCGGAAAGGAAACCGCATGCTGCCGGCCCTCGCCGCCGCGCTCACCCTGGCGGCCTCGCCCTGCAAGATCGTCACCGCCGCCGACGCGGCCACGGCGCTCGGCGGCCCCGTCGGAACGCCGAAGGCACAGACGCTCGGCCTCTACCAGTCCTGCACGTACGGACGCGGCACGCGCGTGCTGACCGTGCAGACGCGCCCGCTCGCGAAGGGCGACTTCGTGAAGAGCGCGAAGGCGAACCCGAAGCCGATCGTCTCCGTGCCGGGCCTCGGGACGCCGGCGTACTTCGTCGCGAACTTCATCCTGCTCGTCTGGCGCAACGGAACCGAGGCGACGTTCACGATCTCCGGCACGAGCGGGAGCCCGCTCACCGCGGAGAAGGCCCTCGCACAGAAGGTCGTGAAGAGGATCTAGAACTCGACGTCGGCCGTCTCGACCGTTCCGGCGGTCCGCCCGGGCGCGGTCTGATACTTCCAGTACAGGTTCGTGTGCGCGATCACCTGGTCGGGCGGCGGCGCGCCCCACGCCGACTGGTCCTCGGTCGTGTGCGCGTCGCCGACGAGGGTGGCGTCGTACCCTCGCGCGAACGCGCCGTGGAGCGTGGAGCGAATGCACGCGTCGGTCTGCGCTCCGACGACCACGAGGCGCCCCACGCCGAGCCCGGAGAGGATCGTCTCGAGGTCGGTGTCCTCGAAGGCGTCGCCGTAGTTCTTCTCGACGAGCGGCTCGGCGTCGTCAGGCTTCAGCTCGGGGACGATCCGCCAGCCGTCGCTCCCGCGCACGATGTTCTCGTCGGAGTGCTGGACCCAAACCACCGGCACCTGTTCCCGCCGCGCCTTCTCGACGAGGCTGCCGACGTTCGCGACGACGGCGTCGCGCCCGTGATTGCCGTCGACGACGCAGTTCTGCACGTCGACGACGAGGAGCGCGGTGTTCGGCCGGTTCTCGAGCGTGGTCATGGTTGCTCTCCCCTTTCGTTCGCTAACTCGTACGCATGCGCGAGGCAACCATCTGCGCGACCTCGGTCGGCGTCGCGCCGACCTCGATGCCGCGCGCCTCGAGCGCTTCCTTCTTCGCGGCAGCCGTCCCCGACGAGCCCGAGATGATCGCGCCGGCGTGGCCCATCGCCTTCCCCGGCGGGGCGGAGAAGCCGGCGATGTAGGAGAGCACCGGCTTCGTCACGCGCTCGCTGATGTACTGCGCCGCCTTCTCCTCCTCGTCGCCGCCGATCTCGCCGACGAGGACGATGAGCTCCGTCTCGGGATCGGCCTCGAACTTCTCCAGCACGTCGATGAACGACGAGCCGACGATCGGGTCGCCGCCGATGCCGACGATGGTCGAGTTCCCGAGGCCGAGCTGCGTCAGCTCGTGGCCGATCTGGTACGTCAGCGTCCCCGACCGCGAGACGAGCCCGACCGAGCCTTCGCTGAAGATCTCCGCCGGGATGATCCCGACGTTCGCCTTTCCGGGCGAGAGCACGCCCGGGCAGTTCGGCCCGATCATCGTCACGCCCTTCGGGCGGAAATACGTGTACGCGCGCAGCATCTCGTGCACGGGAACGTGCTCGGTGATGCAGATCACCGTCGCGATCCCGGCGTCGACCGCCTCGAAGATTGCGTCCGCAGCGCCACGGGCCGGCACGAAGATGAGGCTCGCGTTCGCACCCGCCTTCTCGACGGCGGCCGCGACCGTGTCGAACACCGGGATTCCCTCGACCTCCTGGCCACCCTTGCCCGGCGTGACGCCGGCGACGACGTTCGTCCCGTACGCACGGTTGCGCAGGCCGTGGAAGCGGCCCTCGCTCCCGGTCAGGCCCTGAACGACGAGGCGCGTGTCCCGGTCGACGACGATCGCCACTTACTTCACGCCTTTCAGGACGAGCGTCGGCAACGGCATGACGCCGTCGACGATGCGATCGCCGAGCAGCTCGCGCACCCGCGCGGCGTCCTCGCCGGCGCAGCCGACGCGGGCGAGCCACGGCTCGATCTCGAGCGGCCGCGAGAAGTGCTCCGACGCCTCGATCCGGAGGCCGGCGAGCTCGAAGAAGCTCTCCCACTCGGCCACGCCGTAGTTCCGCACGTGGCTCGGGTCGCGCAGCCGGTCCGCCTCCTCGGACGTCTCGCTCACGAACGTGTTGTCGCAGACCACCACACGGTGACGCGCGACCCGCGCCATCTCCCGCACGGCAGTGGCGATGTCGGCGAAGTGATGCGCAGCGAGCCGGCAGGCGACGGCGTCGAAGCTCGCGTCCGCGAACGGGAGGCTCTCGGCGGGCGCCGTCGTGTCGGCACCCATCCCCGGCGCGGGATCGGTCGTGACGACGGTCGCCCCCGCCTCGCGCAGCCGGCGCGCCACGTGGCCGCCGCCGGTGGCGACGTCGAGCACCGCGACGCCGGGACCGGGCTCGCACCACTCGACGACGAGGTCGAGGTCCTCGCCGGCCGCGTGGATCGCGCTCGCGCGATACGCCTCCGCCCGCTCCGACCACATGTCGGTCATGCCGCCAGCTCCACCGCCCGGCGCGCGCCGTCGAGCATCGTCGCCTCGGGATGGATGTTCGGCTTGCCCGCCTCCGCGAGCAGCCGGCGGCCTTCCTCGGCGTTCGTGCCGTCGAGACGAACGACGATCGGGTACGCCGACATGTCGAGCCGGTCGAGCGCCTCCAGGATGCCGCGCGCGACCTCGTCGCAGCGCGTGATGCCGCCGAAGATGTTGAAGAAGATCGACTTCACCTGTGGGTCGCGCGTGATCACCTCGAGCGCGTCGACGACGCCTTCCGCCGAGCCGCCGCCGCCGAGGTCGCAGAAGTTCGCGGGCTTGCCGCCGACATGCGCGACGACGTCGACCGTCGACATCGAGAGCCCGGCGCCGTTCCCGCAGATGCCGACGCTGCCGTCGAGCTTCACATACGTCACGCCCTTCTCGCGCGCGAAGGTCTCCAGCGGGTCTGCGGCCGCCGTGTCGCGCATCTCGGCGATGTCGGGATGCCGGAAGAGCGCGTTGTCGTCGACGGTGAACTTCGAGTCGAGCGCCTTGACGACACCGTCGGGCGTGACGATGAGCGGATTGATCTCGCACAGCATCCCGTCGAACTCGACGAACGCCCGGTAGAGCTTCTCGACGATCGCAGCGATCTGCTTCTGCTCCGACGGGTCCGTGACGCCTGCCCCGTAGACGAGCCGCCGCGCCACCCACGGCTGGAAGCCTTCGAGTGGATCGACATGCAGGCGGACGAGCGCCTCCGGATTCTCTTCCACCACCTGTTCGATCTCCACGCCGCCTTGCGTCGTGAACATGAAGAGGGGTTTCTTCGCACCCCGGTCGAGCGCGATCGAGAGGTAGTACTCGCGCGCGATGTCGGACGCCTTCTCGATCCAGAGGCGGCGCACGACGTGGCCGCGGATGTCGAGCCCGAGGATGTCCTTCGCCTTCTGCTCCGCGTCGTCGGGGCTCTCGGCGAGCTTCACGCCGCCCGCCTTGCCGCGCCCGCCGGTGAGCACCTGCGCCTTGACGACGACCGGCCCGCCGAGCTCCTGTGCCGCCGCCCGCGCCTCCTGCGGGGAGTCGGCGCGGCGCCCCTCGGACACGGGAATGCCGACGCGCCGGAAGAGCTCCTTCCCCTGATACTCGTACAGATCCACCGCGCAAAGACTCTAACGATCCGCGCAGTTCGTGCCGATCATTGTGCGATGGGTAGCCGCTCCATCATCGGCATGTGCGCCGGGGCCGGCATGTTCGTCGGCGGATTCGTCCCATCGATCTGGGGCGCGAGCCAGCTCGGCATGCAGTCCTTCCTGTTCAGCATCGTCGGCGCCGCCGTCGGCTTCTGGGCCGGAATGCGCATCTCCGAGAGCTGACGAACCGCCGATAGTGTGGGACGGCGATGGACGCCATCGTCGTCGAGGACCTGCACAAGCGGTACAAGACCGTCCAGGCGCTCGACGGCGTCTCGTTCTCCGTGCGCGAAGGCGAGGTGTTCGGGCTGCTCGGCCCGAACGGCGCCGGCAAGTCGACCACCGTCCGCGTCCTGACGACGCTGACGCGGGCGGACTCGGGCACCGCGTCGGTCGCCGGCGAGGACGTGGCGACGCACCCGAACCGCGTCCGCCGCGCGATCGGCTACGTCGCGCAGGACTCGGGCGTCGACTGGGAGGCGACCGCGCGCGAGAACCTCCTCCTCCAGGGCCGGATCCACGGGATGGCGGGTCCGCCTCTCCGCAGCCGCGTCGACGAGCTCCTCGAGCTCGTCGGCCTCGGAGACTCCGCCGACCGCATCGCCCGCACGTACTCGGGCGGCATGAAGCGAAGGCTCGACGTCGCCATCGGGCTCGTGCACAAGCCGCGCGTGCTCTTCCTCGACGAGCCCACGACGGGGCTCGACCCGGAGGCGCGCGCCGCGATGTGGGAGGAGGTCGAGCGCCTCGCGCGCCAGGAGCACCTGACGATCCTGCTGACGACGCACTACCTCGAAGAGGCGGATCGCCTCGCCGAGCGCGTGGCGATCGTCAGCCGCGGCCGGATCGTCGTCGAGGGACGGCCGGACGCGCTGAAGGCAGGGCTCGAGGGAGAGTCGGTGAGCGTCGAGCTGCGGGAGACCGACGGTCGCCTCAACGCGGCCGTCGAGGTCGTGCGCCATGCCGTCGGCGCGAGCGATGTGCTCGTGGACGGACAGCTCGTACGTGCGCGCGTCCCGAACGGCGGGCAGGCGATTCCGGTCATCCTCTCCGCGCTCGAGGGCGACGGCTTCCACGTCAAGTCGGTGACGACCGCGCGCCCGTCGCTCGACGACGTCTACCTCCACTACACGGGCCGCGACTTCGCGAAGGAAGACGAGGAGGGCAAGGGCTGATGCAGACGGCGCGGCAGACGGGCTGGATGGTCGTGCGCCAGGCGCGCAACCTCATGCGCGAGCCGATCTGGATCGCGATGATGATCATCCAGCCGATGTTGTGGCTGCTGCTCTACGGGCAGCTCTTCTCGAAGGTGACGCCGCTCCGCGCCGGCGCAGGGAGCTACGTCGAGTTCCTGACTCCCGGCGTCGTATGCATGAACGCCTTCTTCGGCGGCACCTGGGCGGGAATGGCGATGATCAACGACCTCGACCGCCACGTCGTCGACCGCTTCCTCGCGGCACCGGCGTCGAGGCTCGCGATCGTGCTGTCGCAGGTCGTTCGCGCCGGCATCACCGCGATCCTGCAGGCGATCATCCTCCTGCTCGTCGGGTTGGCGCTCGGCGTGCGGGTCCACGGTGGCGCGCTCGGCTGGCTCGTGATCCTCGCCGCGTCGTTCCTGCTCGCGATGGTGTTCGCCGGCTTCTCGAACGGCGTCGCACTGCTGTTGCGCCGCGAGGCCTCGATGATCGCGACCGCGAACTTCGTCGGGATGCCGCTCATGTTCCTGTCGTCGATCCTCGTCACGACGGCGCTCATGCCGGGCTGGATCAAGGCGATCGCGCGCTTCAACCCGGTGAACTGGGGCGTCAACGCGTCGCGCAACGCGGTCGTCGTCGGCGGCGACTGGGGGCCCTCCGGCGTATACCTCCTCTTCCTGCTCGCGGCGGTGGCGGCGACCTCGCTCTTCGCGACGTGGTGCTTCCGCTCGTACCAGCGCTCGATCTGAATCTCATCCCAACGGAGGAGCGAAGACCGTCCCTGCGGCCGAGGCGGCTGAAGCGGCGCGGCGCTTCGATGGGGACATGACACCGACATCGATCTCCCCGTATGTCGTCGAGACGGCGGGACTGACGAAGCGCTTCGGCGAGCGGACGGTCGTCCGCGACGTCGAGCTTCGCGTCCCCCGCGGTGCCGCGTTCGGCTACCTCGGCCCGAACGGCGCCGGAAAGACGACGCTCATCCGCATGCTCCTCGGGCTCACGCCGGCGACCGCCGGCGCGATGAGGCTGCTCGGCCTGCCCGTGCCGGAGCGGCGCGCCGACGCGCTCGCCCGCGTCGGCGCGATCGTCGAGGAGCCGCGGTTCCACGGCCACCTCACCGGCCGCGAGAATCTTCGCGTCGTCGCTGCCGTGCGGGACCGGGACGCGTTCGACCGCATCGACCGCTCGCTCGAGCGCGTCGGGCTCTCCGCCCGCGCGGACGATCGCGTGCGGACGTATTCGCTCGGCATGCGGCAGCGCCTCGGTATCGCCCGCTGCCTGCTCGCCGATCCCGAGCTCCTGATCCTCGACGAGCCGATGAACGGTCTCGACCCGGGCGGCATCCAGGAGTTTCGCGGCTTCGTCCACGACTTCGTCGCGGAAGGCCGCACGATCGTCCTCTCCTCGCATCTCCTCGACGAGGTCGAGAAGACCTGCGACCACGTCGCGATCGTCGACGGGGGAACGATCGTCGCGCAGGGCTCGATCGCCGAGCTTCGCGGTGAAGGCCACGTCGTGTTCGTCGAGGTCGACGACACCGACCGCGCCCGGCGCGTGCTCACGGAGAGCGCGGCCGTCGAGCGCGTCGTCGACGACGGCGAAGTCCTTGCCGTGTCGATCCTCGACGCCCGAGCCGTCCCGGATCTCAACCGCCGTCTCGTCGAGGCCGGCGTCGCGGTGAACCGGCTCGACCTGAAGCAGGCGTCGCTCGAGCAGCGCTTCCTGGAGATCACGACCCGACTGGAGCACGCAGCATGACCGCGTTCGCCCTCCCCGCTCCGCGGCTCGTCGCCGCGGACCTCTTGAAGCTGCGGCGCAACCGCGGCCTCGCAACGCTCACCGGCGTGCTGACCGTCGGCGCGGTCGCGATCACCATCGCCGTCATGGAGCTCATGCACCTCTCCAACGGGGCAAAGCACGGCCCCGCCGGCGGTGTGCAGAACCTCGGTCACGTCGCGTTCCTCATCACCATGCTCGGCGCCGCCGCGGCGGCAATCGTCGGGTCACGCGCCGGCGCAGGCGACAAGGACGCCGGCGTCTACCGCGACCTCGTCGTCACCGGACGGTCGCGCGTCTCGCTCTACCTGTCCCGCATCCCGGCCGGGTTCGGGTTCCTTCTGCCGTTCGTCGCCGGCGCGTACGCGCTCGCAGCGATCTCGTCGGTCGTGCTCGCGGGATCGAACCCCACGCCCGGCACCCAACTGCTCGTTCTCACCGGACTCTGGACCGTGCTCGAGGTGGCGTTCTACTACCTGCTGTCGATCGCGGTCGCGGCGCTTCTCGGCTCCCGCTCCTACGCGATCGGCGTCGTGCTGGCGTTCCGGCTGGCGATCACGCCGCTCGTCGCGTCGATCGCCTCGCTCGGGATCGTGCGTGAGCTCGTCCCGGGAGTGGCCTTGCAGTCCCTGGCGCCCGCCGGACTCGGTCACGCGGTGCGGCAGGGCCCGGCCATCCCGATGTCCACCGGCGCCGTCGCAGCCGTCCTCGTGGTGTGGGCCGTGGCCGCGGTCGCCCTTGCCGGCCGCCGGGATGTGACGAGGGATGCCTAGGCTGGTCTAGCTCATGGTCTGGAACTGGCTCCGGCGTCACCCCAACCTCGTCGACGTCGCCCTCGTGCTCGCGCTCGCGGCCGGCTATGTCGGCCACGCCGCGCATCTGCACCAGTGGTCCGGCGGCATCCCGCTCGCCTTGCTGCAGGTCGCGCCGCTGCTCGTCCGGCGCCGCTACCCGCGCACGGTGCTCGCGACGATCACCGGAGCGTTCGTCCTGCAGGCGATCGTCTACACCCTGGTCCCGCCGGTTGCGCTCGTCATCGGCGTCTACACCGTCGCCGCCAACCTCTCCCGGTACGACGGTCTCGTCGCCGGAGCCGCCTCGACCGCGGTCGCGACGATCGCCACGCTCGCGCTCGGAGACTACGGCCACGCCGCGTCGTATCTCATCCCACTCGTCGCCGCGTGGGTGGTCGGAGACAACCTCGGCACGCGGCGCGCATACACGAGCGCGCTCGAAGAACGAGCCGAGCGTCTCGAACGGGAGCGCGAGGTCGAGGCCGCGCGGGCGCGCGCAGAAGAACAGGCGCGCATCGCGCGCGAGCTGCACGACGTGATCGCCCACAGCGTCAGCGTCATGGTCGTACAGGCGGCGGCGGCGAACGACGTCTTCGAGGCGCGGCCGGAACGCGCTCGGGAGGCGCTGGAGGCGATCGAAGCGACCGGCCGGAGCGCACTCGCGGAGCTCCGCCGCCTGCTGGGCGTCGTACGCGCGGACGGCGCCGAGTACACGCCCCAGCCGGGGCTCGACGGGCTGGACGAGCTCGTCGCACAGGTCCGCGCCGCCGGCCTGTCCGTCGCCGTCAGCGTCGAGGGTGCGCCTCGCGCGCTCCCGGCCGGGATCGACCTCTCCGCCTACCGCGTCGTCCAGGAGGCCCTGACGAACACGCTCAAGCACGCGCATGCCTCGCGCGCCGACGTCGCCCTCCGTTACGGCGACGACACGCTCGACGTGCAGGTGCGCGACGACGGGACCGGCGGCGGGAACGGCGGCGGCTCCGGCAGCGGCCTCATCGGCATGCGCGAGCGCGTCGTCGCCTTCGGCGGCTCGCTCGCCACCGGGCCCGGCGCGGGCGGCGGCTTCGACGTGTCGGCGAGGTTCCCGCTGTGATCCGTGTCCTCGTCGTCGACGACCAGCCGCTCGTGCGCAGCGGCTTCCGCATGGTGCTCGAGGAGCGCGCCGACCTCGAGCTCGCCGGCGAGGCGGCGGACGGCGTGGAGGCGCTCGCGCTCGCGCGCGAGCTCGACCCCGACGTGATCCTGATGGACGTCCGCATGCCGAACCTGGACGGGGTCGAGGCGACGCGCCGCCTCGTCGAGGACGGCGCACGGGCGCGCATCCTCGTCCTGACGACCTTCGACCTCGACGAGTACGTCTACGCGGCGATCAAGGCGGGCGCCAGCGGCTTCCTGCTCAAGGACGTCGAGCCCGCCGAGCTCGTCGACGCGATTCGCGTCGTCGCGGCCGGCAACTCCCTCTTCGGACCGGAGGCGACGGAGCGGCTCGTCTCCCGGTTCGCGCAGTCGCCCACCGAGGGCGATCTGCACTCGCTCGACGCGCTCACCGAGCGCGAGCGCGAGATCCTCCGCCTGCTCGCAACCGGCCTCTCGAACGCCGAGCTTGCCCAGCAGCTCTTCCTCAGCGAGGCGACGGTGAAGACCCACGTCTCCTCGGTTCTGCGCAAGCTCGGCGTGCGCGACCGCGTGCAGGCCGTGATCGCGGCCTACGACGCCGGGCTCGTCAGCCCGAGATGACGCAGATCACCTGACCGTGCCCGACCGGCGCGCCCGGGACGACCGAGAGCTCGGCGACCGTGCCGGCGCGATGCGCATGCACCTCGTTCTCCATCTTCATCGCCTCGACGATACAGAGCAGCTGTCCGGCCTCGATCTCGTCGCCCTCCGAGACCGCAACGGAGAGCACGGTGCCTTGCATCGGCGAGACGACCGCGTCGCGGCCGCTCGCACCGGCTGCGCCTGCGCGGACACGCTCGCGGCGGCGGCGCGCGAGCTCGAACCACGGCGCCTCGGGCTCGGCGATCCGCACCTCGAAGCGGCGGCCGTCCACCTCGACGGTTCGCACGCGCTCGACCACGCGCCCGTCGACGGCCGTGACCGGCCTCGGCGGCGCAGACGGCTCTATCTCGAGCGACTCGACGATGCCCGCGCAGGTCTCGCCGTGGACGAAGCAGTCGTGCGAGAGCAGCGCGCGGTGGAAGCCGATCAGCGTCGTCGGCCCCTCGATGACGTACTCGCCGAGCGCGCGCAGCATCCGGCGGCGCGCGTGCTCCCGGTCGACACCGTGCACGATGAGCTTCGAGACGAGCGGGTCGTAGACGGCCACGACCTCCCGTCCCGCTTCGACGCCGGAGTCGACGCGCACGCCGGGGCCGCCCGGCTCGCGGTACGCAGTGACGAGCCCCGGCGCGGGCAGGAAGCCGCGGGACGCGTCCTCGGCGTTGATGCGGCACTCGATCGCGTGGCCGCGAAGCGCGACCTCCTCCTGCGTGACGGATAGCGGCTCGCCGAGCGCGATGCGCACCTGCTCTCGCACGAGATCGAGGCCGGTGACCATCTCGGTCACCGTGTGCTCGACCTGGATGCGCGTGTTCATCTCCATGAAGAAGTACTCGCCGTCGGCGGTGAGCAGCCCCTCGATCGTTCCGGCGGAGCGGTAGCCGGCCGCGCGTGCCGCGTCGACGCCGATCGCGCCGATGCGCGCGCGCAGCTCGTCGTCGACGGCCGGGGACGGCGTCTCCTCGACGAGCTTCTGATGTCGACGCTGGATCGTGCAATCGCGCTCGCCGAGATGGATGACGTTGCCGTGCGCGTCGGCGAGCACCTGCACCTCCACGTGCCGCGGGTCGAGGATGAGCTTCTCGACGTACACGTCGGGGTTCGCGAAGTACGACTGGCCCTGACGGCGCGCAGTCTCGAACGCGCGCCCGGCGTCCTCCGGCCGCTCGACGATCTCCATGCCCTTGCCGCCGCCGCCCGCCGCCGCCTTGATGAGCAGCGGGTAGCCGATCGTCTCGCCGAGCGCGAGGAGCTCCTCCGCGGACGCGACGGGATCGGTCGTGCCGGGGATGATCGGCACGCCCGCGGCCCGCATCGCCGTGCGGGCGCGCGTCTTCTCCCCCATGAGCTCGATCGCCCCGGGCGGCGGGCCGATCCATACGAGCCCCGCCTCCTCGACGGCGCGGGCGAAGGACGCGTTCTCGGCCAGGAAGCCGTAGCCCGGGTGCACGGCCTGCGCACCGGCGCGCAGCGCCGTCTCGACGAGCTTGTCGATCCGGAGGTAGCTCTCCGCGGCCGGAGGCGGCCCGACGAGGAACGCCTCGTCGGCGTACGCGACGTGGAGCGAGCCCCGGTCGGCCTCGGAGTACACCGCCACCGTGCCTGCCCCGAGCTCGCGCAGCGTGCGGAAGATGCGTACCGCGATCTCGCCGCGGTTGGCGACCATGACCTTGTCGAACATCTGCACGGCCTATTGTCTCCGGTTATGAGCCCCGCGGATCAGCTGACCGTCGCGCGGGCGCTCTCCGTGCCGGTCGTCGTCGTCCTCTTCGCGTGGCCGTTCACGGATCACGCGTACTGGGCGACGGCGGTGTTCTGCCTCGCGATGACGACCGACTGGTTCGACGGCCGGCTCGCCCGGCGGCACGGGCGGACGTCTCCGCTCGGCTCGCTCCTCGACCCGGTCGCGGACAAGGTGCTCGTCCTCGGCATGCTCGTCATGCTCGTCGGCCAGCACGTCGCACCGGCGTGGATGGTGGCGGCGATCGTCGTTCGCGAGGTGCTCATCACCGGTCTGCGGCAGGCGGCGATCGAGCGCGGCATCGTCATCGCCGCCCGCGACCTCGGGAAGCTCAAGACGTGGGCGCAGGCGATCGCGGCCGGCCTCGGCGGATTCGCGGCCGCCGGCGCCTGGGGCACGGGCGTCGCATGGTGGTCGCTGCTCGTCGCGGTCGCCCTGACGTGGCTGTCCGGGCTCGACTACGCGCGCACCGCTCCGGCGCTGTTCCGGCCGCGGACGACGGCGTAGCCGATCCTCGGGCGGCGCAAGCCGCCGAACCGCGCCGAGGAGCACGGCGTGCACTCGTCGAACATGACGAGGAGGAACCGGCCGCACGGAGCTCGAGTTACGCGTCCTGCTCCTGCCAGGGCGCCGCCGGCGGCTCGTCGCCGTCCTCGGCGGCGAGGGCGGCCAGAATGGCGGCCCGCTCCTCCTCACTGGGCTGTGGCGTGATCTGTAAATCCATCGGCAGGGACACTAAAGTCTCTGCAGAACGGGGTCGATTGGGGTGAGAGTGGGTCTGAAAGCCGCCGTCATCGCAGCCGTGCTCGGCCTGGTCCCGGCCGGCGCCGCGGCGGCCGCGCCCCGGCACGCCTCGACCGCCTCGTGGGCGCTGCCGCAGATCCGCGCCGTCACCTCGGCCGGCCTGATGGGCGCGAAGAGCCCGGCCACCTTCCGGCCGAACGCCGTCCTCACGAACCAGGCGCTCGCGAACCTCGTGTTCGGGCTCCAGCAGCTGCTCGCGCCGCCGGTTCCCGCAGTCCAGCCGCCTCCGCCGGTCGTCGTGACCGATCCGACGAGCACCGACCCGACCGGCACCGACCCGACGAGCACCGATCCGGCCGTCACCGACCCGACCCAGACGACCACCGACCCGGCCGTCACCGATCCCACCGTCACCGACCCGACAACGACGACGACGACGACCGTTCCCGAGCCGGCGCCGGCCCCCGTTCCCGCACCGACCCCGCCGAAGGCGGCGAACCCTGCTGCGCCGGCGACGATCGCGACGCTCGATGCCCAGCTCGTCGACGGGCTCGGCCTCGGCGCCGCCGCGGCGGAGTTCGCGCAGAAGGCACAGGCGGCCGGGCTCACGATCCCGTGGCGCTTCGGGACCGAGGTGGTGGCGCGCCTGCTCGGCTTGCGCATCGACCATCCCGCGCGCGAGGACTCCATCGAGCTCCTCCCGGACGACCCGTCGACCCGCGCGGAGGCCGCGTACTCGGCGGCGCAGATCATCCACACGTCGGGCTGGCTCGTCCCGATCGTGCAGGCCGCCGCCGATTCGTTCTCGCTGCCGCCGCTGTCGACGTGGCAGAAGCGCATCCTCGACACCGCGTTCGCACGCATCGGCATGCCGTACGTGTGGGGCGGGACGAGCGACGGCCCCGAGGTGGACTTCGGCGTCGCCGCACGCGGCGGCTACGACTGCTCCGGCTTCGTCTGGCGCGTGTACAAGCTGACCCCGTATCCGGGCGAGGGCGACCTCTCCTCCGTCCTGCGTGGACGCACGACGTACGTCATGAGCGGCGAGGTGCCCCGCTCGGAGCTCATCGACTTCGCGCACCTGCAGCCGGCCGACGTGATCTTCTTCGGCGCGCACGGCCCGGATTCGTCGCCGGCCCAGGTCGACCACATGGGCATCTACATCGGCAACGGATGGTTGATCCAATCGTCCGAGTACGGCGTCGCGCTCGCGCAGCTGACGGGGTACTACCGCCAGCACTTCGCATGGGGCCGCCGCCCGCTGAGGGAAGCCGGACTGAGCGGCTGAAACGCCTCGTAAAGCCGCCGCCGCGCGCTTTCGCCTCGGCTACAGCGGGATGTTGCCGTGCTTGCGCCGGGGGCGCGGCTCCGACTTCGTCAGCGCCGTCTCGAGCGCGCTGATCAGCACCGGGCGCGTGCGCCGCGGGTCGATCACGTCGTCGACGTAGCCGCGTTCCGCGGCCGCGTACGGGTTGGCGAAGCGCTCCTTGTAGTCGGCGATCAGCTCCGCCCGGCGCGCCTCCGGATCGGCGGCCTCCTCGAGCTCGTGCCGGAAGACGATGTTCACCGCGCCTTCGGGACCCATGACCGCGATCTCAGCCGTCGGCCACGCGAAGTTGAAGTCGGCGCGCACGTGCTTCGAGCTCATGACGTCGTACGCGCCCCCGTACGCCTTCCGGGTGATGACCGTGAGCTTCGGCACCGTCGCCTCGCAATACGCGTACAGGAGCTTCGCCCCGTGGCGGATGATGCCGCCCCACTCCTGCGACGTCCCCGGTAGGAAGCCCGGGACGTCGACGAAGGTGACGAGCGGGACGTTGAACGCGTCGCACGTGCGGACGAAGCGCGCAGCCTTCTCCGAGGACGCGATGTCGAGCACGCCGGCGAGGGAGCGGGGCTGGTTGCCGACGACGCCGACCGAGTGGCCGCCGAGCCGGGCGAAGCCGCACACGATGTTCTCGGCCCAGCGTTCGTTCACCTCGAGGAACTCGCCGTCGTCGACGACCCGCCTGATGACGTCATGCATGTCGTACGGCTTGTTCGGGTGGTCCGGGACGAGCGTGTCGAGCTCGGGCTCCTCGCGGTCGACCGGATCCGTCGGCGCCGCGTACGGCGGCCGCTCGTTGTTGTTCTGCGGCAGGAACGACAGGAGGTAGCGCGCGTCCTCCAGGCACGCCTCCTCGTCCGGCGACGTGAAGTGCGCGACGCCGGACTTCGACGCGTGCGTCGCCGCGCCGCCGAGCTCCTCGAACGTCACCTCCTCGCCCGTCACCGTCTTCACGACGTCGGGGCCGGTGATGAACATGTACGACGAGCCCTCGACCATGAACACGAAGTCGGTCATCGCGGGCGAGTACACGGCGCCGCCGGCGCACGGGCCCATGACGAGGCTGAGCTGCGGGACGACGCCAGACGCCTGCACATTCCTCCAGAAGATCTCCGCGTAGCCGGCGAGCGAGACGACGCCCTCCTGGATGCGCGCGCCGCCGGAGTCGTTGATGCCGATCACGGGGCAGCCGAGCTTCAGCGCCATGTCCATGACCTTGCAGATCTTCTCCGCGAAGACCTCGCTGAGCGAGCCGCCGAAGACGGTGAAGTCCTGCGAGAAGACGAAGACCTTGCGCCCGAGCACGGTGCCGTAGCCGGTGACGACGGCGTCGCCGTACGGGCGCCGGTCCATCATCCCGAAGTTCGACTCGCGATGGCGGACGTAGCGGTCGATCTCGACGAACGAGCCCGGGTCGCAGAGCTTCTCCGCGCGCTCGCGTGCGAGGAGCCTCCCCTCGTCGCGACGGCGCTGCACCGCTTTGTCGCTGCCGGAGTGGAGTGCCTTCTCGCGCAGCTCGCCGAGCCATGCGAGCTTCGCCTTCGTCGTTTCGTGCGCGTCGGTCACTCCGAGGAGCCTAACCTGCTCCGGTGAGAAAGAGGCTCCCACCGGCGCTCCAGGAACGCGACTTCGCGCTCCTCTGGACGACGTCGCTGGCGAACGGGCTCGCGTCGCAGATGCTCGCCGTCGCCATCGGCTGGCAGGTGTACGCCATCCACCACGACCCGCTCGACCTCGGGCTCGTCGGGCTCGCGGAGTTCGTGCCGCTGCCGATCCTCGCGCTTCCGGCCGGGCAGCTCGCCGACCGTGTGTCGCGCCGGCTCGTCACGGCCGCGTCGCTCGTGCTCGACGTCGGGATCGCGGGCTTCCTCCTCGCGGTCACGCTCGCCGGCGTCCACGCGCTGTGGCCGTACCTCACGATCGGCGGGCTCGCGGGCATCGCCTCCGCGGTCGGCAGCCCGGCGACGCGCGCGCTCACGCCGGAGATCGTCCCGGTCGAGCTCCTCCAGGGAGCGCTCGCGCTCCGCAGCGTCGCGGGGCAGATCGGCGTCGTCGTCGGCCCCGCCGTCGGCGGCATCATCTTCGCCGTCGAGCCGCTTGCCGTCTACGCGGCGGCGGCCGCGCTCTTCGTCATCGCGCTCGCGGCGATCCTCGCGCTCCCCTATCGCGCTGCGCCGCTCGCGGACCAGCCTCCGCCGGACTGGGCAAGCCTCGTCGCCGGCGTCCACTTCGTGCTCCGCACGCGGATGCTGCTCGGAGCGATCGCGCTCGATCTCTTCGCGGTCCTGCTCGGCGACTCGATCGCGCTCGCACCGGTGTTCGCCCGCACGATCCTCGACATCGGCCCGATCGGGCTCGGCGCGCTGCGCACCGCGCCGTCGGTCGGCGCGCTCGCCGCAGGCGTGCTCCTCGCCCGCCGCCCGCTCACGCGGCGCGCCGGGCCGACGCTGCTCGTCGTCGTGGCGGTCTTCGGCGCCGGGATGATCGTCTTCGGTCTGTCGAGGTGGCTGCCGCTTTCGCTCGCGGCACTCGCCGTCACCGGGTTCGTCGACATGATCAGCATGAACATCCGCGCGACGACGGTCGCTCTCGTCACGCCGATGGAGCTCCAGGGTCGCGTCAACGCGGTCGAGTGGGTGTTCATCAGCGCGTCGAACGAGCTCGGCGCCTTCGAGTCCGGCGTCGTCGCGTCGCTCATCGGCACCGTCGGTGCCGTCGTCGCCGGCGGCGCAGTCATGATCGGGATCGCCGCGACGTGGACGAAGCTCTTCCCGGCCCTCTCGCGCATGGGCAGGCTCGACGAGCTTCGACCCGCGCCTGCGGAGTAAGTTCCCGTTCATGCCCGACGAGCGCGCGATCCTGTGGCCGTACGAGGGCGGCGAGGTGCGCGAGTTCTACTACGCGCGCTACGCCCATCCGACCGTCGCCGAAGCGGAGGCGCGCCTCGGCGAGCTCGACGGCGGCGAGGCGATTCTCTTCCCGTCCGGCACCGGCGCGGCGACGGCGCTCGTGCTCACCGTGCTGAAGCCGGGCGACACGATCGCGCTCGCGGCGGGCGCGTACTTCGGCACCGGCAAGCTCTTCGAGACGCTCGGGCAGTGGGGCCTGCGGCACGTCGAGTTCGACCAGACGGGGCCGCCGCCGGAGGGCGCGCAGCTCGTCTGGCTCGAGGCGCCCTCGAACCCCTTCCTGACGATGCCGGACGTCGAAGCCGCGGTCGCGTACCCGGCGCCGGTGCTCGTCGACTCGACGGTCGCCACGCCGATCTGCCTCCGGCCGCTCGAGCTCGGGGCCGACTACGCGCTGCACAGCGTCACGAAGTACCTCGGCGGCCACGACGACGTCCTCCTCGGCGCGGTCGTGTGCCGCGACCCCGCCGCCGCCGAGGCGCTGCGCCACGTGCGCGCTCGGACGGGCATCTCGCCCTCGTCGGAGGAGGCATGGCGCCTCCTCCGGAGCCTGCGCACGCTCGACGTGCGCGTCCGCCGGCAGCTGGAGACGGCGGCGATCCTCGCCGAGCGGCTCCGAGCGCACCCGAAGGTGACCGTCGTCCGCTACCCGGGCATCGGAGGCCTCATCTCCTTCGACGTCGCCGACGGCGCCGCCGCGCGGAGGGTCGAGACGTCGACGCGGCTCGTCCTCAACGCAACCTCGCTCGGCAGCGTCCAGAGCCTCGTCGAGAGCCGGCACAAGTGGGAGGGCGAGCGCTGCCCCGAGGGCCTCCTCCGGTTCAGCGTCGGGCTCGAGGACCCCGACGAGCTGTGGGCCGACCTCGAGCAGGCGCTCGAGCGCGCGTAGCAGGCCGAGGCGACGGTTCTCGGCTAGCCTACCGGGCCTTTTGGCGTCCGACAGTCCGTATCGCATTCTCGTCGCCGAGGACGACGAGGCATTTCTCGACGTGCTGGAAGCCGTTCTCGAAGCGCACGCCGAGCTCGCAGTGGTCGGGCGCGCGCGCAACGGCCGGGAGGCGGTCGATCTCGCGAGGCGGCTCGAGCCGGACGTCGTCGTCATGGACATCGAGATGCCGGTGCTCGACGGCGTCGAAGCGACGCGCCTGCTGCACGACATCCTGCCCGGAGTTCCGGTGGTGGCGATCAGCGGGCACGACTACGAGGAGCGCGTGCTCGAGATCAGACAGGCGGGGGCCGTGGACTACGTGCGCAAGGCTCGGCTCGAAGACGAGCTCCCGGCCGTCGTGTCGGCGCTCGCGTCGCGTCAGCGCTCGAACGCGTAGCGCAGGAAGAGATGCGCGCCGTGCCGGCGCACGCCGGCGAGCGAGCCCGCGACGCGCGTGTCCGGAAGCAGGTCGACGCCCTCGACGAGCGAGAGCCCGCCGCCGGCGAGCACGGGCGACAGCGTGAGGAAGAGCTCGTCCACGAGTGAGGCGGAGGCGAGGCGGCCGAAGAGCGTCGGGCCGCCCTCGCAGAGGATCCGGCGCCGGCCGCGTTCGTGCAGCTCGGCGATCGCCTCGGCGGCGTCGGGGCGCACGGAGAGCCGCTCACGCACCGCCGGCGCCACCTCGAGGTCGCGACCGCGCGTGAGCACGACGACGTCCGGCTGCTCCGCGAGCCCGAGGGCGACGCGGAGCTCGGCGAACGCGTCGGCGCACGCGGGGAACGCCGCTTCGGCCGTCCACCGGTTCTGCGGCGATGCGAGCAGCGTCTTCGATCCGACGACGATCGCGTCGGCGCATGCGCGCAGCAGCGCCATGACGAACAGATCCGCCTCGCTCGAGTCGGCGATCAACCGGTTCGAGCGCGGAACGCCGGGCAGCGCGACGACGCCGTCGAGCGTCTCGACGAAGTTCGCATACACGCATTCCTGCGGGAGGCCGAAGCTGCCCGGGTAGAGCGCAGCGAGCGTGTCGGGCAGCGCGAACGACTCGAGCCCCGGCGGCTCGTGCAGGAGCTCGAGCGGCTCCACTACGAGTGCACGAGCTGCAGGAACTCGCGGCGGAGATCGGCGTCGTCCTCGAAGGCGCCGCGCCAGAACGTCGTCACCGTGCGAGAGCCGTCCTCGGCGACGCCGCGCATCTGCGTGCAGAGGTGCGCCGCCTCGAGAAAGACGGCGACGCCGCGCGGATCGACGAGCTCGACGAGCGTGTTGGCGATCTGCTCGCCCATCCGCTCCTGCACGGTGAAGCGGCGGGCGTAGAGGCGCACGAGCCGCGTGAGCTTCGAGATCCCGATGATCTCGCTGCCGGCGAGGTACGCGACGTGCGCCGTCCCGTGGAACGGCAGTGCATGGTGCTCGCAGAGAGCGTGGAAGGCGATCGGCCCCTCGACGATCAGGCCGGACCGCGAGCCCTCGTGCTCGGCCGGGAAGGCCGTGAGCAGCTTCGGGTCGCCGTCGTAGCCGGCGGTCGCGTCGAAGAGCGCCTGCACGAAGCGGCGCGGCGTGTCGCGCGTGCCGGGCGTGTCGAGGTCCATGCCGAGCGCGCCAAGGATCTCGGCGGCATGCGACTCGAGGCGCGCGAGCTCGGTGCCGGCGACGCGGCGGACGGGCTTCTCCCGTCCGTGCCAGGGCAGGACGACTGCAGGTTCGTTGTTCACGGTTTGCTTCTCCCTCGGTCGATGGCGACGAGCGTGACGAGGACGGTCGTGCAGACGAGCAGGACGACGAGGTATGCCGCAGGATGCCCGAGCGCGAGGCAGAGGCCGAGCGCAGCGAGCTGCGTCGACAGCCCGAAGTTGGCGGCGACGCCGACGGTCCGCGCGGACGGACGGCGGACGAGCGCTTCGGCGAGCTTGTCCTGCGGCCCGTACACAGCGGCGTAGACGCGCGCGAGGAGCGAGCCGTCGGGCGGGCCGGCCGGCGCCCCGCGGTGGAGGCGCTCGAGGTTGAAGTTGAGCGAGAGCACCGACGTCAGGACGACGAAGCCGGCGAGCGCGAGCCACGGGCCGAGGCGCAGCCCGAGGGCGGCGAACACCGCCGCGTCGACGAGCAGGTCGGACTCGGAGTCGAGATAGCGGCCGAACGCGGTGACGCGGCCCGACATGCGCGCGAGCTGACCATCCGCGTTGTCGAGCACCGTCTTCAGCTGGAGCAGGAGCGCCGCCGCGACGTAGGCGCCGCGGCCGATCTCCACGGCGGCTGCGACGCCGACTGCCGTCCCCGCGAGCACGACCGCGGGCGGCGGCACCCGGAGCGGCAGGAGCGCTCGCGCGACGACGTGCGCCGCCGGACGGAAGACGAGCTCGCACAGGAGCTCGAAGCCGCGCCGCGCCTTCCGGTCCGGCATAGTCAGACGCATGAGCGTCCCCGAAGGCTGGCGCGAAGAGGGCGGCGCGCTCGTCCGCGAGTTCGAGCTCGAGAGCTTTCCCGCCGCGATCGAGTTCGTCGGCTGTCTCGCTCGGCTCGCCGAGAGCGAGAACCACCATCCGGACATCGACATCCGGTATCGCCGCGTTCTCGTCCGCTGGTCGACGCACTCCGCCGGAGGCATCACCGAACGGGACCGCGACATGGCGGTCCGGACGTCAGCCTGCGAGCCCACGTAGCGCATCCTCGCCGATCGGCTCCGCTGCGCGGATGAGCGCGCGCGCGGCGTCGACCTTGTCCCAGACGTTCCACAGCAGGAAGCCGCGCGGGCGATTCGCGGCATCGGTGAACGCGACGACGCCCTTGCGGTAGGGCTCGAGCCACACCTGGAGGACGGGGTGGCGCGAGTCGACCTCGCCAACGGCCTCGTAGCCGAGGTCGAACAGGTCGGAGTAGAAGAACGGCAGATGCTCGTAGCGGTCGTCCCGCCCGGCCGCGTTCGCACCGACGAGCCGGCCGTGCGTGTTCGCGTGGTCCTCGTGCTCGACGCGGCCGCTGACTCCGAGCGCCGGGATCGGGAAGCGCGCGACGTCGCCCGCGGCGAACACGTTCTCGAAGCCGGGCACACGCCCGAGCTCGTCGACGACGATGCCGTCCTCGACCGGGAGGCCGGCGGCCTCGGCGAGCTCTGTGCGCGGGACGATGCCGAGGCCGGCGACGACCGCGTCGAAGCCCTCGGCGGACTCGAAGAGCGTCTCCGTCCGCACGTCGACGCCCTTCTCACGGTAGTAGTCGGTGACCGCGTGCGCGAGATCGGCGGGGAACGTGCGCCAGCCGATGCCCGGTTCCGGAAACACCATCGTGACGTCGCGGCCCTGGTCGCGCAGCGCCGCCGCGATCTCCGAGCCGATGAAGCCGCCGCCGACGACGAGGAACCGTGCACCGTCGTCGCTCAGCGCGCGGACGCGCCGGTAGTCGTCGAGCGTGCGGAAGTAGACGACGCGGTCGTCGCCGTCCGGCAGGCGGCGCGGCGTGCCGCCGGTGGCGAGGATGAGCTTCTCGTACGCGTACTCCTCGCCCGCGTCGTCGGTCGCACGGCCTGCGGCCGGATCGATCGAGACGATGCGGCGCCCGAGGCGCAGGTCGACCCGGTGCTCTTCCGTCCCGCGCCAGATCTTCGCCTCGTCGCCGCCCTTCCACAGCCCCTTCGTCAGCGGCGGCCGCTTGTACGGCGGCACCGGCTCCTCGCCGACGAGGCCGATCGTCCCTTCGTCGTCGACGTCGCGGATCCCGCGGCAGACGGCGTCGCCGGTCATGCCTCCACCGACGACGAGATAGCGGTACGAGACCATCGTCCTTACCTCCCGAGCTGCAGATGGACACGACAGGATGCATGGCAGTCGCGGCAGCCGTCGGCCTTGCACGTCACCGCGTCGGCGCGGATGCCAGTGACGGCGGCCTCGGCGAGGCCGGCCCACATGCCCCGGTCGACGGCCGCCGCCGCGGGCTGCGCGACCACGAGCGGGCGCAGCGGGCACGTCGGCGTCGCGATGACCGCTTCGTTCTCGTCGACGGTCTCCAGCGTCGCCTGGTAGCCGAGCGCGCGGAGCGCGGCGCACATGCGCTCGAGACCGGTCTCGACGATGCGCGCCTGACGCAGGCCGGCGGCGAGCGCGAGCTCGCGTCCGAACTCCGCGCCGATCTCGCGCAGGCGCTCGTCCGGCCGGTCGCCGGCGAGCAGCCCGAAGAGCCGCTCGTAGTGGCGCGCGGGGAACTCGATGCCCGTCGTCTCGGGCGCGGCGCTGTACGTCTTCGCCGGACGGCCGGCGCCGGGGCCCCCCGTCCGGTGGCGGAAGTCGGTCTCGACGAGGCCGGCGGCGGCGAGCCGCTCGAGACGGCCGCGCGCGACGGTGCGGTGGATGCCTTCGTGCTCCGCGAGGTCGTCGGCGGTGACGCCATGATCCTCGGCGCGCACGTAGAGGAGCGCCGCGCGGAGGTGCGGGTCTCCGACCGCTGTCAGGCGATCCACCATTTAGACGTTCTATCAGTTTTTAGAACGTCGCCGGACGGAAGGAGCCGGGGCGGCGCTCGGGCGGGATTGCCGTCAGTCCGATGGATGGGAACTGCCCGGCCGGGGACCGCCCCGGCAAACAGTTGTCAACGCTACGCGCCGTCGGGGGCAGGCCCAACGGGGAATCCCCGCATTTCACGTGCGCCTCACACAGAGGTGGCTAGCGTTCGCAGCGGGGTCGCACTTGGCACATGCATCGCTGGACGAAGAGCTGCTCCGCGCACTCCGCAAGGAGCCCGACCGGAGCCTCGGCGAGCTCGCCGAGGCGATCGGGCTGCCGCGGACGAACTTCGGGCGGTCGCTCGCGAGCCGCGTGCGCGAGCCGGTGCGGCGGCTCGTCGACGACGGGCTCGTCGAGGAGCGTGGCGGCGTCTACCGGCTGTCGGAGCGCGGCCGGCGCACGCTCGCGGAGCGTGCGCTCGACGCCGAGCCGTAGAGAAGCCGGAGGTCGGACTCGAACCGACGGCCTATTCCTTACAAGGGAATTGCTCTACCAGCTGAGCTACTCCGGCAACCACTTCATCGTAGGCGAGATTCCGGCTGTCCGAAACGGACACGGCCCAGCCGACGCGTTTGCAAGCCTGGCGACAGGGAGCATCCGAAGGACGACGGGGACCGCTCGACGCTCGCGATCATCACCGTGCTGCGCGAGCTCGGATACGGCGTCTACCTCCCGTTCGGCGAGAACACGCGCTGCGACCTCATAGCGCGATTATCAAGGGGATGTTGAGTACTTCGCCGTCTACTGTCGCGAGACAGCCTCCGTCTACCTCATCCCGATCGCGGACCTTCCGCTCAAACGCGAAGCGGCGCTGCGGATAGTTCCGCCCCGGAACGACCAGCTCAGCCGCATCCGCTTCGCCGCCGACTACGAGATCGGGCGCGGCGCTATAGGAGGACTTCGCGCGTCTTCTGGTGCGTGACGATCTTCCGCTTCACGCGCTGGAGCGCGTTGTCGATCGTCTTCGTGTCGCACTCGAGCGTCTCCGCCATCTCCTCGTACGACGAGCCCTCGAGGTAGAGGCGCAGCGCGTCCGCCTCGAGCGACGACAGGCCGGTGCCGAGGCAGAAGACGAGGCTCTGGAGCTCCTCCGTCGAGATCACCATGACCGACGGCTCGTGGACGCCCGGGCCCGGCAGCGCGTCGCCGAGCGTGCACTCGCCGTCGCCCTCCTGGCCGGCCGGCGTGTGGCTGAACGAGACGTACTGGTTCAGCGGCGTGTGCTTGAAGCGGGTCGCCGTCTTGATCGCCGTGATGATCTGCCGGGTGACGCAGAGCTCGGCGAAGCTCCGGAACGACGTCTCCTTGTCGGTGCGGAAGTCGCGGACGGCCTTGTACAGGCCGACGAGCCCCTCCTGGACGAGGTCGTCCGAGTCGCCGCCGGCGAGGAAGTACGAGCTCGCCTTCAGCCGGACGAAGCCGGTGTAGCGCCGGATGAGCGACTCCAGCGCGACGGAATCGCCGTTGCGGGCCTTGAGCACGAGCTGAAGATCCTCCAGCTCGCGTTGAGCCTTTTGCGGCGAGTATGCGTGCGCAGTGCGAGCGGCCACGGGCGTCTCCCGGTTCGAGGACGGGCGAACTCTAACCCTGAACTTGAGGGAGAACATAGCAGCGGGTCCAAATACTTACAAGTCCATTTGCGATGGACCCAACATGATACGAACACGTGTTCGGGCAGGTGGGTTACTCGCCCCGGCGCAGCCGCTCGAGCGCGGCGAGCGTCGCGGGGTCGAGCCGGTCGCGCATGTCGCCGCGCGTGCGGTCGACGTGCGCGGGCGGGACGAGCTCGTCGAGGAACGACTTCGAGGAGAGCTTCCGCACCTGGGCGCCGGAGGTGCCGCGGACTGCCTGGTCGGACGAGACGATCGCCACCTGCTCCCCGCCCCGCCGCTCGGCGGCGAGGCGCTCGAGCAGCGTGTCCGCGTCCTCGGCCCAGCGGACCTCGAGCGGCCCCTGGGTCTCGTCGGCGCCGTGGCCGTCGAAGACGAGCACGCCGCGCGCGCCCTTCGCCGCCACCCAGCTCGCCAGCAGGTCGCGCAGCTCCTCCGGCGAGCGGAAGCCGCCGGCGTGCAGCAGGTTGAAGCCGTCGAAGAGGTAGAGGGTCGGCTCAGCCACCGCGCTGCCTCCGCGCCTCGTACAGAAGGACGGCGGCGGCGACGCTCACGTTGAGCGACTCGACCCGGCCGAGCTGCGGGATCGAGACCTCGACGTCACATGTCTTGCGCACGAGCGGGCGCAGGCCCTTGCCCTCGGCGCCGAACACGAACGCGAGCCCGCCGGAGAGGTCCGCCTGCCACATCGGCGTGCCGCTCTCGCCCGCCGCGCCGGCGACCCAGAGGTCGCCGCTCTTGATCTCGGTGAGGTAGCGCGCGAGGTTCGTGACGACCGCGACCGGCAGATGCTCGACCGCCCCGGCGGACGCGCGGCAGACGGCGGCGGTCACACGCGCCGATCCGTGCGCCGGGAGGACGACGCCGGTCGCGCCGGCGCCCTCGGCGCTCCGGCAGACGGCGCCGAGGTTGCGCGGGTCGCTCACCTGGTCGAGGCAGGCGAGCAGCGGCTGCTCGGTCTGCGCGAGCGCGTACGCGTCGGCGTACCGGAAGGGCTCGCACCAGGCGAGCACGCCCTGGTGGTCGCGCGTGCCGGCCGCCTCGCTCAGGTCGCGGTCGGGCTTCACCTGGACGCGAGGGCGCTCGAGATCGCGCAGCCACGGCTCGGACTTCGCCGCCCGCTCGGTCGCCCACAGCTCGAGGACCTCGCGCGGGCCGCGCAGCGCCTCCCGGACGGGACGGCGGCCGTAGACCTGCTCGCGGCTCACTGCCGCACGAGCCGGAAGCCGCCCGCCTCGTCGCGTGCCTCCCAGCCGGCGGCGGCGAGCTCGTCGCGGAGCCGGTCGGCCTCGGCGAAGTCCTTCGCCGCCCGGGCGGCCTGACGCCGCTCGGCGAGCTCGACGATCTCCGAGGGCGCGCTCTCCTCCTCGCCCAGCGAAGCGAGCCCGAAGACCTCGAGCGCCCGCCGCAGCAGGTCGTGGTCGCGCCAGCCGTGCATGATCGCCAGGGCTTCCGGCGTGTTGAAGTCGTCGTCGAGCGCGGCCTCGAACCCGGCCCAGTCGCCGCCCGGCTCGCTCGTGGAGCGGAAGACGTTCCGGAACGACTCGGCCTGCGCCTTCGCCTGCTCGAGCACGTCGTCGTTGAAGTCCATCGGCTTGCGCCAGTGCGCCGTGACGAAGAAGAGGAGGACGACCTCTCGTCCCCACGTGTCGAGCACGTTGCGGAGCGAGGTGTCGTTCCCGAGCGACTTCGACATCTTCTCGCCGCCGCGGTCGAGCATGCCGTTGTGCGTCCAGATGCGCGCGAACTCGTGGCCGAGCGCGCTCGACTGCGCGAGCTCGTTCTCGTGGTGCGGAAAGACGAGGTCGAGCCCGCCGCCGTGGATCTCGAACACGGGGCCGAACGCGTCCTCTGCCATCGCGGAGCACTCGATGTGCCAGCCCGGCCGGCCGCGGCCCCACGGCGCGTCCCACGACGTGTCCTCGCCCGGCTTGTTCGCCTTCCAGAGCGCGAAGTCGCGCGGGTCCTCCTTCAGCGAGTTCGGCTCCTGCTCCTCCACCTGGTCCGGACGCTGGCCCGACAGCCGGCCGTACCGCGGATCGCTCGCCACCCGGAAGTAGACGTCGCCCTCGACCGCGTACGCGTGGCCGCCGGCGATCAGCTGCTCGATGAAGGCGACGATCTGCGGGATCGCGTCCGTCGCCTTCGGCAGCGCGTCCGGCATGCCGAGGCCGAGGTCGGCGGTGTCCTGGAGATACCACCCGGTCGCGCGCTCGGCGAGCTCCGCGCTCGCGTTCGGCGCCGCCTCGTAGATCTTGTCGTTCACGTCGGTGATGTTGTGGACGAGCGTCGCGTCGTAGCCGCGCAGGCGGAGCCACGTGCGCAGCCACATGCCGAGGACGAACGGCCGCGCGTTGCCGATGTGCGCGCGCTGGTAGACGGTCGGCCCGCAGAAGTACATCCGCACGGGCGCGGGCGGCGGCGGAAGCTCCTCGAGCGAGCGCGTGAGCGTGTTGTAGAGGCGCATCGCTCCTAGCCTACGGTCCTGCGCAGGAGCTCGTCCTTCGGCAGCGCGGCGATGACCGCGGCGAGCTCCGGGCCGCGCTCGCGGCCGGTGAGCGCGAGCCTGAGGGCCTTCAGGTCGCCGCCCACCGCCTTCAGCTCGCGGACGGCCGTCCGCGGCTCCACGCCGCTCTCGACGAGCTCGCGGAAGCGCGCGAACGTCTCCGGCGCGCTCACGTCCACCCGCTCGGGCTCGAGCACGATCCGCGCGTACTCCCTCGCCTCGGCGAGGTCGCGCGCGCCGCGCAGGACCGGCGCAACCGATACCGGCACGCCGACGCGCGCGGCGAGCTCGTCGTCGGAGAGTGCGGCGAGCGCCTCCATCGAGAGCCGGCGCAGCCTGGCGAGGTCGAGGTGCACGTCGTGCTTCGGCAGGCCGAGCTCGTCGAGGTACGCGCGCACGGCCTCGCCCGGAATGCCCGACGCGCGCAGGTCGGCGAGCGTCGAGGCGCCGTGCCGCTTCGACAGCTTCGTACCGTCCTCGCCGAGCAGCAGCCCGTGGTGGACGAACTCCGGGGGCTCGCCCCCGAGCGCGCGGATGAGCTCCGTCTGCAGCTCGGCGTTGGCGCGATGGTCGGAGCCACGGATGACGTGCGTGATCTCGAAGTCGACGTCGTCGACGGCGCTCGCGAGCTGATACGTCGGCGACCCGTCCGGGCGGAGGAGCGTCGTCCGGCCGAACCTGAGGGCGCCCTCGGCGTCCGGCTCGCCGATCTGGTGGGCCGCCTCCCGGTGCCGCACGAAGCGGCTGCTCTGGTGGATCGGCCCCTCGTCCCAGCGGAGGCCGAGCCACTCGAGGTCGGCGGCGATCTCTCCGGCCCCGCCGTCGACGTTCCGGGCGGCGTCCGTGTCGTCGATGCGCAGGAGCATCGTCCCGCCGTGCTCGTCGGCGAACCGGCGGTTGGCGGCCGCGCTCAGCGCGTTGCCGAGATGGAGCGAGCCGGTCGGGCTCGGCGCGAAGCGGACGCGGACCATGGCGCGAGTCTAGGCTCCGCCGTGAGAGAATCCGCCGGTGAGCGTGGCCACCGAGCGGGAGCGGATGACCTGGGCCGACCTCGGCACCGGCGCCCGGGAGCTCGCCGCGCAGATCGCGGCCGACGGCTACGCACCTGACATCGTCCTCGGCATCGCCAGAGGCGGGCTGCTCGTCGGCGGCGCCCTCTCCTACACGCTCGACGTCAAGAACACGTTCACGATGAACGTCGAGTTCTACACGGGCGTCGACGAGCGCCTTCCGGTCCCCATGCTGCTACCGCCCGTGCCGAGCCTCGTCGACCTGCACACGGAGCGCGTCCTCATCGCGGACGACGTCGCCGACACCGGCCAGACGCTGCTCCTGGTGAAGGACTTCCTGGCCGGCAAGGTCGGCGACGTTCGCGTCGCCGTGCTGTACGAGAAGCCGCGGTCGGTCGTCCACTGCGAGTACGTGTGGCGGCGCACGGACCGGTGGATCGACTTCCCCTGGAGCGCGCCGCTCCCGTAGGCGACGCCGACCGAGCTGACCCATGCTGCTCACGCCGCCCAACCCCGCGCAGTTCTTCCACGTCGACGCGAAGCACAAGATCGTCGCCGTGGCGCTCGTCGCCGGCTACGACGGCGAGAACAACGGCTTCAACTTCGACGGCTACGGCCGCGGCGAGCTGCTCGTGAGCGTCCCTCGCGGCTGGCGCGTCCGCGTGACGTGCTCGAACCGCGCCCCGATTCCGAACTCGTGCGTCGTCGTGCACGGGCCGATGACGATCACGCCTGCGTTCCGCGGCGCCTCGACGCCGAACCCGCTGCAGGGCGTGCCGCTCGGGCAGAAGGTCACGTTCACGTTCGTCGCCTCACGCGTCGGCTCGTACCGCTTCGCCTCCGTCGTCTCCGGGCACGAGGAAGCGCGCCAGTGGGACGTCCTCGAGGTGACGCGCGGAGGCAAGCCCTCGATCAGCGCCCGCGCGGGGCCCTAGAGCAGCGGGTCGAGCGCAGCCGCCACGAAGAGCAGAGCGAGGTAGAGCAGCGAGTAGTGGAAGAGCGCCGCGGAAGCCTTCTTCGTGGGGCGGCGCCGTAGCGCCTCCGCCATGCCCAGGAAGACGCCGCCGAGAAGCAAGGCGGAGACGAGGTAGAGCACGCCGAACGTTCCCGTCGCCACCGGGACGACCGTCGTCGCGACGAGCACGACGGTGTAGCCGACGATTCGCTTCAGGGTGAAGGCCTCGCCGCGGACGACCGGGAGCATCGGTACGTCCGCGCGCTCGTAGTGCTCGCGCAGCAGGAGCGCGAGCGCCCAGAAGTGCGGCGGCGTCCAGAGGCACACGATCGCGAACAGCCACAACGCGGGGACGGCGACGCTCCCCGTCGCGGCCGCGTAGCCGACGAGGGGCGGGACCGCGCCGGCGACGCCGCCGAGGACGATGTTCTGAGGGCCGCGCCGCTTGAGGTAGCCGGTGTACACGACGACGTAGAAGAGGTTGCCGACGAGCGCGAGCACCGCCGTCAGCAGGTTCGCGGTCGATGCGAGCAGCGTGAACGACCCGGCGGAGAGTGCGAGCCCGAACTCGAGCGCGCGCGGCGCGGTGAGCCGGCCGGCGGCGACGGGGCGCGCGGCGGTGCGCGGGCCCATGAGCTTGTCGATGTCGCGATCGAGAACGTGGTTGAGCGCAGCCGCGCCGCCACAGGCGAGCCCGAGCCCCACGAGCGTCGTCGCGACGAGCTGGAGCGAGGGGCGTCCGTGTGCGCCGACGGCGGCGCCGCAGACGCCTGTGAGCAGCAGCAACGTCATGATCCGCGGCTTCGTCAGCGTCACGTAGTCACGCCAGGTGCCGGCGGGAACGGCACGTCCGCGCCACGTGAGGACTGCGAGCACGAGCGCGGCGGCGAGCGCAGGCGCGGCGAGGGCGAGGTGCGCCGCACGCTGCGGCGCAACGGCCGCACCGACGAGGAGCGCGCCGGTCGCGAGCGCCGGTGCGAGCAGCCTCCGGTGGGAGACGGCCGCGGCGAGCAGGATCGCCGCGAGAGGCGGTCCGGCGAGCGCCGCGAGCACGCGATGGGAGGCGCCGGTGCCGGCGGCGCCGGTTGCGACCGCGAGCGTCGCCGCGAGGGCGAGCGCGACCGCGCAGGCCCGGAGGAACGCACCCGGCGAAGCGTCGGTGCGCAGGCTCACGCGTCTCCGCCGGAGCGCCGGCGCATGATCAGCGTCCACCAGATGGCGACGGCGATGAGAAGAGAGATCGGCAGCGCCCAGCCGAGGATCGAGCCTGCGAGAAACGATGCGGTCAGGTCCATGAGAGCTCCTGAGGTCGGGGATCGACGCCCATGGTGGGCTCGAGCCAGCGGTAGAAGCAACAGAACGCGGCGATGAGGTACGCGAGCGAGCCGGGAACCCACATCACCCCGGCGGCGAGCTGCTGGTCGGTGATCGACGGGTACGCGGTGTAGATCGGAGTACCGGCGAACGCGAGCACGATCGCGAGAATCCATCCGGGCACGATCGCGGCGGCGAACCACATCGAGCGGCGCAGCTGGTCCATGCGCGTTCGCACCGGTGCAGCGTCGAGCAGGGCGCCCCAGTACACGAGCGCCGGCGCGACGAAGCAGACGTGCTCGAACACGTGCACGGACTCGCTTCGGACCGCGGCGTCGTAGAGCAGCGGAACATGCCAGGCGCCGAGTGCCGCCGTCTGCAGCGCGAGCGCGACCCCCGGACGCCGCACCGCACCGCCGACGGTGCGGAACGCGCTCGACCCAGCGAGCGCACGCCCGGCCGTCCGGCGGGCTCCGAGCGGGAACGCAAGCCAGAGTCGCGGCCAGGGGCGGCCGAGGACGACGAGCGGCGGTACGACGGTCATGAGGACGACGTGCTGCGCCATGTGGACCGTCAGCCACCGGTCGGCCCAGGTGTCGAACGGCGGCTCGAGGACGACGAAGGTCGCGACCACTCCCGCGTAGAAGCAGGCCTCCCGCCAGACCCGAACGCGGCCGCGCCGCCCGAGCGCGTACAACGCCGCCGCCGCACCACACACGACGAGGGCCAAGATGGACATCTGTCAGACCAGGTAGAGGATGATCCAGGTCAGCACGACGATGCCGGCGAGGAACGTCCAGTAGAAGCTGAGCGCTCCGAGCTCGGCACGCACGAGCGAGACCGGGTCGCGAATGTCCTGCCCCATGCGACCGGGATCGCCGGAGGCGTGGCCGGGAGGAACCGTGGCCTCGCCCTTCGACCAGCCGCGATAGCGCACGGAGGTGGCCAGCACGGTCTCGAGCCAGAACAGCGTCCCGAGGACGAAGAGGAACAAGAAGGCCGTCCAGCCGAAGTAGACGCTCGCGTATCCCCCGTCCGTCGGCCCGAACGACGCTTGTGTCCACGCGACCGCCTGAAGAACGAGGCCGACGACCGCGAGCACGAGAGCCGCCGCCCCCTTCATCCGCCAGGCCGCACGCCGGTCGGCTCGATGATCCGCGAGCCCGAAGCGGACGAGGATCGCGCTCGCCACGAACAGGAACGTCACGATCGTCCCCCACGTCACCGAGGCATCGACGTGCTTCGGCTTCCACATCCCCGCGCTGTTCAGCGAGCGGAGATAGAAGTACGCGAAGACGAACGAGAGGAAGAAGAACGCGGTGGCGCCGGCGAGCAGCTGGCCCGCCGCGGTGAGGTTCCGCGAAAGGACCTCCGGCGGCTCGCCCTCGACGACCTCGTATCCGGTGGCCTCCTGCGCGAGCTCGGCCATCAGTTCATCCCTGCCGGGGCGCCTGCGGGAACGGGCATCGGTCCGGACGGCTCACCGTAGCCGTACGGGTCACTCGAGAAGACCGGGATGCGGTCGAAGTTGTGCACCGGCACCGGCGACGGCAGCTGCCACTCGATCGACTTCGAACCCCATGGATCGGCCGGAGCCGGGATGCGGTCGAAGACGAGCGACTTCACGAAGTTGTAGAGGAAGAGCAGCATCGAGATTCCGAGCAGGAACGCTGACACAGACACCCACTGGTTGAGGAACTGGAGGTTCTTCGGATACGTGACGACGCGGCGCGGCATGTCGCCCTGGAATCCGGCGACGAAGAGCGGGAAGAAGGTCGAGTTGAACATGAGGAACATCGACCAGAAGTGGATCTTCCCGAGGCGCTCGTTCAACTGGAAGCCCGTCATCTTCGGCACCCAGTAGTAGATGCCGGCGAAGAACGTGAACACGAGGCCGCCCATGATCGTGTAGTGGAAGTGGGCCATCGAGAAGAAGCTTCCGTGCGTCGTCGTGTCGCTCGGCACGTCGGAGAGGAAGACGCCGGAGAGCCCGCCGATCAGGAAGTTGAAGAACCACGCCAGGCAGAAGAGCATCGGCACCGAGTACCGGATCTGCCCTCGCCAGAGCGTCATCATCCCGCAGAGGAACGTGAAGCCGGTCGGGAGCGAGATGAGCTCGGTCGAGAACATGTAGAACGGCCGCAGGTCGCCGTTCATGCCGCTGACGAACAGATGGTGCTGCCAGACGAAGAAGGACAGCAGCGACACGCCCAACAGCCCTGCGACGGCGAGCCGGTAGCCCCACAGCGGCTTGCGCGCGAACACGGGCAGGATCTCGAGCACGATCGCGAAGCCGGGCAACGCCAGGATGTACACCTCGGGGTGGCCGAACACCCAGAAGAGATTCTCGTAGAGGTACGAACTGCCCCCTTGCGCTGTGACGAAGAAGTTCGTCTGCGCCACCCGGTCCATCAGCGCCATCGACAGGGTCGCGACCAGCACGGGCGCGGCGAGCACCATCAACGCGGCCGTCGACAGCACGCCCCAGACGAAGATCGGCAGCCGCGTCCACGTGAGCCCGGGCGCCCGCATCGTCACGATGGTGGCGATCATGTTCAGGCCGAGGAGCGTCATCGAGATGCCGACGAGCGCGAAGAAGAGGTAGTAGCAGTCGATGCCCGGATTCGATTCCGTGCCGAGCGGCTGGTAGCCGGTCCACCCGGTCGGGAAGCCGCCCCAGAACACGGTCGTCTCGAGGATGACGCCGGCGGCCATCAGCAGCCAGAACGTGAGCGCCTCGATGCGCGGGAACGCCATGCGCCTCGCGCCGATGAGGATCGGGACGAGGTAGTTCGCGAACGGGCCGAGGATCCCGCTCGTGAACATCCCCATCATCATCGTGCCGTGCAGGCCGACGAGCGTGAGATACGTGCCGGCGGGCCACACCTGATGCGCCGGCCGAAGCAGCTCGGTGCGGATGAGCATCGCGTTGAGGCCACCGATGAAGAAGAAGACGCCGATGCCGATGAGGTACTGGATGCCGACCACCTTGTGGTCGGTGCAGAGCCCGAAGTAGCGCCCTATCCCACCCGTCTCCTTCTCGCGCAACGACGGCGGGTAGCCGCGGAGCCGCGCGAGCGGGTAGTTGAGGAAGCCGAGCCCGGCGAGGAACCCGATGACCCCGCCGAGGTATGCGAGGACGAGCGAGAACTCGTTGAAGTCGATGTCCCCGAAGAAGTCGATGCTCGGGCCGGAGACGGCGTGCGCGCCGAACCAGCCGGCGTACCACCCGCCCACGCCGAGGATGCACGCGGTCAGCAGGTTGAAGCCGACAAGACGACGGGCGATGCTCATCCGGCCCTCCTCTGCGGGTCGGGTAGATACGTGGTCGAGTACTTCGGCAGGTACTTCGCGACCGGCGCGTATGCGACCCGCTGCCCCTTGATCCAGGAGGCGAACTGCGACCCCGGCACGACCCGGCCGGTGTCGAACATGTAGCCGTGCCAGAGCCCGCAGAGCTCGGCGCAGCGGACCTCGAACGAGCGCGCGCCTCTCGTCTTGACGTACGCGATGTTGTCGACGCCGGGGTTCGCGTCGGCCTTCACGCCGAGCTGATACGCCCAGAAGGAGTGGATCGCGTCGAGCGACGTCACGTGGAACTCGACGAGCGTGTTCGCCGGGAGCACGAGCGTCGGCGTCTCGACGCCGCCGTACGACGGGTAGCGGTAGGTGAACTCCCACTGCTGCGCGATGACCTGAACCTCGAGCTTCGGCCCGGACGGCGTGACGAGCGCCTTCGGCCCCTGGCCGCCGCCCGAGCCGGTCTGGAGGAGCTCGAACGTCCCGAAGGAGGCGAGCATGAGCGCGGTGAGCCCCGAGATCGCGATCCAGTAGACCTGGATGCGCGCGTCGTTCCGGAGCGGCGGACCGTCGACGAGCGCCCCGCCACGGTGGCGGAACTGGGAGAGCGCGTAGACGAAGAAGACGAGGAGCAGGCAGATGATCGGAGTGACCGTCGTTGTCAGCCAGGTGTTGTCGAACACCTGCTCGGCCGCCTGCGCGCTGCCCTTCCCCGGCGGGAGCGCCGGCCCGAGGACGAGCGCGACGATCGGCGTCGCGATGACGCTGAGGACGATCCAGGCGACGATGATGCGCTTGCCGTGGTCGCGCCGGTCGCCCACCGCCGCAGGTGCGTGTGCCGACGCCGTCATCACGCCACGTCCAGGAAGCCGTCCATGTACCCGATCGTCTGCATCGGGCCGCCGAAGCCGTCGATCCACCCCGCTGCGCACGGGACGAAGCACTGCCACCGGTAGTGGCCTGCCTTGCCCGTGTGGAACGTGAACTTGATCGTGCGATGCGCCATCGACAGCGAGCACGGCGCGTAGCCGCACTGGTTCTTCGCGTTGTCGGGGACGCCGGAGATCGGAATGATGAGCCCGAGCCCCGGCACCGCGAACGTATGCGAGGTGTCATCCGGGTTGATGGCGAGCGTGCGCTTGCCGTCGAGCGTGAACGCGTTCCCGTCGACCCCTTGCGCCCGCCCGAACTGCGGGTTGCGCAGGCCGCTGTCGCCGTCGAAGTTGTAGATCGTCACGTGCACCGTCGCGTTCGCCGGCAGGCGCCAGACCGTGCGGCGCAGCCAGGTGCCCTGTGTGTTGCGCACGAGGTACGAGACGAAGTCGGGATGGCCCGGGCTGAGCTGCGGGCCGACCGCGGCCACCGTCTCGATGGTCAGGTCGACCACCTTGTGGCCGTTCTGCGAGGTAACGGGGACGGTGTACGGCTTCGAGCCGGCGTCGGTCGTCAGCTTGCCGACATAAAGACCGATGAGGACGCCGGCCGCTGCGAGTACAGCGGCAACGCCGAGCAGCTTCCAGCCCGTGGCGCGCATCCAGGCGGTGGTCTATCGCACCCCGATCCGCGCCAGCCGAAAATGACAAACTTGTCACGGCGGTGTCATTTACATGTCATCTGTTGCGCGGTTAAAGTCGCCCGTGGGGGTGGATCGATGCGGATCCTGGTAATCGAAGACGAGACGCGCATACAGGCGTTCGTCCGCCGCGGCCTGGAAGCAGAGGGCTACGGCGTCGTCACCGCGGATGACGGGCGCGACGGGCTCTCGCTCGCGCTGTCGGGCGAGTGGGACCTCGTCGTCCTCGACCTCCTCCTCCCCGGCCTCTCGGGCCTGCGCGTGCTCCAGGAGCTCCACCACGAGCATCCGCAGCTGCCGGTCGTGATCCTCTCCGCGCGCGGCGACCTGCGGACGAAGCTGAAGGGGTTCGAGCTCGGTGCGACCGACTACGTCGCGAAGCCGTTCTCGCTCGAGGAGCTGCTTGCACGCATCCGCGTGCAGCTGCGTCACACCGTCCCCATCGACGAAGACGACCACGTGCTTCGTGCGAGCGGAATCATCCTCGACCTCGCACGGCGCCAGGCCCGCGTCGGCGACCTCGTCACCGATCTATCCGACCGGGAGTTCCGGCTGCTGCACCACCTTCTCGTGCACGCCGGCGAGGTGATCAGCCGCGAGCGTCTCCTCGCCGAAGTGTGGGGCTACGCCTTCGATCCCGGCTCGAACGTCGTCGACGTGTGCGTGCGCCGGCTCCGGCGGAAGCTCGGCACCGATGCCCCGATAGAGACGGTGAGGAATGCGGGATACAGGCTGGCTGCAGCGTAACGCGGTAGAGGTCCTCTGGGCCCTGTTCGCGCTGTGCAACTGGGCGGCCATGATCGCGTGGCCGTCGTGGGAGACGGTCCCGTTCCACTTCGTCTGGATCAGCCTCACGATCGTCTACGGCTTCCGCGTGTGGTCGCCGGGCGTGACGAGCGCGATCCTCGGGACCGTGGCGCTCGGCACCGGCGCGAGCATCCTGGCCGACGCGTTCAACGGCATTCAGCTGTGGGGCGAGCTGTTCGAGGTCCCGCTCATGTCGGCGATGTTCCTCGCCATGGTCTGGCACGCACGCAGGCGGCACGCGGCGATGCGCCAGGTCGAGGCGGTCGCCGAGATGCGCGCGACCCTCCTCGAGCGCCAGGAGCGTTTCCTCCATGACGCGTCGCACGAGCTGCGCACCCCCGTGACGATCGCGCGCGGCCACCTCGAGCTCCTCTGCCGCGAAGAGCCGGACGCGCCGGAGCTCGCCGTCGCGCTCGACGAGCTCGAGCGGATGGAGCGGATCGTCGACCGGCTGCTGTTCCTCGCAAAGGTCGACCAGCCGGACTTCGTGCTCCTGCGCGACATCGCGATCGACCGGTTCCTCGAGGACGTCTTCATGCGCTGGTCGGAGGTCGCTCCCCGCACGTGGCGGCTCGAGCTCGACGTGGCCGGCATCGTGCGCGCCGACCCGGAGGCGCTCCGCAGCGCACTCGATGCGCTGCTCGAGAACGCCGTGAAGTACACGGAGCCGCACGCGGGCATCGCGCTCCGGGCGAGCGCAGTCGGGGGCGAGATCGTCATCGAGGTGGCAGACGAGGGATCGGGGGTCCCGGACGCCGCGCTCCACACGATCTTCGATCGCTTCGCCCGGGCGGACGACGCGCGGACCCGCGCGCAAGGCGGTGTCGGGCTCGGACTTCCGATCGTCGCCGCGATCGCGAATGCGCATGGCGGCGCGTGCACGGTCGAGCGACGCGAGGAGGAGACGGTGTTCGCACTGCGGCTGCCGGTCGTCGACGACGGGGACGACGAGCCGGCCGCAGAGCTGCTGGATGCTCTGGACGCTGCGGCCGGGCTCGCGTCTTCCTGAGCGCGCGTTCTACGCCGCGCGCGAGAGCTTCTGCTCGAAGCTGTCCCGCATGTAGACGGCGTGCTCGAGGGCACGGCGGCGGTGCAGCCGGTACGGGATGCGCATCACGCTCGCGAGAAGTGTGACCACGCCAACGGCGAGCAGTGCATTCACGATGATTGCGAGTGTCTGTGTCATGCCTCCATGGTTTCCGGCGGGCGTGAGGAAGCCATGGGGCAGCGCTGAGAGAACGCTGTGTATGCTCGGGGCGTGGCGTCGAGAGCGTCGTCGCCGCCCGGTGGATTCGCGGCCTCCCGCGTTCGCTGGGCCGTCCTGGGAGCCGCCGCCCTGGTCGGGGTCGGGGCCGGCGCCGGGCTGCTCATCGCGCACGCGCACGGGAAGGCGAAGCCGCTGCCGCTCCTCGGCGGCCCCGCCACCACGTGGGCTGCAGGGGTGCGGCCGGCTCCTGCGTTCAGGCTCACCGACGAGAACGGCAAGGCCGTCTCCCTCGCCGCCTACCGCGGACGCCCCGTGATCCTCACCTTCCTCGATCCCCTCTGTCGCAACTACTGCCCGGTCGAGGCCCGGCGCTTGAGCGCCCTCGAGCGCACGCTCCCGAAGAGCTCCCGGCCGGCGATCGTCGCCGTCAGCGTGAATGTCTACGGCAACGCGAAGCGCTACCTCATCGAGGACAGGAGCAAGTGGAACGTCACCGCCGACTGGCGCTGGGGCATCGGCACGCCCGCCCGACTCGCGGCCGTGTGGCAGCACTACGGCATCGGCGTGACCGTGACGTCGAAGAAGGTCGCCGGTGTGACCGTGCACAACGTCATCCACACCGAGGCCGCGTACGTCATCGACGCGAAGGGCGACGAACGCGCCCTCTTCCTCTGGCCTTTCAGCGCGGCCGACGTGGGAGCCGCGCTACACAGTCTGAGCTAGGCGTCGGCCTCGTCGTACGGGCGGAGGTCCTCGACCGGGACGTCGACGAGATCGTGCGTCTCCGGGTCCTCGAGCATGACGCGCTTGAGCGTCGCGCCCATCGGCGAGATCCCGCGCACGAGGTAGACGTGGTCGCGGTAGAGCACAGTGTCGCCGACACGGATTTCAGTCATGGCCGCAGTTGCCACGCCCCCCACCACCGCGGCGGGGATGACGCAACTGAGAACATCATCGTCCCGGAAACGGGCGTCGTTGATCCCTCAGGAAGGGTGCCTCGTTCGAGATGGCTGTCAACACGTTCACGAGGGCAACGCAACTCATCGTCCTCGCCGTCGCCGGCGGGCTTCTCCTCCCGTCGACGGCGGCGGCTCACCTGCGCAGCGGCACGACGGCCGTCGACTACCGCGCGCGCGTCACGTCGCCGCCGAGTCCGGCGTTCGCCGCTCGCGTCTACCTGAGCGACCGCGCGTTGCACGTGGTCGTGCGACCGGGACACGTGCTCGTCGTGATCGGGTATCTCGGTGAGCCGTTCATCCGCATCGACGCGGCCGGCGTCTCGGTCTTCAAGGGGTCGCCGACCGCCGCCTCGACGCACGCGGTCTCGCATGCGGGCGCGCACTCGGCAACGTGGCATGACGCGCGCGTGCAGAGCCTTTCCCCGAGCACGAACCGCGCGCGCTGGAACGTGGCGATCGTCGTCGACGGCAGGCGAAGCGCAATCACGGGCGTCGTGTGGCGCGTCGCGCGCCCGTCGTGGTGGCTGTGGCTCGCCGCCGCGCTCATCGTCGCCGCAGCGGCCGTCGGCGGCGCACTTCGCGCCGGCACCGAATGCCTGCAGGCATGGTCGGTCGGACTCGGGACGGCTGCCGCCGTGTGCGCCGTCGTCGCGGCCGCGGGCTTCTCGCTGAGCGCGTACGCGTCACCGGGGGTCTGGATCGAGAGCGCGGACGAAGCGATCTTCGCGCTCGCCGGGGCCGCCGTCCTCGCGTGGGGCCCGCGTGCCGCCAGCGCTGCAGCGGGCGGCGGGCTCGGGCTGCTCGCGCTCGCCGTCGGGCTGAGCAAGGGCGCAGTCTTCCTCCATGCCGTCGTCCTCTCGGCGCTGCCGGGCTCGGTGTGCCGCGTGCTCGCCCTCGTCGCGGTCGCCGCCGGCGGCGCGGCGGCGGCGGTCGGCGCGCTCCATTACGTGCGGCAGCCGGAACCGCTGTCGAGGCTCAGCGCGCGCTGACGGCGGCGCCCAACGCGTGGACGGCGGCGTCCACGTCGTCGTCGGTGACGTCGAGGTGGGTGACGGCACGGAGCCAACCCGGGCGCAGGTCGCCGAGCGCGACGCCGGCCGCCGCAGCGCGCGCGATGCCGTCGCCGTCGGGATCGGCGATGGCGACGAAGTTCGTCTCGACCTCGTCCGGATCGACCCCTATCCCCGCTGCGAGCCGCTTCGCGCGGGCGTGGTCGTCGGCGAGGCGGTCGACGTGGCGGTCGAGCGCGTAGAGCGCGGCGGCGGCGAGCACGCCCGATTGGCGCAGCGCGCCGCCGAGCAGGTACTTGCTCTCCCACGCCCGCTCGACGAGCGCGGCCGAGCCGGCGAGGACGGCGCCCGCCGGGCAGCCGAGCCCCTTCGAGAAGCAGATCGTCACCGAGTCGGCGAGCTCCGCCCAGTCGGACGGCGGCCGCCCCGCGGCGACGGCGGCGTTGAACAGGCGCGCGCCGTCGAGGTGAACGGCCGCGCCGCGTCCGCGCGCGGCGTCGACGACGGCGCGGTACTCGTCGAGCGGCCAGATGCGGCCGCCGGAGCTGCGATGCGTGTTCTCGAGCACGACGACGCCGCCCGGGCCGAGATCGGGATCCAGCACCGCCGCGACGTGCTCGGGAGTGACGCGGCCGGCGTCGGCAGGGACGCCGCGCATGACGAGCCCGGAGTGGATCGCGGGGCCGCCCCACTCGTAGACGAGGATGTGCGTCCGCTCCTCGGCGAGGAGCACGGAGCCGGGCTTCGTCTGCGCGCGGAGCGCCGCCTGGTTGGCCATCGTCGCCGTCGGCAGGAAGAGCGCAGCCTCGTGCCCGAGCAGGTCCGCCATGCGGCGCTGCAGCTCGTTCGTCGTCGGGTCCTCGAGGTACTGCTCGTCGCCGACGTCGGCAGCCGCCATCGCCGCGCGCATCCCGGCGGTCGGCTTCGTGAGCGTGTCGGAGCGAAGGTCGATCACCGAAGCCACAGCGTAGTCTCCAGCTGTGGAGGCGGAGCTCCTCGACTGGTACCGGCAGAGCGCGCGCGAATTGCCGTGGCGGAGGACGTGCGACCCGTACGCGATCCTCGTCAGCGAGGTCATGGCGCAGCAGAAACGGTTAGAAGTCGAGTACCGGCCCGCGTGCAGCGATTTCCGGCTCAACGAGCGGCCCGCCGCAGCGTGAAAAAGCGCCGTTTTCGTCTCTTCTAGACAGCACTTGTTCGCACGCGCGTTCACACGGGTTCCACGAAGCCGAGATCAGGCTGCGTACAGAAGAGGTTGAAGGCGTGTGCGCCGGGCAGTCGCTCATGTGAACACCATAGGAACGCGCACGGCCGCTGCCAAGGTCTTCTTTTGCGACGGCGGGGTCGAGGCGCCGTCAGCGGCAGCGGCCAACTCGTGGGCTCGCGGCGGAGAAGGGATCTGCCTCTTGGGGGCTACCGTGGCAAGAACCGTGTCCGGTGAAGGATTCGCTCCGTGCGCTCGGTCGCATGAGCGGATCGGTTAACTACGCCACACCGATGCCCACTGAGCGCGCCACTCGACGAGAATGCTTCCATTGACTTCGATAATGGCGTCTCTGTGGGAGCCCCTGACGGCATTCGCAACAGTGACGCTTGCCGCTGTAACCGTCTGGCTCGCCATCTCGACTCGACTCCTCGCCTCTGCGGCTCGTGACGACATTCGCGCTGGCTGGCGGCCGATCGTTCTCATCGAGCAAGAGAGAGTCGATGGAGATGTCTACGACACGCCCTCGGTTTACGTGAAGGACGGCACGCTTCGTCTTAACGTGATCAATGTCGGCAGAGGCCCCGCGCTCGACGTCGATTGTGTTCTGACCGATCAGCAGGTGACCTGCAGCACAGTCGGTTCGGGAGCGATTCCCGCTTCTGAATCTTCCACGGTGGTTCTTTCAGACTTCCAAATGCCTGAAAGCGTGGGTCGGGCATTGCCTTGCGTGGTGGGGGCCGTCGTTTACCGCGATGCCTCTAGGTGGCTGTACGAGACCGGATTCAACATCTCGTTCCAAGCGAACGGGAAGGCCCTCATGGGCGGGCAGTGGGTCAACTGGCATGCGCCAGGAGCTTCCACGCGATACAGGGTCCGTCTATTTGGGTTGCGATCTGTCGTTGCGAATCGGGTCAGGCGATGACAGAGGCCGCATCGGATCGTCTTACCTAGCGCATGAGAAACGGCACAAGCGCGGGCTAGTGAGCGCCCGCCGACGCTTCGCCGTATGCGGCGGCCAGGGCATCGAGGAGCTCGGGCGTGATGTTGTGGTGGTTCGTGTAGTTGTCCTGCGCCTTCAGCTCCTTGCCAGCCACCGCCTCGATCCTCGGGATTGACAGGGGTGCCCGGCGGCGAAGGACGCTGCCCCAGTAGGTGACCGTGACGCCCGAGCTGGCCTTCCAGAGAGTGACGGGACCGCTGTCTTCGTCCGGCAGCCTCACCCTTAGCGCTGTCGTGACCTCGCTCTTCGTGGTCGCCAACCGCGCTAGACCGTCACGCTCCAACCGCTTCGCCCATTCACAGACCGTCTCGGAGGTCGGGTCGGCGGCGTTCGTCGCGCCTGCGACGGCCGCAAAGAACTCGTCGCCTCCTTCGAAGTACTGCGTACGACTCCGTGTTGAGCGGGTGACCTGCGCGACCCGGTCCTCCTGCTCCCGCCCAGGATCGACTCGCTGCGGAACGATCACGCTCTGCCCGCCAACGTCGTACTGGCTGACCGTGATCAGGTCGATGACGAGGCGCTCGCTGACCGCCTCCAGGTACCCCGCCAAGCGCATGAGCTCCGGAGGGGCCGCGTCGAGAACCAGCACGAGCCGAGCCGCCCCGGACGCTAGCGAGTCCGCGAGGGTGTCGGTGAACGCGTCCGAGTCGAACGCTCCGGAGTCGTCGGTGCTTGCAACGGCGTCGAAGATCGAGCTGTAGCCGCGCTTGCGGAGATGCGAGCCAAGAATCTGCGTCTCGAATGCGGACACGTCGAGGCCATGTACGCTCGCGGCGTAGGAGAGCACCTGCGCGACGACTGCCCGCCGCGCCTCCGGGTTCCGCTCAAGCTTTATCTCGATGAACACCGGCTGGCCTGTCGCCTCGACGGCAACGAGGTCTGCCGCGCCGCTGGGAAGACCGACCTCGCGGCCGAGGACAGTGAGCCGCGGGGCACCCGACAACGGCAGCAGGTTCGGAGCCTCCTCGATCAGGTCATGCAGGGTGGCCTCGCTCGGGAAGCCGACCGGAGACATGACGTGCCAACCCGCGACGTCCTTCGTCCACATGGCCGACATACGGTCAGACTCCCACCTGGCTCCCCCACCGCGCAAGGCGGGCGCTTCAAAGCCCGCGCGAGCGAAAGGAAGGGCATCGGGGTCAAGCCGCCTCTCGGAGTTGCTCGTACACCTTCTTGACGTAGTAGTCGGCGAGGAGGCGACGGACGTCGGTGTCATCGAGGACGCGCTTGAAGATGTCGCTGTTCGCGTCTAACCGGCTAGCGATGGTGCTCATGAACGTCTTGTCGACGGCGAGCTGAAAGGTCGCGAAATCGTTCTCATTCGCCTGGCCAGGGAGTGTCTGATCTTCGACCCACGCTCATTCAAGTGCTCCTAACAGCCGCCACCGCAGGCCTTGACAAGTGTCTGCATGAGTGCCTACCGTCACGCAGCCGGTCAGAGGAGGGCAGACATGCAGGTCCGGACAGAGGAGCTTCGACGGCTGCTGCTATTTCAGCGGCCGCCCCGGCCATACATCGAGCGGCGAAACGAGTACCTCGAATTCGAGAATCGGGTCTATCGGGTCGTCGTTCGCCAGCAGCTCACCGTCCCTGCACTGCCAGGCGAGAACGAAGAGCCTCGACGCATTCTCGTGCCCCTCGGCAGTTTCCCAAAGGCGCGCCGCGCCGATCTAGTCGTTCGGGGCGAGGATGGAAGCGTGCTACCAGTCATGCTTCGGCGCGACGCCGCGACCATCCTGGCAATGATCTTCTTCGCCTCCTGGAGCGACTCGCTTCGCGTTCTGAGCACCCCCGTCGACGACGACGACGAGCAGCTTCGGCGGGTGCTGTTCCGAGCCGTCTGGGTTTCGCTCGTCGGCATCATCAGCGCAGCAGAAGACCCCGCGTACGCGCATCTGTTCCGCCTGGCAGCGACGCTTCAGCAACTGACGCGCGGAATGCCCGAGGACTCTGATCTCCGATCAGAGCTCGAAACGCTGTTGGGGGACGCTGACTTCTGGGGCGAGCTACTTGCCTTCGCACGAAGCACCACGCTTTTGGCCCAGCTTGTCGCGGTTCCCAACCAGACGTACGTGATCGAGACGTCCCATAGCGATCAGCTTGCATACGAGCGGGCCTTGATCCGGTCGCCTCTCCCGTGGCTTGGTGTTTCGAGCTATTCCGTGTCGCGCCTTGTCGCCAACGTCGGCTACCCGCAGTCACTTTGGGTCGCGTCGAGAATGCCGCCCGGTGTTGAGATCGTCCGCTATTTCTGGAGCGAACGCCGCCGCGCCCGAACCCCGGAGCACTCCGCCGACCCGCCAGATCCCGAACAGGCGATCGTGCAGGGGGACCATGCCGTGATCGGGCGCCGCAGCGACCGGCCGGTCGAGTCTGACCCGTACCTGATAACGGACACGCAGATCGCACCATCAGCGACGGTGGCGACGGCTGCTGCTCTGTCCGCGCTGGCGCTCCTGATCTCGGCGTACATCTTCGAAGGCATTCCGAGGCTCGCAGAAGATCCCGAGGCCCGAGCGACGATCATCAGCATCGCGGGTCTGTTCTCGCGCTCCCGGCTGCGATCGCGGGCGGTCTCGCCTACCGCGGAGAAGCGTTCGCACGCCACATGTCGCGGGGGCCGAGGAAGCTGATCGCGATCCTCGCCTTCGCGTGTGCGGTGATGGCGGTTGTCGTGAGTCTGAAGAGCCTGGGCCAGTTCGTGCGCTGGCTCTCATTCGCGACCTCGATCTACAGCTTCGTTCTGCTCTTCGTCTTCGGGTACATCCAGCTCGGCCCGCGCTGGCGAAAGGGCGCCCATTCGCGAGTCAAGTGGACGACGCGGAGAGTTGCGCCGGGCCGTTGCAGACACCTTCAGGAGGGGCTCGCTGCGGTCTACCTCCTCATCGTCGCGTTCCTCGGTGCATCGTATGGACGCTGTTTGTTTGTCCTGCGGAAGTCGCACGTCTTCACGCCGGACTTTCCCCACAAAGAGCTATGCCGTCCGTAAAGCAGGTTAAGGGTTGTGCCGATGGATGGGTATGGCTGCGGCGGCGCAGCCGGAGCGGGCACGACCTGTAGCGGGCCGCGACTACCCCGGCAACTTCGGCGATTTCTTCGAGTGGTTCCAGTCCGAGCAGGACTGCCGCCGCTACCTCGTCGGCTTGCGCTGGCCGGACGGCTTCCGCTGCCCCGCTTGCGGCCACGACGAGCACTGGGTTTCCAGGCGGGGCGTTTTCATCTGCGCGGCCTGCCGGTCGCAGACCTCGGCGGTGAAGGGGACGCTCTTCGAGCGCTCCCAGCTTCCGCTCCTGGAGTGGTTCCGGGCGATGTGGCTGTGAGCTCGCAAAAGCGGGGCGTGAGCGCCGCGACTCTTCAGAGCGAGCTCGGGATCGGCTCGTACAAGACGGCCTGGGCGCTTCAGCACAACCTGCGCCGGGCGATGCTCCGCCACCGCCACGCGAAGCTTTCGGGCCGGGATCGAGGTGGACGAGACCTCGTCGGCGGCGAGCACGAAGGCGCGGCGGCCGCGGCTCGCTCGGCAAGACGATCGTCGCGATCGCCGTCGAGCACGCCGCTGACGGGGACGCGCTCGGCCGGGTGCGCATGCGCGTCATCCCCGACGTGAGCCGACAGACGCTTGAGCGGCTTCGTCCGCGACCTGCATGCCGGGATCGCTGATCGTCACCGACGGCTGGCAGGGCTACAACCGCCTCCCCGAGATCGGCTACCGGCACGAGCGCAAGACGCCCCAGACCGACGGCGACCACGCACACGTGCTCATGCCGGCGTTCACCGTGTCGCCTCGATGCTGAAGCGCTGGCTCCTCGGCACCCACCAGGGCGGGATCGCACCCGAGTACCCCTACGCCTACCTGGAGGAGTTCAGCTTCCGCTTCAACCGCCGCTACTCCCGCAGCCGTGGCCTGCTTTTCTACCGTCTCCTCCAGCTCGCCATCCGCACCAGCCCTTGAGCTACGAGCGGATCGTCTGGGCCAGGCGCGTCCACGCCGACCCCGACAAGACGCGCGGCGTCCCGCCGAGAACGTCTCCGCCCGCAACCCGGAACCGGCCGCGGCCGCGCCGGGCGCGAGCGCTACCGCGGCGCCCGGCGAGTCGGCCTGCTGAGCCCGCGACGACCTATCAAAGCGTGGCGATCGTGGCTTTGCCCGCGAGCGTAATCGGGGGTCGAAAGCGAGCTGCTTTCTAGGTGCGAAAGCCCGGCGGTGCAGCCTGTAGCGGCCCGTCTTCGGAGCGCCGACGAAGACCACACTCTTCTCGGCAAGGCCCGCGATGTCGCGATGAGTGGTCCGCACCGAAACTCCGAGCTCGGCCGTGATTTCCGCGAGCTTGAGTCCACCGCGCGCTTGGATCTCAGCGACAATCTCGACCTCCCGCGCTCTTCGCGGTTCAGCGTACGAGCGCCTGTGCGGGGCCGCCGTTCGTCCGCCGCGGCCGCAGGCTCACGGGCGCCCACCGTTGCGAAGGCGGTGTGCGGCCAGAGTACGACCTTGAACGTTGCTCCTTGCTCGATGAACTCCGGCTCCGGGTAGCCCAGCTTCATCGCCTCCTGGATGCGCTCCCAGGCGCGACCCCAACCGTCGAGGTACTGGATCTCGTTGAAGACCCGGGCGATTACCGGTTTGCGGATCTTGCTCTGCCCAGCCTTGAACTGCTCGATCGTCATGCCAAACGGCAGGAAGCCAGGGTTCTCGATTTCCATCCGGTTTGAGAAGATCGCGACTTTCACCTGCATGCCGATCATCGAGTAGTCAGCATGCGCGAGCGCGTTGACGAGGATCTCCCGGATCATCGCGTCCGAGTACTCGGGAACGTCCCGCCGACGCATCCCCTCCACCAGTCCCGCCTTGCGCGTATTCCGTGCGATGAACCCGTTGACGAGGCTGATGGCTTCGATGATCGTCGCTTCGCGGGCGTCCAACTGGTCAAGCATCTCGGCGCCCTTCGTTTCCCCAGCGAACGCGGCGCAACGGACATAGGCGTCGGGGAAGAGGCGCTGGCGCTCGTCGTCCTTACCGAAGAGGATGATCCCGCTGTTTGAGGCGAGGTGGGCGCCCTGATGCTCGGCGAGTACGCCGAGCGTGATCAGCTTCGCGTCGGTGCGGGGAATGTTGTGCTCCCGGAGCGCTTTGTCGAGCCGGGCGTCGTCGAGACTAGAGCGCGAGCCGGGCGACGGCTCCTGGTCGTAGGAGACGTTTGCGATCGACCTACGCAGCTCTGCGATCGCGGTCGCATCGGCGCGGCGGCTCGTCGAGCCGACCCGGATGAAGACGCCGTTCTCGGGGCCGTCGGCGGTGAGATGGAAGGGGCCGCCTGAGCGAGCGATCCTGACGACCAGGACGTCCTTCTCCTGGTAGGTCGCCAGCTCGATGTCCGGCAGGAGCGCTGGAGTGATCGAGTCGCTGATCAGGCTGGCGAGCTTCTCCTCGACTGCGAGTGGATCGCTCAGACCAGGCACGCTCTTGTCGTCGTTGACGCCGACGACGAGGACACCACCGGACGTGTTGGCGAACGCGACCAAGTTCTTGAGGATGCCCTTCTTTCCGCTGAGGTCGCGCTTGAAGTCGGAGGGTCTTACCCTCTGGTTGCGTGAGCAGTTCGGCAATCGTCGGCATCTCATTCCTCGGCATTCCTTCGAGGGTGGGGCCGTGCAACTGCCTCGACCCGCCGTTTTGGCGTACTACGCCACTTTACTCTGCCAAGCGGCCGAGTGGCAGAGTAAATGGCAGAGTAAATGGCAGAGTAGGCCGCAGCCGTTTCGGCAACGGCCTGCCGAGCTCTGCGCCGAGGTCACGCCGTCGTAGCCTTCATCCGTCGCAACGCACACTCAACCGCCTCGAAAGAGAGGAGAAAGCCGCTTGGACAGCCCGATCAGCGCCGGGGAGGTGGCTGGACGGCATAGCTCTTTCCCCACGATGTCTGGCACGCTTGGATCAGCTGGTTCTAGCCTGTGGAGGCCCAGCTTGAGAACACCTGTCCCGTGCTCTTTGTTCACCGCCCATATGCTAGGTTGTAACCGATGGCACAAGAAGATGTCCCTGCCGGAACGTCTGAGACGCCGGTATCCGACTCGATTAGAACCGAGCAGACCGCGAAGCTGTTCGAGCTAGTCGAACAACTCCAAGCGCAGGCGCCTGGTGAAATGCTTGCCCCGTACAAAGCGGCGGAGCAACTGCGAAGCGCTGGTTCCACCGATCCGATCGAGGACGCTCACTACAGCGCGCCTGACGGAACCCAGCCTGTTCCTGACACTGTCTGGACTCGGCTCGACGACAAGAAGCTGACCAAAGCGCTCACCCTGCTCAAGCAGAACATCGGCGGGAACGGCGACCTCTAATTTCGCCCCCTCTTCGAAATCGGCGAGGACGAAGAGCAGGCACTTGCCGAGGTTGGTGGAAGTACGGCCGTCCGTCGAGTGACGGAGATCCTCTCCCAGACGGCACCGTCGGCCCAAACGCCGTAGCGTCTGCCTTCAGAGCGGCGGGCCAGAGATCGAGCCGCCGTGTTCGTTTCGGGGCCTCCGGACAGGGGCGACCTTATCGGGGAACCAGGTTGACGAGCTCGCCCCTCACGG
>CAVWBZ010000012.1:0-120435 GCA_963753295.1 uncultured Actinomycetes bacterium | reverse complement strand
TGAGGCGGGCGATCTCGGCGCCGCTGTCGAGATCCTCCAACATCGGCTACTGGCGCTCCTGCACGCGCTGGTGTCGGTACCAGGCGAGGTAACGCGCCAGCTCACGCTGCTCGTCCTCGGTCAGATCCTGGCTGCTGAGGGCGTGCGCGAGCAGGTTCTGCGGCTCCTGCTCCGCGTCTTCGGTGGTGCTCGGGGCTACGTACCCGGCCAGCGACATCAGCCGGGATACGGAACGCGCAGCACCTCCGCCAGGCGGTACGGGTTTAGCGAGGGGCTCTTCACCTCGTCCCGCTCAAGTTTTCGTCGGTAGGCAGTCGAGGTCAGCGGCGTCTGCGACCGCCTTCAGCGTCATGTCGCGGACGCCCCGCACCTCGTGGAGCTGTTCGCCCAGGGTCATCGTCTCGGTCACTCTCCCTCCTTGTCGCGTAACTCTGGTGGCCTCGGTTTCCCCTGTAGTGTTCAGCGTACACCATAGTTGACAAGGCGGCTAGGCCTTGCTACCGTGACTCTTTGTACACCAAAGTGTACGGCTACCACTAGAGAGGAGTCGGTATGGAGACCGCGAAGACAACGCAGATCGAGGTGACGGTGACCTTCCCGCTCGGGGAGACGCCCTTCCACGGCCGCTACGAGGAGAGCACGACCGTCGGCGAGGTGCGCACCGCGGCGATGAAGCACTTCGGGGTCGTGGAGGACCCGCAATACACCTCTACCTCACGCATGATGGGGAGCGGCAGAGCGACACGACAACGCTGGGCTCGATCGCCGAGCACGCTCGCGGACTGAAGTTCACGCTGGTGAAGGAGCTGATCCAGGGTTGAGCCTGGACGCCGAGTCCCGGCTCAACCTCGATGACGACGAGGCGGCTGTCCGCACCCTCCTTGAGGAGCGTGACGGCCGTCTCGACCGCGACGCGAACGATGCGGGGATTTCTGGCTGACGCTCGTGCCGCGCACCGAGCCGAACGAGCGGTACGTCGCGCGCGTCGCGTGGACGGCGTACCCGCACGAGCCGCCGTCGGTGAAGTTCGCGACGGAGATCGGCGGCTCGTTGACGACGACCTTGGCATGGCCGACGATCCCCGGCTACCGGCCCGCCAGCTTCGACATCTGTAAGCCCTTTACCGCCGAGGGCTACAACCTCCACCCCGACTGGCGGTCGGGGCCGGAAGCGTGGCGGACGAGCGGCAACCCCTTCCTGCATGTGGCAACGGTGCTGCAATACGACCTCGACAACAACCACACGGGCCGGAGCGCGTAGTGCTGCACCTTCCGGCAGACGCGGTTGTGCCGATCCTCGGTGAGGTGCGCGCGTACGGCGCGACGCGGATGGAAACGGGCGGCTTCCTCCTCGCGCCTATCGACGACCCCACCCGCATCACGACCGTCGCATTCGCGGGAACCGTGGGCATCACCCGGCGCTACGGCCTGTTCGGCATCAGCGGGCTCGCGCTCGACCGCCTGTTCACGTGGGCGGACGACTCGACCTGCCATTCCGGCGCAGTTCCACTCGCATGGGGGGCGCGCCTTTCTCTCCCCGACCGACCTTGCGCACGGCTTGAGCGTCCGCGGCTTCATCACGTGTGTCATCCCGTACTTCCGAGACCCCCGCGCGATCCCTCGCGCTGGGGCTGGTGGAAGTTCGACGGGAGCATGTGGAAGACGGAGACGCCGCCCAAGATCGACGCCGACGCTCAAGCAGCAACGTTCACCTTCGACGAGGACGGCGTCGCATGAGCGACACTCGCGGCCGCTCAGCCTCGCCGAGTTGGTCACCGGCCGTCCCGCCTCCGAACTCGAACGCCACCTAGCAGAACAGGTCGTCCTAGTCTCGGTCGATCCCGAGCTTCACGGCGCCTTCGCTGCGGCGGAGCGCCTGGTCTCGACGCTGGCTCGCATGCCGGGGCAGCTCCTCATCGACTTCGGGCATCTGCCTGCTGAGCAGCGCGACGAGCTCATCGCGGCCGTGGCAGCGGTGCGACCCGACGCGCTCGGCGCCTCCGGCACCGCTCATGCCGTTCACGTTCACTTCGGTACCGACGCACCAGACGGCGCGATCCGCGCCGTTCCGGACGCTTACGGCGCGCACGTCGCCAACGACCCCGACGCCGTCCTCCGCCAGCATCGAGCAGCGAACGCGCTCGGCAGCGCGCTCGCCGCCGCATTCGCAGCCACAGAGGTTTTCAAGGTCATCGCGGCGGTCCCCGACTCGCGTGCGCGACTTCATCCACGGCTCTCTTTCTGCCCCGTGACCATCACCGACGACGTCACCGCCGCACCCGACCTGCCCGACTTGCTCCCGGTCGACATTGCGCCGTTGGCGTCGGCGCTGTCGGGTCAGCCTCGGCATCCATCCTCGGCGCGTTGCCGCTCACCGGAACCGCTCTCGCCGTTGATCGAGAACGGTTCGCGCCTGAGAACCTCGCCACCTACTCGCTCGGCGATGCGCAGGCAGCCGAGGCAAGCCCGTGGAAGGTCCAGCTTGCGGCGGCAGCGATGCAGAACCTCGGAGTCTCGTACACGACCGAGCCAGTCGAAAACGTGCCGCGCGAGATCGACGCACGTGCGCGCCGCTGGCCGCCGGTCGTCCTCTCCGGTCTCGACTCGATCCCGGCACGGCACGCCACGCAGCGGCTTTGGCCGGACCTGCTCATCGACGCCGCAACTGGCGAGACGTTCGTCGGCATTCACGTTGCCGAGCCTGATCGCCCCTGCATGATGTGCTTCCTCCCGCCTCGCTTCGACGGCCCGTCTGCGGCCGAGCGTGTAGCCGCGGCAACCGGGTTGCCGATCGCCCGCGCCGCGCGCGGCGACAACCCACTGCTGGAAGACGACCTCGCCGAACTGACACCGGCGCAACGCGCAATGCTCCTTCCCCATCTCGGCAAGCCCGTGTGCGGACTCGCGGATGCGTTCGGGCTCAGCAGCCTCGACGCCGGGAAGTACCTACCCGCGATCCCGTTCGCCGCGCAGCAGGCAGCATGCCTCGGAGTCGGACGCCTCCTGGCTCACCTACTCGGAGTCAAGCGGGCCGACAACTTCGTGCAGTACGACGTCTTCCGCGGGCCGGACGCCGCGACGATCGAACCCCGCAGAAAACGCGCCGACTGCTACTGCACCGAACGCCACACCAACATCGCACGTGTACGGGAGCTGCGCAGGGCTAACGCCGAGCTGCAGTGACTTTGACGAGGCGATGTCGGGGGGCGGGGGCCTGATGTTGCCGAGGGCCACGGAAGGGCCTCGTTCCGGCCAGTTCCGCCGTCATTAGGACTGGCTTCGCTCAACGACAATGCGCGCGCACCGTTCACCAACAGCGGTGCGGAGCAGCGATCCGAGTTCATCTTCTCTGCGGTACAGCGGCTTGTGCATGCCGACTACACGGCCTGGCTGAAGGAACTCAAGAAGAGCGCGTCTTGCGGACTTCTCCTTTGCCGGATCGAACACGCCGAACGTGATCCCTTTCGATCCTCGGACGAGCGAGAAGCAGGGGATGTCTGTAAGCCCGTCCCCGATGTAGATCATGTTCTCGAAAGGAACGCGCCTCTGCTCTTGCGGAACACTCTTGTTGACCATATGCGGATTTTTCTTCGTCTGCGTCGAGTCGAGACCCTTGTTGATCTCGAATAAGTAGCGTGTCTTCTCGGTGAAGGTAATGCAACGCTTGATGCGTGTTAGCTGCCCGGTGTGTGGGTCCTCGCCTAGCAGGCAACCGTAAATCTCGGTCATGTGCCGTGACGCGATCTCGGAGCCGCGAATGATTTCTTCGAGTCCTCCGGACACGACGTAAAACTCGATCGAGATGTCCCTGTATTCGGCGACAATCTTCTTGAGGTCGTCGAAGAGTTCGGGTAGCCCAAGCGCGAAGTCATCATCAAGCGTTGCTCCAAACGCCCGTAGGTCACCAGTTGTAAGACCTCCGAGCGGTTTTCCCTCGCCGACCATCTCAAGGAAGAGATTCAGCCAGGCGAGAGTGGAGTCGTAGCCATCCTCCACGAGCGCTTTGACGTCTGAGTTCCAGAACTTGTCGACATCGACGCCTCGGCCTGCAAGGAACTTGCTGGTCGAGTCGGGAGTGAGTGTCTCGTCGAAATCGAAAACGACAGCGAGATTGCTGTGCGGCATGGCGCGCAGACGGAAAAGCGTCGTGCTCTTCCCGAGGGTAGGCAGCCAGGATTATGACTGCTTCTTGTCCACTGTCAACGACGCGGGGCTATTGCCCAGAGCGTGTGACAGCGGCGCGGAAAGAGCAATGAGGGTCTCTCGGGCTTTCGCAAGCTCCGCGGGGGTCATGCGGACTTGATCCTTCGTCTCCATGGTTCCTCCTCTCTGGTCGCGGCGGTGCCGGGCTTGCCCAGGCGGGAGTATCCCGATCCCGTCGGATGTGGAGCGTGGCTGTGCGACATTCCGCCTTCCCTTCGATCGCCGCGCCTGCGAGTCTTCGCACGGCCTGCTTCCTGCGCCCTTAGCCACCACGCCACCTCTCATGCTCGACAACGCGATCGTACGGGTCGCGGTTGAGTCCGAGCGGGTTCTTGCAAAGGAGGCACATGGGCGGGAAGCGTCACGCCGACTCACATACGTCGATAGCGGCCACTCCGAGCAGCGACGCCAGCGCAACAAGCTGCCCGAGCGTCGGCTCGTAGCTGCTGGTGAGCAGCCGCCGCGCCTGGCCCACGGTGAGCCCCGCGGCCTCGGCGAGCCGTGCGGGTGAGACGGGAGACCGCTCCCGCACCGCCAGGAACCGCTCGGCGCTGAAGCTCGTCGGCGCGTCCGGAACGGGCGTGCGTTCGCACGTCCGCCCCGCAAGCCAGTCGAGCGAGCCCTTCAGCTCGACCGCAAGGATCGACGCCTCCCTCACCGGCAGGTGGAGGAACGGGTTCTCGTCCGAGTCGTGCGGGCGGTGGAGGAAGGCGGCGCGGGCGGCCTGCAGCTCGGCGTCGGTGATGGCAGCGGCGGCGAGCGCCCGCTCCCACCGCCGCTTGCCGGGGAAGAGGCGGGCGAGCGCGCACCGCGACGGAACCCGCCGCTCGACGTTGCGCTCGCGCGCGATCCGCACCTGCCGCAGCTGCCACGCGTCGTACTCGCCGGAGCTCGGACGTCGGCCGATGGTGAACGCGCACAGCCGGACGGAGGCGATCCCTTCCTCGACCGTGTACATCTCCGGCGCAAACCGGCCGCGCAACCGTCCGCCGCTATAGCTACGCCCGCGCGGCAGCCTCCCGCCGTCTTCCATCCGCGATGCGATCGCGCACGCCTCCCACCAGGTTCCGTACTGGTTCACGATCGTGCGGCTCGTCGGCGCCTTCATGCCTGCGCGTTCGCGGTCGTAGAGAAGGCGCTGCGGAAAGCGCTCGCCAGTCTGCTCGATCAGATCGTGCAGAAGCCACAGATACGCGCGGCGGCGAGCGCGCGCACCGGGCAGCGGGTCGGCGAGGTCAGCACGGAGAAGACGTGCAAGCTCGGCTTCGAGCAGGCGAGAGTCGGCCTGCTCGATCAGCGCCCACACGAACTCGCCCGCCTCCACTCCCTACTCCTTCGGGAAGAGGCGGCGCATCGTGCGCGTCCACCCGCCGAAGCGGCCGTTGATCGTCGTCTTGGACGGGATGCGTCGCGGCGTCCCGCGCCACTGCGCCTTGCGCATCTCCTGGCGCCGCCAGACGACGTACTCCTCCAGCGTCGTGGCGGCGCCGCGGCAGGCCGCGCACGCCTCCCGCACTATGTCGAGCAGCTCCTCGTCCGACCACTGGTACGAACCGGTCATCTGCGGCGGCGCGAACTCGCCCATGTCCCAGCGGCCCTCGTACGGCTGCATCCCGGCAGCGCCGAGCGCCTCGTTCCAGCCGCCGAACCGCTTCAGGAACGCACCGTAGGAGGGAAGCGTCTGCGGCGCTCCGGCAGCGAAGCTCTCCTCGATGACCTTCGCCCGCTCGCCCTCGTACGGACGGGAACGGGGAACGCGGCCGAGCCGGTCGCGGACGAGGCGGAGCGCGGAGAGCAAATCCTCGTCCGAGTAGGCGTACTTCGCCGGGCGGACCGTCAGGTTGTCCTGCTTGAACGCCTGGACGTCGTCCGAGAACAGCCCCGCGGCGTGCAGGGCGAGCGTCCACGATCCGAACAGCCGCTCGAACGGGCACGACGACGACGGCCGCCTCCCCGGGCGACGGCGCACATCCGACCGCCTCAGCCACTGCCCGTACATCGTGATGCTCGGAGACGTTCCGAGATCGGCGGCGCACGCCCGAAGCGCCGCGAGGCACTCCGCTTCCGTGTAGCGCAACGGCGACTTCGACACGCTGACCGGTATGCGCTCGTCCTCCTCCTGCCGGGCGAGCCCGGCGAGCGCGAGCGCGTCGTTCCAGCTCCCGGATGCGAGCGCGCTCCGGATCGACCCGTCAGGAACGAGCTCTGGGTCGTGCGTCTCGTCCCGCAGCCGCCGGTACTCGTTCACCGACGGGCTGTGCCCGAGCAGCCGCTTCGCCCGCCGCAGCGCCCGGATAGCCCGCTGCTGGCGGCCCGGCCGGTCGGGGGTGACGAGCGAGTCGGCGAGATGCTCCTCCAACTTCTCCAACAGCCACTGCTGCGTGCCCACGTCGAGCGTCTCGATCGCCGCCCACGCCGTGTCACCGAGCGGATGGGCGAACTGCTGCAGGTGCGGAGGAAGGGGTTCGGCGGACATGCACCGACGGTAGAGTCGCTCTGCCGCCCGACCCCGGAACCGCGCAATGGGAGATCGAAAACGCTGGTAGAGAAATCGGCCTCTATCCGCTCAACCAGGCGGTTCAGGACGCCGCCCGGCGGGCGCTGGTACGCACCCCCCTTCCATCCTGGTAGAGCGTCCCCCGTGGGAGTGATGCGCCCCGCCCTAGCGGAGCGGCCTGGCAGAACTCGCAGGCGACTCGTCCGACACCACGAAGAAGGCGGCAGCGACAAGCGAGAGGCCAGCTCCGACGTAGCCAAGAGCATTGAAGCGGCGCATCATCCTCCTCTTCGCGTTCGGAGGAGAGGCGTTCGGCGGGCCTGTGACGTTGATCGAGAGGCTGAAAGCCGCCGACCGCTCCGGGTAGGCGTCCGTTCTCGCCGGACAGACGCCGCTCAGCGCTGCTTCATCATCGCCGCGTACCGACTGCGCACGTACGCGAGGATCGGCGCGCACATGTGTCGGTCAGCGGGCGCGAGCGTGCATGTACCCGTAGCCGCGTAGGGAGCTTGGTTGTACACGGAATCGAACAGCTCCAGTCCGATCGCTCGGTTCTTGCCGCCTGACGGGCTGCCCGTGCCGCTCGTGATCGCAGGTGGATCGGAGAAGTCGAGCTCGTCAGGGGTACGGTGTGTTTGCGCTTCGCCGTACGGCGTCGAGTCGATGTATGGACACTGCAGGCCGCCCTGTTTGAGCAGCGGCACGGCCTGCGGGAAGTACGGGCAGGCGAGTTCGAGGGCGTGGTTGCCGGGCGTCGCGTAGTACGCCGAGACGGCTTCCTGTGGCCGGTATTGGCCGAGGCCCGAGGGGAAGAAGCCTGCGGACGGGTCGTACGCCTCCAGAGTGTCGCCGTCCGAGCCGCCGATGAGGTCACACTTCCATCCCCGCGGGGCGAGCATCTGCTCGTTGAAGGAGACGAGCTGCTGGGCATCTGCCTCCGACAGGCGCACGTGTGTCGTCGACGGCCCCTTGTACTTGTACGGGAACCCCTGAATCTCACCGTTGCAGGCAACGACCGGGATCGAGCGCAGCGCGACCGGCCCGGGAGTGGTCGAGCGCGACGCCGCGGTTGATGTTGCACGCGCGGAGCCGCCGCAGGCGGCGGCGAGGAGCGAGATCGAGCTGAGAGCGCCAACCCATAGAAGAGGCCGAATCAGAGACACATCTGGAGGCTAATCGGTGGGGCGGCGCGAACTCTCACGCGCGATCGAGCGACAGGCCGCGCGTGCGGCGGTATGAGGGTTCACTCCCCCTCCACGATTGCAACGGTCTGGTGCCGAGCACGAGGGCGACGAGGCGCTCAAGGCGTCTCTCCGCGCAGGCGCTCGAACTCTTCCCAACGGGACCCGATGTCGCGCCAGAAGCGGCGAATGGTCCGGTTGTAGAGCGGGATCGTCGTTACCGTCACGAGCATCTTCGCAATGGCAAAGAGGTACCACCGCCTTGACGGTGGCGTCTCGGGCCGTTTCCCGAACCGGTAGGCGATCGGGAGCGAGAGGAGAGCGTTCACCCCGAACATCGTCCGGACCTGATGGCTCTCGGTGTACCAGCCTGTCGCACAGAAGTTCGCGGCGTGCTCGCAGTTGTAGCCAACCACGTTGTACCGCCGAGCTGGGTGATTGTCGGCGAGCCAGCGCGCCCTCCGAATCACGATGTCCGGCGGATCCGCCTCCGGTAGCCACAGCGGTCGCGGTGCCAGCAGCAACGACCACCACGGATGTGTGTGTCCATGCTTGACAACCTCGGCGACCCGGCCACGCTCAAAGCACCGAAGCGACACCGCTCCAACCGTTGCCGTCGGCTTGTCGAGGACACTCCCTCCGAACTGGATCACTTCCGCGTCGGAGACGTAGATTCCGTGGTGGTAGTAGCCAAATGGCCGCCGCACTCGAAGGTGCGTCCCTGGCTCAAAGCTGGTCAACCCGCGGGAGAATGTAGCTCTCTTCGCTCGACGCGGCCCGCGTCCGGCGTGTTGGCTGCCGTGCCAACCTCGCCGGTGAGGACGCCCTTCTGAAACCGCGAGGCGACAGCCGCAGCCCACGCAAGGGCCGCGGCTGTCGCGCCCAAAGAGACGCCTACTGTCGTCTACGTGACACACCGCGAACACCGAATGCAGCCCTGCCATGACCGACGTCCAAGCCGTTCCTGTCGCGGCAGAAAGCGAGCCTACTGTGGGCTGGTGAATGTCAAGCACAAGCGGATCACCGGCCCCAGCCAGCTTCTGGATGAGGCGAGCCACAGCGCGGGCGAGGTCGCAGGTTTCCTCGGTCGCGGGAGCTGGAGCTAGCGGTGGCGAAGAATCGCATCGGCAACCCGCGCGGCCGCCGCGGCGCCACTGGGGCAGCGGGACTCGCCGCGGGTGTACCAGCCGTCCGCGACCGATCGCTCGCCAGCGGGGAGGCATCCACGGCCATGAACTGATCGAGACGCTCGCCCGCGACGGGCTGCGCCACGCGGACGGGTTCCGCATCTTCGAGGCGGTAAAGGCGAACCCGTTCACCGCCGCTGCCCTCACCTACCAGCAGGCCGCCCGGCAGATGCTCATGGTCGCAGCGTCGATCTACTTCGCTCGCTTCCCGATCGGCGAGGACTGGGAGGTGCTCGGCACCGAGACAGAGCTTGCCGAGGGCACGGTGTGCGACCTCGTCTGGCTTACCCCGGACGGTCGCGTGATCGTCGACGAGCTCAAAACGGGGCGGCTGCGCCTAGCCGATCTTGCGAACCTGGACTTCGTCTCACAGCTCCTCCGCGACAACGGTTTCCTCGTCGTCGGCGGTGCCACGACCGGCACCGAGGCGCTCGATCGACTCGTGGCGCTCACACCGAACCTCGCCATCCTCGACGTGCGCATGCCGGGCCTGTCCGGGATCGAGATCACCCGCGAGCTCACTCGCAAGGGGTCACGTACGCGCGTCATCTTGTACACCGGCTACGACGACGAGGGCACCCTCCTGACCGCCATCGACGCGGGCGCATTCGGATTCGTCGGGAAGGACGCCCCCGTCGACGTCCTGCTCAGCGCCGTCCGGACGGTGGCGGCCGGAGGCACGTACATCGACGCGACACTCGGACAGGCGCTCGCCCGGCGGGCGGCCCTCGACCGGCATCCGGCCATCAGCAAGCGGGAGCAAGAAGTCCTTGCGCTCGTGAGCAACGGCCTCGACACGGCCGAGATCGGCAGACGGCTGTTCATCTCACCATCGACGGTTCGGTCGCACGTCGAGCGTGCAATGGCGAAGCTCGCTGCCGAGACGCGCGCACATGCCGTCGCGCTCGCCATCCGCCAGTTGCTCATTCCGTAACGGCCGGGCGACGGGCGGATCCGAGCCGAGCGCGCGGACTCGGCGATGGTTGCCATCGCGTGGCCGCGTCCGAGGCCCCTCTCCTTACGGGCCCGACAGCTCCGCACTAGCGAGGCGTTCCCTTAAAGCATCCTCCGCCCCGCTAGGAGCTCACGAGCGACTGGCGATCCGATCGCCGGACTGGGCGTCGAAGAACAGCATCGATCCCTCCTTGACATGCAGATGGATCAGGTCGCCCTTGCCCGGAGCCGCGAGCGGCTCCGCGCGCGCGATGATGTTCGCCTTCCGGGCGTCGGCGGTCTCGCTTGCCAGTTGAGCGTGAACGAAAGCCTCAGCACCGAGCTCCTCGACGATCGTGACGATCACCGGGATGCCGTCGCCTGCAGGCGCCAGCGAGAGCGACTCAGGTCGTAGCCCAACGATCACAGCCTCGCCGACGGCCTTCGGCACTCCGCCGGCGACCGGAATGACGGCCGAAGCGAGCCTGACGCCGCCGGCCTCGACCGTGCCTTGGAGGAGGTTCATCGCGGGCGAGCCGATGAAGCCTGCCACGAAGGCGTTTACGGGATCCGCGTAGAGCGCGCGCGGCGTGTCACACTGCTGAAGCAAGCCGTCCTTCATGACGGCGACACGATCTCCCATGGTCATCGCCTCGACCTGGTCGTGCGTGACGTAGAGCGTGGTGACCCCGAGCTGTCGCTGCAGCCCGGCGATCTCGGCTCTCGTGGCGACGCGCAGCTTCGCGTCCAGGTTGGAAAGCGGCTCATCCATCAGGAAGACGCGCGGCTGCCGGACGATCGCGCGGCCCATCGCGACCCGCTGGCGCTGCCCACCGGAGAGCTGGCGCGGTTTCCGCTCGAGGAATTCCACGATGTCGAGGATCTTCGCCGCCGCCCGGACGCGCTCGGCGATCTCGACCTTGGACACCCCCGCCATCCGCAGCGCGAAGCCCATGTTCTGCGCCACGTTCATGTGCGGGTACAACGCGTAGTTCTGGAATACCATCGCGATGTCGCGGTCGCGTGGCGGCAGCTTCACCACGTCCTTGCCGTCGATCAAGATCGCACCCTCGTCGACGTGTTCCAGACCGGCGAGCATGCGCAACGTCGTCGTCTTGCCGCAACCCGAAGGCCCCACGAGCACCAAGAGCTCGCCGTCGCGAACCTCGAGGTTGAGCTCGTCGACCGCGGGCCGGTCGCTCTTCGGATAGATCCGAGTCGCGTCGTCGAAGGTCACCGTGGCCATGAAGCTCCTTTGCTACTCCTTGGTGGCGCCCGCGAGCATGCCCGAGACGAGGGCACGTTGAGCGAACAGGAAGACGATCAGCACGGGTGCGACCGCGATGATCACCGCCATGGCGAGATCGGGCCGGTGGAGCACGACGACGCTGCTGCCCGCGCTGAAGTTTGCGGGGTTGAACGACGCAGTCGATCCGATCAGTTGCTGCAGCCCGATCTGAAGCGGGTACTTCGAGTTGTCGTAGGTCATTACGAACGGGAGAAAGAAGTTGTTCCAGGACGCGACGAACGCAAAGAACCCCACGAGTGCGACGATCGGCCGTGCCAGCGGTAAAGCGATGTAGCGGAACACCCTCCATTCGCCGGCGCCGTCGATCCGCGCCGCAGCGAGCAGGTCCTTCGGGATCGTCGACGAGAAGTAGATGTAGGCGAGATAGACGCCGAACGGGAAGAACCCGAACGGCAGGATGAGCGCCCAGACGGTGCCGTACAGACCGATCTTGTCCATCTCGAGGAACAGCGGCAGCACGAGCGCGGTCGCCGGCATGATCATCACCACCAGCGTGATCGCGAGGAGTGCGCGGCGCCCGATGAACTGTGTCAGCGCCAGACCGTAACCGGCGGGAATCGCCGCGAGGATCGCCAGCGCCGTACCGCCGAACGAGTAGATCGCAGAGTTCTTCAGCCAGATCAGGAGGCTGTCGCCGTTGTACGTGACGATCCTGTGGAAGGTGTGTGCGAGCGTGCCCAGGCTGCCGAACGCGAACGGCGACTGGCTCAGCAGTTGGCCGTCGGTCTTGGTCGGCGCGAGAAACAGCCAGACCATCGGCACGAAGAAGAACGCCGTGAAGACGAGGAGGATGGCGAGAGCGACGAGGCGGAAGAAGTAGCGGCGAGGAGTCGCCATCACTCGACCTCGAACAGCCTTCCGCGCCAGACGAGGAGTGCCGCGACGACGAGGCCGAAGACGAGCAGGTCGACGGAGATCGCGGCGGCTTGGTTGTAGTAGCTGTACTGCGACGCGACGAACCAGGCGAGCTGGTTCGGCGACCAGAACTTGCTGATCCCCACACCCAACGACGCCGTGCCCAGCACCGCAGGCTCGACGAAGAGCTGCGTGCCCCCGGCGAAGGACAGGACGAGCATGTAGACGACCCACTTCCTGACGAGCGGCAGCTTGATCCGCAGGGCCGTGTTGAACGCGTTCGCGCCGTCCATCTGTGCCGACTCGAGCAGCTCGTGGGGAATGTTGTTCAGCGCGCCGTACATGACGACGATCCATCCTCCGGCGCCCGTCCAGAACGCCATGAGCGCGAAGATCACGGGGAGGTTGCCGGGCGCGATCGTGTTGTTGAACTGCGCGTAACCGAACCAATGCAATACGAACGCGAACGGGCTCGCGCTCGGGTCGAGCAGGAACAGCCAGACGATCACGCTCGCCGCGCCGGCGAGAGCCCCGGGGATGTAGAAGAGGAATCGATAGATCGCGCCGACCCGGGACGTCAGGTTGTGGAGCATGAGAACGAGCCCCACGACGAGGACGGTCTGACTGACCAGCCAGAACGCCATGAACTCGATGACGTGCTCGAACGCCGGTAGGAAGCGATAGTCGCTGAACGTCTTGATGAAGTCCGGGCCACCGCCGACACCTGGGTGGCTCAGCGCGAGGTAGATCGCGTAGACCACCGGCACGATGCCGAGGAGCAGCAGCATCCCCACGTAGAGAGCGACGAAGAAGTACCCGGCTGTGCGAGAGGTGCCGGCCGGCGGCTGCTCACGCCTGCTCCCGGCGCGGCGTCCCCGGCGAGCGCTCGCGCGCTCGCCGGGGACAGCCGGTGCCGAGGGGAGAGTCACGTGCGTTGCTTGCCTACTTGTTGCTTACGACCTGCCAGCCGGCGCTCTGTGCCGCCGACTTGATGTTCGCGCCGAGTGTCGCGAGTCCCGCCGTGAACGTGCCACCCGCAACGAGGCCCGGAGTGACGGTGTTGCCGAAGATGCTCTCGACGCTCCACGGCACTGCGCTCCAGCCGCCCCAGATCTGTCCCGCGGCCTGCTTGATGGCGGCCTTGGTCTCGTCCGGATTGGCGAAGACGCCGTTGAGCGACGTCAGCCACTTGTCCTGATCGGGCTTATACGCCGGCAGGCCCTGCGTGACCGCCGGGTCCGACTGGATCTTCGGGCTCGTCGCCATGTACGCGACCAGCGCTGCGGCCGCCTTCGGCTGCGTGGTGTGCGAGGTCACCATCCACAGCCCGCCGCCGATCGATCCGGTCACATGGGCGCCGTTGGTCGCCACAGGGGTCGGGTATGCCGCCATGACGTTGGTCCCCGGGCCGTTGCTGCCGGAGCCCGTCGGGTAGATCGCGGTTCCCTGCCAGATCGCCCCGACGTCCATGACCATGTGCTGCGCGGTCTTGTCATTGACCCAGGCCGTCGTGAACGGACCATTGTGTGTGAACGCGCCCAGGGCCGAGTCGATCAGGCTCGCGATCTTCGTGCAGTTGGGCGAGGCCGCGTTGCTCAGGAGCTTCTGGGAACCGATTGCCTGGTTGAGCGGGCACTCGTTGCCCCACAGGTAGGTCTCCGCATCCCAAGGCTGGCCGAATTCGCCGATGTAGTAGCCCGGATGGTTCTTGATCAGCGACTGGCCGTCGGCCGCGTACTGGTCCCACGTGGTCGGGGGCGCCTGGCCGGGGAAGAACTTGGCGAACAGGTCTGTGTTGACCCAGAGCACGTTCGCAGCGTTGTCGTTGCGGAGGCAGACGACCTTACCGTTGACCGTGCAGAGGCTCATGCCCTCGATGTTGTTGCGAACGCTCTTCGAGACGTAGGGACTCAGGTCGAGCAGATCGTTGAACGGCGGTGCGCCGAGCCAGCCGCCCTCGTAGTTCTCCTCGTCGAACACCACATCCGGAGAGACGCCCGGCTTCCAGCCGACGCGGTTGTACAGCGAGAACTTCGACTGCAAGGTGCCGTCACCGTTGTTGTCGCCGCTGTACAGCACCCACTTGACGTTGGCGTGCGGGTGCGTTGCCTTGTACACCTTCACGTACGCGGCGCGCGCAGCGTCGTACCAGACGACGAGCGGTGTCGCCGACGCCTTGGAAGCAGCCGCCGGGCGTGCAGACGAGCCGCCTGCGGTTCCCGCCGCCACGACCGCGGCGATCGCGACGCAAGCACCGAGTGGGAGTACCCGGAACTTACGGCTGATCGATGCCTTCATAACGTGTGATCCTCCTCTCTTGGCCACGTCTAGACCGCCGTGGCGCGGTGCTCCTGGATGAAGTCCGGCAGGGCGATACCAGGTGCCGTCGGCGCCCGGACGAGCCCGTCCGGGCCGACACGCGGCTCCCGAACCACCGGGTTCGACGTGACGAGCGACTCGTAGTACGTGCAGTTCGGAATCGCCATGCAGAGGTGCACGGCCGGATCGGTCGGTCCGTGCACCTCCGCGCGCAGACGGAACGAGTCTGCGAGATGCGCGATCCGCATAGCCCCTGTGATGCCGCCGCGATGGTTCGCGCTCGTCCGCACATACGTCGCGCAGCCCGAGGCGATGAAGTCGGCGGTGTTCAGATGGCCGCCGTCGGAGGTCTCGCCGACGAGCAGCGGAACGTCGACACGCTCGGAGAGCCATCGGTACGCGGTCACGTTGAACTCGCGCATCGGCTCCTCGTACCAGAGGTATCCGGCCTCGCTCAGAGCGCGGCCAAGGTACACCGCGTCGGGGAGGTCGAAGCCGGCCGAGCCGTCGTACATGAGGTCGATGTCGGGCCCGACGTGGGCGCGCACGCGCTGACAGAGGTCGGCGTCGATGCGCGCGTCCCCGAGGCCGTGAAGCTTCAGCGCCGGATAGCCGAGCGCGAGGCACTGGTCGCACACGTCGAGGTACTCCTCGACGGTCGCAAATGTCGTCGTCGACGCGTAGGCCGGGATGGAGTCGCGGTACGTGCCGAGGAGGCGGTGCACCGGGACGCCGAGGACGCGACCCTCGAGATCCCAGAGGGCGACGTCGACGACACCGAACAGCCAGATCGGGAACTCTTCCGTGCGATCGAGCTCCCACAGTCGGTGCCAGAGCCACTCCCGCCGGTCGGCGCGCTCGCCGACGAGCTCCTCGCGGAGGACGCGATCGACGATGTCCCCCAGCATGGGGCCGCTCCACTCGTGGTAGGCCTCCCCCACGGCGCCGTCCTCCGTCGTTATCCGGAGGACGGCGGTCGTGCGGGCAGGATGGGAGCCTCGCAGCCCTCGCCGCCAGGCGAACGGCGGGGCGACCGCCGGGAGGGTCAGTAGCTCGACGTCAAGGGCAGCGATCTTCACCGCAGGTAATCATCATACGAATGATCACCTGCTGTCAAGGGCTACCGACCTGCTCGGCGCCTCTTCCTCTCCACCCAGCGTGCCTCGATGTGCGCGGAGATCCGCTCCCCGGCCAGCAGGCCGTCGCGGGCTGTCAGGGCCTCGAGGATTCCCCTGTGCTCGGCCACGGTGCGCTTGAGCGCCGCCCGCGACTCCCCGGACGCGAGCGGAGCGGTCGCGCCCCCGTGCCGGTGGATGACGCGCACGATCGTGAGCCCGATCTCGTTCCCCGAGGCCCGCATGATGATCGCGTGGAAGGCGTTGTCGAATTCGCGAAAGCGGTCGTAGTCGGCGTACGAGGCCTCCATCGCGCCGGCGATCCCCTCGAGCTCGGAGAGCTCGGCGTCCGTCAGCTGCCCCGCCGCTTGGGCAGCCATCTCACGCTCGAGCACGCGACGCACCGAGATCAGGTCGTCGAGGAGGGTCATGTCGTCGTCGTAGTCGAGCGCGATGCGCAGCACATCCGGGTCGAGGAGGTTCCACGAGCTGCGCGGCTGCACGCTCGTGCCACGGCCCTGCTCGACGCGGACGAGCCCGCGCTCCTCGAGGAGCTTCAGGCCTTCGCGGACGACGGTCCGGCTGAAGCCGAACTCCTCGCACAGTGCCGGCTCGGTGGGAAGGACGTCACCCTCCGCGAGGACGCCGCTGATGATCTGCCGGGCGAGCTCCTCGACGATGACCGAGGCGAACCTCGCAGGGCGATACTTGGGATTGCCCCGCCGTCGGCGTTCCGTCTGTTCCATTCCGGTCATCATATGGTCCTACGACGACGCCCTCGGTCAGCGCACCACGCGGGCCACACCGCCGCGCATGACGCGCCGGACCTCGTCGAGCGTCGCCATCGAGGTGTCGCCGGGCGTCGTCATGGCGAGCGCGCCGTGCGCGACCCCGTACGCAAGCGCCGTCGCGACGTCCTCGCCGCTCAGGAGGCCGTAGATCAACCCGGAGGCGAACGAGTCTCCGCCGCCGACGCGGTCGAAGACCTCGAGCCCACGCATCTGCGGACCTGCGAAGAATCCCTCCCGCGTGCTGCACACGCCGCTCCAGTCGTTGACCGTCGCCGTGTGAGCCTCGCGCAGCGACGTCGCCACGAGCGTGAGCCCCGGGCAGCCGGCGAGAACGTCCGCGTGCAGGCGCTCGTACGCAGCCACGTCGAGGCCCGTATGCGAGTCGTCGACGCCCTCCACGGCGTAGCCGAGCGCCGAGGAGAAGTCCTCTTCGTTGCCGAGAAGCACGTCGACGTGCTCGACGAGCCGTCTATTCGTCTCCGCCGCCGCTTCCGGGCCGCCGCTCGCCTGCCAGAGCGAGGGCCGGTAGTTGAGATCGAAGGAGACGACGGTGCCGGAGCGGCGGGCGGCGGTCATGGCCTCGAGCGCAAGCGCCCCGGCGGGCGGCGAGAGCGCGGCGAAGATGCCTCCGCAGTGGAACCAGCGAGCGCCGTCGCGAGCGAAGATCGCGTCCCAGTCGACGTCGCCGGGCCGCATGCTGGACGCCGCCGAGTGACCGCGGTCGGAGCAGCCGAGCGCGGCGCGGACTCCGAAGCCGCGTTCGACGAAGTTGAGCCCGTTGCGGACGCCACGGCCGACTCCGTCGTACGGGATCCACGAGACATACGTCTGGTCGACGCCGCCCTGGAGGACGAGGTCCTCGAGCAGCCGCCCGACCGGGTTGTCGGCGAACGCCGTGACGATCGCCGTGCGCATCCCGAAGCAGCGGCGGAGACCGCGCGCGACGTTGTACTCGCCTCCGCCCTCCGAGACCGCGAAGGTGCGCGTCGTCGCGATGCGCCCGTCGCCGGGATCGAAGCGGAGCATGACCTCACCGAGTGCGACGAGGTCGTATCGACACTCTTCCGCAGGCCGGAGCTTCATGCGGCCGCCAAGGCAGCGGCCGCGCTCGCGCGCCGCTCGATCTCGTCGAACCGCCCGTCGCGCAGGAGAGCGGACTCGCAAATCCAGGTGCCCCCGCACGCGAGCACCGACGGCAACCCGAGGTAGGCGGCGAGATTGTCGAGGTTCACGCCGCCCGTCGGGACGAACTTCACGTCCGGGAACACCGCGCTCAGGGCCTTGATGAACGCCGGGCCTCCGACGAGCGACGCCGGGAAGATCTTGACGATCTCGCAACCGAGCGCTCTCGCGTGCTCGACCTCGGTGGGCGTCGCCGTGCCGGGCACGAACGTCACGCCCGCGCGCTGCGCGGCGCGCACGACCGCCTCGTTTGTCGACGGCGCGACGGCAAACCGCGCACCCGCTTCGAGCGCCGCCTCGAGCTGGGACGTGGACAGCACCGTCCCGGCGCCGACGAGAAGGCCGTCGATCCGGGACGCGCGGCGGATCGCCTCGACCGCCGCATCGGTGCGGAACGTGATCTCGACGGTCGTCAAGCCGCCGGCGAGCATGGCTCGGCACGCTCGCTCGGCATCATCCGCGCTCTCGGCCGTCAGCACCGGAACGACGCGTCCGTTCATCGTGCGAGCCAGCCGCCGTCGACGGGCAAGACGACGCCGTTGACGTAATCGGAGTCGGAGGACGCCAGGAACATGAACGCGCCGGCGACGTCCTCCGGCGTGCCCCATCGCCCCGCGGGGATGCGCTCGAGGATCTGCCGCGACCGGACCTCGTCCTGCCTCAGCGCCGCGGTGTTGTCGGTCGCGATGTAGCCGGGCGCGATCGCATTCACGTTGACGCCGCGCGCCGCCCACTCGTTCGCAAGCGCCTTGGTGAGCTGGGCGATCCCGCCCTTGCTCGCCGCGTAGCCTGGAACCGTGATTCCGCCCTGAAAGGAGAGGAGCGAGGCGACGAAGATGATCTTGCCGCTCCCACGCTCGACCATCCGCCGGCCGAGCTCGCGGGCGAGGACGAACGGTGTGCTGAGGTTCACCTCGAGCACGCGGTCCCAGAGCTCGTCTCCGTGCTCGACGGCGGGCTTGCGCTCGATGGTGCCCGCGTTGAGCACGAGGATGTCGATCGACGGCAGGTCGGCCGCGACCCGTGCTGCGAGGGCGTGAGCCGCGCCCCGGTCGGAAAGATCGCACCGGTACGGGTGGAAGCGCCGCCCCAGCGCCGCGATCTCCGCAGCGACTTCGTCGTCGGCGGACAACGACGCACTCGCTCCGGCGACGTCCGCGCCGGCACGTGCGAACGCGACCGCGGCCGCCCTGCCGATGCCGCGGCGTACGCCGGTGACGAATGCCGTCTTGCCGGACAGGTCGACGCTCATGATCGGCAATCCACGATGACTTTGATGTCGCTCGTGCCCTTCGCGAGCTCCTCGAAGACCGACGGCAGCCGCTCGAGCGGCTCGACCCGGCTGATCAACCGCTCCAACGGAAGCGTCCCACCTGCGACGAGCTCGATCGCATGTGCGTAGTCGGCCGGCTCGTACACGCGCGCGCCACGCACTTGCAGCTCCTTCCAGAAGAGATCGAAGAGGCGCACCGGCTGCGCCTCGGGGTAGATGGCGACGATGACGATGCGCCCGCGCACCGACGCCATCTGCGTCATCGACAGCGCAGCCGCGGATGCGCCCGACACCTCGAACACGACCTCGGCGCGGGCGCCGTCCGTCAGCTCCGCAACGCGCTCCGCCGCATCGACTGCGATCGGATCGATCGTCTCGAAGCCGAGGTCCTTCGCGAACTGCAGGCGCGCCTGGTTCACCTCGCTGACGACGACGCGGGCGCCCTCGGCGCGTGCGACGAGCGCGACGAGCAATCCGATCGGGCCCGCGCCGATCACGACCGCGGTCTCGCCGGGGGCGAGCTCCGCCCGTCGCACGTCGTGGCAGGCGACGGCGAGCGGCTCCACGAGCGCGGCCAGCCGGAGGTCGACGCCGTCGGGGAGGTGGTGGAGCGTGAAGGCGGGAACCGTCCACGAGCGCTGGAACGCACCCGGCGCATCGATGCCGATGAACTTCAGGCCTGCGCTGATGTGGCTGAATCCTCTGTCGGCCGGGGTTTCTCCGCGCGTGTCGAGCGGACGCACGACGACGGGCTCGCCCACCTGGAAGCCCTCGACGCCGTCGCCGAGCTCGGCGACGACGCCCGACATCTCGTGCCCGATCACCTGCGGCGTTGGAACGCGCTTGTCCATCGCACCGTGGGCGATATGGAGATCCGTGCCGCAGATGCCGCAGTACGCGACGTCGAGCCTGACCTCACCCGCTTCGGGCGATTGCACGGCGCAGTCGCCGAGCGTGAACGACCCTTCGCCCTGGTAGTAGACGGCGGTCACTTGTCATCCTCCGTTCGCTGAAAGTCGATACACCCGCGCTGCGTTTCCACCGAGAAGTGCCTCCTCATGAGCCGGCGCGAGCATCTCGACGAGACGCCGCGTGGCCTGCCAGACGCGGTCGTAGTCTCCGTTCAGGAGTGCGATCGGCCAGTCGCTGCCGCACATGAGCCGCTCCGGCCCGAACGTCTGGAGCGCCGCGAAGACCGCCGGCACGAAATCGGCGGCGCTCCAGTCGCGGCGCTGCAGCGTCGTGTTCAAGCCCGAGAGCTTCGCGTAGACGTTCGGTCTCTCCGCGCACGCCTCGAGCTTCTGGACCCAGTCGTCGAACTTCGCAGTGCCGAGCGGCGGCTTCCCCAGGTGATCGACGACGATCGCGAGAAGCGGGAAGCGCTCGGCGAGCTCGACGACGTCGTCGAAGTGGTGCGGATAGACGACCGGAACCTCGAAGACGACGCCCGTCGTCTCGAGGAGCGCGATCGACTCGAGCACTCGTTCGGAGACGACCCAGTGGACGTCGTCCTCCATGTGCACGAGATGGCGGACCGCGCGAAACTTGGGATGCGCGCGGAGCTCCTCGAGGCGCATCCGCGCCCTCTCCGGATCGTCGAGGCGGAGCCATGCGGTGACGGCGGCGATCCAGGGTTGCCTCCGAGCCTCGGCCAGGAGGTAGTCGGTGTCGCTGTCGAGGCTCGCGCCCTGGACGAGGACGACCGAGTCGACGTGGTTCCGCTCGAGAAGCGGCCACAGGTCCGACGGGCCGAACGGCCTCGCGATCTCCTCGACCTCGGCCGTCATCCACGGCTGAGGTGTATGCGCGGCATCCCACAGATGGACGTGGGCGTCGACGATCACTGTGCGTTCGCCGTCGTGACGACGCAGAACATATGAAGATCATATGACAATCGGGGCCGGAGACAAGCCCCAAGAGCGCGTCTCCCCCCTCCCGCCGGCCGATCGCTCAGTCGCCGGTGGGTCGAGACGGATCGTCGTCGGCGAGCTGGTCGCGCATGCACCAGACGAGTCGCAGCGGCGTGGCATCGAAGTGAGCGACGAAGTCGCCGATGACAGCCTGCCAACGCTCGTTCGCCGGATCGTGTTCGAGCTCGCGCATCGCCGCCTCGAGGTCGTCGCACTCGACGAGATGGAAGAGATCGCGTCCGTTGCGCCAGATGCGCCAGTCCCGAATCCCGACTCGCCGATGCGCCTCGAGGAGGTCGGTCGGGATCCGCTCGTGCGCAGCGTCGTACCCCGCTTCGCAGCCGGCACGGAGAACCGACCGCAGCGCGACCGTCATGTGATGCCTGGCGCGACGGATCTCACGGAGCACCTGCGGCGTGCTTGAATGACCTCCATGGAAACATCATATGTCTGCCGCCCAGAGGAAGCGCCCCGCTCGCCCGACCAGGCAGCGACAGCACCGCTCAGCCGGTGAACGTCGACCTGCGAACAGCGCCCCGGGAGCCGATCGAGCTCGCGCGAATGGCGGTGTTGCTCGGCGATCGCGACGACGTCGCGATCGCCCGGGAAATGCTCGTCCCGGGGACGGTCCTCGTCACGGCCCACGGGCCGGTGCAGGTGCGTCAGGCCGTTCCGGCGGGCCACAAGCTTGCGCTGCACGCCATCGAGCGCGGCGAGCGCGTGCGTCGCTACGGGCAGACGATCGGGGTGACGACGTGCGAGGTCGCCGCCGGCGATCACGTCCACGTGCACAACCTCGCCGTCGGTGTGCACCGGCCCGAGCTCGACGAGGCCGCCGGCGCCGGCAACGCCCCCATGGCCATCCTCCCGGAATCGGAGAGGCGAACCTTCCTCGGCTTCCGGCGCTCCGACGGCCGCGTCGGCACCCGCAACTACGTGGGGGTGCTGGCGTCGGTCAACTGCTCTTCGTCGGCGGCGCGGCGCACCGCCGACATCGTCCGCGCCAGCGGGATGCTCGCGGAGTTCCCGAACGTCGACGGCGTCGTCGCCTTTGCGACCAAGGGCGGCTGCGGAGCGCGGCACGGATCGCCGGAGCTGGAGCTCCTGCAGCGGACACTCACCGGTGTCGTCGAGCACCCGAACGTCGCGGCCTTCGTCGTCATCTCGCTCGGCTGCGAGACGAACCAGCCGGACGAGATGATCGAGCTCGGCGCATCCGTCGACGACGGCCGGCCAGCCGTGCTGACGATCCAAGAGCGGGGCGGTTTCGAGCGCACGGTCGCGGCGAGCGTCGAGGCGGTTGGCCGGCTTCTGCCGCGCGCGAACGACGTCGCACGTGAGCCCGTGCCTGTGTCCGAGCTCATGCTCGCGCTCCAGTGCGGCGGCTCCGACGGCTGGTCTGGCGTGACTGCGAACCCGGCCCTCGGTCGCGCCGCCGACGAGCTCGTCCGTCAGGGCGGCACGGTCGTCTTGGCCGAGACCCCGGAGGTCTATGGCGGGGAGCACCTGCTGACGCGACGTGCGCGCAGCCCGGAGGTGGCGGCCAAGCTGCTCGAACGGATCGGGTGGTGGGAGCGACAGGCCGCTGCGATCGGCGGCTCGATCGACAACAACCCTTCGCCGGGGAACAAGGCGGGCGGGCTGACGACGATCTACGAGAAGTCCCTCGGCGCCATCGCGAAGGGCGGCTCGACGCCGCTTAACGAGGTCATCGGCTACGCCGATCGCCCGACCGAGCACGGGCTCGTGCACATGGATACGCCTGGATACGACCCCGTGTCCGTCACCGGTCAGGTCGCCGGCGGCTGCACGGTCGTCGCCTTCACCACCGGCCGCGGCTCTGCATTCGGCTTCAAGCCAGCGCCCGTGCTGAAGATCGCAACCACATCGCAGCTGTACGCGGCACAGGAGCCCGACATGGACGTGAACGCCGGCCGGATCCTCGAAGGCGCGAGCATCGAGAAGATCGGCCGGGAGATCTTCGACGAGATACTCGCGGTCGCCTCCGGGAAGGAAACGAAGAGCGAGCTCGCGGATCTGGGCGAGGAGGAGTTCAACCCGTGGATCCTCGGCCTGACCCTCTAGCACGAGCTTGGGATGCAGGCGAGCTGGCGCTCGGCTGTTCCCAGCTCGGAAACCTGTACCGCGAGGTGTCTGACGTGGACGCGCGCGCGACGCTCGACACCGCGTGGGAGCTCGGCGTCCGCTACTTCGACACCGCCCCGCACTACGGGCTCGGCCTCTCCGAGCGGCGCGTCGGAGCCGGGCTCGCCGCGCGCCCGCGTGACGCCTACGTCCTTTCGACGAAGGTCGGACGCCTGCTCGAGCCGGTCGAGGTCGTCGAGGGACTGGACGACGACGGGTTCGTCGTTCCCGCGACGCACCGACGAGTGTGGGACTTCAGCCGAGACGGGATCAGGCGCTCGCTGTCGGAGAGCCTCGAGCGTCTCGGTGTCGGTCGCGTCGACATCGTCTATCTCCATGATCCCGACGACCATTGGGACGAGGTTCTCGAGACTGGATATCCGGCTCTCGCCGAGCTGCGGGCGGAAGGCGTCGTCGCCGCCGTCGGCGCCGGGATGAACCAGTCGGCGATGCTCGCGGATCTCGTCCGGCACACCGACGTCGATGTGGTGATGCTCGCCGGCCGGTACACGCTCCTCGAGCAGGACAGCCTGGACGATCTGCTTCCGGCCTGCGAGGAGCGGGGCGTGGCAATCGTCGTCGCCGGCGTGTTCAACACCGGCCTGCTCGCGCGTCCTCACCCTTCCGAGGACGCGAGATACGACTACGGCGGCGCTCCGCCGGAGCTCGTTCGCCGGGCACGCGCGATCGCAGCGGTCTGCGAGCGCCACGGCACGACGCTGCCAGCGGCGGCGATCGCCTTCCCGCTTGCGCACCCGGCGGTCGTCAGCGTGTGCGTCGGCGCGCGCTCGGCGGAGCAGGTGAGGCGAAACGCGAACCTCTACCGCGAGCCGATCGCGCCCGACCTGTGGGGCGAGCTGAAGGCGGAGGGGCTCCTCCGCGAAGACGCACCGGTGCCTTCGTGATCGTCGAATGGTGGCATGACGATGGCCCGGCCGATCTCGACCCGCGTCCCACGCACCTGCGCCAGGAGCTGTACGTGCTGGTCAAGCTGCCCTGAACCTGCGGTCGCCTGACCGCCGCCCAAGCTCTCGAGCGGCGACGCGCGTCAATCGGCGTGGCCGAGCTCGACCGCCGGCAGGTCGCCCACCTCGTCCTTGCTGAGGCTGAGCCGCACGCCGTCGTCGACGCCCGTGACGGCGCCGATCGGAATCGCGACCTCCTTCTTGCCCCAGAGGTGTCCCTCGTCGAGCAGGACATGGGTCACATGATGATCGGCCGGATCGACCACCAGACCCTGGACGCGGCCGATCGCGCCATCCGCGGCGTGCACGTGCTCGCCGCGGCGCACCTGGATGTCGCCGACCGGGACGCGCTCGTGGACGATCGCCTGAGGGCCGGCGTTCATGTTGCCGAGACCCATCCCGCCCATGCCCATCCCAGCCATGCCGCCCATGCCGATACCGCCCCCGTAGTAGGGCCATGAGAGCATCTGCTCCGGCCGGTAGGCCCACTGTCCGCTCGCGCCGGGCAGGAACTGGGTCTCTTCGGCATGCTCGAGCGCGCCGAACTCGGCCGTGGTGCAGCGCAACCGAATCTCGTCCCCCGCCGAATCGACGAGATCAACCGGCACCAGACGACCCTTCCCTTGGCGGTGCTTCGGTTCGACGACGAGGTGGGTGAGCGCCTTGGCGACGGGATCGACCACGACGCGCGTCAGCTCCCCGCACGCGCCGTCGCTACACGAGACGTCGCTTCCGATCGTGAACTCCGTGGTGTCGCTCATGACGTTCCTCTCGGTTGTGGCGTCGGGTATGCCTCGGCGTACCCGCTCCAGATCGAATGTGAGAACCCGAGTCGCGCGTCGATCGCGTCGCGACGAAGGCAAGCGGCGTTCAGGCCTGCTGAGGCTCGACCAGTGCGTCGCCTGCGCCCCGCTGCTGCGTCGGCGAGCGTGGAAGGAGCAGGAGGTGGCTCTCGACGACGGCGGCGGCGACGTCGCTCAGCTTGCGGCCGTTGTGCTGGGAGTGGTCGCGCAGCATCTCGAACGCCCGGTCGGCGTCGGTCGAGTGGCGGGCCATGAGAATGCCCTTCGCCTGCTCGATCAGCGCGCGACGCCCGAACGCCCCCTGGAGGCTCTGATACTCGGTGAAGCGCTGCAGCGTGATGTCGATCGCGCTCTGCAGCTCCTCCGGGCTGGCGTCGATGATGTAGGCGAACACCCCGCGCTTCGCCGCCTCGTGGATGTAGGCGGGGTCGTCGGCGTGGAGGATCGCGATCACCGGGCACGACGCCTCCCGCACGATCTCCGAGATCAGCTCCAGCGCATGCGTCGAGCTCTCCCCAAGCCCGACCAGCGCCACGTCAGGACGCTCCCTCGCCGTCGCGGCGCCGACCTCCTTGACGTAGATCTCGCGCGCGATCACATCGTGCCCCAGCCCGATCACCACCTGCGCCAATAGCTCCAGCCGCTCACGCCTCTCGTTCGCGATCAGCACGCGCAGATGCTGGTGCGCGACCTCAGGCACCACTACGGAAACACCCCGATCGCGGCGCGCTCGGTCCGGTCGACATGCCGACTCAGTTGCTCAACCACGGCTCCTCCGGTGATCGAACGGATCGCCGACCACGCTGATGGGCCGGCCGCAACTGCTCCAACCCGCACGCCTGTGGGAGGACATTTCATCGGACCGCATGGTGTAAGGCCCGACGCGCACTCCGCAGCGCCCAATCCTTGTGGCACCGCTTGGTCCACGATCCTATCACTTCATCGTTCGGGCTCACGCGCGCCGAGCGGTCGCCACGACGGCTCGCGCTACACTTTGCCTTTGCGCACGGCGCTCTATCGAAAGCGGCGCCTGACCCTCTCGCTACCCACCGAAGACCGCTTCCTCACCTCGCGCTCCACCCTCATGGACCAGCTCGCGATGATCCTCGGCGGCCGCGCAATCGACGATGCGCACCAGCGCGCCGCGAAGGTGTTGCTCGACCACCAGGCAGCCCTCCACGAGCTCGCCGCGATCCTGATCGAGCACGAGACGATCGACAAGGAGCAGTTCGAGCGGCTCCTCCACGGCGAGCCTGCGAGGACGGTGCTCGTGGACGACACTCCGTCCGAGCCGGCGGCGCGGGTCAAGGCGCGCCGCGCTCCCACGCGCAGGCCGACGCGGCGCCGGGCGCCGCAGGCGAAGCCGCTCCCCGGCACGGCGGTGGCACGCGCCGTCAACCCCGACGATCTCGTCGGATGAGCAGCGCCACGGACGCGGCACGGCACTCCGACGCGCTCGTGCTGTTCGGCGCGACGGGCGACCTCGCCCACAAGCAGGTCTTCCCTGCCCTCTACGCGATGGTGAAGCACGGCACCCTGACCGTCCCGGTGATCGGCGTCGCGTACTCGCAGTCAGATCTCCAGCAGCTCCGCGACCGTGTTCGCGACAGCATCGACCAATGTCCAGGCGGCATCGACGACGAGGCCGCGCTCGATCGCCTTCTCGCCCTGCTCGCCTACATCGACGGCGACTACAACGAGTCCGGCACGTTCACGGCACTCAAGAAGGGCCTAGCCGGCATCCGGCGGCCGGCGTTCTACCTCGCGATCCCGCCCGCGCTGTTCGCGACCGTGATCGAGGGACTCGGCGGCGCCGGTCTGGCGGAGGACGCGCGCGTGATCGTCGAGAAGCCGTTCGGGCGCGACCTCGCATCCGCGCAGGAGCTGAACCGCGTCGCACGATCGGTGTTCCCCGAGGATGCGATCTTCCGCATCGATCACTTCCTCGGCAAGGAGGCGATCATGAACCTCCTCTACTTCCGCTTCGCCAACTCCTTCCTCGAGCCGATCTGGAACCGCAACTACGTCGCGAGCATCCAGATCACACTGGCCGAGGCGTTCGGCGTCGCGGGCCGCGGCGCCTTCTACGAGACCGCCGGCTGCCTGCGCGACGTGGTCGAGAACCACCTCTTCCAGGTCGTCGCGCTGCTCGCGATGGAACCGCCCACCTACCGCGGTTTCGCGGCCCTGCAAAGCGAGAAGCTCGACGTCTTCAGGGCGATGCGGCCGCTGACGCCCGACGACCTGGTGCGCGGCCAGTTCGCCGGCTACCGCGACGAGCCCGGCGTCGCGACCGACTCCGACGTCGAGACCTTCTGCGCCCTGCGGCTCTTCATCGACTCGTGGCGCTGGGCCGGGGTGCCCTGGTACCTGCGCTCCGGCAAGTGCCTCCCCACGACGGCGGTCGAGGTGCTCGTCGAGCTGAAGCCCCCGCCGCAGCGGCTCTTCGAAGACTCCGCTCCGACGATCGGGCCCGCGAACTACCTGCGCTTCCGGCTCTCCCCCGACGCCGCCATCGCCCTCGCCGCCCGCGTCAAGCAGCCAGGAGAGGAATTCGTCGGCGACCAGCGCGAGCTCTACCTGCTCGACAGCCAACCCGACGAGGAAGCCCCCTACGAACGGCTCCTCGGTGACGCCATGGCCGGAGACGGCGCGCTCTTCACGCGCGAGGACGCCGTCGAGGCCGCCTGGGCGGTCGTCGAGCCCGTCCTCGCCACGCACCACCGAGCCCACCCCTACGAGCCGGGCACATGGGGGCCCGAGCAGGCGGACGAGCTCATCGCCGCCAACGGCAGCTGGCATAACCCCGCCGCCCCGGCTCCCGCGCAAGAGGAGCCGCTGTGAGCGCGACCGGCGCCTCGAACGTGAGCGCGCTGCCGAGGTCGGAGCCCGACCGGAAGGGCGACTTGAAGTCGCTTCCCCTGGCGGAGGTGGAGAAGCGGCTGGAGTCGTCGCCGGTCGCCCCCTTCCGTACCGACACCGACCCGCAGGACCCCGTCTATCACGACAGGAGCGACTGCCCCTACGGGCGAGAGATCATGCATAACGGCAACGACGAGCCCGGCACGGACGGCCGCCGCCGCTGCGACTGGTGCAGCGAGCACGCCGCCTAGTCCACCGTGCCCTGCAACAGACGAAAGGCCGGAGCCGTGACCGACACGAGCACGAAACGGATCGCCGAGCTGATCGAGCGGTTGCGCGCCGTACAGGCCCGGTAGCTCCGCACTAGCATGGACGGCGATGATCGTCTGCGTTCCGATCGCCGCCGGAGGATTGATCGGCCCCAGCTGGGGGCGGGCGGCAAGCGTGGCGGTCGCGGACGTCGACGGAGACGACATCCATAACTGGCGCGAGCTCGACGTCGGCTGGGACCGCCTGCACGACGAGGGAACCGAGGGCTCCCACCACGCGCGCATAGCCCGCTTCATCCGCGAGCACGAAGTCGAAGCCGTCTTCGCCGAGCACATGGGGCCGCCGATGGAGCACATGCTCGGAAAGCTCGGAGTCGCCGTCCACCTCGGTGCCTCCGGCTCGGCCGCCGACGCGGTCCGCAGCGCCGCTCGCTCCTGAGCGCGCACGCTCAGCGCACGTGCAGCCGCGCCTGCACGCCCTGCTGATCGAGCGCAATCCGCCTCAGCTGCAGCCGGATGCCGCTGATCTCGACGGCCATCGCCATCGTCTCCTCGGCGCTCATCTCGCTCGCGGTCATTGCCGCCGGCGCGGCCGACACGCCGCGCCGCCGCAGAACAGCCGACGCGCGGCATAGCGTAGACGGGGTTCCACGCGAACGGTGTGGGCGGCGATGGAGCCAGATCTGAGTCCCGCTCACCCGAACGCCTCGAGGAGGCAAGCAATGAGTACGCACGCACCGGGCCGGCCCGCCAACGGGCGCGGCTCGTTCCTGTGGACCGTCCACGGCGACGGCCGCACGCTCGGACCGACGGACGTCGTGGCGCCCGAGGAGCGGCTCTCCTGGCCGCGCACGATCGGGATCGGGATGCAGCACGTGATCGCGATGTTCGGAGCGACCTTCATCGTCCCCGTGCTGACCCACATGCCGCCGACGACGACGATCTTCTTCTCCGGCGTCGGCACGCTCGTCTTCATCGCGGCAACGGCCGGACGCGGGCAGCGGCTCGGGCTGCCGAGCTACACCGGCTCGAGCTTCGCGTTTATATCGCCGGTGATCGCAGCGGAGTCCCACGGGACGGCCGCGGCGCTCGGCGGGATCTTCGCCGCCGGCGCGCTCCTCTTCATCGCGGGGTTCCTCGTCGACCGCTTCGGCGCACGCCCGGTGAACGTGCTGATGCCGCCGGTGGTCACGGGCGCGGTCGTCGCGCTCATCGGGCTCAACCTCGCCCCGGTGGCGACGGGCGACTTCTCCAAGCAGGGGTACACGGCCTTCATCACGCTCGCCGCGATCCTCGGCGCGACCGTCCTGCTCCGCGGCTTCCTCGGCCGGATCTCGATCCTGATCGGCGTCGCAGCCGGCTACGTCGTCGCGTGGCCGTTCCACCAGCTCGATCTCCACCACAACTGGAGCAGTGCGAAGTGGGTCGGCCTGCCGCCGTTCCATACACCGAGCTTCACGCTCTACGGGATCAGCCTCGTGCTGCCGGTGGTGCTCGTCCTGCTCGCCGAGAACACCGGCCACGTGAAGGCGGTCGCGTCGATGACCGGCCGCAACTACGACGCATCGCTCGGCCGCGCGTACATGGGCGACGGGCTCGCGACGATGATCTCCGGCGCCGGCGGAGGCGCAGGCACGACGACCTACGCCGAGAACATCGGCGTGATGGCGGCGACGCGCGTCTACTCGACCGCCGCCTACGTCGTCGCCGGCCTGACCGCGATCGGCCTCGGCTGCATCCCGAAGTTCGGCGCGATCGTGGAGAGCATCCCCACGGGCGTGCTCGGCGGGGCCACCATCCTGCTCTACGGGCTGATCGCCGTGCTCGGCGGCCGCATCTGGGTCGAGCACCACGTCGACTTCCGCAACCCGGTCAACCTCTTCCCGGCGGCGGTCGGGATCACGATCGGCGCGGGCAACTACACGTGGACGCACGGGAACGTGTCGTTCAACGGCATCGCGATCGGCGCCTTCGCGACGATCGTCGTGTACCACGCGATGAGCCTCATCGCGAAGTACGGGCCGCTGAAGGGCACGCTCCTCGGCCCGCACAGCGACGAGCCGCCGGAAGGCTCGGTACCGGCGGGGGTCGCTTGAGCCGCTGACGAGGCGATCGAGCCGGACGCAGGTCGCCGCCGACCTGCTCCCGGCTCACACCCGCGCAGCCGCGAGGAACTCCTCGACCGCGGCGGCGAACCCGTCGATCTCCGGCTCGCCGAGCGGGAGCGACAGCGCGATGAAGCCGCGGCGGCCGTACGAGAAGCCGCGTTCGAGCATGTGCAGGTGCAGAAGCGTGCGCAGCTCCGCCGCGTCCGGGACATCCGCCTCGCTCCGCACCGGCCCGCGCGTGAAGTGGAGGCCGACGAGCGAGCCGTAGCCGGTCGCGCAGAAGTCGACGCCGTGCTCGCCGGCGTACGCGTTGAGCCGGTCGCGCAGCCTGTCGCCGAGACCGTTGAGGCGCGCGATCTCCGCCGCCGTCAGCACGCGCGTCAGCCCTGCCGCTCCTGCGGCCATGGTGAGCACGTCGTTGTTGAACGTGCCGCCGTGCTGAAGCGCGTCGGGCCGCGACGGATCGAACCGGCCCATCAGGTCGGCGCGGCCGCCGAAGGCGCCGAACGACAGGCCGCCGCCGACGAACTTCGCGAGCGTCGTCAGATCGGGATCGAGTTCGAGCAGCTGCTGCATCCCGCCGGTCGACAGGCGCGCCGTCATCACCTCGTCGAACACGAGCAGCACACCGTGCTGCGTCGTCGCCGCGCGAAGAGCGGCGAGAAACTCCGCGTCGCCCGGGATGACGCCCGCCGCGCCCTGGAGCGGCTCGACGATGACGGCGGCGAGGTCCTCTGCGTGCTCCGCGACGAGACGGGCCGCCCCGACGGCGTCGTTGTATTCGCCGACGACCCAGCGGAAGGGTGGGTTCAGCGGCGAGATCCCGTGCGCGAACAGGAGGATCCCGCCGTGATACGCGCCCGCAAAGACGAGAACGCCGGAGCGTCCGGTGACGGCGCGCGCGAGCGACAGCGCGAGCAGGTTCGCCTCCGTCCCCGAGTTGCAGAAGCGGACGAGGTCGATCGACGGGAACCGCGCGACGACCGCTTCCGCGAGCGTCGACTCGTACCGGTTCGGCGCGCCGAGCACGATCCCGTCCGCGAGCGCCTCGCGAATCGCCTCGACGATGACCGGATGCGAGTGGCCGTAGATCCCGGCCGTGTACTCGCCGAGGAGGTCGACGTACTCGTGTCCGTCCGCATCGGTGATGCGCGCGCCCTCGCCGCGCACGATCGTCAGCGGGAACGGCGGCTGATGGATCGTCGTGCGCGTGTTGCCGCCCGGCATGACGCGCGCCCGCTGCTCGTGCAGCCGGAGCGACTCCGGGTTCGCGCGGGAATAGCGGGCCTCCGCCTCGCTCAGCCGCGCAGCGAGATCCGTCGTCGCGAGCACGGCTCGATCCTACGTCGTTGCGCCGAAGGCACGCTGCACGATCGCAGCGAGCTCGAGCGGGTTGAACGGCTTCGGGACGAAGACGCCGTTCCACGCGCGCGCGAGATCCTGGGAGTCCTGGTTCGTCATCGCCGTCAGGAAGACGAGGGCGATGCGTTCGGTGGCCGGGTCCGCGCGAAGCCGCTCCGCAACCTGCCAACCGTCGAGCCGCGGCATGGCGACGTCGAGCACGGCGACGTCGGGCGGCGCCGCGAGCGCGAGCTCGACCGCCTCCGCGCCGTCCGCCGCCTCCACGACGTGCATCCCCTCGAGCTCGAGGTTGACGCGGCAGAGAAGCCGGATCGGCCGTTCGTCATCGGCGATGAGGACACGAACGGGCATCCGCTGGTAGAACGGGCCGCGCCGCTCCGTGGTTTCGCCCGCCGGTGACGCCGGGAACGGCAGCTCCGATGGTCGCCTTCGACAGGTCGTTCCCGAGCGGCAGCCCCGTCTACGACTACTGGCTCAGCCGGTGCGAAGGCTTCACCGTCCGCGCCGGCAGCCGCAACCTCGGCGTCGTCGAACAGCTCGGCTTCGCATCGGCGGGACGCGTGCAGACGCTCGTCGTCCGCAAGCGGCACCACCGCCGCCGAGCGGTCGAGTCGGGCGAGGTGCTCGCGGTCGTGCCTGCGCGGCGGCTCCTCCTCGCGCGGCGTGCGAGCCGCGCCGTACCCGCGGCACGCGCGGTCGCCCTCGCCATGCCGGTCGTTGCCGCCGCCGCGAAGGCGACCGCCGCGTTGCTCGGCGCGTTCGCTGCGGTGCTGTGGGCGTTCGCGGTGCGCGGCGCCGTCGAGCTCCGGCTCGCGACGGCCCGGCTAGTACACACGGCCGGTGACGAGATACGCGACCGCAAACGCGAGCGTGATCTCCAGCGCCACGAGCAGGGCGAGCCCGGGCAGCAGGATCGAGAGCGCGCGGCCGACCGACGGCTCGGGGCCGCCGTCTTCCGCGCGCACGAGGTGCGGCGCGCCGAGCTCGAGCACCCGGGCGCCGTCGAGGTCGTCGGCGAGCAGGGGCCCGCGGCGCCCGTCGAGCAGCCGTAGGGCGAACGCGGCAGGCCGGTCGTCCGGGCCGAGTCACGCCTCCTCGACGAAACCGAGAATCAGCAGTGGGTCGGACGCGGCCGGAAGGTCGGGCCGACCGCCAAGGCGTACCGGCGCGCGAGCGCCACGAGCCTCGTGCGGTACACGACCATGTCCGCGTGCTGCCAGTCCGCATGTGTCTGGCAGCGCCACGGCGCGTAGAGCTCCTTGTGCAGCGGGCTCGACAGGCTCTCGTTGTGGCCGATGACGTTCGCGAGCGGGATCCGGTAGCGCCACATGAGCCAGACGGTGAGCGCGAGCGAGGCGCGCATCTGCGCAGCGTCCCCGAGCACCTGCGCATCCGACATGCCCACGTGCTCGATTCCGATCGCCGCCCAGTTGAGCCCGACCGTGTGACGGCACATGACGTTCAACGGGACGAGCTGGTAGATCGTGCCGTCGCGGTCGACGATGAAGTGCGCGCACGTGCCCGGAAGCTCGTGCAGCTCGGCGTCCGGAACGTCCGCCGCGAAGGTGTTCCACGCCGACGAGAAGGACGTCGTCGCGGTGACGTGCTCGACGATCGCGCGCGGATGAAGCACCCACGAGTCGATGCCGTAGTGCTTCTGTGCGTATTGCGCCATCTCCGCGCGCCGCGTCGCACCGTACGGAATCGGCTTCCACACGACGTGCGGCTTCGGGGGTGCCGCGAGGGCGAGCGCGGCGAGAACGAGGGCAATCACTGCAGGCGGTATACCCGGTCCGCGACCTCCTCGACGTCCCAGTGCCCGAGGAACGAACGCGCGAACGGGCGACCCGGCTCCGCGAGGAAGACGTCGCCGCCGAGCTGCGGCAGCAGCTCGAGCAGCTGCGCGGCGTTCCGCTCCTCGTAGAGCAGGTCCGCCCCGAGCACGAGATCCCACGGCGCCTCGCGGACGAGCAGCGCCGGCGCGTCCCAGCGGATGCATTCGGCGCGCAGCGAGATTTCGTTGCGCGCCGCGTTCGCCCGAAGGAGCTCGACCGCCTCCTTCGCCCAGTCGGTGGCGAGCACGTCGGCGCCGCCGATCGCCGCGGCGAGCGAAGGCAGGCCGAGGCCGGCGCCGAGCTCGAGCACGCGCACGCCGCGCACGTCGAGCCCCGCGACGACGCGGGCGAGATCGAGGCCGCTCGGCCACAGCTCGGCCCAGTACGGCAGGAACTCCTCCTCGTCGAACGCGTCCTCGTCGATGAGGTCGTCGGCGCTCGGCGGCCGCTCGAGCGTCACACCGCGGCCGGCGAGCTCGATGCGCTCTTCGATCAGAGTGCGGCGAAGAGGTCGACCGGCACGCCGTCGGGATCGGCGAGCTGGGCGTAACGGTGGCCCCAGAACGCGTCCCACGGCTCCTTCTCGCCGCGGAAGCCGGCCGCCACGACGCGGGCGTACGCCTCGTCCACCTCAGCCGGGCTCGAGCACGCGAACGCGAGCGCGAGCTGGTTGCCGGTCTCCCGCTCCCAGTCCGGCCGGAAGCTGCGTATGACCTCTTCCGTGTCGAACATGAGGCGCGTGCCGTTCGGAAGCGTCGCCTCGACGTGCCCGTCGCCCTCGGCGATCTCCACGTCGAGCAGCCGGTAGAAGGCGCGCGATCGTTCGAGGTCGGCGCTGACGATGCCGATGGCGTCGAACTGCAGCACGATTGAACGCTAACGGATACCGTCGAAGCTATGCGCTACAGACAGCTCGGCTCCAGCGACCTGCAGGTGTCGGAGATCAGCCTCGGCTCCTGGATGACGTACGGCGGCGCCGTCGGCAGCGACCAGGCGGAGGCCTGCGTCGCGAAGGCGTTCGACGTCGGCATCAACTTCGTCGACACCGCCAACGTCTACTCCGGCGGCGGCGCGGAGGAGTTCCTCGGCCGGGTGCTCGCCGACAGGCCGCGCGACTCGTACGTCCTCGCGACCAAGCTCTTCTTCCCGATGTCGGACACGGACCGCGGTCTGTCGCGCGCACAGATCTTCAAGCAGATCGACGCGTCGCTCGCCCGCCTGCGCACCGACTACGTCGACCTGTACCAGTGCCACCGCTACGACTGGAACACGCCGCTCGAGGAGACGATGGAGGCGCTGACCGAGGTCGTCCGCCAGGGCAAGGCGCGCTACCTCGGCTTCAGCGAGTGGCCGGCGGAGAAGATCGCCGAGGCGATGGAGATGCCCGGCGTCGAGCGGTTCGTCTCGAGCCAGCCGCAGTACTCGATGATCTGGCGCGGGCCCGAGCGCGACGTCATCCCGTACTGCAGCGAGCACGGCATCTCCCAGATCGTCTGGTCGCCGCTCGGCCAGGGCGTCCTCACCGGCAAGTACGCGCCGGGCGCGCCGCCGCCGGCCGACAGCCGGGCTGCGCACGAGCGCATGAACTACTTCTTCGACGACCGGCTGCGCAACGACGACCTGCTGCGCCGCGTGCAGGAGCTCGGCTCGATCGCCGGCGAGCTGCACGTCTCGATGCCGCAGCTCGCGCTCGCCTGGGTGCTGCGCGAGCCGAACGTCGCCTCCGCGATCATCGGCGCGACGAAGGCGGAGCAGGTGGCGGACAACGCGGGCGCGAGCGGCGTCGAGCTCGACCGCGAGACGCTCGGACGCATCGACGCGATCCTCGCCGACTCCGTCGTCTTCGCCGGCTCAGCCTCCTAGGGCACGACCTTCCCCGGATTGAGGATCCCGTTGGGGTCGAACAGCTGCTTGATGTCGCGGTAGAGCGGGACGAGGTCGCCGTGCTCGCGCTCGAGGTACGCGAGCTTCCCGAAGCCGATCCCGTGCTCGCCGGTGCACGTGCCGCCGCGCGCGAGTGCGTCGTCGACGAGTCGCGCGTTCAGCGCTTCCGCGCGGGCGATCGAGCCGGCGTCGCCGGGATCCAGGAGAAACGCGACGTGGAAGTTGCCGTCGCCGACATGCCCGACGATCCCGCCCCGCAACCCCGACTCGTCGAGAGCGTCGCGGGCGTGCTCGATTGCGCCGGCGAGCTCCGAGAGCGGGACGGCCACATCCGTCGTCATCGCCCGCGAGCCGGGAGCGAGTGCGAGCGACGCGTGCAGCGCGTTGTGACGTGCGTCCCACATCCTCGCGCGAGCCGTCGGGTCCGTCTCCGATTCGAAGCTCGTGGCGCCTTGGTCGTCCGCGAGCTCGCGCACGGTCTCGATATCGCCCGAGAGCTCGAGAAAGAGATGCGGCGACTCCGGGAACGTCGTTTCCTTGTACGCGTTCAGCGCCGCGATCGTCACCGTGTCGAGGAGCTCGCAGCGAGTGACCGGCACACCGGCGCCGATCATCGCCGCCGCAGCGCGGCACGCCGACTCGATGGACGGGAAGGCGGCGCGCGCCACGACGATGCCGTCCGGGATCGGACGCAGCCGCAGCGTGATCTCGGTGATGACGCAGAGCGTCCCCTCGGAGCCGACGAACAGGTCGGTGAGGTCGTACCCCGCAGACGTCTTCACGGCGCGGCTCCCGGTCCTGACGACGCGCCCGTCGGCGAGCACGACCTCGAGCGCGAGCACGTGCGCGCGCATGCCGCCGTAGCGCACCGTCGTCGTCCCGCTCGCGTTGGTCGCGGCCATGCCGCCGAGCGTCGCGTCGGCTCCCGGGTCGACGGGGAACCACAGGCCGTGCGGGCCCGCCGCCGCCTCGAGCTGCGAGCGCGTGACGCCCGGCTGCACCGTCGCCGTCAGGTCGTCGGGCCGGACGGCGAGGATCGCGTCCATCCGCGTCAGGTCGAGGCTGATCCCGCCGTGGAGCGGAATGACGTGCCCCTCGAGGCTCGTGCCCGCTCCGAAGGCGACCACCGGCACGCCGGCGCCGTTCGCCCACGCGAGCACCGCCGCGACCTCGTCCGTCGACTCGGGGAAGACGACGACGTCGGGGCGGTGCGCGTGGTGGTACGAGAGATCCGCGCCGTGCTGGTCGAGCACGGACTCGCCGTCGCTCACGCGCCGTTCGTCCGGAACGAGGCGCAGCAGCTGCGCGCGCAGGTCGGCAACGACCACCACGCGCAGCAGCCTACGTCATGCGCCCGGACGTCTGAACCCGCTCGTACACGTGCCGTTCGTCTCCGGCGTGAGCGCGATGTTCGTCGCCTTCACGGTGAGGCCCTTGTCGGGGCTCGTGCCGCGCACGAAGGCGCACATCTTCACCTTGATCGCAGACGCATTCACCGTCAGCGTCTGATCGAGCGAGGTCTTCGCCGACACGGTGACCGTTGTCGTCGTCGTCGCCTTCGTCGATCCGAACGACCGCCCCTTCACGGTGAGCGTTGAGCCGCTCACCTTCGTCACCGACCCGAACGCGAAGCCGAAGTTCGCTCCGCCGCCGAAACCGCCCGGCGGACGCGTGCCCGTCCTCGGCGTCGTTCCGGTCCTCGGCGTCGTGCCCGTCCGAGGCGGCCCGCCGCCGCCGCGACCGCCGCCGAAGCCGGGGCCGCACTGGCCCTTCACGGGCGCCGAGATCGTGATCCGCGTTGCGGCGACGACGCCCTTGCTGTTCCGCGCACCCGTCGCCGCGACGCAGGCACCCACCTTGAGACTCGACTTCGGAGCCGTGCCCTGCTCCGTGATCGTCGCCTTGCCGACGGTGATCGTCGACTTGCCGGACGGGCTGAGCGACGTCGTCAGGGTGAACGTCGCGCCCTTGACGGAGACGATCGGCCCGAAGACCGATCCCTGAACGGGTGTCGCCGCCGTCGCTGCGGCGGGGAGAAGAGCGAGCATCGCCGCCACGGCGGCGGGGGCAGTGAATCGGATCATTCTCAACCTCCTGAGCCGCCGCCGAAGCCGGTGGCGCCCCCGTTGTTTCCAGAGCCAGTACCGCTGCTGCTGCTACCGCCGCCGAAGCCGGTCGCCCCACCGTTGCCGGAGGAGCCGCCGCCGAAGCCGGCCGCGCCGGCACCGCCGAGCGTGATCGAGTCGGCGGCGATGTCGCCGTTCTTCTCCTGCGTGCCGCGAACGACGACGGTGGCGCCCGGAAGGACGTCCTTCACGGTGCCGGACACGGTCTTCGTCACCTGCGACGCGGCCGACGTCGTCACCTTCACGGTGTTGCCGCTCGTGTCCGTGATGTAGAGGGTGGAGCCCTTTATCGCGGTGACGGTGCCGATGGTCGAGCCTCCGCCCGTGCCGAAGAATCCGCCGCCGGCCGTCCGGCCCGCGCCGGCGGTCGAGCCTGTTCCGGTGCGGAAGCGCGAGGCGAGGCCCGAGAGGGCCGAGTTGCCCGAGCTCGAGCCGGAGCTCTTGCCGAGATGCTTCTGCGCCTCGGCTCCGCCGATGAACGCCCCGGCGGCGACGGCTGCGAGCGCGAGCGCGAGCGTCACGCGCGGCAGCTTCCGGCGACGGCGCAACGCAAGGGCCTCGAGCTCGAGCTCGACGTCGTCCTCGGGCTCCTCGGCCGGAATCGGAAGATCGCTGTCGAGTGTGCTCATTCCAGTGACTCCTATTCGTAACGAAGTGCTTCGATCGGCCTCAGCGAGGCCGCACGGTTTGCGGGGTAGATTCCGAAGAAGAGGCCGACGGCGATGCCGACGCCGAGGGCGAGCAGCACCGAGTACAGCTCGACCGCAGGCTGGACGCCGACGATCTTGAAGCGGCTGCCGACGAGGCCGACGGCGACACCGAGCACGCCGCCGAACACCGACAGCAGCACGGACTCGGTGAGGAACTGCCCGAGGATGTCGCTGCGCCGCGCACCGAGTGCCTTGCGAATGCCGATCTCGCGCGTCCGCTCGGTGACCGTCACGAGCATGATGTTCATGACGCCGATGCCTCCGACGAGGAGCGAGATCGCCGCGACGGCGGCGAGCAGGACCGTGAACACGTGGTTGCTCGAGGCGGTCGTCTGCAGCAACGAGGACTGGTTCAGAACGCGGAAGGTCGCCGTGCCGTTCGAAGAGTGGCCGGGCGTGAGGATCGACGTCGCCTCCGCCGCGGCGGCGTTCACCTTCGACGACGTCGACGCCTCGATGATGATCTGGCTCAGGCCGCCGGTGACGCCGGTGATGAGATCCTGCGTCGTCGTGAGCGGCGCGATCGCGACGTCGTCCTGGTCCTGGATCCCGTTCGTCCCCTTCGGGACGAGCACGCCGACGACCGTGAAGCCGATGCCGTTGAGCTTGATCGTCTGCCCGAGCGGGTTCTCGCTCCCGAACAGGTTCTCGACCACCGTCTGGCCGAGCACCACGACGCGCGCGTGCTGCGCCTCCTCCTGGGCGGTGACGAAGGTCCCCGCCTCGACCGGAGACTTGCGCGCCTCCTCGTACGACGGCGTCGTGCCCACGAACTGGCCCGGGGAGTAGCTCGCGGCTCCGAACGTGGCGGTGACCGAGCCGTTGACCACCGGCGTCACGGACTCGATGTCCGGGGCGGCGTTCTTGTCCTCGAGCGCCTTCACGTCCTTCGTCGTCAGCTGCGTGAACGAGCTCTGCGACCCGCCCGAGCCGCGGCCGAAGCCGAAGCCGCCGGGCATGATCGAGACGACGTTCGTTCCGAGGCTCTCGATCTGCTTCTGCACGGCGACCTGCGACCCGTGCCCGACCGCGACGAGGATGATCACGGCTGCGACGCCGATGGTGATGCCGAGCATCGTCAGGAACGAGCGCAGGCGGTTCGCGAGCACGCCCTGCACGGCCATCCGGAACGCCTCGGCAGCGGTCACGCCGCCACCGTCCGGCGATCCGAGTCGACGCGACCGTCCAGCAGATGCACGACGCGTCCCGCATACGAGGCGATGTCGGGCTCGTGGGTGATCATCACGATCGTCCGGCCGGCCCCGTTGAGCCGCTCGAAGATCTGCATCACCTCCGCGCCCGAGGCGCTGTCGAGGTTGCCGGTGGGCTCGTCCGCGAGAATGAGAGACGGCCGGGTGACGATTGCGCGGGCGATCGCGACGCGCTGCTGCTGCCCGCCGGAGAGCTCGGACGGGACGTGCTGCATCCGGTGCGCCATGCCCACTGCGACGAGCGCCTCTTCAGCGCGCTCACGACGTTCCGCTTTCGGGACGCGGGCGTAGACGAGCGGCAGCTCGACGTTGCGCAGTGCGCTCGTCCGCGGCACGAGGTTGTAGCTCTGGAACACGAAGCCGATCTTCCGGTTGCGGATGTACGAGAGCTCGAGCTCGTCGAGCAGGCTCACATCGATGCCGTCGAGGAGGTAGCGCCCGTCCGTCGGCACGTCGAGGCAGCCCACGAGGTTCATGAGCGTCGACTTGCCGCTGCCCGATGCGCCCATCACCGCCACGAAGTCGCCGCGCTCGACGCGCAGGTCGACGCCGCGGAGCGCGTGCACCGCGATGTCGCCCGTCCCGTACGTCTTCGAGACGCGCTGGAGGAGGACGGTCGCGCGCCGGCGGGCCGTGCTCACCCGCCCAGCCCGCCGAAGAGGCCGCCGCCGCCGCGGAAGCGCGCGCCGCCGCCGCCACCACCCGTCGAGTTTGTCGTCGAGGTCCCGCCGGTCCCGCCCGAGGTCGAGAACGAGACCGACGGGAGGACGACGGACTCGCCGTTCGTCAGACCGCTGAGGATCGCGGTGGAGGAATCGCCTGCGAGGCCGGCGACGACGGGCACACGCACCTGTTGGCCGTTGCGAAGAACCGTGACGGTCGCGTTCGAGCCGCTGCCGTTGACGGCGGCGGTGGGGACGTGGAGGACGTTGTCCGCCTCGCCGACGACGACGTCGACGTTCGCGCTCATCCCCGGCTTGAGGCCGGGCTCCGACCGGTCGAGGGCGAAGGTCACGGGGTAGGTCACGACCCCGGACGAGCTCGTCGCGGTGCCCGCGATCGCGATCACGTGCGCGGCCAGCTCGGTGCTCGGGAGTGCGTCGACGGTCACGGTCGCGGCCTGGCCGACGCGGAGCTTCGCCGTGTCGGTCTCCGCGAAGCTCGCCACGAGCTGCATCCCCTTCAAGCCGGTGAGCGTCACGAACCCGGACGATCCGGCGGAGCCGCTCGAGCTCGAGCTCGAGCTCGCCGCAGAGGGATTCGAGTTGCCGCCGCCCGCGGTCTGCGTCCCCGCCATGCCCGAGACGTCGGCCACCGTGCCGGCGATCGGGGCGCGGAGCACCGTCTGGGAGAGGGTCTTCTGCGCGTTCGCGAGCCCGATCTGAGCGTTGACGACGCCCGCGCGCGCCGACGCCAGCGTGGCGGCGGCCGGCGGGGCCTGCTTCGTCGCCACCGAGGCGAGCGTCGTCTTGAGCGCGAGCCGGCTCGAGGCGACCGACTGCTTGTCCCTCGCGGTGGTCGCGGCCACGCTCATCCGTGCGCTGGCGAGCGCCTGCCGGTCGGAGGCGATCTTCGCCTCGTCCGCGACGATCGCCTTCGAATCGTTCTGGAGCGCGGTGAGAGCAGCCTGGTCGTTCGTGACCTTCGTGTTGTCCTGGGTGATCGCAAAGCCGTCGTTCTGCAGCGTCACCGAGAGCGCGTTCAGCTCACTCTGGTCGAGGTTGACCGTGTCCTGGAAGTCGTCGACCTGGTTCTGCGCGGACGCGATCGCGGCATTGTCCTTCGCGTTCTGAGCCTGCTGGAGGCCGGTCTGCGCCTGCGAGAGGTTCGACTTGTCGACCGTCTGCTTGTTCTGGAGCGCGAGCTGCTGCGCCTGGTCGTTCTGCTGCCTCGACTGGTCGGAGGCGAGCTGCGCCTTGTCCGCAGCGACGGCGGAGTTCGCGGCGTCCGCATTCGCGTAGACGGCCTGGTCCTGCTTCTGCTGGTAGAGGTCGGCCTTCTCCTGGCCCAGGTCGACGCGGTAAGCCTGCTGCGCGTTCGCGATCGTCGCCGACGACTGCCGTGCATCCTGCTTGGCGGTCGCCTTCGCCGTCGCAAGGGACTGCTTCGACTGCGTGACCGAGAGCGCGTCCTGCTTGCGCTGCTGCGCAGTCTCGCCGGTGAGCGTCTCCTCGTACTGCGCCTGCGCGCTCGCGAGCGACGCCTCCGCCTGCTGCACCGACTGCTGCGCGGCGGTGGGGTCGATGCGACCGAGAACCTGCCCCCGCTTCACGCGCTGCCCGGCCTTCACCGCGACCGAGGTGACCGTTCCCGACGAGGCGAAGTCCACCGACAGCGCCTGCGCCGCCTGCAGCGACCCGCTCGCAGAGATGGTGGAGAGCACGACGCCCCGTGCCACGGTCGCCGTGCGGACCGCCGCCGGCGGAGACGACGTCCCGGCGACGACGAAGTACGCAGCGATGCCCGCGCCGACGACCGCGGCTCCGAGCAGCCCGTTGACGACGCCGATGCCGCCGAGGCGGCGTGCGAGGCCGCGGCTACGGATTCCTGCCGGGAGACGGCTCGTTATCGCGTTCATGGGCGTGCTCCTCCAAAGGGACGGTTTCGCCCTTCATCGTGGAGCGGATGCCTATGAAGCGGATGAGAAGGGTCTCGCGGGCAGGACGCGGTCGGCGAGGCCGTATTCGACGGCCTCCTCGGGCGAGAGGAAGCGGTCGCGGTCGATGTCGCGCATGACCTGCTCGACGTCCTTGCCCGAATGGCGCGCGACGATCTCTGCGTACTTGTGCGTCAGGGCGAGGATCTCGCGGGCGGCTATCTGGATGTCGGCGGGCGTGCCGCGGAAGCCGCCCGACCCCTGGTGGATCATGACCTTCGAGTTCGGGAGCACGTGCCGCTTGCCGGGCGCCCCCGACGCGAGGACGAGCGCCCCTGCGGACATCGCCATCCCGATGCAGTACGTCTGCACATCCGGCTTGACGAACTGCATCGCGTCGTAGATCGCGAAACCCGCGTACGCGTCGCCGCCGGGCGAGTTGACGTAGAGGTGGATGTCCGCGTCCGGATCCTCCGCCTCGAGGAAGAGCAGCTGCGCGACGATGAGGTTCGCCGACTGCTCCGAGACCTCGGTTCCGAGGAAGACGATCCGCTCGCGCAGGAGGCGCGAGAAGATGTCGAACGAGCGCTCGTGCCGCCCGTCGGACTCCACCACCATTGGCACGAGCGTGCTCACGGTGGGTATAATACGCAACCATGGAGTTGCACGTCGAGAGGGACGTCGTCTTCCCGGCCGGGCCGGACGAGGTCTGGGAGGCGCTGACCGATCCCGAGCGGCTGGAGGAGTGGTTCGCGACCGAGGCCGAGCTCGACCCGGTGCCCGGCGGCGAGGGGATCTTCCGCTGGGGCGACGGCGAGGAGCGCCGAGCGACCGTGCGGGAGGCGGAGCCGGCGGAACGTCTCGTCCTCGACTGGGACGACGGCGGCGAGGTGGTGCTCGAGCTCGAGGAGGTCGAGGGCGGCACCCTCCTGCACGTCGTCGAGACGTCGCCCGACTTCGCCACCGCGCTCGAGCTGCACGCCCTCGCATGGGCGCCCGTCCGGTAGAAGCGGTCTTCGACGCCCTCGGCGACCCGGGCCGGCGGGCGCTCGTCGCCTCCGTGGCCGAGCGCGGCACCGCCACGGCGACCGAGCTCGCCGCGGAGCTCCCCGTCACCCGCCAGGCCGTGGCGAAGCAGCTCGGCACCCTCGCCGACGCCGGGCTCCTGCGGGCCACGCGCGTCGGCCGCGAGACGCGCTACGCGGTGACGCCGGAGCCGCTCGGCGACGCCGCCGAGTGGCTCGTCGAGGTCGGCGCCCGCTGGGACGAGCGACTCGCCGCCCTCGGGCGAACCCTCGCCAAGGCGTCGCTTGCGACGCCGCCCGGAAGAGGCCGTGGCGGCTCGGCCGACACGGCCGCTAGGGCCCGAGCCGCTCGATGACCCAGGCGCCGCCCGCCGGGCGGTAGCGGAAGCGGTCGTGCAGGCGGTTCGCCCGGTGCTGCCAGAACTCCCAGGTGTCCGGGACGAGCCGGTACCCGCCCCACGTCGCCGGCCGGACCGGCTCCCCCGCCGCCGCGAGCTCTTCGACTCTCGCTTCGAGCGCGTCCCGCGACTCCACGACGTGGCTCTGCGGCGAGGCGAGCGCGGCGAGCCGCGCCCCGAGCGGCCGCGAGTCGAAATACGCGTCCGCCTCGGCGCCGTCGACCGTCTCGACGGAGCCCTCGACCCGCACCTGCCGGCCGAGCGCGTCCCAGTGGAAGAGGAGGGCCGCGTGCGGGTTCGCCGCCAGCTCGCCGCCCTTCCGGCTCGTCACCTGCGTGAAGAAGACGAAGCCGGCCTCGTCGGCCCGCTTCATGAGCACCATCCGCACCGACGGGCGTCCGTCGGAGGTCGCCGTGGCCAGGGCCATCGCCTCCGGTGCCCGCGCGAGGCGCGACGCCTCGTCGAACCAGCGCCGAAACTGCGCCAGCGGTTCGGCGGCGAGCTCGTGCCTCCCGAGGGGCGATTCCCGCGGATCCATCGCGTCGAGGCTACGGGAAAATCCCGTCGCCTCGGCACCCCGGCGGTCGCTACACCTTTGTCATGAGCGCACTCGATCAGATCTCCACCGACGTCATCCTCCGGGACGGCTCCACCCTGCGTCTCCGCGCACCGCTCGCGGACGACGCCGACCAGATGCTCGAGTTCATCGCAGGGCTCTCCGAGCGCAGTCGCTACCTCCGCTTCCACGGCTTCCCGGCTCTCGGGCCGAAGCTCGTCGCACCGTTCCTCGATCCCGACTGGGACGAGCGCGGCGCCCTCATCGGCTGCCACGACGGCCGCATGGTCGCGCTCGCCAACTTCGTGCGGCTGCGCGAGCGCCGCGCGGCCGAGGTCGCGTTCACGGTCGCCGACGACTTCCAGGGCCGCGGCATGGGCACCCGCCTGCTCGAGCGGCTCGCCGAGCTCGCCGCCGAGGCGGGCATCGAGTCCTTCGTCGCCGAGGTGCTGCCGGAGAACCAGAGCATGCTCGTCGTGTTCCGCGATGCGGGCTTCGAGCTGACGCGCGAGCTCGAGGGCGGCTCCGTCGAGGTGCGCTTCCCGATCGCGGCGACCGCGCACTACCGCGACCGCGTCGCCGAGCGGAACCACGTCGCCGTGCGCGCGTCGCTCCAGCCGTTCTTCGAGCCCAAGTGCGTCGCCGTCATCGGCGCGTCCGCACGCCGCGGCTCCATCGGCGGCGAGCTCTTCCGCAACATCCTCACGGCCGACTTCGCCGGCGCCGCGTATCCCGTGAACCGCGGCGGCGACCCCGTCGCCGGCGTGCACGGCTACACGTGCGTCGCGGAAATCCCCGAGCACGTCGACCTCGTCGTCATCTGCCTTCCCGGCGAGCACGTCATCGCCGCCGCGCAGGAGGCGCTCGCGGCCGGCGTCAAGGCGCTCGTCGTCATCTCCGCCGGCTTCGCCGAGATCGGCCCGCAGGGCGTCATCCGCCAGGAGCAGCTGCTCGCGCTCGTCCGCGACCACGGCGCCCGCATGATCGGGCCGAACTGCCTCGGTATGGCGTCGGCCGCGTCGCGGCTCAACGCGACCTTCGCACCGCGCGCGTTCCCCACGGGGAAGATCGGCTTCTCGTCGCAGAGCGGCGCGCTCGGGCTTGCAGTGCTCGAGCGGGGCCAGGAGCGCGAGCTCGGCCTCTCCGGCTTCGCATCCATCGGCAACAAGGCGGACGTCTCCTCGAACGACCTCCTCGAGTACTGGGAGGACGACGACGACACGAAGCTCGTCATGCTCTACCTCGAGTCGTTCGGCAACCCGCGCGCGTTCGCGCGCATCGCGCGCCGCGTCGCGCGCGCGAAGCCGGTGCTCGCGATGAAGAGCGGCACGACGAGCTCCGGCAGCAGGGCCGCGAGCTCGCACACCGCTGCGCTCGCCGGCTCCGAAGCCGCGGTGGACGCGCTCTTCCGCCAGACCGGCGTCATCCGGACGCAGACGCTCGACGAGCTCGTCGACGTCGCCGCGCTCCTCAACGACATGCCCGTGCCGCGCGGCCGCCGGGTCGCGCTGCTCACGAACGCGGGCGGCCTCGGAATCCTCTGCGCCGACGCGTGCGAGGGTGCGGGCCTCGAGCTGCCGACTCCGAGCGAGGAGACGCGGCGGGCGCTCGGCGAGGTGATGCCGATCGAAGGCAGCACCTCGAACCCGATCGACATCCTCGGGTCGGCGACTGCGAAGACGTTCGCCGACGTGCTGCCGATCGTGCTCGCCGATCCCGGCATCGACTCGCTCATCGTGCTGTTCGTGCCGACCGTCGGCGTCTCGGAGGATGACGTCGGATCGGCGATCAGCCGTGCGGCCGCCGACGCGGGCGACAAGCCCGTCCTCTGCGCCTTCCTCTCCGCCAAGGGCGCGCCGGCGACGCTGCGCAGCGCCGCCCCGGTCCCGTTCTTCTCGTATCCGGAGGCGGCGGCGCGCGCGCTCAGCCGCGCGGCCGACCGCGGCGACTGGCTGCGGCGCCCCGCCGGGACCATTCCGGAGCTGACCGTCGACCGCGAGGCCGCGGCCGACGTCGTCGCCGAGGCGCTCGCGCGCGGCGACGACGCGTGGCTCGCGCCGGCGCAGGCGCGGCGGCTGCTCGAGGCGTACGGGCTTCCCGTCGTCCCCGAGCGCGTCGCCGACACCGCCGACGCTGCGGCGGCCGCTGCCGCGGAGCTCGGCTTCCCCGTCGTCGTGAAGAGCGCGGCCGCGGGCGTCCACAAGACGGAGTCCGGCGGCGTCGCGCTGAACCTCGCCGACGAGGCCGCGGTGAGCGTCGCGATCGAACGGATCGGTCTGCCGGTGCTCATCCAGCCGATGATCCGCGGCGGAGCCGAGCTGCTCGCCGGCGCCGTGCAGGATCCGGTGTTCGGGCCGCTCGTCGCCTTCGGCCCGGGCGGCGTCTTCGCCGAGCTCATCGGCCAGGCGCAGTTCCGGCTCGCCCCGCTGACCGATCTCGACGCGCGCGAGCTCGTGGAGGCCGGCAAGGCCGGCCGGCTCGTCGCCGGCTTCCGGGGCGCACCGCCCGCCGACCCGGAAGCGCTCGTCGACCTCCTCGTCCGGCTCTCGCGGCTCGTCGAGGACTTCCCCGAGGTGGCCGAGCTCGACCTCAACCCCGTGCTCGCGCTCGCCGACCGGGCGGTCGCGGTCGACGCCCGCGTCCGGGTGGCGCGCCAGGCGCCGCAGCGCAGAGCGAAGTCCTGGTAATCGCCCGCCTGCGGTAAACCCGCACTTGGCGTAGGTAGGGGGGCCGATGCCGCCGCCCCCCGCGCGGGAGAGAGTCTGGTCAAAGGTGGTGGCCGGCTCCCTTCCCCTGACCGGAGCCGCGCAACCGCCAACATATCCGGGCTTCTCGAAGCTCCGGCGCATCCACCGCCAGAAGGGTCGGCTTGCCGGCCCTTCCGGTTTTGGGCTTCGGTAGGTTGCACTCGTGCACGCGTTCGGTGTCCGGGAAGTCGCGGCGAAGCTCCGCGCCGCCGGCGGCGGCTACGAGGTCGTCCACGAGTCGAGCGGTCTCGAGCTCGGCGTCTACGTGCTCGTCGCGCCCGAGCCCGACCGCCAGCAGCCGCACGAGGACGACGAGGTCTACGTCGTGCTCGAGGGATCGGGCGTGCTCGAGGTCGAGGGCGAGAGCGTCCCGGTGAGCGAAGGATCCGCCGTCTTCGTCGAGGCCGGCGCGGACCACCGCTTCACCGCGTACGAGCAGCTCGCAGTGCTCGTCATCTTCGAGAAGCGCTAACCGAGCACCGCGCGCACGCCGCGCGCGATCTGCAGATCCTCGCGTGCGGCGACGGCGAACGTGCGCACGCGCAGTCCGTCTGCGCCGATCTCCGCGTCGAGCTGCGGCGCGTCGTTCCGCGCCGCGTCGATCCCGACGCCGAGGAACTCGAGCCCGTCCGCGGCGCGGGCGCGAATGGGTGCCGACCGCTCGCCGACGCCGCCGGTGAAGACGAGCACGTCGAGGCCGCCGAGCGCCGCCGTCATCGCCGCTATCCCACCGCGGAGGCGGTGGAGGTAGACGCCGACGGCGAGCGCGGCCTGCTCGTCGCCCGCCGCCTCGCGCTCGAGGATCTCTTTCATGTCCGCCGTCCCGGTCAGGCCGAGGAGCCCCGAGCGGTGCTCGAGCGTCGACGCGAGCTCGGACGGCGGCATGCCCATGTGCTCCTCGAGCCACAGGATGAGCCCCGGGTCGATCTCGCCCGAGCGCGTCGCCATCACGAGCCCGTCGAGTGGCGTGAAGCCCATGGTCGTGTCCACCGAATGCCCGTCCCGCACGGCGGCGAGCGACGCGCCTGCGCCGAGGTGGCACGTGACGACCCGCGCATCCGCGGACAATCCCGCGAGCTCGAGCGCACGCGCTGACGCGTACTCGTGCGACAGCCCGTGGAAGCCGAACTTCCGCAGCTCCCACCGCGTCCGCCATTCGCGCGGCAGCGCGTACGTCGTCGCGGCGGCCGGCATGCGCGCGTGGAAGGCGGTGTCGAAGCACGCCACCGCCGGCACGTCCGGGAGCTTGCGGCTCACGAGCTCGAGCGCGCGCAACGATTTGGGCTGGTGGAGCGGCGCGAGGTCGGTGAGCGCCTCGAGCCGACGCACCACCGCGGCGTCGATCAGCACCGGTGCGACGAACTCCGTGCCGCCGTGGACGATGCGGTGCCCGACGGCGTCGACCGCCCCGAGATCGTCGAGCTCGCTCCCCGACCACACGAGCTCGTCGCCGTCGAGGACCGAGAGCTTCAGGCTGCTCGACCCCGCGTTGACGACGAGTACGTTCAATACGGCCAGGTCCAGTCGCGGATCGCGGGCACGTCGTCGCCCTCGACCCGCGTGTACGCGCGGGCGCGCACCCTCTCGTCCTCCATCTGCTGGCGCAGCATCGCCGCATGCGACCCGAGCGAGGGAACGCGGTCGATGACGTCCATCACGAGGTGGAACCGGTCGAGGTCGTTCAGCATGACCATGTCGAACGGCGTCGTCGTCGTCCCTTCTTCCTTGTAGCCGCGCACGTGGATGTTCGCGTGGTTCGTGCGCCGGTACGTCAGCCGGTGGATGAGCCACGGGTAGCCGTGGAAGGCGAAGACGACCGGCTTGTCGGCCGTGAAGAGCGTGTCGAACTCGCCGTCGGAGAGCCCGTGCGGATGCTCCGTGTCCGGCTGCAGGCGCATGAGGTCGACGACGTTCACCACCCGCACCTTCAGCGACGGCAGCTCGCGGCGGAGGACGTCGACGGCGGCGAGCGTCTCGAGCGTGGGGACGTCGCCGCAGCACGCCATCACGACGTCGGGGTCGCCTTCGGAGTTCGACGCCCACTCCCAGATGCCGATCCCGCGCGTGCAGTGGAGGATCGCATCGTCCATCGACAGGAAGTTGAGCGCCGGCTGCTTCCCCGCGACGATGACGTTGACGTAGTGGCGGCTGCGCAGGCAGTGGTCGGCCACCGAGAGGAGGCAGTTCGCGTCCGGCGGCAGGTAGACACGGATGATCTCCGCCTTCTTGTTCACGACGTGGTCGATGAAGCCGGGATCCTGGTGCGAGAAGCCGTTGTGGTCCTGCCGCCACACGTGCGAGGAGAGCAGGTAGTTGAGCGACGCGATCGGCCGGCGCCACGGGATCGTGCTCGTCGACTTCAACCACTTCGCGTGCTGGTTGAACATCGAGTCGATGATGTGGATGAACGCCTCGTAACAGTTGAAGAGCCCGTGCCTGCCGGTGAGGAGGTAGCCCTCGAGCCAGCCCTGGCACTGGTGCTCCGAGAGCACCTCCATCACGCGGCCGTCGGGCGAGAGCCTGTCCAGGTCGACCGGCAGCGTCTTCGCGTCCCACGCACGGCTCGTCGCCTCGAACACGGCGCCGAGGCGGTTCGACTCCGTCTCGTCCGGGCCGAACAGGCGGAAGCGATCCGGGTTCAGCTTGATGACATCTCGCAGGTACCCGCCGAGGACGCGCGTCGCCTCGCCGAACGTCACCGCCGGCCGCGCCACCTCGACGGCGTAGTCGCGGAAGTCCGGGAGCGCGAGATCGTGGAGGAGCAGGCCCCCGTTCGCGTTCGGGTTCGCGCTCATGCGCCGGTAGCTCTTCGGCGGCAGAGCGGCGAGCTCGGGGACGAGCGAGCCGTTCTCGTCGAACAGCTCCTCGGGCTTGTAGCTCTTCATCCACGACTCGAGGAGCGCGAGATGCTCCGGGTTCGTCCGCATCTCCGCCATCGGCACCTGGTGCGAGCGCCACGTGCCTTCCGTCGGAAGCCCGTCGACGGTCTTCGGCCCCGTCCAGCCCTTCGGCGTGCGGAGGACGATCATCGGCCAGCGCGGCCGCTTCGTCTCGCCCTCGCCGCGCGCCGCACGCTGCAGCGCGGCAATCTCCTCGATGCACCGGTCGAGCACGGCCGCCATGCGCTGGTGCGTCGGCTCGGGATCGTGCCCCTCGACCCAGTGGACGGTGTAGCCGCACCCCTCGAGCATCGACGTCAGCTCGTCGTCGTCGATGCGCGCGAGCACCGTCGGGTTCGCGATCTTGTAGCCGTTGAGGTGGAGGATCGGCAGCACCGCCCCGTCGGTCGCCGGGTTGAGGAACTTGTTCGAGTGCCACGCGGTCGCGAGCGGCCCTGTCTCGGCCTCCCCGTCGCCGACGATGCAGCACACGAGCAGGTCCGGGTTGTCGAACGCCGCCCCGTACGCGTGCGAGAGCGCGTAGCCGAGCTCGCCGCCCTCGTGGATCGATCCGGGCGTCTCGGGCGCGACGTGGGACGGGATCCCGCCCGGGAACGAGAACTGCCGGAAGAGCTTGCGCAGCCCGTCCGCGTCCTGCGTGATGTCGGGGTACACCTCGGAGTACGTCCCCTCGAGGTACGCATTCGCGACCGCGGCCGGCCCGCCGTGGCCCGGGCCCATGACGTAGATCGCGTCGAGGTCCCAGTTCCGGATCGCGCGGTTCATGTGCGCATAGACGAAGTTGAGCCCCGGCGTCGTGCCCCAGTGGCCGAGCAGCCGCGCCTTCACCTGCTCGGCGACGAGACGCTCGCGAAGCAGCGGGTTGTCGAGGAGGTAGATCTGCCCGACCGAGACGTAGTTCGCCGCGCGCCAGTAGGCGTCGATGAGCCGGAGCTCCTCGGCCGCGAGCGGTTGCACGGCGGTCTCTGCCACTGCCACCTGAGGTTAGTGGCTCAGGGCTCGTCCCGGCGCCAGGCGAAGCCGATCTCGGCGACGCGCGGCTTGCCGGCGAGCAGCTCGCGCCAGGAGGCCGCCGCCTCCCAGACGGACGCTTCGCCGAGGATCTCCTCGATCACCTCACGCGCGCCCGGGCCCTCGAAGACGAAGAGCGCCTCCCGGTCGGTGAGGTACACGCAATGGCCGTCGAGCGTGCTGTCGGCGAGCTGGAAGGGCGGTCCGTCGGCGACGAGCTGCGCTGCCGCCTCGTACACGCCGGGCCGCAGTGGCACGACGACCGCGACGCGGCTCATCAGACCAGAAGATGCGTCGCGGTCAGGTGGCCCATGCGCTCGGCGAGCTCGCTGAGCACGCCGAGCCCCTCGAGGCTGCCGATGCGGAGCGGGCCGCCGACGGCGAGGTCGAGCACGAGCGCCGGCCGGCCGGCGAGACGTTCGCCTCGCCCGCGGCCGACATGCACCGACTCGATGTCCTCGTAGAAGACGCGATGGACGAAGCCCGGGCCCTCGAAGCAGAGGGCCGAGTCTTCCAGCTCGAGCTTCCCGGCCTTCGCCGGCAGGCCCGATTCGCTCCAGAGGACTGCGAAGCTCTCCATAGCGGCATGATCGTCACGTTGCCCCCCACGAGCATCGGTAGCCGCTCTTAAGCCGTCGGCGGGAAAGCCGCAGCAGCCTTTCAGGCTCTCCCGTGCCAGGCACCAGACGTTTTTCCCTTGCGTCCCGTGCGCCGGCACCCGGTGCCTGGCTCGGGCGTGACTAACTCGTCTGCTCGCCCTCCTCCAGCAGGCCCTGCTGGAGGGCGTAGCGGACGAGCTCGGCGCGGGTGGTGAGGCGCAGCTTCTGCATGATGTGCGCCCGGTGGGTCTCGGCCGTGCGGACGGAGATGTAGAGCATCTTCGCGATCTCCTGGTTCGTGTGGCCGAGCGCCAGCAGCCGGAGCACCTCGCGCTCGCGCTCCGAGAGCGGGTCGGCGGCCGCGCGGGCCTCGGCCTCCGCCTCCGCGGCGGCGAGCCTCGCGCCCAGGGTCGGGTGGACGTAGCGGCGGCCCGCGGCGACCTCGCGCACGGCGGCCACGAGCTCGTTGTCGGCGGCCTCCTTCAGGAGGTAGCCGCTCGCGCCGGCGGAGAACGCCTCGCGGACGTAGCTCGGGTCGTCCTGCATCGAGAGGACGAGGATGCGGGACTTCGGCGCGGCCTGGAGGATCTCCGGCACGACCTCGAGCCCGCTGCGGCCCGGCATGACGACGTCGAGGAGCACGACGTCCGGCTTGTGCAGCCGCGCCAGCCGGATCGCCTCCTCGGCGTTGCCGCCCTCGTCGTCGACCGTGATCTCGTCCTCCGCCTCGAGGAGCAGCCGCAGGCCCGAGCGGACGAGCGCATGGTCGTCGACGATCAAGACCCGGGTCACTGGTTCGGTACCTCCGCGACGAACGTCGTTCCTGCGCCCGGCCGCGATTCGATCGTCAGCCGGCCGCCCAGCAGCGCAACACGTTCGCGCATACCTATCAGGCCGAGGCCCTCCTCGCGCGTCCGAGCGGGATCGAAGCCGACGCCGTCGTCCTCGACGACGACCGAGACGGCGCCCTCCTTGCGACCGACGACGATGCTCACGCGTCCCGCCCGGGAGTGCTTGACGATGTTCGTGAGCGCCTCCTGGACGATCCGGTACATGGCGGTCTCGATCTCGGGCGAGAGGCGGGTGGAAGGCAGCGTGGACTGGAATTCCATCGAGATCCCGGTCTGCTCCTCGAAGCTCGACGTGAGACGTTCGAGCGCGGCGACGAGGCCGAAGTCGTCGAGCGCCTTCGGCCGGAGCTCGACCGCGAGCTGGCGCACGTCCTGGAGCGTCGCGCGCACGAGGTCGCGCACCTCCGAGAGCGCGTCGTTCAGCTCGGCCTCGCCCTTCGCCTCCTCGATCGTGCGCAGCCCGAGGAGGATCGACGTGAGCGCCTGTCCGGTCTCGTCATGCAGCTCGCGGGCGAGCCGGCGTCGTTCCTGCTCCTGCGCCGACACGACGCGCTGCAGCGCGTCGCGCGCCACGCGCCGCGAGAGGTCGACGGCGACCGCAGCACGCTGGGCGAACCCTTCGGCGACCCGGACGTCGTCGCTCGAGAAGCGCAGGTCGGGGCCTTGCTTGTCCTGCACCGTGATGACCCCGATCGCGTCGCCGCGGAGGACGAGTGGGACGTAGAGCCCGGTCACCATGTGCATCCGTCGGGCGGTGTCCTGATCGATCTCCGGGTCGTCGAGGATCGAGTCGACGCGCTCGCTGCGCCTGCGCTCCAGCACGCGCATCGTCTTCGAGCGCGGAGGGATCAGCATCCCGATGACGCCGTCGGCGCCGCCGCCGGCCGCGGCCTCGACGCGAAGCCCCTCTCCGTGCGGCAGCGCGATGGAGACGCTGTCCGCGGCGAGCAGTCCGCGCAGCCGGGTGGCGATCGTCTGCAGGAGCGGGGCGAGCTCGAACTCCGAGACGAGCGCGAGCCCGATCTCGTTCAGCGACTCGAGCTGCGCCGACCAGCGCGTCACCGACTCGTAGAGACGCGCGTTCTCGATCGCGACCGCCGCCTGCGCGGCGAGCAGGACAACGGCTTCCTCGTCGTTCTGCGTGAAGTCGCCCGATTCCTTTTCGGTCAAGTAGAGGTTGCCGTACGAGACGCCGCGCAGCGCGACGGGCACGCCGAGGAACGAGCCCATCGGCGGGTGGCCGGGCGGGAAGCCGACCGAGCGGGGATCCTCGGCGATCTCGTGCAGGCGCAGCGGACGCGCGTCGCGAATGAGGACGCCGAGGATGCCTCGGCCGGTGGGGAGGTCGCCGATGCGCGCGTGCGTCTCGGCGTCGATGCCGGTGGTGACGAAGCGCTCGAGCCGCGAGCCGGTCGGGTCGAGAACGCCGAGGGCCGCGTAGCGCGCGCCCGTGAGCGCCGCCGCCGTCTCGATGAGCTTCTGGAGGACGGCGTCGAGCGACAGCTCCGACGTGAGAGCGATCCCGGCCTCGACGAGCGCCCGCATCCGGTCCTGCGCCGTTGTCGAATCGGTCACCATCGACTCAAAGCCTCGCACGGAGGTCGGCCGCCCTCAGGGTGCGATTCCCGAGCTCGCCCTCCGAGGGCACGAGCTCGCGTACGACCCGGAGCACGACGTCCGCCCCGTCGCTCAACGGGCTGAGGAGCTTGTTCCCCTTCAGCAGCACCTTGCCCCGGGGCCCTGGATGGACGGCGAGATCCCGCTCGGCGTAGCCGAGACCGCGAAGATGCTCGTTCGCGGCCTCGATCGCGTCTTGGGTCACCAGCCGAGGGTACCTACCTAGCGGAACAGGTCGCGCTCGGCCGGGACGGGGATGTCCGTCGCCCGACCGTCGCCGCGGACGTCGAGCCCGCGGACGACCGTGACCGGGATGCGGCCGAGCTTGCCGGAGACGAGCTGGGCGGCCGATGCGATCTCGTCGGCGACCGCGATCACCGTCGCGTGCAGCTCGTAGCCGATCGGATCACGACGTCCTTGCAGATCCTGCATGACCTCGACCCCCGCGGCGCCGATGGCGACGTCGGTCGTGCCCTGACGCCACGGGCGCCCGAACGAGTCGGTGACGATGACGCCGACGTCGCGACCCGTCCGCTCCCGCAGCTCGTCCCGCAGCAGGGCGGCGGACGCGTCGGGATCGAGCGGCAGCAGCACGAGCGTGCCGAGCTCGGGGGTGTTCGACGCGTCGACGCCCGCCGAGGCGCAGATGAAGCCGTGGTGCGTCTCGCAGATGACGAGCGGCGGGCGCACGCGGACGACGCTCTTCGCCTCACGGAGGATGACCTCGATCCGGCGCGCAGCGTCGCCGTCCTCGCCGGCGATCTCGACGGCGCGGGCGGACGGCTCGACTCCGTCGAGCGAGACGACGCGGCCCTCGATCTTCGAGATCGCCTTCTGCGCGACGACGACGACGTCGCGGTCCTCGAGCTCGATCCGCTCGACGATCATCGCGGCGAGGTCGTCGCCCTCGCGCAGCTCGGGGATCCCCTCGACGGGGACGATCGAGATCGCCGTCACAGACCGACGATACGGACGCCGGCGTGCCCGCGGTAGCGGCGGTTCAGGTTGACGATCACCGCGGTCATCCCCTCGAGCGCCCGCGCGCTCGCGAGCGGGCCCGCGTCGAGAGCGCGACCGGCGACGATCTTGCCGGCGAGCGCGAGCGCGAGCTCCTTCGCGTGCTCGTCGTCGCCGCAGACGAGCGCGTCGCCGTCCGCCTTCCCGTGCGCGAGCGACGAGGCAGCGAGCGAGTGCAGGCCCGCGACGACGGGCGCACGCAGGAGCTCCTGCGTGCGTTCGGCGATCGAGCGCTGCTCCTCGGTGGGGTGCACGCCCGTCTTCGTGAAGCGCAGCTCGCTCGCGACGCTGAGCACCGGCGTGTCGCCGATCGCATCGCCGAGGTCCGCGGCGGTCGACAGCGCACCGTCCGCCTTCACCGCGAGCACGACGATGTCGACGCCGGCGACCGCGTCGACGTTCGCGGCGCCCGCCGCAGCTCCCGCCTCGTGCGCCTTCGCCTGTGCGCGCTCGGCGTCGCGCGAGCCGATGACGACGTGCTCGCCGGCCTCCGCGAGCCGCTGCGCGAGCGCGAGCCCGAAGTCGCCCGTTCCGCCGACGACCGCGATCTTCACGCGGGCACCGCTCCGAGCGCCGCTTCGGCGAGGCGCCGGCGGGCCGAGTCGTCCACCATCAGCGTGCGCGTGACGATGGGCCGCACGTCCCCGAGGCCGTCGAGGTCGTGCGCGTCCGCCTCGTCGACGACGAGCGCGTCGATGAGGCCGTCGTAGCAGCCGGCGAGATGCCGCGGCGAGGTGCCGCCGGCGAGCCGGACGAGCATGCGGTCGGCCGGGCCCTTGACGGCACGCCCGCCGATGAGCGGGCTCACCGCGACGCACGGCACGCGCCTGGCGGCGATCGCGTCGCGCACCTCCCTGACCGCGAGGATCGGCGCGATCGACACGTACGGGTTGCTCGGCGCGATGAGGAGGAGGTCGGCGCCGGCGAGCGCGTCGAGGACGCCGGGTCCGGGAGCAGCCGCGTCCGCACCGTCGAACCGGACGGAGTCGACCTCGTCGCGATGGCCGCGCGCGACGAACCACTCCTGGAACGGGAACTCGCCCGCCGCGGTCGCGATCCACGTGCGCAGGCGATCGTCTGTGGCGGGCAGGAGCGCGGTCGCGACGCCGAATGCGGCCGCGAGCCGCGCGGTGACGCGCGAGAGCGGCTCGCCCGAGCGGAGCGCTTGCGTCCGCACGAGGTGGAGGCCGAGGTCGAGGTCGCCGAGCCCGAACCAGGACTCGCCGCCGAGCGCCGCGACGCTCTCGAGCGTTCTGAACGTCTCGCCGGCTCGACCCCAGCCGCGCTCCTCGTCGTTCGCGCGGGCGAGCGCGTACAGGACCGAGTCGAGGTCGGGCGACACGTGCAGCCCGAGCACGTCGACGTCGTCGCCGACGTTTCCGACGACCGTGACGCTTTCCGGCGGCACGACGTCGACGACGCCCTGCGCGAACCGCGCGCCTCCGACCCCTCCGGAGAGAACGGTGACGTTCACTCGCGGGTACCCGCCGCGAGCTCGGCCAGGCATGCCTGCGTGCGCGGGCCGCAGCGCAGCCGGAGGCGCTCGAGGTCGGCGAGCGTGTCGACGTCCTCGGCGATGTTCGGAATGGCGACGGTCACGGTCTCCACCGTAAGCGCTCGGAAGCGGCTTGCGCTGTCCCGGCCGTACAACGGCTCGAAGACGTCCGGCCCGGAGAGGCCGAGCGCGTTCGTCGTCCCGTCGAGCGCCTCGACGAGCGCGAGCCCGCGCGGCGGGACGGCGGCGAGGAGCGCGCGGAGGTCGGCGGGCACGGTGCAGGGCAGGTCGGCGTTGACGACGAGGACCGGCTCCCGTGGGAGCCCCGCGAGCGCCGCCGCGACCGCAGCTCCCTGGCCTCCGCCCGGGTCGGCCGCCACCGCGGCGCCGAGCTCGGCGGCGAGCGCGACGCCGTCCGGATCGCTCGTGGCGACGACCGGCTCGCCCATGGCCGCAGCGGCGGCGAGCACGTCGGCGAGCATCGCGAGCGAGATCCCGCGCCTCGCCGGCTGGGGCGCGTCCAGCCGCGTCTTGCCGCTCGAGCCCGCGAAGGGCACGACCACCCTCGTCATGGGGAGAGCGTAGTAGCGTCGGCAGGGTGAAGGTGCTCGCGACCCGCAGGCTGCCCGGACCGGCCTGGGACGAGCTCGGCGCGGTCGAGGTCGGCCCTGCCCGGGGCCGGCGCGACGACGTCGACGTGCTCATCGTCTCGAACGAGCCTGTCGTCCTCGACGACTTCCCCGCGCTGCGGCTCGTCGCCAACTACGGCGTCGGCTACGACCGCATCGACGTCGGCGCCTGCGCCGCCCGGGGCGTCGCGGTGACGAACACGCCCGGCGTCCTCGACGCGGCGACGGCGGACCTCGCCCTCGCGCTCATGCTCGCCGTCCGCCGCGGCGTCGTCACCGGCGACCGGCACGTCCGCGCGGGGTCGTGGGGCTCGCACTGGGCGGAGCCGCAGTCGCTCGGCCGCGAGGTGAGCGGCACGACGCTCGGCATCGTCGGCCTCGGGCGCATCGGCTCGGCGGTCGCGCGACGTGCGCGCGGGTTCGACATGCGCGTGCTGCACACGCGGCGGCGCGAGGGCGATCTCGACGAGCTGCTGCGCGAGAGCGACATCGTCTCGCTGCACGTCCCGCTCACGCCCGAGACGACGGGGCTCATCACACGCGAGCGGCTCGCCTCGATGAAGGACGGCGCCACGCTCGTGAACACGGCGCGCGGCGCCGTCGTCGACGAGGACGCGCTCGTCGACGAGCTCGTCTCGGGACGCATCGGTGCGGGGCTCGACGTGTTCGTGCACGAGCCGCACGTGCCGTCCGCGCTGCTCGGTCTGCCGAACGTCGTGCTGACGCCGCACGTCGCGAGCGCGACGATCGAGACCCGCTCGGCGATGACGCGCATCGTCGTCGACAACGTGCTCGCGTTCGCGCAAGGCGATCCGCTGCCGACGCCGGTGCTCTAGTACTGGGAGCCGGGGCGCCCGGCCTTGATCCAGTCGCGCACCTCGAACCAGTGGCTCGACCGCAGTGCGTCGGCGAGGCGCTCGTCCGTGTGCACGGCGTAGAACACGTTGTGCTCGAGGTCGCAGCAGATGGCGACGTCCGAGAGCGCGATGTCGGTGACGTGCATGAGCGCGTCGGCCGGCAGCTGCACCTCGGCGACGGTGTAGTGCTTGAACTGCAACTCCGGCGCGATCTCCATCAGGTCGGGCCAGTCCGGACATGTTCTCGAGCTCATGTGCGCTCCAGTTCGACGGCAGGCGACCACTGCCCTTCGAGGCGCACGAGACCGCGGCCGGCGTCGGCGGGGTAGACGACGAAGACGAGCGCGTCGTCGAGGGAGTGATGCTGTGTCCCCGCGTGCTCGTCGGCGAGGTCGAGGCGAAGATGCAGGCGTCCGTCGGAGAACGGCGGCCGCTCCACGGCGAAGTGCAGCGGGAGCGAGCGCGTCTCGTCTCCCCAGCCGAGCTCGGCGGTCGAGACGCCGCCCGTGGCGACGAGCATCCCGCCGTCGTCGCGCAGCTCCCAGCCCAGTCGCGGCGCCGCGAGCGGCGTGTCGGCGACGACCTCGAGGGCGATCGCGAACGGCTCGCCCGCGAGCAGCTGGCTGCGCTCCTCGCCCTCGGGGCCGAGCAGGCGGACGGCCTCGACGCGGGCGACGTCCCCACCCCACTCCTTGAGGCCGGCGGCGCGCTCCTCCGGGTCGCGCTCACCGGCGAGCAGCCGCCGGTACGCGACGACGGCCTCGTGCGTCGGGCCGTCGAAGGCGACGCATCCACCGCTGAGCAGGACCGCCCGGTCGCACAGCCTCTCGACCGCGCCGGCGTCGTGCGAGACGAACACGATCGTGCCGCCGCGCTGCTTGAACTCGAAGATCTTCCCGAAGCACTTGCGCTGGAACGCCTCGTCGCCGACGGCGAACACCTCGTCGAGCAGGAGCACGTCTGCCTCGATGTGCGACGCGATCGCGAACCCGAGCCGCATGTACATCCCGGAGGAGTACGTCCGCACGGGCAGGTCGATGAAGTCCTCGAGGCCGGCGAAGGTGACGATCTCGTCGAGCTTTTCGCGGATCGTGGCGCGCTGCAGCCCGTGGATGGAACCGTTGAGATAGACGTTCTCGCGTCCCGTCAGGTCGGGATGGAAGCCGGCTCCGAGCTCGAGCAGCGAGCCGATGCGGCCGCCGACCGCGACGGTGCCGGACGTCGGCTTGACGATGCCGGAGAGAAGCCGGAGCAGCGTCGTCTTGCCGGAGCCGTTGCGGCCGACGAGGCCGATCGCGCTGCCCGGCTCGACGGCGAACGACACGTCGCGCAGGGCCCAGACATCGGTGCCGCGCGTGCGGCCGCGCGCGACCACGAGATCCTTGAGCGCGCGGCTCTCGCGCGGGTAGACGCGGAAGCGCCTCGCCGCGTGGTCGACGGTGATCTCGCCCGGCCTCACAGGTTTCTCTCCACGATCGCGGCAAGTGTGCTGACGAAGGCGGGGTCGTCGTTGGGCATCGCGATGCGCTCGAGCCGCATCCCGAGCGCGGCCGCCTTCTCCTGCGCCTCGACGTCGATGTCCCAGCGGATCTCGAGGTGGTCGGAGACGAAGCCGACAGGGCAGACGAGAACGTCCTCGACGCCGTCGGCGTGCAGCGCGTCCAGGTGATCGAGGATGTCGGGCCCGAGCCACGGCTCGCCGGTCGGCGACTCGCTCTGAAAGGAGAACGACCAGGCGTCGAGGCCCGCCGCGCGCGCGACCGCCTCGGAGGTCTCGAGCAGCTGCACCTTGTACGGATCGCCCATGTCGAGGATGCGCGCCGGGAGGCTGTGCGCGGTGAAGACGACGTGCGCAGTCGTTCCCCGGACGCGGTCGGCGAGCAGCTCGACGAAGCCGGGCTCCAGGTGCCAGCTCTCGACGAACGCCAGGGCGACTCCGTCGCCGATGGCGTGCCGCAGCTGTTCCTCGTAGCCCTTGATCGAGAGCGCCGAGTAGTGGGGAGCGAGCACGAGGCCCACGATCCGGTCGGCGCCGCCCGCGATCGCCGCCTCGGCCGCGTCGGCGATGTGCGGTGTCCAGTGCTTCATCCCCGTGTGGACCGGCAGGCCGAGCGCGCGCTCGAGCGCCGCGCGCGTCGCCTCGGTGATGGCGTTGAGCGGCGACGAGTCCTCGATGCCGAGCCGGCGATACCGCTCGACGAGGTCCTCGAGATGCTCCGGCGCGACCGGGCGGCCACCGCGGATGTCGGCGTAGTACGCCGGGACGTCGGCGAGCCGCTCGGGCGAGCCGTATGCCATCAGCACCACCGCGCCGCTCATCCGTCTGAATCTAGCCCGTCGATGAAGTCGATCGTTGCCGCCCAGGCGGGTGAGCGGTCCCGGACGAGCCAGCGGAGGCGCCGGACACCCTGGAGGTATCCGTAGCGGACGTCGTCGCCGGCGCTGCCGAAGCCCTCGGCGTAGGCGCGCCACACGGCGTCGAACACCTCGCCGGCGCGGTCTGCCGGATACTTCTCGTCGGCGAGCCCGTCGCCGACGAGGACGCCGGCGTCCATCCCGACGGGGCCGACGCCGCAGAAGGCCCAGTCGATGACCAGGCCGGAGTCGAGGACGTTGTCCGGGTGGAAGTCGTTGTGGCAGACCGTCTGCGGGATCCGGTCGAGCCGGTCGAGCACGCCGTCGTCGAGCGGGAGCTCGTGCAGGCGGAAGTACTCGCGCAGCCAGCCGTGGGCGAGCCACGGCTCGTCGACGTCGAGCAGCTGCCGCTGGGCGGCGCCGAGCCGGCGCGCCGCCGCCGCCAGCAGCTCGGGCGTCCAGCCCCGCTCGCGCGGGTCGCCTCCGTCCTCGAGCCACAACGCGACGTCGCCGTCCGGCCGGTCGAAGCGGGCGAGCAGCCGGGGGAGGCCGAACGGGTCGAGGACGCCCGACGCGTAGGCGAGCGGCTCGCGGAGCCAGTAGTACGGGTCGGCCGGATCCGCACGCGAAGGCCACTTCGGGTGCGGGCCGGCGTTCAGGCGGAGCAGCTTCAGCACCGCGCTCCGGTCGCCGGCGTGGACGCGCCAGACGCCCACCGCCGACGCGAAGCTCCGTCCGCGCAGATCCTCGACCTCGTCGGCGCGTGTCGCAGCGAGCACGAGCTCGAGCTCCGCGCGCGGGATGTCGATCAGAGGCTGCGCTCCTGCACGAGAGCCGTCAGCCGGGTGAGCACGTCGGGCTCGGTCCCCGGCAGGACGCCGTGGCCGAGGTTGAAGACGTGCGAGCGGCCCGCGGCGGCGGCGAGCACCGCGAGCGTCTCCCGCTCGATCCGCTCCCACGGCCCGAACAGGACGGCCGGCTCGAGGTTCCCCTGCACCGCGCGATCGGCCGGCGCGGCCGCCAGCGGCAGCCGCCAGTCGACGCCGACGACGTCGCCGCCTGCGCGGGCGAGGAGCGCGAGCAGCTCCTCGGTCGCGCCGGTGCCGAAGTGGATCGTCGGCACGTCGACGGCGGCGAGGATGCGCGCGGAATACGGCTCGACGAACTCGGCATAGTCGGCGGGCGAGAGCACGCCGACCCACGAGTCGAAGAGCTGGACGACGTCCGCGCCGGCACGCGCCTGCGCGGCGACGTAGCGGGAGAACTGCTCGGTGAGCTTCTCCATCAATGCGTGCCACGCCGCCGGCTCGCGATACATGAGCGCCTTCGTGCGCGCGAAGTCGCGGCTCCGCCTTCCCTCGACGAGGTAGCCGGCGACCGTGAACGGCGCCCCGCAGAACGCGATGAGCGCGCGCTCCCGGTCGAGCTCCCGACGCACGATGCGGATCGCCTCGAGCACGTTCGCGTCCGGCTCGGTCAGGTGCAGTCGCTCCACGTCGGCGAGGCTCGCGATGGGCGCGCCGACGACCGGGCCGACGCCCTCGACGAGCTCGACGCCGACGCCCATCCCGAGCACGGGCGTGACGATGTCCGCGAAGAGGACGGCCGCGTCCACACCGTGCCGCCGCACCGGCTGGAGCGTCACCTCTGCGCACAGCTCCGGCGTGCCGGCGAGCTCGAAGAAGCTGTAGCGCTCGCGCAGTGCGCGGTACTCCGGGAGCGAGCGTCCCGCCTGGCGCATGAACCAGACCGGCGTCCGCTCGACCGGCTCGCGGCGCGCGACCCGCACGAGGAGCGGCTCGTCCACTTACCTAGACTAGCCCGGTGCCGAGCTCGGGCCCTCTCGTCGTGCGCTGGCGTGCCATCGAGCACACGCCGGTCGAGGCGGGCGCGAAGCAGCGCGCGACCATCGAGGCGGAGAACGCCGGCACCGCCCCGTGGCGGACGCGCGGCGAGAAGGACGGGATCTTCGTCGCGTATCACTGGCTCGACGAGCGCGGCAACCCGATCGTCTGGGACGGGCTGCGTACGCCCCTCGAGCACCCGGTCGAGCCGGGCGCGACGCTGCGACAGACGATCGCCCTTCGCGGGCCCATCCCTCCCGGCCGCTACCGGCTCTCGGTCGACCTCGTCGAGGAGCACCGCTTCTGGCTCGCCGAGCTCGGCAACGACCCGCTCGAGCGCGACGTCGACGTGCTCGCGCGCGACGCATCGCACGCTCGGACGTTCTTCCCGGACGGCGCCGAGCCGGCGGCAGGCTGGCACGAGCACGCGCGCGCGCTCCACGAGGAGGGCTACGCCGCCGTCGGCGGCGCGCTCGAGCTCGAGCGCGGGCTCCTGCGACGCGCCCCGGCGGAGCTCGCGCCGTACGCGCCGGGCGGCGGCCGCCATCCGCGTTTCGCGCATCCGCTCGTCTGCCCGTCCCTTCTGCCTCCGCTCGAGCCGAACGCGGAGGTGGCGGGTCTTCCCGCGTACCGCGCCGACGGCGGCGAGCCGTGGATGTTCGACGGGCGGCTCGTGCTCAAAGCGCGCATCTGATCTTGCTCGGCGACGGCCGGCGGCGTATCGTCGCCTGGCCTGGTTCCAATGCGGCTTGAAGGGGGGCTCTGCGGCCTTGCACGACTTCACCGTCGGTGGGGAGATCACCTACCGCGGAACGGTGTACCGCGTTCTCGGAATCTCTCCGATGGGCGCACTGGCCCGGCGCGTGCAGCTCGAGGACGTCGAGACGCACGAGCAGATCGAGGCGCCGCTCGACGAGCTCCGCGAGGCGCCGAAGGGGCCGCGCCTCGTCGATCCGCCAGAAGAGCCCTAGACTTCGATCGCGATCTGGTCGTCGATGCGCGTGAACACCCACGCGCCGACGGCGAGCGCGATGACGGACGCCACCACGAGATAGAGCGCGTCGCCCCAGAACGGCATCGTTCCGAGGAAGAGCGGCGCACGCACGGCCTCCACCGCAGGCGACAGCGGGTTCACCCAGTGGATGACCCAGATCACGTGCTTGTGCTCCGCCAGCGTGCCCGAGGTGAGCGGATAGATGATCGGCGTGAGGAAGAACCACGGGACGAGCAGCGCGGCGACGATGAACTCGACGTCGCGGAAGAGCACGTTCAGCGAAGCGAGCGCGAGCGCGAGCCCGCTCACGAGCCCGACGACGAGCACCGCGAGCGGAACCGCGAGCAGCTCGGTCGCGCGCGCACGAGGGAGTGCCGCTGCATTGATGACGAGCAGGAGCACGAGCATCGCCGAGAAGCTCACGAGATGCGCGCCGACGACGGACAGCGGCACGAGCTGGCGCGGGAACCGGATCTTCCGGATGAGGTTGGCGTTGTCGAGCATCGACCGCGTCGCCGACTGCAGCGCGGCGGCGAAGAAGGTCCAGATCGCCAGACCGGCGAGCAGGAACAGCGGATAGTGGCCGCCGTTCGCGAAGGGCGACTTCCACACGACCCCGAAGACGAGCAGATAGACGCCCATGAGCATGATCGGATTCGCGATCGTCCACAGCACGCCGAGCGCCGAGCCGCGGTACTTCGCCTGGAGGTCGCGCCGAAACAGGTTTCCGAAGAGCTCGCGGTAGCGGACGAGGTCCGCGTAGACGTTCACGCCGGCTTCCGCGCATAGACGGAGACACCGCAGTAATGGACCGCGCTCAGGTGCGTGATCGTGCCGAGCGACAGGCCGATCTTCGGGATGGTCGACAGCAGCCGGCCGTACGGCGACGGCGCCCAGCCGTCCGGCCGCTCGAGCCGCCGCACGCGGAGGCCGGCGCGGAGGAACGCGCCGAGGTACGACCACACCGTGTGGACGTGCTCGTTGATGCCGACCTCCTTCTCCGCCGCCTGGTCGGGGTTCTCCGGACTTCGCCCGACGCCTCGGGTTCCCTCGTTCAGCCCGGCGACGATCGCGCCCGGCCGCGCGACCCGCGCCATCTCCGCCACCATCTGCCGCAGGTCGAGCGCGTGGTGCAGGGTCGCCAAGCAGTACACGACGTCGAACGTCTCGTCGGCGAACGGCAGATGCTCGCCGTCGGCCTGGACGCGCCCGAAGTCGCCGTAGAAGGAGCCGCGTCCGAGCCCGATCTTCGCGTCGACGAGGATGTCGGTCGCGACGAACTCGCAGTCGCGCTCGAGCCAGTACCGGGCCGCCCATGCCTTCGCCGCGCCGACCTCGAGCACGCGCAGGCCGCGCAGGCCGCCGACGTAACGGTCGAGGAGCACCTGGAACGAGTGCCCGTTGGCGAGCCACACGAGATCGTCCCACCCGAGCTCGCGGTTGACGAACGGGAGGACGGAGTCGACGGCGTCGTCGGGCTCGTACCAGCCCTCGGAGCGCGCCTTCTCGACCCAGCCGGCGGTCTCGCCGAGCTTCTCGCGCGCACCGGGAAGGTCCTCGTGGAGCATGAGCGGGATGCCGTTCTCGACCGCGAACGTCCGGCCGCAGCCGCCACACGCGAGCGATCCGTCGGCCTCCGCGAGCGAGGAACGGCAGAACGGGCAGCGGAGGAGCTCGAGGAGAGGGGTTTCCATGTCCGGCTCGACGGCCAACCTAGCTGATGAAATAGCCCCAAACACGTGCTTAACAGCCCTTGATTAGGTTGATTCCGTGACGGTCATCGCGGCCGCACTCGCTGCGCTTCCGGCGAGCCTGCTGACGATCTGGGCCCTGCGCCGCACGCCGGCCGCACGGCACGTGGTCGCGGCCCCCCGCGCCGACCGCTGGCACACCCGCTCGACGCCGCTCCTCGGCGGCAGCGGCATCTTCGCCGGCTTCCTCGTCGCCGTCGGCATCGCCGTCGCCGGGGGCGTCGTCCCGGCGAGCCGCCCCCTCGGCGGCATCGTCGGCGGCTGCGCGATCCTCTTCGTCGCCGGGCTCGTCGACGACGTGTTCTCGCTTCCCCCGCTGGCGAAGCTCGCAGCGCAGGGAGGCGCCGCGGCGCTCGTGATCGCGTCCGGCATCCACGTCCAGATCATCTCGAACGACATCGCCGCGACCGCGCTGGCGGTGTTCTGGCTGATCGGGATGACGAACGCCTTCAACCTGCTCGACAACATGGACGGGCTCGCCGCCTCGCTCGCGACGATCGCGTGCGCGTTCTTCGCAATCGACGCGTTCACGATCCACCCGAGCCACATGATCGGCGTGCTGGCGCTCGGCATCTGCTTCGGCTGCCTCGGCTTCCTCCCGTACAACCTCCGGCTGAGACGGCCCGCATCCGTGTTCATGGGCGACAGCGGCAGCCAGCTGCTCGGCTTCGCGCTCGGCGCGCTCGGCCTCGCCTCGAGCTGGACCGTCGCCGGCTCGACGGTGGCGACGCTGTTCCTGCCGCTCCTCGTGCTCGCAGTCCCTCTGCTCGACACGACGCTCGTCACCGTCGTGCGGCTGCTCGAAGGACGGCCGGTGACGAGAGGCGGCCGCGACCACACGTCGCACCGCCTCGTCTACGAGGGGCTCTCCGACAAGCGCGCAGTCGTCCTCCTCACCGTCGTCTCCGCCGCGCTCGGGCTGACGAGCCTCGCGTACAAGGTCCTGAACGACACGCGGATCACGCTCATCGGGGTGCTCATCACGTTCGCGTTCCTCCTCCAGTTCGGGAGCTACCTGGCTGAGGTCAACCGGACGCCGGTGTCCGATCGCGCGCCGACCTTCATCTCCTCGCTCCTCGTCCACCGCAAGCGGCTCGTCGAGGTCGTCGTCGACTTCCTCCTCATCAGCGCGTCGTTCACGGCTGCGTACTTCATCCGGCTGCGCGGCACCGGCGTCCCGTGGCAGCGGCACGTCTTCGACCTCTCGCTGCCGGCGCTGCTCGTCGCGCGGTACCTCTTCTTCATCGCGTTCGGCCTCTACCGCGGCGTGTGGCGCTACGCGGGCGCGCGCGACGCGGCGAGCGTCGTCGCGGCGTGCGTGGGCTCCGAGGCCGTCGCGTTCCTCTTCACCTGGGCGACGGTCCCGTGGAACGGCTTCCCGCGCGGGACGTACCTCATCGACGTCCTCCTGTGCACCTTCCTCATCGGCGTCTCGCGGTTCTGGGAGCGTGCGGTCGCGCGCGGCCTCGCGTCTCTCGTCGGTCGCGGGCGGCAGCACCGCGTGCTCATCGTCGGTGCCGGCCGCAGCGGTCGAAGCCTCCTCCGCGAGCTGCGAGAGACGGCGGGCGAGCGCGCGGTCGGCTTCGTCGACGACGACGCCGGCCTGCGGCGGCGCCGAATCCAGGGCGTGCAGATCGTGGGCGGGCTCGAGGACATCGGCCTGGCCATCGGCCGGCTCGCCCCGGACGCGGTCTTCGTAACGATCCCGGACGCACCGCGGGAGCGTCTCGACGGTGTCCTGGAGGCATGCCGGCGCGCTGCGGTACCGTGCAGCTTCGTGCGTCGGGAGATCGAGGTCACCCAGGCAGTTCCTCTCGGCGCCGCGACCGAGTGAGCGCCGCCGCGACGCCACGGCAGACGCTGCGGGAGGCGATCCTCAGCGACCGCGTCATGTCGGCGCTCCCGCTCGTGACCGTCTACATCTGGCTGTCCGGCCTGTACGCCGTCGAAGCCTGGCGTCGCGTCACGCCCTGGCTGTTCACCGACGAGCTGCAGTTCACCCAGCTCGCGCGCTCGATCGCCGCGACGGGCCATCCCGCCCGGCGCGGACAGTCGTACTCCGCCGGATCGATCTACTCGTACGTGACGGCGCCGTTCTGGCGTATCGACGACGTGGCCAAGGCGTATGACGCGATCAAGTACTTCGACGTCCTCGTCATGACGTCGGTCGTGTTCCCGACGTACTTCCTCGCGCGGCTGCTCGTCGGCCGCAAGGCGGCGCTCCTCGCCGCCGCCGGGGCGGCCGTCCTTCCCTCGCTCGCCTACTCGTCGTACATCGTCGACGAGACGTTCGCGTACCCGTGGGCGGCGCTGTGCTTCTTCCTCATCGCGAAGGCGCTCGTCACCCGCACCCGCTGGTGGTGGACGGGCGCCGTCGTGGCGTCGGCCCTCGCCCCGGCTGTCCGCGGCGAGCTCACCGTCATCCCGGCCGCGCTCGTGCTCGCCCTGATCTTCGCGTGGTGGTCGAGCGACGGAGCGCGCGCCCGCCGGACCACCTGGTCGAGCGGCGACTGGGTCGGACTCGTCGTGCTCGTCTTCGGCGCGATCTTCGTCCTCACCTCGATCGGCAGCCACCACTCCAATGCGTGGCAGACAGTGACGCGTGCGTACAAGCACCGGCAGATCAACATGGTCGACTGGGCCGCCGGCTCGCTCGCGATCGGCATGGGCGTCGTCCCGTTCGTCGCCGGGCTCGCCGCGCTGTTCCGCGCTCCCGGCGAGGAACGGTCGAACGAGACGCGCATGTTCCGCTGCGTCTCCCTCGCCGGCATCATCGTCTTCGGGCTCTACACCGCCATGAAGGCGGCGTACCTCTCGACGACGTTCGCGACGCGCGTCGAAGAGCGGAACCTCATCTACATCGCCCCGCTGCTGCTCGTCGGCTCCGCGCTCCTCGTCTCACGACGGCGTGTGAGCCTCGTCGGCGTCACTCTCGCCGGCGCGTACACGGTCTATCTGCTCGTCTACGCGATGTACCACGTCACGCAGTATCCGTACCAGATGGGCGTGCAGCTGTACTCCGACGCACTCGGCTTCGCGATCCTCGAGCAGGGCAACCGCTTCCTCGGCTGGACGCCGCAGTTCGTCCGCTGGCTGCTGCTCCTCATCGCCCTCGCGACCATCGCGGCTCTGCTCGCACCGCGCCTGCTGCGCCGCCGCCCACAGCTCGCCGGGGTCGTCGTCGCCGCGGTCGCGGTCGCGGCGCTCGGGTGGAGCCTCACCGGAGAGATCGCCGCCGCAGCCGGGACGAACTCGATCGGGCGGCAGTCCGCGACGACGCTCAACCGGCCGTACACGTGGGTCGACGAGGCCACGCACCTGAAGCCCGCGCTGTACATGGGCGAAGCCGAGGCCGATCAGAACCCCGAGTGGCTCCTCGAGTTCTGGAATCGCTCCATCAAGCGCGTCAGCAGCCTCGACGGGTCGGTGCTGGGGCCGGGGCCGTCAGGCAGCCCGAATGTGAAGCTCAACGGCGTCCTCTACTGGCAGGACGATCCGAACGCGGCCACCCCGGAGTACTCCTACGCCGTGGAGGACCTCCCATGCATCGAGTTCGCGGGAAAGCGGGTCGCCACACACCTCTATCGCGCAGGCGGGCGCTATCAGACGTGGAAGCTCGTGCGCCTGATGATCCCGAACCGCTTCCAGAGCGTGTGCTTCGGGATCTACGCGGACGGGTGGACGGGAGCCACCGACAGCACGTACTTCCGCTTCCGCAGCGCGCCCGGCTGGCTGCGCATCACGTACTCGCGCGCATCCTGGGGCTACAAGAGCGGCCCCACGCCGGTCCAGATCACCGTCCACGACGTCGTCACGCAGGACCAGGAGCCCGCACTCGGCAACACCGTGGAGACGATGCAGGCGTCGATCGACAGCACGCAGACCAAGGTCGCCTGGATTCGTGTCCCCGCCGGGACGTTCGCCGTGCACGTGGCAGTGGCGCGGAAAGTCGTTCCCGACCAGTGGAACCACGCGGGGGACAGACGCCAGCTCGGAGTGCAGCTCGGCTATCGGTTCTTCCGCACCCGGCCGCACAGATGAGCGTGGGTCAGCGCAGCGTGAGCAGCCGCTCCGGGTGCTTGCGCAGGAAGCGGAGCATCGCCCGCGCGTGCCAGATCGTGTGACGCGTGAGGAAGCGCTTGTCGATGACCGCCGCGTACTCGTGCCGGACGACGGCGGCCGGGACGTACCACCGTTCCCATCCGGCCCTCGCCGCCCGGTAGTTGAGGTCGATGTCCTCGCAATACATGCGGAAGCCGGCGTCCCAGCCGTCGATCTCGTCGAGCATCGCCCGCCGCTGGAGCAGGAACGCGCCGAGCATCGTGTCCGCGGGCGCCGGCTCGTCGGGCCGCTCGTCCAGGAGGTAGTGATGCCGTTGCCAGCGCAGCGGCGGGAACAGCAGCCGTAGCGGCGTACGCCGGATGAGCGTCGCCCCGACGGTGGGGAAGCTCCGCCTCGACGCCTGCCACGTGCCGTCGCTGTACAGCATGCGCGGGCCGGCCACTCCACAGCGCGGATGGGCTTCCATGAACTCCCGGAGGATCGCGACGGCGTCCGCCTCGGGAATCGCGTCCGGGTTGGCGATGAGCACGAGCTCGTGCGTCGTGTTCGCGGTCCCGACGTTCGCGTTCGCGGAGAACGACAGCACGTGCTCGTTTCGGAGGATGCGCACGCCGTCGGGAAGCTTCGCCGGAACTCCGTTCGGGACCGGGTTGACCACGAGCAGCAGCTCGTCCACCTGCGGCGCGAGCACGGGAAGCGAGTGCTCGAGCTCGTTCGCATGCCCGTGCGAGATGACCACCGCCGACACCTTCACAGCGCGAACCTCCGGTAGACGTCCGCCGTGCGGCGGGCCGTCTCCTCCCACGTGAACATCCGCGCGCGGGCGAGGCCCGCGGCACGAAGCTCGTCGTGCCGGGCGAGCGCGTCTTGCACTCCTGCGGTCATGTCGTCGGTCAGGATGCCCGCGTCGCCGACGACCTCGCGCACCGCCGCGTCCGGCCGCGCGACGACGGGCGTCCCGCACGCCATCGCCTCGGCGCACGTGAGACCGAAGCCCTCGTACCGGGACGGATGGACGAGGCAGGCGGCACGCTGGTACAGCCGGACGAGCTCGTCCTTCGGCACGTAGCCGCGGACGTCGGCGCCGCCCTCGCGGAGCGCGCGGACAAGCGCGGCGTCCTTCTGCGGGCCGACGACGACGAGCGGCATGTCGTTCGCGCGGGCGGCGTCGAGTGCGGCGAGCGGGTCCTTGCGCGGCTCGATCGCGCTCACGAACAGGAGGTAGCCGTCATGCGTGCCGTCCCCCGGGCGGAACTCGGCGTCGGGTGCGAGGTACGTGACGGTGATGCGCTCCTCCGGGATGCGATACAGCTCGACGAGGTCGTCGCGGGTCCGTTCAGAGATGGCGAGGACATGCGCTGCGCGCCGGGCGGACCACGGCACGACGAGCTTGAAGATCGCGCGCTCGCGCGCGGGCATGACCGTCGCGTCACGTTCGAAGGAGAGGTCCTGCACGGTGAGGACGGCCGGGCACGGCAACCCCGGCGGGACCGCATGGACGAAGTGCGCGAGCCGCGGGTGGAGGCGGCGGAGCAGCCGCGGCAGGGTCCAGAGCATGCGCGTCTCCTGCACGCGGGAGCGCAGCTCGATGGCGCGGACGCCCTCCGGGACGAGGTCCGGCCTTCGGGTGACTGCGGCGACGTCGAGGTCGCGCGGGAGCGCGCGGAGCAGCTCGCGCACGTACGTCTCGTCGCCGGTGCGATTCCGTCCGAGATAGTCGGCGTCGACGACGATCACGCGGCCGCCTCCCGGTACGCCTCGACGAGCAACCGCGCCGACTCGTCCCACGAGTAGTCGCGCGCACGCCGTAGGCCCGCGGCCCGCAGCTCGTCGCGGCGCGCAATCGCCTCCTCGATGCCAGAGGCGATCGACGCGACGTCCTCCGGGTCGACGAGCACCGCGGCGCCGCCGGCGACCTCCTCCGTCGAGCCGCCGCGCGACGTCACCACGGGCGTGCCGCACGCCATCGCCTCGAGCACCGGGATGCCGAAGCCCTCGTAGAGCGACGGGTAGACGACGCAGGCTGCACCCCGGTAGAGCCGCGCGAGCTCGTCGTCGGAGGCGAACCCGACCCACGTCACGCCGGGGCCACTCGCCTCGACGCCTCCCCACCCGGACGCGCCGGCGACGCGCAGCTCCACGCCGAGCCGTTGCGCAGCCGCGATCGACCGCGCGAGGTTCTTCCGCGGTTCCAGCGTCCCGACGGCGAGCAGGTAGTCGCCGTCCGCGCGTGGGCCTTCTGCGGCGAACGACATCTCGACCGCGTTCGGGACGATGCGGATGCGGTCGCGCGGGACGCGGAGCAGCGTCTCGAGCTCGTTCGCCGTGAACTCCGAGACGGCGGCGACGATCCGCGCGTTGCGCAGGACGCGCGGGACGACGGCGCGGCTGTACGTGCGCATCCACGGCGGGAACACCTCCGGCCGGCGGAATACGGCCAGGTCGTGCACCGTGACGACGACGGGGACGCGGCTCCGAACCGGCGCGCGATACGTCGGGCAATGGAGGACGTCGGCCCCGCGCGCGGCGCGCGGCAGCACGTGCGGGTACCACGCGAGGTCGAGCCAGAGCGTCCCGGCCCTGCCGCGCGCGAAGCCGTGCCTGCGCTCGATCGTCACCGTCCGCTCGACGCGCGGCAGCAGGGCGCGGAGATACCGGGCGGTGCCGGCGCGCGTCTGCTCGAGCGGCGTGACGTCGACCGCGACCTTCACCGCGCGGCCTCCCAGGCGGCGAGGTGGACGCGGCCGTTCTCGAGCCACGTGAACCGGCGCGCATGGGCGAAGCCGTGCTGCGCGAGCGCGTCGCGATCGGAGAACGCACGCTCGATCCCGGCGGCGATCGCCACCGGGTCGTCGGGATCGACGCGCACCGCGGCGTCGCCGCAGGCCTCGTCGAGCGACGGATGCGAGGAGACGACGCACGGCGTGCCGCACGCCATCGCCTCGAGGACCGGGATTCCGAAGCCCTCGAAACGCGAGGGATAGACGAACGCGGCGGCCCCGCGGTAGAGACGCGGGAGGTCGCCGTCGGGTGGGTAGCCGAGCCACGTCACGCCGCGGCCGCGCGCCTCGACACCGCCCCAGCCCCGTGAGCCGACTACGCGCAGCTCGACGCCCGCACGCTGGGCCGCCTCGATCGCACCCTCGAGGTTCTTGCGCGGCTCGAGCGTCCCGACGGCGAGCACGTACTCGCCCTCCGCACGCGGCCCCTCGGGCGTGAACGCGTCGTCGACACCCGGGTACGCGACGTGGATGCGCGCGCGGTCGATGCCGAGCGTCGCCGCGACGTCGTCGGCGGTGAACCGGGAGTTGACGACGACGACGTCGCAGGTGCTCGCCGCATGACGGTACTTCGCGCCGTGCATCCGGTACGTCCGCGCGTGCACCCAGCCCGGGAAGTGGAGCGGGACGAGGTCGTGGATCATCGTCGAGCGTACGCCGGCCCGCTGCGGCGGGTACATCCAGTCGCTGAAGTGGAGGACGTCGAACGCGCCGAGGAAGCGCTCGGCCGGCGGCGCGCCCGCCTTCGACCACAACGTGCGCAGCGCATGCGCGGCCGGCAGCACCGGCAGACGGCGCTCGACGTCGATGCCGGCGAGCGACGACTCGATCTCGCGCCGGCCGGCGCGGGACGCCGGGGCGAACGCGACGATCTCGTGCCCGCCCGCCGCCGCGGCGATCCCCTGCAGCGAGCCGCGGATGTAGTTGCCGACGCCCGTTCGCACGTGCGACAGCGGCGCGACGTCGACGACGATCCTCACGGCGTGTAGACGGGCGGCGTGAAGTGCAGACCGAGGTGCCGCGTGTCGGTGTTCCCCGGCTCCACCGAAGACGGCTGCCGCGTCGGCGAGACATGGAAGTCGACGCGGCATACGCCGTTCACGGGGGTGAGGGTCAGCGTGATCGGGCGGTCGACGGTCGAGGGCGCGATCGAGAGGGTCTGCGCCGTCGTCGTGCCGCTGATGGCGAGTGTCGAGGACTTCGTGAACAGCTTCTGGTCGCTCGACACCATCACGGCGAGCGTGCCGCCGCTGCACCGGGAGCGCAGCCACTGGACGTGCGCGCCCGACCATGCCTCGACGCCCGGCGTCGTCGGGAAGAGGCCGGCCACGCGCGTCGTGATCCGCGCGGGGGGCGTGACGCGGTAGAGGACGAGCTGCTTCGACGAGTCGCTCGCAACGCGCGAGCCGACGAGCTGCACCGAAGCCGGCGCGAGGACGTAGCGCTCGTTCACGCCGCGAAGGACGCCGGTGGCGGGGTCGACGCTCGTCTGCACCTCGGGCATGTCGCCGGGGAGGCGCGCCCCCAAGCCGTACACACGGTCGACGCTGCGGTTCCAGAACTCGTCCTCCCAGACGGCGAGGTCGTTTCCGCCGGCCCAGACGATGCCGACATGGGCGTTGCGCCCGACGGCCGCGTCGATCCAGCTCTTGTCCTGCCTGCCGATCCCCTGCGCGACGGAGCCCTTGGCGAGCCGCGGGAAGCTGTGCGTCCACAGCTCGACCGGGAGCCACGTGCAGAGGAAGCCGAGCGCGACGAGCACGGGGAGCCAGGGCGCGTACCGCCGCGGCAGCCAGAGGAAGCACGCGGCGAGGCCGAGCGCGAGCGCGACGGCGGCGACGCCGATCCCGGTGTCTCCCGTCCACACGTCGTGGACGTACCACCACGGCTGCAGCCCGATCGTGTCGGATTCCGCCGTGATGTTCAGGAGATGCGCGAACGGGATCGCGCCCGGGAGAACGGCGGCGACGCCCGCCGCTGCGACCGCCGCGCGCGGCGGCTTCGGCTGGCCGCGCTCGATCCACGCGAGCAGCGCGATGATCAGGAGCGGCATGAGATAGAAGAGGTTGCGCTCCTCCACGCGTTGCGAATAGCGCGATGCGAACGCCCCGACCTCGAGCACGAGCCACACCGAGAGCGACGCGGCCGCGGCCACGTAGACGCGTAGCCGCCGGTCGAGGTGGCGCGCGTTCGCCACGAGCACGATGAGCGCCGCGAACGGGAGCACGAAGAGCGCGAGGTCGAGCTCGGCGAGATGGAGGACGATCCACTCGAGCACGGGCCACACCCGGTAGCCGCCGTTCGACGTGACGCTGTAGTTGCCGAGGATCGAGGCGGGCGACTGTCCGCGCGCGACCTCGACGACGATCGCGACGACCGCCGCCCCGCCGACGATCGCGTACAGCGGCGCGAACACCGACAGCCGCCGCGGCCGGCCGCGCTCGATCCATGCGAGGGCGAGCGGCGCGGTCAGCACTGCCGCGACGAGCGCGACCGTCTGTGCGCGCGTCTCGAACGCGAGCGCACACACGGCGAGCAGCAGGATCTGGTTCCGCCGCGTCGGCCGCTCGAGGGCGGCGACGAGGGCGAACGCGAGCCAGAGGAAGACGGGATAGAAGACGTTCTCCGTCATGAGCGTCCCCGCGTACGCGGTGGACGGAATCGCGACTGCGAGCGCGGCGGCTGCGAGAGCCGCAGGCGGGCGGACGACCCGGCGCGCGAGCAGGTAGGCGGGCAGGACGGCGGAACAGATGACGAGCGCGTCCACCGCCTGCGACCACCGGTACACGTCGCTCATCGGGCCGATCGCCGCGTACACGGGCGAGAGCAGCAGCGGGTAGACGAAGCCGTAGTTCGCGTGCACCCCGCGGATGAGGAAGTGCCCGGTCGCGGCGAAGCTCCGCGCCATGTCGGAGTACACGAGCTCGTCGACCATGATCCACGGCGACGTGACACGCAGCGCGAGCGCGAGCTGGATCGTGACCGCGACCGCGTACAGGCCCCCGAGCCACGCCCACATCGGCCCTGCCAGGCGGAGCCGTGACGTGGGGACACTCCCCCGCACGGAACCGTCACGGATCACGAGCGAGGCGTTCACGAGCTCCGCCGCGAGCGGCTCCTCGTCGACGCCGACCTCCGCGGCCGCCTCGGCGACCTCGCGCAGCACGCGCTCGCGGACGGCGCCGCCGCCGGCGGCCTCCTCGAGCGCGGCGGCGTACTGCTCGGCGACGCGGTCGACGTCGTGGTCCCGCTCGACGAGAGCGCGCGCGGCTGCGCCCATCGCCTTCGCCTCCGCCGGATCGGAGAGGCGGCGCAGCGCCGCAGTCAGCGCGTTCACCTCCTCTTCCCCGCCGACCGGGATCTTCACGGCGACGTCGTCCGGCAGCTCGGAGAACCAGCCGACGTCGCTGACGACGAGCGGCTTCCCGAGCGAGAGCGTGCGGATCGCGGAGCCCGACGTCTCCCCCATCGTCGGGGCGCGCAGGAGCACGCAGGCGTCGCAGGCCGCGATGAGCGACCAGAGCCGCTCCTCCTCGACGTACGGCTCGCGGGCGACGCCGGTGTCGTCGAGACCGGTGCGCTCGATGCGGCCGGCGAGGTCGAACCCCGGCGACTCCGAGCCGACGAGGAGGAGGCGCGCGTCGTGCTGCTTCCGCCGCAGCGCCGCGAACGCCGTCAGCAGCTGCGGAATGCGCTTGCTCTCGTTGATGTGCCCGAAGCAGCCGATGAGCGGCGCGCCCGAGACTCGAGCCGGCGGGACCGACGGCACCGGCCACGCCGGATGCGGGATGCGGTGCAACGGCCCGTCGTAGCCGTGCTCGCGCACCTTCCGCTCGACGTAGTGCGAGTGCACGATGACGCTCGTGGCGCGGTCGAGCACCTCGCCGGCGAGCGGGAACTCCTGCGGCCGCACCTCCCAGAGCGGCGGCACGCGCCCCTCGAGCACGCCGTAACCGAGCAGGCGGCCGGGCACGCCGGCCTCGCGCTCCATCGCCGCGAGATACGCATGCCCATCGTGCCGGCCGATGGTGAGGCCCGCGACGAGATGGTGGATGACGAAGTCGTGCAGCACGACGACGCCGGGCCGGCGGCGCAGCGCGTCGACGATCCAGCCGTGCGCATCCGGGTCGTTGCCGACGTGGTAGAGCGCGACGTCCGCGTCGGCGACCGGCCGCGTGCGACCGGGGCGCACGACCTCGACCTCGACGAGACGCTCGAGCGACGGCAGCAGCAGGGCCGAGTAGTCGGCGATGCCGGACGTCGCCGGCGGCAGCGGTGAGAAGTACGCGACCTTCACGCGACCGAAGCGAGGAGGCGGTCGATGCACGTGTCCCACGTCACCGTGCGCGCGACCTCCGCGCCGGCGCGGCCGAAGGCGCGCGCCTCGTCGGCGTGGTCGCGCAGCCATACGCACGCCCGCGCGAGCTCGGCCGGGACGGGAGCGACGACGAGGCCCGTCCTGCGGTCGTGCACGACGTCGAGCGGGCCGCCGGCGTCCGTCGTCGTCAGCACCGGCTTCTCGGAGAGGAACGCCTCGAACGGCACCATCCCGAAGTCCTCGTCGACGGGTGCGTAGTAGACGCCGAGACAGCTCGCGTACAGATCGGCGAGCCGGTTGTCGCTCACCCGCCCGGTGAACTCGGCTCGGCCGTCGAGGCCGCGGTCGCGCGCGATGCGCTCGAGGCGCTCGCGGTCGGGGCCGTCGCCCGCGACGACGACGCGCAGCGTCGGCTCGGCGGCGGCCGCTTCGAGCAGGAGGTCGATCCGCTTCGCGCGATCGAGGCGGTTGACGGAGAGGATGAAGTCGTCGTAGCGATCGCAGCGGTACGCGAGCGGCGCGGGCGGATGCGGCATCACCTCGGCGTCGAGCCCGGTCGACGCCTTGAGCCTGCCTGCGACGTTGCCGGAGGTGGCGAAGAGCGCGCGCGCCTCGCCGAGCACCGTGCGCTCGAACGCGAGCACCTGCCGTCGCAGCGCGCGGTCCTCCGCCGACTCGGAGAACTGTCCCAGCTCGGTGCGGTCGAGGTCCCACGCCTGCCGGAACTGGTGCAGGAGCCAGACGACCTTGCGCGGATGCCGTACCGCGTACGACGGGAACTTCGTCGCGACGACGGCGTCGATCGGGCGGCCGTTCGCCTCCTCGAGGTCGAGGAGCCGCCAGAGGAACGCCTGCGTGAGCACGCGCACGCCCGGATACCACTTGAACGGCACGGTGACGAGCTCCGCTTCGTGGTCGCGCGCGCGCAGCTGCGCGACGAGGTCGTCGGCGACGATCTCCGCACCGCCGCGCTCGAACGGCACCTGCGGAATGCAGACCGCGACTCTCACCAGCGCGATTCCAGCTCGTCGACCCGGCGGGCGAGGTCGTCGACGAGCCGTAGGAGCGCGTCGTTGACGATGCGCTGCTCGGCGAACGCGGGCTCGACGTACCAGCGCATGAGCTTCCGCAGCACGCGCTTCGCCTGGAAGGCGACCCAGCCCTTCGGCCCGGCCCGCCGCTCGAGCGGCTTGTCGGCGCTCACCGGCCAGAAGCGCTCGGCGAGCCCGCGCGTCGAGGCGACGTCGCGCGAACCGCGGTCGACGGCCTCCTTCAGGCGCGCGTACACCTCGTCGACGGAAACCTCCTGCTGGTCAGCCATTTCGCCCGGAGTCTAGGGTCGCTCTGTTACCGATTCGTGAGCCGCTCGACGGCAGCATCTACCAATAGCCGGACGAGGTCGTCGAACCCGACCTTCGGCTCCCACCCCAGCTCCCGTCGCGCCTTCGTCGCGTCGCCGACGAGATCGTGCAGCTCCGCGGCTCCGCGCAGGAGCGACTCGTCCACCTCGACGTGGTCATGCCAGTCGAGGCCGACGTGCGCAAAGGCGAGCTCGACGAGGTCCTCGACGCTGTGGAGGGTGCCGCTCGCGATCACGAAGTCCCCCGGCTCGTCCTGTTGGAGCATTCGCCACATGGCCTCGACGTAGTCGCCTGCGTACCCCCAGTCGCGCTGCGCGCGGAGGTCGCCGATCGAGAGCTTGTGCTCGAGACCGAGCGAGATCGCCGCGGCCGCGTGCGCCACCTTGCTCGGCAGGAACTCGACCGGACGCCGCGGCGACTCGTGGTTGTAGAGGATCCCGCAGCTCGCGTGCAACCCGTACCGCCGGCGGTACGAGTGGACGATGAAGTGGCCGTACGCCTTCGCGACACCGTATGGCGTGACGGGCGCGAGGCGTGTGTCCTCGTTCTGCGGCACCTCGATCGGCTCGCCGAAGATCTCGCTCGACGACGCCTGATACATGCGCGTCGATGGGTCGAAGGCGCGGATCGCCTCGAGGAGCGCGGTGACGCCGACGGCGGCGAACTCGGCCGTACGCACGGGCTCCTGCCACGACATCGGGACGAACGACGGTGACGCGAGGTTGTACACCTCGCCCGGCGCGTGCTCGCGCAACACGCGCGTGAGCGCGGCCTCGTCCAGCACATCCGTCTGCAGCAGCTCGACGCGGTCGCGGATGCCGGCGAGGTTCTCGTACGGGGTCTCGAGCTGCGGCACGATGCCGACGATGTCGTAGCCGCGCTCGAGAAGGAGCTCCGCGAGGTACGAGCCGTCCTGCCCACCGATCCCGGTGACGAGCGCCTTCACTCGTGCAGCCCCCGCACGTACGACCACGCCTCGCTCAGCCCGAGCGAGCGCATGGCGACGATCAGCAGCGCATAGACGGCGACGCCGGCGATGGCCGCGGGGACGGGCGACAGCGCCACCGAAGGCGCCCCGAAGGCGAGCGCCGTCGCGGCTCCGATCGCCAGTGCGAGCCGGGCGAGACCGACCGCGGCGACGGCGAGCGTCCGCCGGCCGAGCGTCGCGACGAGGCCGGCGGCGATGACGAGCGTCGCGAGGCCGACGGCGACGGCGATCCCGTCGAGACCCCAGAGACTGCGGAGCCCAAGGCCCAGCGGGATGCAGACGCCGAAGCCGGCGAGGGCGAGCGGCACGAGCGTCCACCGCTTCTCGGCGACGAAGACGAGCGGGAACGTCACCGCGAACGCCACCCATGCGAGCATCCACGGCGCGAGGTAGACGACGAGATGTCCGAGCTGCGTTCCAACGCCGCCACCGTACGCGTTGCCGAGCACGGCCCCGACGATCCTGCCGCCGACGAGGGCGAACACGCCGGCGGCCGCGCCGACGATCGACAGGCTCACCCAGGCGGCGTGCACGACATGTCGCGCCGCCGCAAGCTCGTCGAAGCCGCGGCGGGTCATCGGCGCGGAGGAGATGAGCGCCACCGAGAACGCGGTGGCGCCGACGAGCGTCGACGCCGCCAGGTATGCGTACGAGAAGCTCGAGACCCGGCCGACACCGAGCTGGGCGGCGAACCGGAGGCCGAGCAGGTAGCAGCCCTGCAGCGCGACAGGCACGGCGGCGCCCTGGGCGAGATACCGGAGGCGCGGGCCGAACGCGAGCCGGTCCGGCAAAGGCCCGGCGAGTGCGTTGCGGCGTAGAAGGACGACGAGGGGGACGGCGAGTGAGACGACGGCGTTGGCAGCGAGACCCCAGGCCAGAGCGAGGATCCCGTCGCCGCCGGCGAGCGCCGCGAAGATCGCGAGCCCAACGACGCCGCCGAGCGCGAAGCCGGCCGCCGCGATGGCGTAGCTGTCGAGCGCCGCGAGCGCACTCGCGGCGAGGGCGGCGAGCAGCTGAAGGAACGCCGCCGGCACGAGCACGACGAGCGCCCGGGCGGCGACGTGCGCGGCGCGCGGCGGCAGGCTCCCGGTGAGAACGTCGCCGATCTGCGACGAGAAGACCGCCACGAGGACGGAGACCGGCACCGCCAGCGCGAGGTACACGACCGCGTAGCTGCAGCTCTCGCCGCCGAGCCTTCCCTCCTCCGCCGCGCGCGTGAGGTCGGGCACCACCACCATGCGGAATGACTGGGCCGCGAAGACGAGGACGACGTACACGGCGTACGCGTCGAGGAACCCGTCGGTCTCCGCATTACGGCCGAACTTGCGGGCCAGAAGGGCACCCGCGCCCGCCGCAGCGATGGCGACGACGACCTGCGCGAGGCCGGTGAGCACGCCGCTACGGAGGGCCGACGTCCTTCGCACACGGCTACCCTAGGGGCCCGTGCGGATCGTCGTGACCGGTGGCGGTGGCTTCCTCGGCTCGCACCTCGTCGAGCGGCTTCGCGACCGCGGCGAGGACCCGATCGTCGCGCGGCGCGCCGACTACGACCTGACGCGGTGGGACGACGCGGAACGGCTCTTCCGCGACGCGCGGCCCGAGCTCGTCTTCCACCTCGCCGCCGAGGTCGGCGGCATCGGCGCCAACCGCGCGAATCCCGGGCGCTACTGGTACGCGAACCTCATGATGGGCGCCCACGTGCTCGAGCTCAGCCGCCTCGAAGGCGTCGACAAGCTCGTGACCGCCGGCACCGTCTGCGCGTACCCGAAGTTCACACCGGTGCCGTTCAGCGAGACCGAGCTGTGGAACGGCTACCCCGAGGAGACGAACGCCCCGTACGGCGTCGCGAAGAAGACGCTGCTCGTCGGCGCGCAGGCCTATCGCGCCCAGTACGGCACGGATGCGATCTTCCTGCTGCCCGCGAACCTGTACGGGCCGCGCGACAACTTCGATCTCGAGAGCTCGCACGTCATCCCGGCGCTGATCCGCAAGATGGTCGAGTCCGGCGACGAAGTGGTCCTGTGGGGCGACGGCTCGGCGACTCGCGAGTTCCTCTATGTCGAGGACTGCGCTGAGGGCCTGCTGCTCGCCGCCGACCGCTACGAAGGCGGCGAGCCGGTGAACCTCGGTACGAGCGAGGAGATCTCGATCCGCGATCTCGCAGAGCTCATCGCCGAGCTGACCGGCTTCGAGGGCGAGATCGTCTGGGACACGTCGATGCCGAACGGCCAGCCGCGCCGCCGCCTGGACGTCTCGCGCGCGAAGGAGCTCTTCGGCTTCGAAGCTCAGACGTCGCTGCGCGAGGGGCTCGCGCGCACGGTCGAGTGGTACACAGCCTCGGTATCGGCGGCGACGTGACGGCCTCCACCGAAGTTGTCGCACCGCAGCAGCGCCTGCGAAGCAGCGTCGACGCCTCCCTCCGAGCGCTCGAGTGGCTCGCCCGCGTCCGGCCGCTGTACGTGCTCTCGACGTTCATCGCCGCGGAATGGCTGATCACCCTCGCAGTCGCCCTCGCCGTCAGGCACAACGGCTGGGTCTACTACCAGGGCGGCGACGAGCTGTGGCACTACGTCAGCGCGTGGGTCATCGGCCAGGGACATCTCCCGCACACCTCGATCGGCTACGCATGGTCGATCGTCCTGCTGCCGTTCGCGCTGCTCGGCGGCCCGAACCTCGTCTCGCCGCTCCCGTTCGTCGTCCTCCTGAACGTGCTGATCCTGATGCCCATCGCGCTCCTCGCGACGTACGGCATCGGGGCCCGCATCGGCGGCCGTCTCTTCGGATACTGGGTCGCCTTCCTGTGGATCGTCGTGCCGATCGTCGGAATCAAGTACGCGGACACCGGCTACCACCAGCGCTACACCGAGCTCCTGCTCCCCCAGTCTCTCGGCCTGACGGTCATGTCCGACTTCCCGTCGATGGTGATCGGCGTCGTGGCGGCGTACTTCGCCCTGCGCGCGGTGCAGGACGACGACCCGTGGGACGCGGCAATGGCCGGCGTCCTCGCCGGCATCTGTCTCGGCGTCAAGCCCTCGAACGCGCCGCTCATCGTCGGCATCGGCCTCGCGCTGCTCGCCGCCCGGCGCTGGCGCGCGCTGGCATATGTCGCGGCGGGCATCGCGCCTAGCATCCTCGCGCTCGCACTCTGGAAGGCCCGCGGCGAGGGCAACCTGCCGTTGTTCCGCAGCGGCGCCGCGAGCACGCACCCCCTCCTCGCGCACGCGGCCCCCGTGCTCGCCGTGTCTCTGCACTCGTACATCCACCCGAGCTGGAGCTTCTTCTCGCAGCAGCTCGACAGCATCCGCGAGCATTTCTGGAGCGTGCGCGTCGTCGAGTGGATCGGGCTCGCCGGCACGATCGGCTTGCTCCGCCGCTCGCGGCCGATCGGGCTCCTCTTCGCCGGATGGCTCTTCACCACCATCTTCGTCAAGTGGACTTCACCGGGGCACGGCACCGTCGACGACTCCGACCTCCTGCGCCAGACGATCTCCACCATCCCGGCGGCGCTCGTCGTCATCGCCGGCGTCCTCCTCCTCGTCCCACGCCTCCCGCAGAAGCTGTCCCGGCCGGAGCCCCGCGCGTGGGCGTCGCACCGAGTGCGGGTTGCCCTCATGACCGCACTGCTGGTCGTGTTCGCCGTCGTCCCGGTCGGGCTCGCGGCCGGGCTTCCGCTGCTGTCGCAGGCAGACACGATCTCGTACTACACGCAGAGCGGCGTGAGCCTCTCGGCACCGTTCTCGGTCGAGCCGGGTTGGACCCCGAGCGTCTCGGTGCGGAGCGGCGCAGTCCGCGTCGCATGGAGCCACCTCGGCGCGCTCGGCGGAACAATGGGCTACAACGTCCTTCGCGCCCCAGCGTCGCAGCCGGTCGTCTGCAGCGTGACCGGGGGAGGCGCGCAGTGCCGGCTCAACACCACGACCGTCGCGGCCCTCCACGGCACGAGCTTCGTCGACCGCCCGCCGCCGGGGAAGTGGATCTACCGCGTGGCAGCGGTGGCGAGCTGGATCCGGGACCCGAGCACCGGCAACATCTTCGTCGTCGGCTCGCCGGTCAGCGTCACGGTTCCGAAGTAGCGCCGTCGCGCAGCTGCTCCTCGAGCAGTGCGAGCCGCTGCGCCAGCAGGACGTTCTGGTCGGACAGGCGCGAGATCACCGTCGAGTAGTGCAGCAGGACGGCGAGGATGAAGAGGATGCCGACGGCGAACAACACCGCCGGCGGATAGCTGCGCACGCCGACCCAACGGGCGATGGTATTGAGGCCGTCGCGCCAGGCCGAGAGCGCCGTGAGCGTGACGCCCGTCGCGAGCCACAGCAGGGCATAGCGCTCGCGCAGCCTGTTACTGCGGATGAGCTCGAGGACGACGAGCACGAGCGTGAACGACGCGATCGCGCCGGCGATGGAGACGGCGAGCGGAGTCATCTGGCGTCCTCCTGCGGTACGACGTTGCGCCGGAACAGTCCGACGAAGATCGCGAGCAAGACCTTCACCATGTAGTAGACGGAGCGCAGCGAGGTGATCGACGAGCGGCCGCCGCCGCGCTCGCGCATCGTCACCGGCACCTCGGAGAGACGAAGGCGGTGGCGGAACACCATCACCGTCGCCTCGACCTCCGGATACTCGTGCGGGTAGTCGCGGGCGAACAGCGCGATCCCGTGCTTGTTCACCGCCTGGAACCCCGACGTCGTGTCCGTGACGCGCTGGCCGACGATTCCCGAGACGATCCGCGCGAGCAGGCGGATGCCGACGCGGCGTGCACGCGACGAGCGGTAGCCCTCGGCGTCGGAGGCAAAGCGCGAGCCGACGGCTATGTCCACCTCGCCTGCGAGGACGGGCGCGACGAGCCGCCCGAGCTGCGACGCGTCGTGCTGGCCGTCGCCGTCGACGCGGACGGCGAGGTCGTAGTCGTTCTCGAACGCGAACCGGAAGCCCGTCTGCACCGCGCCGCCGATCCCGACGTTGAACGGCAGACACAGGACGCGCGCGCCCTTCGCCCGCGCCACGGCGGCGGTCCCGTCCACGGACCCGTCGTCGACGACCACGACGTCGAGCCCCGGATCGAACGCCCGCAGCTCGTCGATCACGCCCGGCAGGGCGCGCTCCTCGTTGAGCGCCGGCACGATCGCGACCCGGCGCAGCTCGGACAGGCCCAGAGGCGCGCCGGCGGGGGCCGGCGAGGTCGCGGTGTCAGACACCGGCCTCCGCCCGCGCGCCGAGGCCGACGAGATCGAGGAGCTGCCGCGCGCGATGCACGTACGTGTGCTCGTCGAGCACGCGCTCGCGCGCGCGGGCCCCGAGCTCTTCCGCCTGCCCTGGATCGTCGAGCAGCTCGGCATACGCCTCCGCCGCCTCGTCCGCGCTCGAGACGATGCGAAGCTCCCGTCCGGGCTCGAACCAGCGCTCGACACCTGCGAGCGGATTCGAGACGATCGCCGCGCCGCAGGCGGCGAGCTCGAACAGGCGGGACGTCGAGGAGGCCGTGACCTCCGCGTGCGCACGCCGCGTCGCGTTCAGGTTGATGCGGGCGGACGAGATCGTGCGCGGGAAGACGTTGAACGGGACGCGGCCGAGCGCGCGCGCCCTGCCGACGTCGCCGCGGTAGTCGTAGCCGCCGATCGCGAAGTCGACATCCTCGAGCCGCCTGCTCGGCTCGCCGATGAGGTCGCGCATCCACTCCTGTCGGAACTTGTCGGAGTGGCCGTAGAAGAAGACGTCCATCTCCTTCGCGACGTCGTACGGATGGAAGAGCTCCGGATCGGCGCCCCAGTGGATCGCCTCCGCGCGCCGCGCGCCGAGCGCACGCACGCGGTCGAGCGACCCCTCGGAGTTCCCGACGACGAGGTCGTACTCGGACGGGTCGGCCCCGATGTAGTAGTTGAACCCGCTCGTGTCGGTGCCACCGTACTCCGGCAGGCTCATGGGCAGGTCGCCGTCGTAGTACGCGACGGGCACGTCGAAGCGCTCCCGGAGCGCGGTCGGGATGCCGCGGAAGTGCGCCATCGGCACGGTGAAGACGATGACAACGTCGACGCCGCCCTCGCGCTCGATCGTCCGCTCGAGGTGGCGTCGCCAGCGCGGCGTCACGTACCGCCGGATCGCGGACCGGATCGCCCGGTCGGAGGCAGTGTCGCCGGGCTCGTGCTCCGACCGGCGGACGAACTCCTGCCGCTGCACGCGCGCGGCGAGCCCGCGGCCGGCGGCGAAGAGCTCCGCCTCGCGGTAGAGCGGGTTCGGCACGGTGCGCCACCACGGCGACTCGACCGCCCGCCCGCGGTACGTCGTGACGATCAGGTCGACGCCGCTCTCCGCCATCCCCTTCCAGAGCTGCCACCACGCGGGCGTGCAGCCGTAGCGGAAGTCGAGATCCGCGGCGGATGCGACCGCCAGCACTTTCGGCGCCTTCATGGGGTGAATTGTGTCAGCGGGCTCTGAAGGAACTGTTATCGGCTCAATACGCCCCACGGCGCGCGGCCACCGCGGGCAGCGTCTTGGCGAGGATGGAGACGTCGAGCCAGATGGACCAGTTCTCGAGGTAATAGAAGTCGAGGCGCACGAGGTCGTCGAAGCTCAGGTCGATCCGGCCCGACACCTGCCAGAGCCCGGTCATTCCCGGCAGCACGAGATAGCGCTTGCGATGCCAGTCCTCGAGCTGGACGTAGTCGCGCAGCGGCAATGGTCGCGGGCCGACGAGCGACATCTCGCCGCGCATCACGTTGAGGACCTGCGGGAGCTCGTCGAGCGAGTACCGGCGGAGGAACCTCCCGACGCGCGTCACGCGCGGGTCGTCCTTGATCTTGAAGAGCGGGCCCGATGCCTCGTTGGACGCCTCGAGCCCCGCCTGGCGCAGGTTCGCGTCCACGTACATCGAGCGGAACTTGAACATCCCGAACTCCTGCTCGCCGAGGCCGACGCGACGGTCGCGATAGAACACCGGCCCGGGCGAGCTCAGCTTCACCGAGAGCGCGATCGCGAGCAGGAACGGCGACGCGATGAGGATCATGAGCGAGCTCACGCTGACGTCGAACGCGCGCTTCACCATCCAGTCGAGCCCGGCGAACACGGGCGGCCGAAGCTCGAACAGGGGCACGCCCTGCCCCGGCACGTACTCGGCGCGCTGGGTCAGCAGCTCGGCGGTCGTCGGCGCGATCCGCACCTTCACGCCTGCGCGGTGCGCCTCCTCGACGAGGTCGAGCAGCGCCTCCTCCTCGATGCCGGTGCTGCTGACGATGAGCTCGTCCGGCTTCTGCTCCAGCAGCACGGATCCGAGCTCGCCGAGCCGGTCGACCGAGAGCTCGCCGATGAAGGCGTAGTCGATGCCGCTGCGGCCGCGCCCGATCGCACGCCGAAGCGAGTCGAGCCGCTCGACCTCGCCGACGAGCAGCGCACGCCTCCGCACACCCGCCATGCGCCACAGGTCCGCGGTGACGACTTCGTAGCTCGCCCGCAGCATGCCGATGACGATCGCCGCGAGGACGAACGCGGTCGCATACAGGCCGAAGGTCGAGTGCGGGTAGCCCGTACCGACCGCAAACGCAAGCGTGATGACGGTGACGAGCAGGAGCGAGGAGACGATGCGGCCGGCGCCCGAGCGCCGCTCGCGGGGCGCGTACAGCCCCGCGCCGGAGAAGACGAGCACGAGGATGACCATGAGGAACGGCAGCCACTTCTCCTCCGGGTCGCGCCAGAGCAGCCCCCAGAGAATGGGGCGGGAACCGCGGTAGAGCTCGCGGAGGACGAGCGCGAGATAGATCGAGCCGGCGAGCCCTGCGAGATCGATGACGAGGAGGGCCGCGACGCTGATCGCGCGCCGCAGAATCGCCCGGACCTGGATTCCCGACGGGAGGACGGGCACCGAGCGGATGTCGACCGACCCGGGCACACGCTCGGGCCCGGCGCCCTCGCCGGCGCCGACAACAGGCTTCGTCGTCGCCACGGAAGGCGCATTGTACTGCCGCTTTCCCGACATCCCGGGCTCAGAGCGGTCGCGCACGGTGCCCGAGCACCTCGAGTGAGGCCGTCAGTGCGAGGCGGCGACGCCGATCGAGCAGGTCGTAGTCGTGGAAGTACGCATGGACGTACGGCGGCAGCGGACGGAGCACCGCACGGGCAAGTGCGCCGAGGGAGTGCGTCGTCGGCAGGATCCCGTCCGCCGGTGAGCCCGCGCGCGGTGTGCAGTCCACGAGACGAAGGTCCGCAACCGTCGCACGCACGGCGTCGTCCGTGTACCAGCCGCCGCCGCAGAAGTACGCCGGCTCGAGCCCGTGCGAGCGCAGCCATTCCGCCTCCTGCCGGACGCGCGCGGCGGGATCCCCGCCGGTCGGACGCGCATGCGTCGGGCTCGTCCAATGCGTGTGCAGCCCGAACGGCGCCCGCTCGGCGATCGGCCGCACGCGGCGGAGCCATTCGTGCACGTCCTCGCCGTGGGCCTCGTCGGGCGGCCGCACGAGGGCGATGACGTCGAGCCCACCCGGCCGCCGGCGCTGGAGACGGTCGAAACGGCGCCACGCCTCGTCGTCGAGCGGGCGCTCGACGTGGCACGACACGACGGCCGTGCAAGGCACACTGTCACGCATGTGCGGGATCTGCGGACTCTATTCGCCGTCCGGCGTCCCGCCTCCGGCTCTCGTCGACGCGATGCGCGCCCGCATCCGCCACCGCGGCCCCGACGAGGGGTCGACCGACGCCTTCGGCGCCTGCGTCCTCGGCCACCAGCGGCTGCAGGTTATCGACCCCGAGCTCGGCTACCAGCCGGTGGCGAACGAACGCGGAGACGTCGTCGCGGTGTTCAACGGGGAGCTGTACAACTTCGCGACACTGCGGCGCGAGCTCGCGGAGCTGGGACACGACGTGCGCGGTCGCGGCGATACGCCTGTCATCCCGCACCTGTACGAGGAGTACGGGCCGCGGTTCGTCGAGCGGCTGGAGGGGATGTTCGCGGTCGCGCTGTGGGATGCGCGCGAAGGACGCCTCCTGCTCGCACGCGACCGGCTGGGCAAGAAGCCGCTCGCGTGGGCGCGGCTGGCGGACGGCACGCTCGCGTTCGCGTCGGAGGTGAAGGCGCTGCTCGCGCTGCCGCAGCTCCGGCGCGAACCCGACCTCGTCGCGCTCGACGCGTATCTCGCGCTGCAGTACGTCCCGGGCACCCGCACGGGCATCCGTGGCGTGCACCGGCTCCCGCCGGCGTCGGTCCTCGTCACCGACGGCGCACGCGAGACGGTCGAGCGGTACTGGACGCCGTCCGTCGAGAGCGCCCGGCTCTCGGACGAGCTGTGGCTCGAGCGGGTGCGCGAGACCGTGGCGCAGGCGGTGCGCGAGCGACTCGTCGCGGACGTTCCGCTGGGCGCGCTCCTCTCCGGCGGCATCGACTCCACGATCGTCGTCGCGCTCATGGCGGAGGCTTCGAGCGAGCCGGTGCGGACGTTCACGGTCGGGTTCGCGGACGAGCGCTACGACGAGCGCCCGTACGCGCGCGCCGTCGCCGAGCGCTACGCGACCCGTCACGAGGAGATCGTGCTCGAGCCGGACGTGGTGGAATCCCTGCCGCGGCTCGCGGAGGCGTTCGACGAGCCGCTCGGCGACGAGGCGGCGCTCCCGCTCTTTCTCATCTGCGAAGCGGCGCGGCGCGAGGTCACCGTCGGCCTCGTCGGCGACGGCGGCGACGAGTCGTTCGCGGGCTACGAGCGCTATCTCGCGATGGCGCTCGCCGAGCGCATACCGGCGCCGGTGGCAGCCGCAGGCGCACGGCTCCTTCATGTCCTTCCCGGCGCGAACCGCGAGCGCCGGTCACCGCTCTTCCGCGTTTCGCGCTTCCTCGACGCCGCAGCGGTCCCGCGGGCCGAACGCTACGGGCAGCTCATGCAGGTGCTGACGCTCGGCCAGCGCGCAGAGCTGTGGAGCGACGAGGCGAAACGCGAGATCGGGGCGCTCGCCTCGCCCGGACTCCTCCTCGGATCGCCGCCGGCGAACGGAGTGACGGGCCTGCAGCTCGTCGACGTGGCGACCTACCTCCCCGGCGACCTGCTCCCGAAGTCGGACATCGCGTCGATGGCGCACTCGCTCGAGCTCCGCTCGCCGCTTCTCGACCGGCGCGTCGTGGAGCTCGGGCTCTCGCTTCCCGACTCGCTCAAGTGGGACGGCAGGACCGGGAAGGTCGCGTTGCGGCGCGCGTTCGGCGCGCTCCTTCCGCCGGAGGTGGCGGGGCGGGGAAAGAGCGGCTTCGGAGTCCCGCTCGCGCGCTGGTTCCGGGGCGAGCTGCAGCCGCTCGCGCGGGAGATGCTGCTCGACGAACGCGCCCGCTCCCGCGGCTGGTTCCGCGCCGGTGCGGTCGAGCGCCTCCTCGCCGAGCACGCGTCCGGCCGCGCCGACCACGGGCACCGGCTGTGGACGCTCGTGATGCTCGAGCTCTGGCAGCGCACGCATGTCGACGCCGCGTCGCCCGTGCCCACGTGATGCGTGTTGCCCACGTGCACCGCATGCGGGGGATCGGCGGCTCGGAGCGCCACCTGCTGACGCTCCTGCCCGCCCTCGCCGAGCGCGGAATCGACACGACCTTCGTCGGGCTCGACGACCCGGCCTGGGATCCGGCGGACTTCTACGGCGCCCTGCGCGTCCCCGCCGTGCGTCTGCCTGCACCGCGCGACCTCGACCCGCTGCTGCTCGCAAAGCTCGTGCGGTCGCTCGACGCCGACGTCGTGCACACGCATCTCGTCCACGCCGACGTGTACGGCGGCATCGCCGCGACGCTCCGCCGGACGAAGCTCGTCTCGACGAAGCACAACGACGACCCGTTCCGCGCGGGGCCGTTCCGCTACGCCGAGCGCGCGCTTGCGCACGCCGCCGATCGCGTGATCGCCATCTCCGACTCGTTGCGACGGTTCACCGTGGAGCGCGTCGGCATCCCGGCGGCGAAGGTCGAGACGATCCACTACGGGCTCGACGAGCCGCCCGCTCCGTGGGGTGAGAACCCGGCCGACCCGATCCGCGGCGACGCGCGCATCCTCCTCTCCGTCTCGCGCCTCACGGCCCAGAAGGGGATCGACGTCGCGGTCCGCGCCCTCGCATCGCTGCCCGGCGACGCGTACCTCGTCGTCCTCGGCGAGGGCCCCGAGCGCGGCGCGATCGAGGAGCTTGCGCGCAAGCTCGGCGTCCATGACCGGGTCCACCTTCCCGGCCGCGTCCCCGACGTCGCCGCCTGGCTGCGGCGGGCGTCGGTCTACGTGCATCCCGCTCGCTGGGAGGGGTTCGGGCTCGCGGTGCTCGAGGCGATGGTCTGCGGCGTTCCCGTGGTGGCGACGAACGTGAGCTCGCTTCCGGAGCTCGTCGTCGACGGAAAGACCGGTGTCCTCGTCTCGCCCGACGACGCGGCCGCCCTCGCTGCCGGCGTCGAGCGCGCGCTCGCAGAGCCGGGCTTCGGCCCCGCGGGACGCGCGCGAGCGCGAAGCGAGTTCTCGGTGGCGCGGATGGCGGACCGGACCGCCGCGCTCTACCGCAGCCTCTCCAGGGCATCTGCGTAGAGCAGCTCGGTTCGCTCGGTGCAGAACGACTGGAGAAAGCGCGACAGCGCGCGCTCCCGGCCGGCCGCACCCATGCGCTGCGCGAGCTCGGGGTCGCCCGCCACGCGCACGATCGCCTCTGCGAGCGGCTCCGCCTCGCCCGGCGGCACGAGGACGCCCGTCTCCCCGTCCCGGACGATCTCGCCGAGGCCGCCGATCGCAGCCGCGATCACCGGGCGTGCCCGCTCCATCGCCTCGAGCGCGACCATCCCGAAACCCTCGCCCATCGACGGCACGACCACGACCGACGACTCCTCGATCGCGCCTTGTATCGGCGTGACGTGGCCGAGGAAGCGCACCGCGTCCCCGACGCCGAGCTCACGTGCGAGCGCTCGCAGCGCGGGCTCGAGCGGACCTCGCCCCGCGATGTCGAGCTCGAGCGCCGCGAGCTGTCGCTTCGCGGCCGCGAACGCGCGGAGCAGGACGATGTGTCCCTTGATCGGGATGAGCCGGCCGACGCAGAGCAGCCGCGGCAGCCCCCCGGCGTACGGCGCCGGCTCGCCGTCGGGCTCGATCCCGTAGTGCACGATCTCGAAGCTCTCGCCGTCGAATCCCTCGACCTCCTCGAGGTAGCGCGCGAGGCCGCGCGAAATGGCGATCTCGACGTTCGCGAGGCTCGCGACCGCGCGGTCGGCGAGACCGAAGTACGGCATCTCGCGGAACTCGTTGAAACCGTGCTTCGTCGAGAACCGCACCGGCACGCGCGCCACCGTCCCGGCGAGGAGGCCGTACGTCTCCGCGTGCACGAGGTGCGTGTGGAGGATGGCGGGGCGTTTGCGCACGAGATACGCGAGGAGCTCGCCGAACGCGATCGGGTCGACATCGGCGCGGATGCGGATCGCGTCGAGCGGCACGCCGCGGCCGGTTAGCTCGCCCGCGAAGTCCCAAGCGCCCGGCTCGTCCTCGTGCAGCATGAGCATCCGGATGTCCCAGCCCCGCTCGCGGAGCCGGGGCAGGAGCGAGAGCAGGTGCGCCTCCGAGCCGGAGATGCCCGCGACCTTCTGCACGTGGATGACGAGCGCGTTCTTCATTCCACGAGCCCGAGTATCGCCCCCGCCCAGGTGTCGGCGGAATGGTGGGCGGCGACGCGCTCCCGCAGCGTGCGTCCGATCGCGTGCCGGGCCTCGGCGTCCAGGGAGGCGAGGCTCTCGATCCGGTCGGCGAACGTCTCCGGCCGGCCGCGCTCGAATGCGAGCGGCGGCTCGATCCCCTCGAAGAGCTCGGCGAACGCCGGGTGCGAGGCGACGACCGGCCGGCACGAGGAGCACGCCTCGAGAACGATCTTGTCCGTGGAGATGAAATCGGAGGCGACGACGTCCGCCTGCGCGTATACCGGCGGGAGCTCGGTGCGCGGGATGGAGCCGCCCACGGTCGCGAAGTCCGCGTATTCGGGACGGGCGACGAGCTCCTCGAGCTCCCGCTGATACGCCTTCTCCTGTTCGGTGCCCGCCGTCCCGTAGAGGTCGATGCGGGCATCGACGCCGCGCGACCGCGCGATGCGCACGCCCTCGATCATCTCGTCGAGGTTCTTCAGGCGCGCGTAGCGCCCGAGCGACACGACACGGAGCGCGCGCCCTTCGCCCGGCGCCACGGGTTGGCACGGGAACTCGTCCACGTCGATCCCGTGCCCGATCGCATGCAGCTTGGAGGATCGGAGCGGGAACGACCGCTCGTACTGGCTCGTCAGGTGCGTGCACACGAGCGTCGCCATCCTCAGCACGACGTGACCCTTCCAGTGCGTGTACCAGAGCACGAGCGGAACGCGCCGGGCTCGCACGAACGGCGCCGCGACGATGACGTACAGCGGCACCATGTGTCCCACGACGGCCACGGGCGGCTCGCGCAGCTCCGAGACGACGGCTCCCACGTACCGCAGGGCGCGCCGGTAACGCGTCGGGGCGCCGAACACGCGCAACCGGCAATTGTCCGGGAGCACGCCCTCGACTCCGCGGTCGCAGATGACGACCACCTCGTCGACGCGACGTGCGAGCGCGGCGATCTTCGCCCGCGTCGCGCCGAGGTTCGGGTCGGCCGGGTTCACGACCTGCGTGATGAAGACGAGCTTCCGCTTCGCCATCAGAAGATGTCGGTGTCGCCGAGCGAGAACCGGAACGCCGCTCGTCCCCGCGGCAGCGGCTCCTCCGGCCGAAGTGCGCGGCCGATGAAGCGGATCGCCGCCGTAGTCGGGACGAAGCCGGCCGCGAGGTACGTCGCGTGCTCGCCCGGGTTCGGCATCGCAATGACGATGTCGGCGTCGGCGGCGCGGACGCAGCGGTTGAGCAGGCGGACGCCGTCGCCGCCGACGAGCTCGCACACGAGCCCGGCCGAGATCCCGCGATACACGCCCCAGCCGACGACGGCGAAGCCGCGGTCGGTGGAGAAGCTCGCGTACGGCCGCGTGGAGGCGCGATAGCGCCAGTTGAGGTAGTCGGCGGATTTCACGAAGTGCGCCGCCCAGCCTGCCGCTGCGCGCCGGTAGATCTGCTCGTGTTGCGGCCCGAACTCCTCCACCGCGCCGCGTACGCCGCCGGGCGGCTTGCCGTGCGCGCGCAGGTGGCGCGCCGCCCGGAGCGGGCGCTTGGGACGCGCCCAGAGGCGCAGCCAGCACAGCTCGTCCCACCCGAGCTTGCTGACGAAGATCGGCCCGGCCATCGGATTCGTGAACCCGAACGCGAAGTGCGCCCCGTTCTCGGCGGCGACGTCGTCGTTGTGGAGCTGGAGCTTGGAGAAGACGCCCTTTCCGCGGGCGGCGGGACCCGTCATGACATGGATCGTGAAGGTCGACTCGCCCTCCTGGCCGCCGACCGCCATGCGCGCGTAGGACTGTGCGGCGGCGCCGATCGTCTGCCCGTCCTCGACGGCGAGGTTCAGGATGAAGTGGCCGGTCGGGTTCTGCTCGAACCACCAGTCGAACTCCTCTTCGGACCAGCTCGTGCCCTCGTACACCTCACGCATGAGCGCGAGGAAGTCGGCGCGGAACTCCGGCTCGTACGGGACGATCTCCCAGGACCGCTCGTCCGCCATCAGCGAGAGGTCGTGCCGAGCGCCGCGTTGAACAGACGGCGAGCGTGCGTCCCGCTGACGGTGTCCTTGATCGCGATCAGGTCGCACGCGCCCGCGAGAACGAGCTCGAAGGTTCGGAACGGATACGGCTCGACGTTGTAGCGGCGCAGCTGCAGCGGGTCGCTGCGCGGCGTATTCGCGCCGGAGACGGCGGTGAAGGCGATGTCGTACCCCGCCTGCTTGACCAGGCTCGGGTGCACCGGCTTGTAGTCGGCCTCCGAGCCCTTCACGTACGAGAACGCACACACCCGGCGTCCGAGCTTCTCCTCGAGCTTGATCTTCGAAACCGCGATCTCGCGCGCCGCCTCGTCGATCTCGAGCTCGGCGAGCGGCTTGTGGCTGATGCCGTGCGACTCGATGCGCACGCCGTACGACTCCAGCTCGCGGATTTCGTCCCAGTCCACGGTCGGGTTGTGCACGCCGTGGGCAGCGAGGTACCGCTCGTGCGGCAGCGGCTGGCCGTCGCCGACGTACGCGATGGGCACGAACTGCACGGCCGGGTAGCCATGCTTCTTCAGCACCGGAGCCGCGTTGACGAGGTTGTCGCGGTAGCCGTCGTCGAAGGTGATGAGGACTGCACCCTCCGGCAGCGGGGCGCCCTCGCCGTAGTGCGCGAGCACGGCCTCGAGGTCGACGACGCGATAACCGAGCTCCTTCAGGGCTGCCATCTGCTCGTCGAAGAGCGAGACCGGCATCGACATCCGGTTGTTCGGCAGGTCGTTGACCTTGTGGTACATGAGCACGCGCAACGTCCGGCCGTCGCCGTCGACGACACCCAGCGCGCTCGCGGTCTCGCCGATGGAGCGGTAGACGGCGTTCTTCAGCGCTTGCTTGACTTGCTCGCGCACGGGCTCAGCGTAGCCCGTCGATCAGCGCTCTCACCCGCGCTGCGTACTCGGCCGGCGGCGGCATGAGCTGCTCCCCCCTCCGGCGCGCGGCGTCGCCGAGGCGGGCGGCTTCCGCCCGGTCGCCGAGGACGCGGATGAGCGCGCCGGCGAGCTGCGCCTCGTCGCCAGGCGCGACGAGCAGGCCGTCTTCGCCGTCCTCGACGAGGTCGGGGATGCCCCCGGCGGCACCGCCGACGGTCGCGCGTCCACGGCACATCGCCTCGATCACGACGCGGCCGAGCCCTTCTGCCCGCGACGGCAGGCAGAGGACCCACGCGTCGTCGAGCGCCCCGGCGACGCCGGCCGCGTCGAGGGACGGCGTCCACGTCGCGGCGGCGCCTTCGAGCTCCTGCGCGAGCGCCGACAGGGTCCCTTGCCCGACGACGTGCAGCTGCGCGCCGGGAACGGCGGCGGCGACGCGCGGCCACGCGGCCGCGAGGGTGTCGAAGCCCTTGTACCGTTCCAGCACCCCGATGAAGAGCGCGCGCGGGCGCTCCGGCAGCGGCGCCGGCGAGTCGGCGAGGAAGATCTCGCGGTCGAGGAATGCGGGGAACTCACCGTCGGGCTCCCTCCCGAGCCGGCGCACGATCGCGGTCGTGAACGGAGACAAGGTGCGGATCGCGTCGGCCCGTCGCACCGCGATCACGCCCATCAGATCGCTGACGGGATTCAGGAGCCGGCGTGCCGGCGACCCGTAGAGACGCGTGGCCACATGCCAGTCTCCGTGGATGTCCAGGATGAGCTTCGCGCGCACACGGGCGATGCGGCGGGCGGCGAGGAACGCGTTCGCCTCGTGCACGCCCTGGACCACCGCGGCGTCCGGTCGAAACGCGCGCAGCTCGCGGACGATGCGGCGCGGCAGCCGTGCGTAGTACAGCGGTCCGTCGAGCGCGGCCGCCGGCGGCGCAAGACTCATCCGCTCCGCCTCTGTGGGGGAGCCGCTCTGCGCAGCGGCGAGGATGCGATAGTCGAGCAGCTCGCCGACGGCGTCCCACTTGCGTCGTTGCGTGCCGTCGAGCGGCAGCCGGAACCGCTCGCGTGAGACGAAGAGGACGCGCGGCTTCGTCACGCCGCGACGGGAACAGTCTCGGCGAGCGCCTCGCAGACACGGTCGATCTCGTCGTCGCGCAGGTGAGCGTGCACCGGCAGCGAGAGCACCTCGTGCGCGAAGCGCGCGGCGCGCTCCCCGCCGCCGCGCTTCGAGGCAGCCGCCGCGAACGGCAGCGCCGACAGCGCCGTCGGATAGTGGACGAGGGTCGAGACCCCGCGCGCCTCGAGACCGGCGCGCACGGCGTCGCGGTCGGGGACGCGGACGACGTACTTGTGGAAGACGTGCTCGCGGTCCGCCGGACGTTCCGGCACGACCGCGGGGGTGCCTGCGAGCGCCTCGCCGTATGCGGCGGCGACGCGCTGACGTGCGCGCAGCCACTCCTCCTCGTGCGCGAGCTTCGCGGACAGGACGGCGGCGACGATCGACGACATCTGCGCGTTCTGCCCGACGGCGTCGAAGTCGCCTGTGCGCGACTTGCCGTGGTGGCTGAGGGCGAACGCCCGTTCCGCGACTCCGTCGTCGTCGGTGAGGAGAGCGCCGCCGCTCCCCGGAGCGCTGACGACCTTCGTCGGATCGAAGCTGAAGCAGCTGACGGCACCCGCGGAGCCCGCGGGACGCCCGTCCCGCACGCCGCCGAGCGTCTGCGCCGCGTCTTCGACGAGCAGGAGACCGTGCCGCTCTGCGAACCGCTCGAGCACGGCAGCGTCGCCCATGCGGCCGTACAGGTCGACGTAGACCATCGCCTTCGTCGCGCTGGACACGAGTGCCGCCGCGTGGTCGAGATCGAGCTCGTAGTTCTCGCCGATGTCGACGTAGACGGGCGTCGCACCCGTGCGCAGAACCGACGACGCCGTCGCCGCGAAGGAGAAGTCCGGCACCATCACCTCGTCCCCTTCGCCGATGCCGAGCGCCGCGAACGCGAAGTAGAGCGCGTCGGTGCACGAGTTGACCGCGACCGCGTACTTCCGCCCCGCCAGGAGCGAGAGCTCGCGCTCGAGCTCGGCGATCCACGGCCCCTGCAGGAGCCTGCCGGAGCTGAAGACCTCCTCGACGCGCGTCAGGATCTCGCCGCGAAGCGTTTCGAACTCGCGATCGAGCGCGAAGTACGGGATCACGCGATCGCCGGCGCGCCCGCCGGCAGCGCGCTCAGGAACTCGAGATACTCCTCGACGCCGCGCTCGAGCGAGTAGCGGGGCTCGTAGGAGACGAGCGAGCGGGCCTTCGAGATGTCGAGAGCACCGCGCTTCGGGCGAAAGTCGTCCCTCTTCGACGACACCTCGACCCGCATGTCGGGGTAGCGGGCGCGGAGGATGTCGTGCAGCTCCGCGAGCGAGCGACCCTGACCGGCGGTGATGTTGAAGGTCTCGTTCTCGACCGGCGAGAGCAGCACCTTCACCATCCCGTCGGCCACGTCCTTGACGTACGAGAAGTCGAGGAACGTGTTCTCCGGATCGACCACCGTGAGCGGGCGGTTCCAGAGCGCGCTCTCGGCAAAGCGCTGGACGATGCGGTCGTTCATGTCCGTCGGCCCGTACACGGCGGACGGCCGGACGATCGCGTACGGGAGCCCGCGCGCACGGGAGAAGGTCTCGACGACGACCTCCCCCGCGAGCTTGAACCCGCCGTACGGATCCTTCGGCGCGGTACGCGCGCTCTCGGGCATCGGCGTCTGCGTGAAGTCCCCGTACACCATGCTCGACGACACGTAGAGGAACTTCTTCAGTCCCGTGTCGAGCGCGAGCTCGACGAGGTTGAACGTGCCCCGGAGGATGCTGTTGAACGCATGGTCGGAGCGCACGCGCGCGACCGTCGCGAGCGGGAGCGCGCCGAGATGGAGCAGGTATTCCGGCTGCGCCTCCTGGAAGACCGAGCGCAGCTCGTCGCGGCTCTCCGTCGAGGCGACGACGACGCGCGCGTCCTTCATCAGCACCTCGCGCCGGTACTGGAGGAAGTGCCAGTGGCGCGGCTCGAACGAGTACGCGTACGTCAGCAGCGGGTCGACGACCACCACCTCGTGGCCCTGCTCGGCGAGGGCGGCGCAGACGTGCGAGCCGATGAAGCCCGCGCCTCCGGTCACGAGAACCGTGCTCATCCTCGGGCCAGCCTAACCGCTGCTGCGACCTCGTCCGCCCAGTGGTCGACGGAGTGCTCGGCCTCGACGCGCGCCCGGAGGCGTCGCCGCTCGGGGTCGGGGAGCGCGGCCGCGGCCAGAACCGCTCGGGCGAGCCCCTCGGCGTCTCCGGCGGGGAACCGGAGCGCATCCGGGAGGAGCCCGTCGAACACCGGCGAGGCGGCTGCGACCGGGACACAAGCGGCGAGCGCCTCGAACACGACCTTGTCCGCGCTCGCGCCGCGGGTTGCGTTGACGAGCACGTCCGTCTCCGCGAGGACCGCCGGAACCTCCGGGCGCGCGACCGCGTCCGCGATCCGCACGCGCGCCTCGACCCCGAGCTCGCGCACGAGCGCCTCGAGACGCGCGCGGACGCTCGCGTCGGCGGGCGTCGCCAGCTCGCCCCGGACCGTCAGCTCGGCCCCTGGTAGGGAGGCGACCGCACGGACGGCGACGTCGTGGCCCTTCACGTCCGAGTAGCGTCCGAGCGAGAGGAGCCGGAGCGATCCGTCGCGGCGGGGCGCACACGAGAACAGCGACGTGTCGACACCGTGGCCGATCGCCCGCACCTTCCCCGACGACAGCGGCACGCTGCGGGCGTCGACCGTGAGGATCGCGTCGACGGCACGCTCGGCTCGGGACAACTGCGCTCCCGCGCGCTGCTGCGTGAACCAGAGGAGCATCGGCACGCGCAAAGGCCGTAGCAGTGGCGCCGCGAGGAGCGCGTAGACGGGCGACATGTGGGCGAGGAAGCCGGTCGGCCGCCCGCGCACGAGCTCGCGCGCGAGCTCGGTGTCGAAGCGGAGCCCGCGCAGCGCCTGCGCCGGCGCGGCATAGCCGCGGAAGCGGACGTTGGCAGGAAGGGATCCGGGGGCGGCCGAGGCCGCGAGGACGACGACTTCGTCGAAGCGTGCGGCGAGAGCCGTCACCATGTCGGCCGCCGCGCCGAGCGTCGGATGCGCCGGGTCGAGCTGCTGCGTCGCGAAGACGAGCTTCGTCATCGCGGCGACTCGACGAGCTCGCGCATGCGCCGGGCGAACTCCTGCGGTGTCTGCAGCCACCGGTCGCGAGAGGCCGCCGCACCGTCGGCGAGCGCCTGGGCGAGCTGTGTGTCCGACAGCACCCGTACGAGCGCGTCGGCGAGCGCGGCGGGGTCGCCCGGCGGCACGAGCAGACCGCTGCGCCCGTCCTCGACGATGTCCGGGATTCCGCCCGCGCGGGCGCCGACGACACCGCGGCCGCGCGCGAACGCCTCCATCGCGACGCGCGGCAGCCCTTCCGAGAACGAGGGCAGGACGAAGATCGTCGCCTCGTCGAGCGCGGCGGCGACTTGCTCCGGCGGCACCTGCTCGTCCCACGAGACGCGACCGGGGAACTCCTCGACGAGCGACGCGGCGACCGCGCGCTCCCGCCCGCGGCCGATGAGATGCAGCGTCGCCGCGGGCGCGCGCGGCGCGGCAAGCCGCCAGGCGGCGGCGAGGCCGTGGACGTTCTTGTACCGCTCGAGCACGCCGACGAAGAGCGCCCGTGGTTCCGGCGGCAGCGGCGCCGGAGGGGAGGCCGTGAACGCGGAGATGTCGTAGTACGTCGTGAACGTGGCCGCCGGCTCGACGCCGAGTGCGCGCACGAGCGAGCTCGTGAACGGCGAGACCGTGCGAACTGCGTCCGCGCGCCGCACCGCCGTCCGCGCGACGGCCCGACTCAGCGGCCCGAGCAGACGCCGCGGCGGCGACCCGTACAGGCGCGTCGCGGTGTCCCAGTCGCCGTGCACCTCCACGACGACCCGCACGTCCGAGCGTGCGAGCGCGCGCGCGACGAGGACGGCGGCGGCCTCGTACGGGCTCTGCGCGACCACGGCGTCCGGGCGGAACGCGCGCAGCTCGCCGGCGACGTGGAACGGGAGCGCGACGTAGAAGGCCGGCGTCCGTCCCGGGAGCAGGCGGAAACGCCCGTCGTCGGCAGGGCGTCCCCCGCCGAGCACGCGGACGTCCATCTCCTCGGAGAGCGCGTCCCACTTCCGCGCGAGCGGCGGCGCAAGCGGAAGGACGTAGCGGCTGCGTCCGACGAACAGGGCTCTCGGCTTCATGCGGACGCGTCCACGAGCGCCTGCTCGAGCCGGCCGAAGATCGTCTCGCGGTCGTACGCGCGCACGGACTCCGCCGCCGCTCCCCGGAGGCGTGCGCGGAGATCCGCGTCGGCGAAGTAGCGCCGGATCGCATCCGCGAGCGCGCCCGCATCGCCGGGCGCGACGAGCAGGCCGTTCTCGCCGTCGCGCACGACCTCGGCGACGCCGCCGACGCGAGTCGCCAGCATGGGCGTGCCGACGGCGAGCGCTTCGACGACCGTGTGCGGGAAGTTCTCCCAGCTCGACGAGAGGACTGCCGCGTCGGCGGCGCGGAACAGCTCGAGCACCCGCTCGCGCGGCTGCGGGCCGAGGAAGCGGACGCGAGGGCCGGCGAGCGCCTCGAGCCGGGCGCGCTCGTCGCCGTCGCCGGCGATGAGCAGCGAGACGCCGTCCACCGCATCGATCGCGGCGAGGGCGACGTCGAGCGACTTCTGCGCGCCGAGGCGGCCGGCGAACACGAGCGTCGGCCCGTCCATCCGGAAGCGCGTGCGGAGCTCCTCACGCGGCGGCATGTCCGGCAGCGGCGGGTACGGGTTCGGGAGCACGCTCACGCGCTCGGCCCGCACTCCCCAGGAGACGGTCAGCCGGCGCAGGTAGTCGCTCGGGCAGAAGACGTGGGCCGCGCGTCGCAGCTCGACGTCACGCGCACGGCGGAGCGCCGCGATGCGCACGCCCCGCTCGCGCTGGAAGGCGTCGACGTCGCCCGCGACGACCCCGCGGCGGCGGGCGCGCTCGAAGGCCGGGTCCGCCGTGAGCTTGACGACGTACGGGCGTCGCGCCGCAACCGCGCCGGCGACGCTCCGCCCGAACATGCCGGTCGTGTACACGACGTCGGCCCGCGCCGCGCAGGCGCGCACGAGCGCAGCGGCTCGCACGTGGAGAAGACCCTTCGGCATCGACCGCGGCACCCAGCGCACGGAGTACGGCTCCGTCGCGGGCGCCCCCGCCGCCGTGGTCACCACCTCGACGCCGTGGCCGCGCTCGTGGAGGAAGGCAGCCACCTCGGGTGCGTGGCTCGCCGGCCCGCCGACGTCCGGAGGCCAGATACCGGAGACGACGAGCACGTTCACGTCGGCAGCCTCGCCGGTTCCGCCTCGATCGAAGTCGGCGCAACCGGAAGCGGCTCGCGGCGGATGCGTGCGAAGAGCACGCCCCATGTGAGCGCGAAGACGACGCTCGACACGAGCACGGCGACGGCGGCTCCGCTCGCTCCCCAGATCCGACCGAGCGCGATCGCAAGCGGTAGCAGCACGATGGTCTCGATGCCGTGCGTCCAGATGCGGAGCTTCGGCCGCCCGACCGTCACCGCGAACGACTTCGACCAGCCGACGACGAACTGCACCGCGCCGGCCGCGACGATGATGCGCGCCGCGTCGACGGCGCCGAGGTTCTTCGACTGGAAGAGCAGCCGCACGACGGGCGTCATGAACACGAGCAGGAGCGGCAGGAGCACGACGCTGCCGAGGAAGGCGAGCACCGTGTAGCGGCGGACGCCCGCAAACACGTTTTCGGCCTTCCCCTGCTCCCAGTCGCGCGTCTGCTCGCTCAGTAGCACCATCCTGATCGGCGCCGAGACGGCGGTGAAGCCGGTCTGCGGCGCCATCGCGACCCGGAAGTAGCCGACCTGGGTCGCGGTCGACACCATCCCGAGCAACATCGGCGTCAGCGTGCCACGGAGCGACACGACGCCCGTCGCGCCGCTCGACTGGGCGATGAAGCGGAGGATCTCGCGTGCATCCTCTCCGAGCGGGCGAACGTCTCTCCGCGGATAGCGGCGGAAGGTGGCGAAGCCGGCGACGCCGATCGCCGCGGACGCCACGACCTGCGCGAGCACGATCGCCGTGATCGTCCACGTCAATCCGAAGTGGGCGGCCGCGGCGATCGCGGTGAGCCGCAGCGCCATCGAGAGCATGAGGAAGAACCCCCGCACGTCGTAGCGGCCGCGCAGCATGAGCGGCACCGCCGCCATCCCTTCCGGCGACTGTGCGAGCGGCAGGAGGGCCGCGATCATCAGCGGCGCGCGGAGCTCGCCATGATGGAAGACGGTCGCGGCGCCGGCGCCGAGACCGACGAGCGCGCCGCCTGCGAGAGCGGCGCCGATCGCCTTGAAGACGAACGTCCGCCGGAAGAGGCGGCGCAGGCGGCCCCAGTCCTCGCGCGTCACGTAGCGGAAGCCGAACTTGATCAGCGCCTCCTCGATCGTGAGATCGAGCAGCGTCTGGAAGAAGCCGGCCGACGAGATGACGAGGGTGTACAGCCCCAGCACCTCGGTCGAGAAGACACGGGCGGCGACGATCGTGCCGAGGAACCCGAGCACGATCGAGGCGTACGTGCCTGCAGCGGCACCCGCGCGGCGCCGGAGGACCGTGCCGTCCATCAGTCGGCCAGTGTAGTGAGGCGTCCGCACGGCTCCGCGCGTGGCCGCACTACACTCGCCCCGTGCGCCCGCCCGCCGCAGCCCTGCCGCGAGCACAGCTGCTCGCGCTGCCTCGCGACGTCTCGGCCGGAGCGCTCGTCCTCGCCCTGGCGCTGCCGATCGTCTTCCTGCACGTGAACTACCAGCCGTCGTTCGGTGCGGGCTCGGCAACGGTGAAGCTCTCCGACCTCGCGGTGCTCGCGACCGCGGTGGCGGCGCTCGCCGCAGCGCTCCGCCGCGGTCTCGCGCCGCTCCGCGCCGGCATCCCGGTGTGGGTGACCGCCGCCCTCTTCCTGGCGTGGATCGCGGCGGCGACCGTCTACCCACTCCTGTCGTCGCACGCGTACCCGTGGCGGACGCACATCGTCACCGCCGGCGAGTTCGGCGAGTACGCGCTGCTCGCGCCGGCCGTGCCGCTGCTCGTCCGCCGCCGCGGCGATGCCCTGGTCGTGCTCGGCGCCCTCGTCGCGTGGTCCGTCGCGGCAACCGTCGTCGGCATCCTGCAATGGTCGGGCTGGGAGATCGCCGCCGGCTGGGGACAGGGCCAGCGCGAGCCGTCGTTCCTCGGCACGCAGGACTTCGCCGCCTTCTCCGGGATGGTGCTCGGGCTCGGCGTCGTCTCCTTCCTCTGGGGCGTCGCCGGGCGGCTGCGAACCGGCGCCTGGATCGCGCTCGTCTCCGGCCTGCTCGGCTTCGCGATCGGCGGCGCCTCGTCGGGCGTGGTCGGCCTCCTCCCGGCCGCGGCGATCGCCGTCGCGGTCGCCGCGCGGCGCGGGCTCGTCCGCCGGGCGGCCTTGACGGCCGCCGTCGCCGCCACCGTGCTCGCCTCGCTCGGCGTCGTCGTCTACCGCTCGGGCGACTTCGGGCAGTTCTTCAGCTTCCTCGGCGTCAAGCACGCGAACGCGGCGGCGGCGAAGAACATCCAGACGTACCCCCAGCACACGATGCTCGCGTACATCGGCCTGCGCATCTGGCTCCATCATCCGATCGCCGGCGCCGGGTTCGAGGCCTCGAAGGACTACTCCACGTACGGACGCGAGCTGCCGGCCACGCATCGGCGCTTCCCGCACATCGCGCCGCAGTCGTTCCCGAGCGCGACCCGGTCGTTCGGCGTGCAGGATCTCTACGTGCAGACGCTCGCCGACCTCGGGCTCGTCGGGCTCGTCCTTCTCGCCGCCCTCTTCGGCGCCGGCCTCTGGCACGGAGTCAACGCCGCGCTCGCGGCAGGCGCCGCCTCCGCCTTCCCCGCCCTGCTCGGCGTCTTCTGGCTCGTCCTCGCGCTCGGTTTGTGGACGGCGCAAGGCATCGTCGCCGGCATCCCCCTCGATGCGATGACCTGGCTCGGCTTCGGCACGGCCGTGACGCGAACCGTCGACTGGAGCGCGTGATGGCGAAGGTGCTCGTCACAGGCGGCGCGGGCTTCATCGGCTCGAACCTCGCCCGCGCGCTCCTCGAGCGCGGCGACGACGTACGCGTGCTCGACAACTTCTCCACCGGGAATCGCGCAAACCTCGCCGACCTCCCGGTGCAGATCGTCGAGGGCGAGCTGCGCAGCTACGAGCGTGTCCACAACGCCGTACGCGGCACGGAGGTCGTCTACCATCTCGGCGCGCTCGGATCGGTCCCGCGCTCTGTCCAGGATCCGCTCACGTCGAGCGCCGTCAACGTCGAGGGCACGCTCAACGTCCTGCTCGCAGCCCGTGACGAGGGCGTCCGCCGCGTCGTGTTCGCCTCCTCGTCGTCGGTATACGGCGCGAAGACGGAGCTTCCGGTCGACGAATCGCTCGCCGCCGATCCGATCTCGCCGTATGGCGTCGCCAAGCTCGCCGCGGAGCGGTACTGCGTCAGCTTCTCCCGCGTGTACGAGTCGTTCGAGTCCGTCGTGCTCCGCTACTTCAACGTCTTCGGCCCACGCCAGAGCCCGTTCTCGCAGTACGCGGCGATGGTGCCCCTCTTCATCACCGCCATCGCCGCCGGCGAGCCGGTCACGGTCTTCGGTGACGGGGAGCAATCACGTGACTTCACATATGTCGCGAATGTCGTCGACGCGACCGTTCGGGCCGCGCACGCGGACGGCGCGAGTGGAAAGATCTTCAACATCGCGGCGGGCTCGCCGGCGAGCGTCAACGACGTCGCCGACGCCATCGGCGGAATCGTCGGAAAGCCGGTGGAGCGGCGGTTCGCACTGGAGCGGCCCGGCGACATCCGCAACTCGTGGGCGAACATCGCCGCTGCGAACGACGTGCTCGGCTACGCGCCGTCGATCGACCTCGAACAGGGGCTCCGGCTCACCATCGAGCACCTTGGCGTCTGAGCGCGTGAAGGTACTGCGCGTCATCGCCCGCCTGAACGTCGGCGGGCCGGCACTCCACGTCGCATACCTCACGGCGGGTCTCGCCTCACGGGGCTACGACACGACGCTCGTCGCCGGAACGATCGCGCGCGGCGAGGAGTCGATGGCGTTCGTCGCCGACGAGCGCAACGTGCACGTCGAGACGCTCGTCGACCTCCACCGGCAGATCTCACCGATCCGCGACCTGCGCGCGATGTGGCGGCTGGCGCAGCTGATCAGGCGCGAGCGGCCGGCGATCCTCCACACGCACACCGCAAAAGCCGGAGCGGTCGGGCGCATCGCCGCGCTCCTCGCCGGCGGCGCGCGGCCCCCCATCGTCGTGCACACGTTCCACGGGCACGTGCTGCGCGGCTACTTCGGCGGCCCGGTGACATTCGCCTTCCGCACGCTCGAGCGGATGCTGGCCCGCACCACCACGGAGCTCATCGCCGTCAGTCCGGAGGTGCGCGACGACCTCGTCGCGCTCCACGTCGCACCGGCGACGAAGTTCACGGTGGTGAGGCTGGGAATCGAGCTGGGGAGCCGCGTCGACAACGACGAGGCGCAGCGCCGCGAGACGCGACGCCAGATGGGGCTGCATGAAGACGCGTTCGTGATCGGATGGGTCGGCCGGATGACCGCCGTGAAGCGAACCGACGCGGTCGTGGATGCATTGCGGAGCCTCGTCGAGCGGGGTGTGGAGGCGTACGCCCTGCTCGTCGGCGACGGCCCCGACCGCGACCATCTCGAGCGGTATGCGCACGACCTCGGCGTGATCCGGCGCTGTCTCTTCCTCGGCTACCAGGAGGACGTCGCCCGCTTCTACGACGCGGTGGACGTCATCCTGCTCCCGTCGATCAACGAGGGAACGCCCGTCACGGTGATCGAAGCGCTCGCCGCCTCGCGTCCGGCGGTCGCGACACGCGTGGGCGGGGTTCCCGACGTCGTGCGCGACGGGGTCGACGGCTTCCTCGTCGACTCGGCCGACGGCGACACGCTCGCCGCCCGCCTCGCCGAGCTCGCAGCCGACCCGGAGCTGCGGGCTCGCATGGGCGCTGCCGGGCGGGAGCGCGTCCTCGAGCGGTACTCGGTCGAGCGCCTCGTCGACGACGTCGACGAGCTCTACCGGCGTCTGCTCGCCGAGCGGCGCCTACCGCTGCCCCAGCCTTCCGCCTAGCCGAGCTTGGCGACCTTGACGAACGCGTTCCAGGCGGGCTTGTGCTTGCCGCTCACCGTCTCGAGCCCGGACTGCCAGCCGCCGAGATTCGCGTCGTCCCGGATGAGGAACCAGAGCAGCATGTCGATGCGCGGGTTCTTGCGCGCGATCGCGTAGGCCTGCGTCAAGTACGCCGCCTGCTTCGCCCACGACACACCGAAGTTGTGGTCAGGCGGGTTCGTCTCGTAGCCGTATTCCGTGATCCAGAGGTGCTTGGGACCGTACAGCTTCGTGAGCTCGGTGAGCAGCACGCCGATGTTGCCCATCTGGATGCGCCTCGCCGTCTTGCCGGTTGGCACGTACGTCGGCGACTCCGTCGGCGCCGCGTAGTACGGATGGTGCGCGTAGACGTCGAACTTCTTCATCCCGGCCTTCTTCGCAGCCTCGAGGAACGAGAGCGGGTCGACCGACGGCCTGCCGGTCCCCGGCGCGTCGTTGCCCTTCGGCGCGGTCACGCCGCAGGCGACCTTCTCGCCGGAGGTGCCGCCCGCATGAATGCCGGCGTAGACGGCGTTGCAGATCTTCGCGTACTGGACGGCGCTCTCGACGACCCACTTGCCGCCCTTGCGCGCATATTGCGGCGAGAGGAAGACCGGGTTGTTCGGCTCGTTCCAGGCGGTCCAGAAGGTCACCGCCGGAAGCGGCTCCGTCGGGCTCTCGAGCGTCGGCTGCTGCTGCCAGCTCGGCGGCACGTAGGAGCCGTTGTAGCGGGTGGCCGCCGCGTACGCGAAGTCCTGGAGCTCCTTCGCGTCGGTCGGCGCGACGTTCTTCGCCTTGCCTCCGTTCGCCCATTTCGGCGTGAACAGGATCGAGAAGACAACCTTGATGTGGTAGGTCGCCGCGTACCGCATCAGCCGGTCGTAGAGCGACCAGTTGTACGCGGGATCGCCGGGATCGGTCGGGTCGGTGGGCTTCGCACCGCGCGACACCGCCCACGGTGTTCCGCCCCAGTACAGGTTCACGCGCAGGACCTGCGCACCGAGGGCCTTCAGCGCCTGGAAGCCCGTCACCGGGTTTCCGTACAGCGTGTCGGCCTCGTCGTTGACGCCGACGAGCAGGTGGCTCGTCGACGCGGCGGCGTGCTTCTTCGGCGACGCGCCGGCCGCGGAAACTGCGAAACCGGTGGCAGCGAGGACGAGGACGACGATGAGAACGGCGCGTCTAGACACTCAGTGACTCCCGATGGGTCGATTGCAGGATCGTTCGCAGCCCGTCTTCGAGACCGACCTGCGGCTCCCAGCCGAGCAGCTGCCGGGCGCGCGTGATGTCGGGCTGCCGTACCTGGGGATCGTCGACCGGCAGCGCCTCGAAGACGATGTCGCTCTTCGAGCCGGTGACGCGGATGACGGTCTCCGCCAGCTCGAGCAGCGTCAGCTCCTGTGGATTGCCGATGTTGACGGGCAGGTGCTCGCCGCTCTCGGCGAGCAGCACGAGACCGCGAATGAGATCGTCGACGTAGCAGAAGCTCCGCGTCTGCGAGCCGTCGCCGAAGACGGTCAACGGCTCGTTCGCGGCTGCCTGCCGGAAGAACGTCGGAATCGCGCGCCCGTCGTTCGGTCGCATGCGCCTCCCGTACGTGTTGAAGATGCGGACGATGCACGTGTCGACGCCCTGCTGGCGGTGATACGCCATCGTGAGCGCCTCGGCGTAACGCTTCGCCTCGTCGTACACGCCGCGCGGGCCGATCGGGTTCACGTTGCCCCAGTACGTCTCCGGCTGCGGATGGATCGCGGGGTCGCCGTACACCTCGCTCGTCGAAGCGAGCAGGAACCGTGCGCGCTTCCACTTCGCGAGGCCGAGGGCGTTGTGCGTCCCGTACGAGCCGACCTTCAACGTCTGGAGCGGCAGTCGCAGGTAGTCGATGGGGCTCGCGGGGCTCGCGAGATGGAACACGAAGTCGACGTCCTCGTCGATCTCGAGGTGCTCCGTCATGTCGTGGTGGACGAACGCGAAGAAGCCGCCGCGCAGGTGCTCGACGTTCTGCAGCGACCCCGTCTCGAGGTTGTCCACGCAGATCACCCGGAAGCCCTTGGCAACGAGGTGATCGCACAGGTGAGAGCCCAGGAAGCCCGCGCCCCCCGTCACGACCGCCGTCGGCATCGGATCGATGCTATCGGCGCCGTCGGCGGGCCGACCGTCCCTTAACGAAGGATTTACGGCTTCGGCTCGGATATACCTTCGCGATGGACTCGGGGCGCCGGTGGTGGTGGGGGGCCATCGTCCTGCTCGTCGCGGTGCGTCTCGGTATCCCCCTCGCCGCCTACGCGGACCGAGGCTCGAAGCTCCCGGGGATGCCCGTGTTCACCCGCCCGGTCGCATACGGCGGCCTCGAGGGCGACGCCACCGGCTTCTACCAGGGCGCCCGCGACTTCATGGCCGCCTGGGCGGCGATGCCCCGCGCCGTGCTCGCGCTCGTCGCGCTGTTCCTCCTCCTTTCCGTCGTGGGGGTGGTCGTCGCGTGGCGCCGCCGCCCCGCCGCCCGGCCGTGGCTCGTCCCCGCCGCGCTCTTCGCCGTCGCGGCCGCGATCTCGGTCGACATCCACTGGATGCATGCGACGGGCGCAGCGGTCGTCGGCTGGCCGATCGTGTGGTCGGCGGCGATGCTTCCCGTCCGTGCCCTGGGAACGCTGGGCCCTTCGACCGCGTGGGACGTCGGCACCGCGTTGTCGCTCCTGTTCGTCGCGCTGACGGTGGTCGCCGTCGCCTATCTCGGACGCAATGCGGCCTCGCGCCGCTGGGCCGGCATTCTCGCGGCCGCCTGCTGGACGCTCTGGCCGCTGCTCGTCGGCCTGATCGCCGGTCACCAGGCGTGGGCGAACAACCAGTGGGACATCGACGTCGGGCTGCACAACTACGACGAGCCGCTGTCGACGCTCCTCGTCACGGCGGGAGCAGCGGTGCTCCTGTCGCCGCGTCTGACGCCGATGCGACTCGCGCTCGGCGGCTGCGCGCTGTCGCTTGCCACGTCGGTGAAGGTCTCCAATGCGCTCGTCGCCGCCCTCGCGCTCGTCGTCGTCTTCCTGCGTGGCCGCACACGCGACGCGTTGCCGTATCTCGCCGGTGCGCTCGCCTTCGCGCCCGTCGTGCTCGCCTACTGGCCGCTCTCGTATCCGAAGCTGTACGGGAACCGGAGCTCGTGGCCGCGCGACCCGTTCGACGCGAGCCACGTCGTCTCCAGCTGGACGCACTCCTCGATCTTCACCCCGCACACGCTGGCGATCATCGTGCCGCTCGCCGTCGTCGGCGCATTCGCCGTGCGCAGGCCGTGGCCGGCCGCGCTCGTGCTCGGCTTCCTGCTCGTCAACCCGGTCTTCTACAGCTTCTTCGCGAACACGGCCGACCACCCGCGCTTTCTGTACGCGAGCCTGCCGGAGCTGTTCACGCTCTGGGCAGCCGGGATCGCGCTCCTCTCAGCGCAGGTCCTTGTTCGACTCCATGTCGAACCACATCGCGAACAGCGTGAACTGTGACCCCGAGATGAGCAGCAGCGCGATGAGCACGACCGTGCCGACGCTGACCTGGTTGCCTGCGATGCGGTAGACGAGCTCGAGGATTCCGAGCACGACGCCGGCGAGCGTCGCGAGAAAGCCGAACGCGTAGAAGAAGACCAGTGGGTGGAAGTCGCGGATGATGTACTTCTCGCGCAGCCGCCAGAAGAAGCCGCGCAGGAGCAGCCACGAGATGCGCGGGACGACCCGCCGGTAGCGGATCCCCGAGCGCTCGCCGACGCCGTACACCGGCCTCGACTGGAAGTCGCGGACGCGCGCGTTCCACACGTTCAGATGGACGAGCAGGTCGTTCGGGAAGCCGTATCCCGGGTAGACGCGGTCGAGATCGAGCTGCGCGAGCATCGGCGCGGCGATGGCCGTGTAGCCGGACTGCGAGTCGGCGACGTGCCAGTAGCCCGACGCGACCTTCGTCAGGAGCGACAGGACCGCGTTCCCCAGGTAGCGCGTCCGCGGGATCAGGTCCCATGCCTGGCCGGTGAAGAGACGGTTCGCCTTCGCGTAGTCGAGCTCGCCGCGCGCGACCGGCTGCACGAGCGTCACCAGGTCGGCCGCGTCCATCTGGTTGTCGGCGGCCATGACGCAGACGACGTCGGCGTTCAGCTCGAGCGCACGGCGGTAGCCGGTGACGATCGCGGCGCCGACGCCGCGGTTGCGCTCGTGCTCGACCACCTCGACCCGCGGGTCGCCGAACGAGCGGGCCCGCTCCGCCGTCGCGTCCGACGAGCCGTCGTCGACGACGATGACGCGGTCGACGAAGCCGGGGATGCCGCCGAGCGTCGTCCCGACCAGCGTCTCCTCCTCGTGCGCGGGCACGACGACCGCGACGGTCTTGCCCTCGAGCATGCGGAAGAGCCTAAACCGTGCGGCGGCGAGCCACGGCGGCGGCCACGCGGTCCCACAGGAGCGCGGCGAGCGCGCCGAGCACGAGCCCGATCAGGCCGGCCACGACGACGGAGTTGCGGCGGCTCCGGGCGGTCACCCGCGCGGCCGAGGCGGGCGTGACGATCGACGGCTCCTCGATGGCCTTCGCCTGGTGGAGAAGCTGCGTCGTCGTCGAGAGGTCGCTCTGCGCCGAGTTGAGCTGCGTCTGCAGGATCAGCTTGTCCGTGAGCGAGATGCTCGGATCCGCGATCGCCGCCGCGAGATTCTTGATCTCCTTCTCCTGCTGCCCGATCTGGGCGCTGAAGCTCGTGATCTTCTCGCGTGCGTAGCCCGAGATGTGATCGATGACGATGTTCGCGAGCTGGTTGGCGGCGCAGGCGGCGACCTTCTTCTTCGGCGACTGCACGGAGAGGGAGATGAGCGGGTTCTGGCCGTTCTTCGCGAGGTTGCCGGCGACCGGCTTCGTCGAGATCCCGGAGCGGAAGCTCCCGGCCTTCGCCTTGCAGATCGCCGCCACGCGCTGATCGACGGCGAGCGAGTGGGCGATCGCGCCGATCGTGCTCGGGTTCGTCTGCAGGCCCTGGAGGGAGACGTTGCCGCTCGCCGTGTACGGCTGCCCGAGGTAGAGCGTCGCCGAGGCGCTGTAGCGCTGGCTCCCGCCGAGGGCCACCGCGTAGCCGACGATCGCGGCGAGGACGATGCCGCCCGCGACGACCCACCAGCGCGCGGCGAGGAGCCGCCAGTAGCGGCCGAAGTCGACCTCGCGCTCGGCCTCCGGATCGAAGCTCACTGGGCGGCGACTCTAGCTGAGGCCCACGACCACATCCGCGCCAAACCGTCGGCCAACCCCACGCGGGGCTCCCAGCCGAGGGCGTCGCGGATCCTCGAGACGTCGGCCTTCGTGCGCCGCACGTCGCCGCGGGCGACGTCGACGTGGCGGACTTCGAGGGTGCGGGCCGAGACCCGTTCGAGCACCGCGATCGCCTCGAGCATCGACGCCTCCTCTCCGCCGCCGACGTTGTAGACCGCGCCGGGCGCGCCGCCGTCCATCGCGGCGATCGTCGCGGCGACGGTGTCGCCGACCTCGGTGAAGCTTCGCGACTGCTCGCCGCTGCCGTAGATCTCGAACGTCCCGCCCGCGACGAGCGCGTCGCACACCCGCCGGAAGAACATGTCCGGGCGCTGCCGCGGCCCGTACACGGTGAAGTAGCGGAGGAGGACGGCGTCGAGGCCGAAGGCGGTCTCGTAGGCGGCCGCGAGGTGCTCGCACGCGAGCTTCGTGACGCCGTACGGCGAGATCGGGTGCGGCTGCGTCTCCTCCGGCGTGGGGTAGCGCTCGGCCTCGCCGTAGACCGACGAGGACGACGCGAACACGACGCGCACGCCGGCGCCGGCCGCCGACTGGAAGACGCGCTGCGTCGCGAGCACGTTGCGGCGCAGGTAGAGCGGGAACGCCTCGCCGAAGCTGCGCACGCCCGGCTGGCCGGCGAGGTGGAACACGCCGTCGACGCCGTCGAGGTCGAGATCGTCCTCGGCGAGGTCGATGCGGCGCATGTCGATCCCGTGTGCGTTCTCCTCCTTCAGCGCCGGGTCGTAGTAGTCGGTGAAGCAGTCGACGCCGACGACCTCGTCGCCGCGCGCGAGCAGTGCCTCGGCGAGGTGTGAGCCGATGAAGCCCGCCGCGCCTGTGACGACGTATCTCACTGCTTCGGGACCATCCCATAGACGACCCCGTAGCCGATGAGGAACAGCCGCTTACCCGCGGCCACGGCCGGCGTGTACTTCCCGTCCGGGAACGACCACAGCTGCGCGCCCGTGCCGGCGGCGAGCGCGTACGTCCGGCCGTTCTTCGCGTGCGGCGCCTTCAGGGTGGCGAAGTAGACGACGTCCCCGATCGCGGTCGCCGACCCGGAGATCGGCCCGTGCGCGTCGAAGCTCCAGCGCGGCTCGCCGGTGCCCGCGTCGAGGGCGAGGAACCGGCCGCTGTACGAGCCGACGAGGACGAGATGCCGGTAGATCGCCGGCGACGCGTAGACGTAGCCGCCGGTCGAGTGCGACCAGAGCCGTCGCCCGCTCGCGGCTCCGAATGCGTAGACCTTGCCGTCGGTCGAGCCGATGTACACGCGGCCGTACGCGACCGCCGGCGTCGAGTAGAAGCGGCCCGCGCCGAACAGCCGCGGTTGCGCGGACGCGCGCCAGATGACGCGTCCCGTGCGCGACAGGCAGTACACGTGGCCGTCGTAGGCGCCGACGAAGAGGCGGCCGCCCGCATACGCGAGCGCGCCCTTGATGGCGCCGTGCGCGATGTGCCGGTGCCAGACGACGTTGCCGTGGTTTGCGTCGAACGCCCAGACGTCGCCGTTCCAGTCGCCGACGTACAGCCGGTCGCCGACGAGCAGCGGCGAGCTCTCCGACGGGCCGATCGTGTGCCGCCAGTGGATCTTCCCGAGACCCACGCCGAAGGCGATCACCTCGCCGTCGACACCGTGGCCGCCGTTCTGCGCGTTGCACGGGGGACGGTTGAGGAACGCCTCGTACACCGTGCCGTGCGCGTGGGGGCCGATCGCCGGCGAGGCGGCGACGCAGCGGTGGGCGCGGTACTTCCACGCGTACTTCCCGGTCTTCTCGCTGATGGCGGCGAAGGTGCCCGCGTTCGTCGAGAAGAAGAGACGCCCGTAGCCGATCGACGGCGGGAACTCGATGAGGCTCCCGGCCTGGTGCTTCCAGATCGTGCGAAACGGCGGCCGCAGCGCGAGTTGCACCGAGCGCGTGCGGTCGGCCGAGAGCCCGTACATCGGCCACGGCACGCGGAGCGGCGGCGGTGCCGCCGCCGGCTGCGTCGGGATGTACTCGATCGTCGTCGACCCGCGCTGGTCGGCTCCCTGCTGCTCCCGGTGGACGACGTATGCCGCGAGCGCACCGCCGATGAGCACGGCGAGGGCCGCGAGGGCGATCAGCGGGCGGCGCACGCCGCGCAGGCTAGCCCGTGCCGGTCTGCGCCCCGAGGTCGAACGTCGCCGTCTGGCCGGCGGAGTTCGTCGCCTGGAGCGACGCCTCCCAGCCCCCGGGCGGAACGGTGACCCCGGCGGTGCCCGACACCGGCAGCTCGCCGAGGTCGACGGTCTGGGGCGGATTGACTCCCGCCGGGTCCGTGAACGTGAGGACGAGATGGAGCCACGGCGTCCCGGCGTCGTCGGACTGCCACGTGAGCGTCGTCCCGGAGAGCGACGGCGGCTGCGGGAAGCTCGGCGGAGCCGTGTCCCACGCGACCGTGAGCGGCGTCAGCTGCACGGTGGCGCGTACGCCGGAGTGGCTCACGGCGGACACCGACACGGGATACGTCCCCGGCCCGAGTGACGGGTCGGGCGTCCACGTGAGCACGTGCGTGCCCCGGCCGAAACGGTACGTCAGCACCTTGCCCGCGATCGCGACGATGACGGACGAGCGCTGCGAGAGCGTGATCGGGATCGAGGCGCTGTCGAGGAACCCGTCCAGCGGCTGCGGGTAGAGGGTCGGCGGCGGCGTCGGCTCCGAGATCTGCGGCGGGCCGAGGTAGGCCTTGAACCGCTGCGCGGCGCCGGCCCAGAACGGGTCCTGCGTCCGCGAGGCGAGCTGGGCGAGCTCCTGCGTGACGAACTGCTCGTAGTCGAGGGGCGCGTAGGTGCCGCCGAGGTTGTAGAGGGACCAGTCCCCGGTGTCGAAGCGCGGGAAGAGCGCCTGCGCGGCGGCGTCGAGCTTCTGCGCCAGCGCCGCCGCGGCGCCGTTGCCCGTCGTCGAGCCGTAGTCGGTGAGCGAGAGGATCGCCTGCAGCTGCGCGTTCAGCACGACGAGCCGCGAGAAGCCGTACAGGCGGACCCACTTGCCCCACTTCGTCTGCATGACGAGCGGCGGGACGGCCGCGTATGCGCGCGCCGCGTCGGATGTGTATTGCGGATCGCCGAGGAGCGAGCCGGTGCGTGCGAGCGCCTGCGCCGCCACCGCCTCGGCCATGCCCGACGCCCACGGCGGCCGGCCGCCGCCGAACGGAAACGCGTACTCCCAGATGAGACGGCCTGCGCGCGGGATCGCGCGAGCGAGCAGCGCGTCGGCGAGCGTGCGCGCGCCGTCGGCGTCCTGCGCGGAGACGCGGCTGTTGAGCGCGCCGAAGCTCGCGAGCGGGTGGAACTCGAGCCCGAGACCCGGGAACCAGCGGTAGACGACGCCGTCGTCGCCGCTCACGTCGAGCTGCGCGCTCGCCGTGTACACGCGGTGGTGCTCGAGATAGTCGGTGTTCATCTCCAGCTGCGCGAAGAGCGCGAGCGCGCGCGGCGACGTGTACGAGTCCCACATCGTCGACACCTGTGCGAGCTGCGACGCGACGATGCGCGCACGGAGCTTGGGCAGATGGTTCACGTCGCGCTGTGCGACGTACACGTCCGTGCGATACCGGCGTGCGTCGGCCGCCTTGATCCAGTGCTGCGCGAGCGCATGCGAGATCCCGTTGCGCGCGAGCGTGACCGTCCGCGCCGTCGCGGCGGATGCAAGAGGGGCGGCGAAGAGCGCGGCCGCCCCCACGGCCGCGGCTGCCGACGCCCGCCTCATCGCAGCGCGCGCACCGACCGGACGGCGTAGAGCTCGGAGTATCCGTGGAAGAGCAGGCGCATTCCGTTCCCACTCACTGGGACGTAGTGACCGTGCTTGAAGTTGACGAGAACGCGCCCGCTGGCCGCCTCGACGCCGACGATGCGCCCCGCGAAGCTCCCCGCGTACGCGATGCCGGACACGACGACGGCGGCGCCGGAGATCGGGCCGCCGGTGCCGACACGCCAGAGCACGCGGCCGCTCGCGGCCGAGACGCCGTAGAACACGCCGTCGTACGAGCCGAAGAACACGCGCCCGTCCCACGCCGCCGGCGACGAGTACACGTACCCGCCGGTGTACGCCCGCCAGAGATATCTGCCCGCCGTCGAGAACGCCGTCAGCGAGTTCCCGGTGGAGGACGGGACGAACACGCGCCCGCCCAGCACGGCCGGCGTCCCGTAGATGCGCCCGTTCACGCCGCGCACCCACAGGGTCGCGCCCGTGCCCGGAGAGACCGCCCAGAGGCGGCCGGCGTAGTCGCCGATGAAGAGGCGGCCGCCCGCGATCGCCGCGCTCGAGGTGATCTTCGCACCGAGGCCACGCACCCAGCGCACGCGGTGCCGTCGCAGGTCGAGCGCGACGAGCCGCCCGTCCCACGTGCCGAAGTAGTCGACGCCGTTGCGCACGATCGGCGAAGACTCGATCGCGGAGCCGACCGAGTAGCTCCAGCGGACCGCGCCGTTCGACCGGTCGAGCAGGAACACGTGGCCGTCCATCGAGTGGTAGACGAGCTCGCGCCCGAAGATCGCCGGCGACGACGCCATCTCCCCGTGCGGGGTCGGGTGGCGCCACAGCACGTGGCCGGAGTGCATCGAGATCGCATAGACGGTCCCGGCGCGGTTGCCGATGTACGCGACGCCGGTGTCGACGACCGCCGGGTACTCGAGCAGGCCGCCGAGCGGAACGGCCCACACGGTCTTGAACGGAGGCCGGAGATGGATATACACCTGCGATTGCGCGCGCGTCGGCGTCGCCCCGTACATCGGCCACTGCAGGCTCGGCCGGTAGACGCGCACCGTGACGCGCCGGAACCTCCGGAACGGCTCGTACACCGTCCGCTCCGCGTAACCGTGCGCGCGCACGGTGACGTTCAGGTCTCGACGGTCGGGGACGCGGATCGTCGCTTCGCCGTGGCGGTTCGTGCGGCCGCTCCGGTACCAGAGACGCACGTTCGCGCCCGCGACGCGCACGCCGAGGTCGCCGTCGACGACGGTGACGACGAGCTTCGACGGATGCGCGACGTTGGCAGGCACGCGCAGCGGAGCCGGCGGCGCCGCATGCTTCGCCGCGCCGCCGCAGCCGGCGGCAGCGAGGACGAGCAGCAGTGGGACCCCTACGGCTCGACGACAGGCTCTGGGAGCTCTTCCGCGAACGGTTCCAGGCTATCCCCGTTCCCGGCGGTCAGCACGAGCTCCGAGAAGAAGCGGGTCATGTACAGCCCCGCGTGGAAGTCGCCGAGCCGCGGCTCGGGCCGCTCCCCGGCCGCGAGCGCGAGCGCGAGCTCCGGGTAGCGGCTGCCGGCGGCGGTCGGCAGCGGGAAGCCGCCGCCGAAGCGCGGGTTGATGTCGGTGACGCGGTGCGTGCCGTCCGGCTCGCGGAAGCACTGGATGTTCGCGGGGCCGACGAGGCCGAGCGTCTCCGAGACGTGGCGTCCGACCTCGACGAGGTCGGCGTCGGCGACCGTCATCCCCTTGATCGACTCGCCGCCCTTCGACTCGATCATCGTCCGCGGCACCGCGTTCAGACAACGTCCCTCGAGGTCGCAGAAGACGTCGATCGAGAACTCCTTGCCGCTACAGCAGGACTGCACCATCGAGTCCGCGCTCGTGTAGTCGAGGAAGAAGTCGAGCTCGCGGCGGTCGGCACAGCGGAAGATGTTGCGGGAGCCGAATCCCCGGCGCGCCTTCACGAGGACGGGGAAGGCGACGTCGGCCGGGACGCCGTCCGGCAGCCACGTGTCGGGTGACCCGATCCCGCGCTCGACGAACAGGAGGTGCGCAAGCCACTTGTCGGCGAGCGCGTCGACGACCTCGGACGGAGGCAGGAGCACGAGCGCGCCGATCTCCTCGCGCGCCCGAGTGAGCACGCCGTGGTCGAGGTCGGTCAGCGGGACGACGAGGCGCAGATCGTGCTCCGCGACGAGCTCCGCGAGCGAGGGGACGTAGGCGGGATCGTCGACGCGCGGCACGAACGCGTGCGCGTCGGCGTGGTAGAGCGCGGGCGCCAGTGGGTTCACGTCGACGGCGACCGTCCGGGCTCCCACCCGTCGGAACGCAGTGACGATGTCCACGCGCTGCCCCGCGCAGGTGAAGAGAACGCCGACGGCGGCTCACGGTGCGAGAGGGTACCGTCGCCTCGTGCTCCGCCGTCTCCTTGCAGCGCTCGGCTTCCTCATCGCCCTCTGGCTCGTTGCCGTTGCACTGCTGTTCGTGTGGCCTCGGGCGAACGACTCGCCTCCGGCGCATGCGGACGTCGTCGTCGTTCTCTCCGGCGGACGGGACTCGCGGCTCGACCCGGCGTTGAAGCTCGTGCGGCGCGGCGTCGCGCCGGTGCTCGCGATCTCGAGCGTCCAGCGTGACCCGAAGTGGGTGAAGGCCCGCCGCCTCTGCAGTGGCGCTTACGGGAAGCTACGCTTCCGCGTCATCTGCTTCGAGGCGAAGCCGTACAGCACGCGCGGAGAGGCGGAGACGATAAACCGGCTCGCCCGCGAGCATGGCTGGCATCGAATCGTCGTCGTCACCTCGATGTACCACGTGACCCGCGCCCGCATGCTGTTCCGGCGCTGCTTTCGCGGCGATCTCTGGACAGTCGGGACGTCGTCGCCGCTCAAGTACCTCCTCGAGGAGTGGGCCTCGGAGACCGCGAAGCTCGCAGTGCAAGTCGTGTACGAGCGCGGCTGCTAGGGCTCTTGGACAACGGTCGCGTCCGCTGCGGAGGGCACGCGGACTGCGGCGACGAGTGCGCTGTCAACCACAAGACAGGCAAGGAGGAAGATCGCAAGTCGGAGGAGCAGCGACGCCTCCAACGCGTGCCTGTCGACCTCAAGGCCGCTCTGGTGCCACGCAACGAGAAAGTGCGGATACGTCGTGGCGAGGATCCCGAGAGGGACGAGCCACGTGTAGGAAGCTCCGGCGATGCCGCCGACGACAGCCGCGGCCAGGATCACGACGACAAGCAGCCCGCAGATCAGACCAACGCCTCGCGGGAAGAAGATGCCCTCGAGCATCTTGGGCAGAGGTAAGAAACGATGGCTCGCGTTATCGTTGTAGATGCTCAGGTCCGGATCGATGAGCGAGGCTGCGTTGTCGCTCGTCGAGAAGAGCGTCTGTTGGTGACCGTGGAATGGTGCCGTCAGCGTGTATCCGGGGTGGGCGAGCAGATAGGCGGCGTAGACCGATTGCGAACGATCGCTGATCCACGAACTGGTCGGCCAATTGGAGTTGGGGTCGAATCCGCGCGCCACGAAGTAGCGCTCCATAGACGGGGAGGTCAGGACGCGGTGGTCGACAACGTCCACCATCGGTTGGCGCCAACGCTTTCCTACCTGCGCCGACCCGTAGTCCAGGGCGAAGATCGCACAGCAACCGAGCGCGAGAACAATCTTCAGGAGCCGGTGCTCGCGACGGAGAAGAGTGAGTGCGACGAGGACGGCGACCGGAACGAGTACGTATGCGTTCGTATCACGCGCAAATGTCCAGAAAAGCGATAGCACCAGCACCGCAACCACCCAGAAGGGCCTGGGTGTACGGACGAGCTGGATCCAGGCGGCCACCAGGAGCGCACAGAGCGCAAACGTCACGGACTCGCTCAACAGCAGCGCGTCCCAGAGGACTACCTCGGTGGTGAGGCTGATTCCGAGAACGATGACGAACACGACCGGACGAAACCATTCGCTCTGGATGCTTCTCGCGACGACCGCTGCCAGTACGAGCCACGCAAGCATCGAGAAGACGAGCTGCGCGATGCTCCGCGACTCGGACGACTGGAAGATCTTGAAGAAGAGCGGGATCGTGAAACCGCGCTCGCCGGCGTAGAAGCGCCAGTTCCATAGGGCGAGGTGGGCGACTCGTTCGTACGACGGCGTGTCGGTGACCCGATCGGGCATGTTCGTGAAACTTCCGACGCGGAAGAGCGCGTAGATGAGCCCGATCCCCGCATACACTGCGGACGAAGGTGTGCGCAGAGCTGTCCGGATCACGTCAGCTCGATGCTAGACCTATCCACGCCAGCCCCCGGTCGCGCCTTTGTAGGTGCCCCCGAACAGAGCGCCCGGCGTTCTCGCAAGAATCGTCAGATCGAGGAGCGGCGAGCGATGTTCCACGTACCAGACATCGAGCTCGATGCGCTCGTCCCACGGAAGGGCGGCCCGCCCGTGCACTTGGGCCCAACCGGTGATCCCGGGCTTTACCTCGAGCCGTCGGCGCTGGTGCGGCGTGTACTTCTCGACCTGATAGCGAAGCGTCGGCCGCGGGCCGACGACGCTCATCTCACCGCGGACGACGTTCCATAGCTGCGGCAGCTCGTCGAGCGAGAGCCGCCGCAGGACACCGCCGACCGCGGTGATGCGCGGGTCGCCCCGGTTCACCGCGAGCCCGGCGCCCTGCATCTCCGCTCCGACGACCATCGTCCGGAGCTTCAAGAGCTCGAAATCAACGCCGTCCTTCCCCACGCGCACCTGGCGATACAGCACCGGCCCCGGGCTCGTGAGCTTCACCGCCAGAGCCGCGAGCGCGAGCACGGGTGAGGCGAGCACCAAGGCGCCTCCGGCGATCGCGACGTCGGCGGCGCGATTCAGCGCGTGCCCTCGGCGACGTCCCACGTCGCCGAGACGCCGCGACGCAGATAGTTGACGAGCGCCTGGACGGTCGCCCACGTGACGAGCACGTAGTAGCGCGCGACCCCTACGCCGGCTAGCGCGGCCGCGAGCAGGCCGAGCTGGAGGCCGAGGATCACCGGGTACACGACGCTACGGTCGACGAGCGCGATCGATGTCCCGAGCAACACGAGATGGAGCACGCCGCTCAGGTATCGCAGGTGCCGGTGCGAAAGGATCTCGAGGAGATAGAGCGGGCGGAGGCGGCGCAGCATCTTTCCCTCCACCACGATTGCCCAGCAGTGCTCGAACATCCGCACCTTGCGACGGTACTCGTCCTCCGTCGTCGGGGTCGCCTTCTCGTAGGCCTGCGCCGACGGTTCATACACTGCGCGCCGGCCGCGCTGCACCATCAGATACGGCAGTGACAGGTCGTGTCCGAAGCGCGGGTCCACCTCGACGTAGTCTGACCGGCGCACCGCGTAGATCGAGCCGTTCCCGCCGGTGACGGAGTCGAGCCGCGACTCCGCCGCCCGCACGCAAAGCTCGTAGCGCCAGTACAGGCCTTCCTGGTTCCTCCCGTCCTCGGCCTGCACGTTGAGTCGGCCACACACATACGCGACATCGGGATCGGCGAATGAGCGCACGAGCTCGCGCAGCGCGCGCGGCGCCCACGTCGAGTTCGCGTCCGTGAACGCGACGACATCCGACGATGTCTGGCGCACGGCGTGGTCCTGCGCCGCCACCTTGCCGCCGCGCGGATTCGTCACCACACGTGCCCCCGCGCGCGCGGCGAGCCCCTCGGTCGCGTCCGTCGACGCATCGGAGGTGACGACGATCTCGAGCCTGTCAGCCGGGTAATCGAGCGCACGGAGGTTCTCGACACGCCGCTCGATGACGCTCTCCTCGTCGTGCGCGGCGACGACGACCGCGACGGTCGGCAGCTCATCCCCCTTGCGCACGGGGCGGGTGCGGACGCACGCGAGAACGACGGCCGTGAGCGGGTACGCGGCGTGCGTCCAAACGAGCGCACCGAGCGAGACCCAGAAGACCACGACGACAGCGATCACGTACGAAAGGCCCCCATCTTCCGCAGCAGGCGGTCGACCCTCGCGCGGTCGACACGAAACGTCGACGCGGTGGGTTCCGCCTGCAACGAGTAGTACACGCGCGCTCCCCGGCGGTCGATGGCCTGCACGACGCGGCCGGCCGAATCGACGCACAGCTCGAGCGCATACGGGTTGGGTCCCCGCCGGTAGACGAGGCAGTCGAAGCCGGGCAGCATGCGGTAGCCGTCAAGGCTCTTCGACTCCAGGGGGCCGATCGCGACGCGGACGCGTTTCATGCCCTCCACCTGCGAGTGCACCCATCGGCCCCGCTCCCAACGTCCCACGGCGACGAGAGCCGCAAGCACGAGTACGCCGACGACGGCGATCGCGAGCACCCTCTTACGCCTCGGCATCGACGAGCTCCAGCAAGAGCCGCTCGTAACGCGCGAGCGCAACCGTGCGGTCCGCCTCGGCGACAACATACTTCCGACCGCGCAGGCCCATGTCGAGGAGGTCGTACTCGCCGTCACGCGCGCGGCGGATCGCGGCGGCAAGTAGCTCAGGACGACCCGGTGGGACGAGAACCCCGCAGCCGACGCGCGCGACGAGCTGCGCCGTCTCGCTCTCCTCCTCCGCGGCAACGAGGACGGGCCGGGCCGCCGCAAGGATCCCGTAGAGCCGGCTCGGCACGACGTATCCGGCGAGACCGCGCGCGAGACCCACGACATGGATGTCCGCGGAGGAGAGGGAGAGCGAGAGCAGGTCGCGCGGCTGATACGGCAGGAACCGCACTGCATCCGCCTCGAGGCGCTCGACGAGCTCGGTGAGCACTGCCTGCCTCGCTCCTCCGCCGACGATGGCGACCCTCAGGTCGTCGAGATCTCGGAGGAAAGTCGTCGCACGTACGAGCGCATCGAGATTCTGGGCGTGCCCGATGTTGCCCGAGTGCATGACGACGAAGCGCCCGCCGAAGCCGTGCTCACGCGCCCACTCGTTGTCCTTCGGCGAAGGCACCAGCGTCGTCGTGT
>CAVWBZ010000011.1:0-104656 GCA_963753295.1 uncultured Actinomycetes bacterium | reverse complement strand
GCGGCTTTACGGGAAATGCCAAGGCCGCTACTCTCTCAGCAGTGACTCTCGCAGCCCGCACCTGGTGGCTCTGGCGCCTCGAGCGGGGCGGGAGCCTGCGGTAAGACCCACGCGACATTCCCGACTCCGCTCGACCGGCTCCGCGAGGAGCCTTTTTCATGCCCAACGACGTGACCGACTCGATCGCAACCGACCTTCTCACCCCACTCGGGGCCTACCTGCGCCTGCGCGCGCAGCCGGGGGCGCGCGGCTCGTTCCTCCTCGAGTCCGTCGACCGCGGGCGCCTCGGCCGCTTCTCGTTCGTCGGCTGCGGCTCCCGGCTCGTCGACTTCGACGAGGCGGAGGCGCTCGGCGAGCCCGTCGTCGGCTACCTCGGCTACGACGCGGTTGCGCGCTTCGAGCCGACCGTCTCGCTGCCCGCCGACGGCCCCGGCCTCGCGGAGAGCCGCTTCCTCGTCCCGGACGTCCTCGTCCGCTTCGACCACGCGCGCGGGATCGCGGAAGGCCTCGTCGGCGACGCCGCCGCGCTCGCCGGCCCGCAGCCCGACGTCCCGCGCGGCAAAGGCCGCAGCGGTCCGCTCCGCCGCTATCCGGACCGCGACGAGCACATCCGCCGCGTCGAGCGCGCGAAGGAGTACATCCGCGAAGGAGACGTCTTCCAGGTCGTCGTCGCGCAGCGCGCGGAACGGCCGACCTCCGCCTCGCCCGTCGAGCTGTACAGCGCCCTGCGCCGCGTCAACCCGTCGCCGTATCTGTTCCTGCTCGAGCTCGACGACGTCGCGCTCGTCGGCAGCTCGCCGGAGACCGTCGTCAAGTGCGAGGGCTCGCGCGCGACGGTGAACCCGATCGCCGGCACGATCGCGCCCGGCGAGGGCGACGCGGAAGCCCTCCTCTCCTCCGAGAAGGATCGCGCGGAGCACGTCATGCTCGTCGACCTCGGACGCAACGACCTCTCGCGCGTCTGCGTGCCCGGATCGGTGCACGTCGAGAGATTCATGAAGACGGAGCGCTACTCGCACGTGACGCATCTCGTCTCGGAGGTCGCCGGCGAGCTGCAGGACGGCGTCACGCCGTTCGACCTTCTCCGCGCGACCTTCCCCGCGGGCACCGTCTCCGGCGCGCCGAAGGTGCGCGCGATGCAGATCATCTCCGAGCTCGAGGGCCACCGCCGCGGCGTGTACGCAGGCGCCGTCGGCTACGTGTTCCCGGCCGAGCGCACGATGGACACGTGCATCGCGATCAGGACGCTGGTGTTCCGTGACGGCAGCTGCTACCTGCAGGCGGGAGGCGGCATCGTCGCGGACTCGATACCGGAGGAGGAGCACCAGGAGTGTCTCAACAAGCTCGCGGCTCTCGAGCGCGCGATCGAGCTGGCGGAGGCCGAGCGGCGATGATGCTGCTGATCGACAACTACGACTCGTTCACGTACAACCTCGCGCATCTCTTCGGCGCGCTCGGCGTCGACGTGACGGTTCTCCGCAACGACGAGATCGACGCGGACGGCGGCCGAGAAGCTCGCACCCGCGCAGCTCGTGATCTCCCCCGGCCCCGGCCGCCCCGCCGACGCGGGCGCGACGGAGGAGATCGTCCGCCGCCTCTCCCCCACCACCCCCACGCTCGGCGTCTGCCTCGGCCACCAGGCGATCGTCGAGGTGTTCGGCGGCGAGGTCGGCTACGCGCGCGAGCTCCTGCACGGCAAGGCGAGCCCCGTGCAGCACGACGGCACCGGCCTCTTCGCCGGCCTGCCGCAGCCGTTCGACGCCGGCCGCTACCACTCGCTCGCCGCGACGCGCCTTCCCGACGAGCTCGAGCCGACCGCGTACGCGGACGACGGCGAGGTGATGGCGGTGCGCCATCGCACGCTCCCGATCGTCGGCGTGCAGTTCCACCCCGAGTCGGTGCTGACGCCGGACGGACCGGCGCTCGCGCGCAACTTCCTCGAGGGACGGCTGTGATCCAGGCCGCGCTCGCCCGCCTGCTCGACGGCCACGACCTCACGCGGGAGGAGGCGCGCGAGTCGATGCACACGATCATGCGCGGAGAGGCGACGCCGGCGCAGATCGCCGGATTCCTCGTCGCGCTGCGGGCGAAGGGCGAGACGGCGGACGAGATCGCCGGCTGCGCCGAGGCGATGCGAGAGCACGTGCTGCACGTCAACCCGAAGCGGCAGGACCTCGTCGACATCGTCGGCACCGGCGGCGACGGCGCGAACACGTACAACATCTCCACCGCCGCGGCATTGGTCGCGGCCGCAAGCGGCGCCGCGATCGCGAAGCACGGCAACCGCGCCGCGTCGTCGGCGAGCGGCGCCGCGGACGTCCTCGAGGCGCTCGGCCTCAACCTCGACCTCGCACCGGAGCGAATCGAGCAGTCGATCGACGAGCTCGGCTTCGGCTTCCTGTTCGCGCAGGCGCACCACCCGGCGATGCGCCACGCGGCCCCCGTCCGCCGCGAGCTCGCGACGCGCACCGTCTTCAACGTGCTCGGCCCGCTCACGAACCCGGCCGGCGCACGCGCGCTCATGCTCGGCGTCTACTCCCCCGCGCTCACGCGCACGCTCGCGGAGGCGCTCGTCCAGCTCGGCGTGACGCGCGCGTACGTCGTCCACGGCGCCGGCGGCATCGACGAGCTCTCGCCGTGCGGCCCGAACCTCGTGTGCGAGGTCGAGAACGGCGCCGTCCGCGAGTACGAGCTCGACCCGCTCACGCTCGGCGTCGACCGCTGCGACCCGGCGGAGCTGCGCGGCGGCGAGCCGAAGCTCAACGCCCGCGCGCTGCGCTCCGTCCTCCGCGGCGCCGTGCGGCGGCCACCGCTCGGCGGTGATCCTCAACGCCGCGGGCGGGATCGCGGCGGCCGGCCACGCCGAGAACCTGCGCGAGGGGATCGCACGCGCGCGCGAGGCGATCGACTCCGGTGCGGCCGACGCGCGGCTGCAGGAACTGGTGGAGTTCTCGAACGCATGAGGTTCGCGGACGCACTCAGCGCGCCCGGGCTCGCCGCCGTCGCCGAGTTCAAGCGGCGCTCGCCGTCGATGGGCGACATCCGGCCGGACGCGCGCGTCGAGGAGCTCGTTCCCGCGTACGCGGCGAACGGCGCGAGCGCGATATCGGTGCTCGTGGACGAGCGCTTCGCCGGGACGATCGACGATCTCCGCGCCGCGCGGGCCGTCGACGGACGTGCCGCTGCTCGCGAAGGGCTTCTTCTCGACCGACGACCATCTGCGCGAGCTCCGTGAGGCGGGCGCCGACGCAGTGCTCCTCATCCTCCGGGACCTCGACGACGGCACCGCCGCCCGTCTCATGCGCCACGCCGCCGAGCTCGGCCTGGACACGCTCGTCGAGGCGCACGACGTCGGCGAGCTCGAGCGGGCGACGCTCCTCGGGGCGCCCGTGATCGGCATCAACGCGCGCGACCTGTCGACCTTCGCGATCGACCGCGGGGCGCAGCTGCGGCTCGTCGCCCACGCGCCGCGCGACCGCGTCGTCATCGCCGAGAGCGCGGTGCACTCGCGCGCGCAGGCGGCCGCAGCCGAGCTCGCGGGCGCAGACGCCGTCCTCGTCGGCACCTCGCTCATGCAGGCGGCGGATCCCGGCGCGAAGCTGCGCGACCTCGTCTCCCGCCCGCTCGTGAAGGTCTGCGGCCTCACGCGGCAGGAGGACGTCGACGCGGCCGTCGAGGCGGGCGCCGACCTGCTCGGCTTCATCTTCGCCGACGGCTCGCCGCGCCGCGCGCCCGCCGTCCTCGACGTCCCCGCCACGGCGCTCTCCGTCGCCGTGTTCGTCGGCGAGGCGGAAGAGCGCGGCGCCGACCTCGTGCAGCTGTACGAGCGCGAGGAGGGAACGGTGCGCGGACGCGACGCCGTCCTGCTCCGCGACGGCGAGCCGGTCGCGCGCGTCGCCGACCTGCCGTGGGACCGGGAGGATCCGGAGCACTGGCAGAAGGCGCGCGGCGAGGGCCGGCTCGTCCTCGCCGGCAGGCTCGGCCCCGGCAACGTCCGCGCCGCGATCGACGCGGTGCATCCGTGGGCGGTCGACGCGGCATCGCAGCTCGAGTCGGCGCCGGGGATCAAGGATCACGCGAAGGTGCAGCAATTCGTCCAGGAGGCGCACGCATGACGACGACATTCGGCACGTACGGCGGCCGCTACGTCCCAGAGACGCTCATTCCGGCGCTCGACGAGCTCGACCGCGGCTGGCGGGAGGCGTGCGCGGACGAGACGTTCCACGCCGAGCTGCACCACCTCCTGACGACGTACGCGGGCAGACCGACGCCGCTGACGCTCGCCGAGCGGTTCGCGCCGGGGAAGCGCATCTACCTCAAGCGCGAAGACCTCCTCCACACCGGCGCGCACAAGCTCAACAACGCGCTCGGCCAGGCGGTGCTCGCGCGGCGGCTCGGCAAGCACCGCATCGTCGCGGAGACCGGCGCGGGCCAGCACGGCGTCGCCACCGCCACGGTGTGCGCGCGCTTCGGCCTCGAGTGCATCGTCTACATGGGCGAGGAGGACATGCGCCGGCAGCAACCCAACGTCGAGCGCATGCGCCTGCTCGGCGCCGAGGTGCGCGGCGTCGACTTCGGCACGAAGACGCTGAAGGAGGCGACGAGCGAGGCGATCCGCGACTGGATCACCAACGTCGAGACGACGCACTATCTCATCGGCTCCTGCGTCGGCCCCGAGCCCTATCCCGAGATCGTGCGCGAGCTGCAGCGCGTGGTCGGGAACGAGGCGCGCGAGCAGATCCTCGCCGCCGAGGAGCGGCTGCCCGAGGTCGTCGTCGCCTGTGTCGGCGGCGGCTCGAACGCGATCGGCGTCTTCTACGGCTTCCTCGAGGACGCGGAGGTGAAGATCGTCGGCGTCGAGGCGGCGGGAGCGGCGTCGCTCGGAACCGGCCGCGCGGGTGTGCTCCACGGCGCCCGCTCGTCGATCCTCGCCGACGAGGACGGCCAGATCACGGATGCCCACTCGATCTCCGCCGGCCTCGACTATCCCGGCGTCGGCCCGGAGCATGCGTACCTCCGGGACATCGGCCGGGTGGAGTACACGACCGCCACCGACGAGGAGGCGCTCGCGGCGTTCCGCGATCTCTCCCGCGCGGAGGGGATCATCCCCGCGCTCGAGCCGGCGCACGCCCTCGCGCGCGCGAGAGAACGCGACGAGGAGCTCATCCTCGTGTGCCTCTCCGGCCGCGGCGACAAGGACCTCGCCGAAGCGCTGGCGCACCTCAAATGAAGACCCTCGTCATCTACCTCATGGCCGAGCCGGAGACGCCGGAGCTCGCGCGTGCCGCCGTCGAAGGCGGCGCCGACATCGTCGAGCTCGGCTTCCCGTTCTCCGACCCGCTCGCGGACGGCCCCGTCGTCCGCCGCGCCGGCGAGCGCGCCCTCGCGCGCGGCATGCGCACGCGCGCCTGCCTCGACATGCTCGCCCGCACGCACGAGCTCGTGCCGGACACCCCGCTCGTCCCGATGACGTACGCGTCCATCCTCGAGGCGTACGGGTGGGACCGCTTCGCCGCGGACGTCCACACGGCCGGCGGCGCGAGCATGATCGTCGCCGACCTCCCCGCCGGCGAGCACCCCGGCCTTCGCCGCGTCCAGCTCGTCGCGCCGACGTCGACCGACGAGCGCATCGCCCTCGCCGGGAGCCAGACGGACGGCTGGCTCTACCTCGTCACCGTCGCCGGCACGACCGGCGCGCGCGGAGAGCTCTCCCCCGCCCTGCCCGGCCTCGTCGAACGCGCCCGGCGGCTCGTCGATGTCCCGCTCTACGCCGGCTTCGGCATCTCGACGCCGGACCACGCCCGCGCGGTCGCCGAGCTCGCAGACGGCATCGTCGTCGGCTCGCGGGCGCTCCAGGTCGCCGAAGAGGGGCCGGCCGCGCTGCGGGACTACGTCGGCTCGCTGCGCGCCGCGCTCGACTGAGCATCCGGAACCAGGTCTACTGTCGAGGCAACAGCACACCCCGGCAGGAAGGAACTCGATGGACAAGCTCGTCAAGCTGCCGCGCGAGACGCAGGCGGTTCTCGGCGGAAGCGTCCTCTACCTGATCTTCTCGTTCTTCGACTGGCAGCAGGTCAGCCTCGGCCCCATCTCTGTGGGCGCGAGCGAGTGGCACGGCGTCGGCGTCGTCGCCGGGCTGCTCGTCATCGTGGTGCTCGCGTGGGAGGCGGTGCGGCTCCTCGGGACGAAGATCGAGCTCGGCCCCGTGACACCGGGCCAGCTGTCGGCCCTGCTCCCGCTGCTCCTGCTCCTGTTCACGATCATCACGTTCCTCTCGCACAGCACCGCGCGGCACTGGCCGGCCTGGATCGGACTGATCCTGTCGGTCGTCATCGCCGCGGGCGCACTCATGCGCGCGAAGGGCGAGGACGTGCACCTTCCGGTTGCCCCGAAGGCGGGCTGAAGAGCGCTCAGACGCGGATGAGCTTGCGCTCGTCCTTGCTGCGATCCTCGAACGGCCGATACGGTCGCTCGCCCGCGCCGACGTAGAGCTGGCGCGGGCGGGCGATCTTCTGCTCGGGGTCGACGACGCCCTCGAGCCATTGCGCGAGCCAGCCGGCGGTCCGCGGGATCGCGAACAGGACGGGGAACATCGCCGACGGCAGCCCGAGCGCCTGGTAGATCAGCCCGGAGTAGAAGTCGACGTTCGGATAGAGCTTGCGCGAGACGAAGTACTCGTCCTCGAGCGCGATCTTCTCGAGCTCGAGCGCGATGTCGAGGAGCGGGTTGCGGCCCGTCACCTCGAAGACGGCGTCCGCGGTCTGCTTGACGATCCGCGCCCTCGGGTCGTAGTTCTTGTACACGCGGTGGCCGAAGCCCATCAGGAGGCCGCCGCCCGACTTCACGCGCTCGACGAAGTCCGGGACGTTCTTCACGTCACCGATCGTGGCGAGCATCTTGAGCACCGCCTCGTTCGCGCCGCCGTGCAACGGTCCGTACAGGGCGGCCGCGGCGCCGGCGATGGCGCTGTACGGGTCGACCTTGCTCGAGCCGATCGCCCGCATCGCGTTCGCCGAGCAGTTCTGCTCGTGGTCGGCGTGGAGGATGAAGAGCACCTCGAGCGCCTTCACGAGCGCGGGCTCGGCCTCGTAGCGCGCCTCGCCCATCTTGAACATCATCGAGAGGAAGTTCTCCGCGAAGCCGAGATCGTTGTCCGGGTACACGTAGGGAAGTCCGCGGCTGTGCCGGTACGACCACGCGGCGATCGTCGGCACCTTGGCGATCAGCCGGATCGTCTGCTGCAGGCGCACGTCGGGGTCGTCGACCTTCGCCGCCTCGGGGTAGAGCGTGCCGAGCGCGGCGGCGACGCTCACGAACATCCCCATCGGATGCGCGTCGTAGCGGAAGCCCTCCATGAGGCGCTTCACGTTCTCGTGCACGAACGTGTGATACGTGACCGAGTGCTCGAAGGCGCGCAGCTCGTCGAGCGTCGGCAGCTCCCCGAAGAGCAGCAGGAACGCGGTCTCGAGATACGTGCTCTCGACCGCGAGCTGCTCGATCGGATAGCCGCGGTAGCGGAGGATCCCCGCGTCGCCGTCGATGAACGTGATCGCGCTCCGGACGGTGGCGGTGTTCAGGAGGCCCGGGTCGTAGCTCGTGAGACCGAGCTCGCGCAGACCGGCCGCGCGAATGGATTCCTTCTCGATCGGCAGCTCGAGCGAGCGGCCGGACCGGTTGTCGGTGACGGTCAGCATGTCGGGCACGGGTCCTCCTATTCGTGCGGAATCAGCAGAGCGTGCGCCTGCACGCACGCTCCGCCATCGGGCTCCGACTGGATAGGCCCTACGGGTTAGTACGGACCGCGTTCGCGGGCGGAGTCGCCCACTCGAACGGGGCCGGCGGCGGGGCGAGCCGCGCGGGCGGCGCGAGCGCCGGCTCGTGCTCGTGCTCCTCCGCCGGCTCGGGAACGAGCTGCGGGGGGGCCGGCACCGGCGTCGGGCCGGAAACGGGCACAGCTGGGGGCGCTGGCTCCGAGACCGGCACGAAGAACGACGTCGGTGCCGGGAATGCCTGCACGGGAGCCGGGAAGGGAGCCGGCTCCGTCGCGGGCACTGCGGGTGGCATCGGCTCGAGGCTGGGCATCGGAGCCGGCGCCGGGTGAATCGGTGCGGTGGAGGAGATCGGGGGGCTGGACACGGGGACGGTCGGGAAGGAGAACGTGTGGACGGGCTCGGGCACCGGCACCGGCGCGGGCGGCGGCGCCGGGGCGGCGACGGGCGCGGGCATGGGTGCCGGCGGCTGCACGGGCGGCGCCGCGGGCGGGGGCGGCGGCGCCGGAGCGGCCACCGCGACGGGCGCGGGTGCAGGCGGCGCCGGAGCGGCGACGGCGACGGGCGCGGGCGCGGCTACCGGCAGCGGCTCCACGGGCGCGGCGGCGAGGACGGCGACGTCGACCTCCGGCATCGGGAGCCGCAGGCCGTCGAGCCGGCGGATGAGCCGCTCGACCTCGAGCTGGTGGACGGCGACGTGGGCCTGGAGGCGAAGCGCCACCGCGCGCGACTGGCCGATGAGATAGCCGAGATACGCACCGCCGGCCGCGAGCCCGATCGCGAGCCCGAAGCCGTACTGGGCCGGAATGGCGCTATGGATGAGGTGGACCTTCCCGGCGAGCAGCGGAGTGGCGCCGAGCAGGCCGCCCAGGAGGACTCCGAGGAGCGTGAACCGGGCCACGCGAGAGCCGGCCTTCAGCTCCATGAGCTTGGCGTAGCGCTCGATGATCGAGGGATCGAGGCTCATCTTCCCCCTCCATCGGTCGATGACCCGGAGGACTTGAGCATTTCGCCCGTACTTCATCGACTCTTAAAGGCCCTCTCACCCACCTCCTAACCACTTCCGCTTCCATGTGCTTCAGAAAGCGGAAAAGAGGGAGTCAGAACCAGTGAACAACAAGAAGATCCTCCGTCGCATCGCCCCGGTCGCCGCCGCCCTCGCGCTCGGCGCCGGCGTCGGCGCGGCGGTCTACGCAGGCGTCGGCGGCGGCTCCGGCTCGACCACGACGACAACCGTCGCGGAGACGTCGACCGTCCAGCCGGCGGCCCGCACGACGACGGTCTCGAGCCTGACGCAGCTGTACAAGAACGTCACGCCGGGCGTCGTCGACATCACCGTCACCTCGACGTCGTCCGGGAACAGCTTCGGCTTCGGCACACAGCAGACGCAGGCCGAAGGCACCGGCTTCGTGTACGACACGAAGGGCGACATCCTCACGGCCGCGCACGTCGTCGACGGCGCCTCGTCCATCAAGGTGCACTTCCAGGACGGGAAGACCGCGACCGCGACGCTCGTCGGCAAGGACGACTCGACCGACACCGCGGTCATCAAGGTGAGCGTCGACTCGTCCGAGCTGCACCCGCTGACGATCGGATCGTCCGCATCCGTGCTGCCGGGCGAGGAGGTCGTCGCCATCGGCAGCCCGTTCGGGCTCACCGAGACCATGACCGCGGGCATCGTCAGCGCGATCGGCCGGACCATCACGGCGCCGAACAACTTCTCCATCTCGGGCGCCATCCAGACCGATGCGCCGATCAACCACGGCAACTCGGGCGGCCCGCTGCTCGACACGAGCGGCAAGGTCGTGGGCATCAACGTCCAGATCGACAGCAGCTCGAACGGCAGCGAGGGCGTCGGCTTCTCGACGCCGATCGACACGGTCAAGAGCGTCGCCGACACGCTCATCGCCGGAGGCAAGGTGCAGCACGCCTACCTCGGCATCCAGGTGAGCGACGCGACGAGCACGGCCGGTGCGAAGGTCGACACCGTCGTCTCGGGCGCCCCGGCCGACACGGCCGGCCTCAAGGCCGGCGACGTGATCACCGCCATCGACGGCAAGGCGATCGCGAACGCGGACGCGCTCACCGCGTCCGTCAACACCTACAAGCCGGGCGACAAGATCACGGTCACCGTGAACCGCAGCGGGTCGACGAAGTCGATCACCGTGACGCTCGGCAGCCGTCCCGCCTCTTCGTAGGGACGACCCTCCACCACTACCCGCGCTGGGAATCGATCCAGCGCGGGTAGTGCGCGCGGGCCCAGTCCTCGCGCACGTTCCCGAGCGTCATCCCGCGCAGCGAGTGGCGCGTCGCCGGATGAAGGACGGCGAGATACAGGTGGCCGACGAAGAGGAAGAGAGCGGTGAACATGAGCCCGTCGTGGAGCACGACGGTGCTCGCGAAGCGGAAGCGCGTGTCGCGCTCGCCGAGCCAGAGGCACATGCCCGACACGAAGAACAGGATCGTGAACGCCGCCATGAGGATCGCGTTCACCTTCTGGCCGACGTTGAGCCGGTCGTGGTCGAAGCGCTCGAGCTCGCGTGCGGCGCGCAGCAGGCCGCGCTTGTCGCCGAAGAGCACGACGAGCGCGAGCGACGACACCCACCCCACGCCCGCCCAGAAGTGCATGTCCTTGATGAGCGGGCGGTCGCCGACCGCGACGGACAGGCTCGGCAGGTAGAGGATGAGGCCGGTCGCGAGCAGGTACAGGAAGCCGAGCGCGTTCACCCAGTGCAGGGTGCGCTCGGTGCGCGAGAACCGCGCGACGTACTTCGTCACGACGAGTAGCCGTTCGAGCGGCCGACCCACGCGTCCTGGTCGTAGCCGAGCTGCTCCCAGTACCCCGACGCCGGCTGCGCGACGAGGTTGATGCCGCCGAGCCACTTGACGTTCTTGTAGCCGTACATCTCCGGGATGATCAGCCGCAGCGGTGCGCCGTGCTCACGCGGGAGCGGCTTCCCGTCCATCTCGTAGGCGAGCATCACGTCGTGCAGCAGCGTCTGCTTCATCGTCAGGTAGTCGACGTACGGCTGCTCGTTCGAGACGAACTGGAGCGCGCCCGCCTCGGGCAGCGGGCGGACGAGGTCGTAGATGTCGGTGAGCCGCACGCCGGCCCAGTGCACGTTCGGCACCGACCAGCCGGTCACACAGTGGAAGGTCGTGACCTGCTCGGCGCGCGGCAGCGAGCGCAGGTGCTCGTACGTGAGCGAGACGGGCTCCTGGACGAGCCCTCCGACGCGGAGGCGGTACGTCGCCGGGTCGAACGTCGGCATCGAGTCGGCGACCGTGTAGATCCGCCAGCCCTGTGTCGGGAGGATCGGCGCGATCGTCCCCGCGACCGGCGAGACGACGCCGGAGACGTGGCTCCAGGCGGCCTTGCCCCAGACGAGCGATGACAGGCCGCCGGCCACGGTCACGAGGAATAGGCCTCGACCGTACCGGCGTGGTTCCGGCTGCTCCTCGCGCATCACGAGAAAGAGTACGGGCCCGGGCGGCCCTCCGGATTACCGGTTCCTTAAATGGAGCTAGTGCCGGCGACGCCGCTTGAACTCGAGCTTCCGCTTCCGGAGCCCGACCCAGAGCATCATCGCGCCGGCCAGCATCGTGGGAAGCATGTGCGAGGTCATGCCACAAGGGTGGCCGTTGCCGGGCCGGAAGGCGTCGGCGCGGTCGCTGATTGCCTTTGTGGTGGAGTACGGAGATGGACCGGGCAGGCCGGATCACGCTCGCGGCGACGATTCTCGGGTCGTCGATCGCGTTCATCGACGGGTCGGTCGTCAACGTCGCGCTGCCCGCCATCCAGCGCGATCTCGGCGGCGGGATCTCGGCCCAGCTGTGGATCGTCGACGCGTACCTGCTCACGCTCGGCTCCCTGATCCTCGTCGGCGGCTCGCTCGGCGACATCTTCGGCGAGGTGCGGATGTTCACGCTGGGCGTCGCCGCGTTCGGGGTCGCATCGATCCTCTGTGCGGTCGCGCCCGACTCGACGACGCTCATCGTCTTCCGCGGCATCCAGGGCATCGCCGGCGCGCTCCTGACACCCGCGTCGCTCGCGGTGATCACGTCCACGTTCTCCGGGCCCGAGCGCGGCGCCGCGATCGGCACGTGGACGGCGTGGAGCGGCATCTCCTTCGTCGTCGGGCCGCTTCTCGGCGGCTGGCTCATCGGCGTGTCGAGCTGGCGCCTCATCTTCCTCATCAACGTCCCGATCGCCGCGGCGACGGTCACGCTGTCGCTGCGGCACATGCAGCAGCACCGCGCGCGGAAGGAGGGCGTCCGCGTCGACCTGCGCGGCGCGGCGCTGTGCGCGGCCGGGCTCGGTCTGCTCGTGGCGGGCTTCATCGAGCAGCCCTCGCTCGGGTGGAGCGACCCGCTCGTGCCCGGCGGGATCGTCGGCGGCCTCGTGCTCCTCGGCGCGTTCGTGCTGTACGAGATGCACACGCCGATGCCGATGCTGCCGCTCCGGCTCTTCGCGCGGCGCAACTTCACGGTGACGAACGTCGAGACGCTCGCCGTCTACGGCGCGCTGTCGGCGTGGGGCGTCTTCCTCACCGTGTTCCTCCAGCAGCTGTCCGGCTACTCGGCGTTCCGCGCGGGGCTCGCCACGCTGCCGGTGACGATCGTGATGTTCTTCCTCTCGCCGCGCGTCGGCCGAATGTCGATGCACTTCGGGCCGCGCCTGTTCATGTCCGTCGGGCCGATCGTCGCCGGCGGCTCCGTGCTGGCGTTGATGCGCCTCCCCGTCCATCTGAACTACTGGGCCGACCTCCTCCCCCCGCTGCTCGGCTTCTCCGTCGGGCTCTCGTGCACCGTCGCGCCGCTGACGACGACCGTCCTCTCCGACGCGGGGCCCGGCGACGCGGGCATCGCGTCCGGCGTCAACAACGCGGTCGCGCGCGTCGCCGGACTCGTCGCCGTGGCGGTGCTCGGCATCGTCGCCGCCGGCGGCAGCGACCACCTCACGACGCACGGCTTCCGCAACGCGATGCTCGGCGCCGCCGCGCTGCTCGTCGCCGGCGGGCTCATCGGGGCGGCCGGGCTCAGGAACCCGGGAGAGGAGGATGTGGTAGCTTCATAGGCAATGCCTATGCAGATGCTGACGCGCGGCGCACTGCTCAAATACGGCGCCCTCCTCGCAGTCGCCGGCGTGCCGCCGGACGCCGACCTCGCGTACGCCCGGCTGCTCGTGGCGACGGAGCTCCTCCTCGACGACTACTACTCGCAGGCGCTGAGGACCGCATTCCTCGACAACGCGGCGATGACCGAGGCACGCGCGAACGAGCGGGCGCACTACCGCGGCCTCAAGGCGATTCTCGGCGAGTCCGGAGAGGTGGCCGCGAGTGCCGCCGATATCGACTTCTCCTACCCCGCGGACACGTTCGCGAGCCCGGCGGCGCTCCGACGCACCGGTGCGGCGCTCGAGTCGCTTCAGCTCGGCGCCTATCTGGGCGCGGCCGACGCGCTCTCCTCGGAGCCGCTGCGCGGAATCGCCGCGCGCGTCGCCGCCAACGAGGCGCAACACCTCACGATCTTCGAGCCCTTCCATACGTCGTTCCCGGTCGCGCTCACGATCGAGCAGGCATCCGACGCCCTCGGGAGGTACACGAGCTGATGGCGAAGACGAGCTATACGGCGACGGAGGCGGCACAGGCGCTCGGGATCAGCGTCGACACGCTCCGGCGCTGGGACCGCGAGGGGCGCATCAAGACGACGCGCGACCACGGCAACAAGCGCGTCGTCAGCGCGCGCGAGATCAAGCGTCTCCGCGGCGACGACTCCCAGCATCTCAGCGCGCGCAACCGCTTCCGCGGCACCGTCCGCGAGGTGAAGATCGACGGACTGCTCGCCCAGGTCGAGATGACCATCACCGAGCCCGCGCGCCTCGTCGCCATCATCACCCGCGACGCCGTGGAGGAGCTCGGGCTCAAGCCGGGCTCCGCCGCGACGGCGGTCGTCAAGTCGACGTCGATCATGGTGGAGTCGTGATCGGGCTCGCCGCCCTCCTCGCGAAGGCGGCCATCACCGTCTACGCGGCGGCGTCGCTGACGAACGTCTTCCCGCACATCGACAGCGCGCCGAAATACTCCTTCGGCGGCTCGAACACGCTCGCGGCGCAGATCCAGCTCGGTGCGCCCGCCGACGTCTTTGCGTCGGCGAACACGACGCTTCCGCAGCAGCTCTTCCAGAAGGGCCTGTGCACGAAGCCGGTCGTCTTCACGCGGAACACGCTCGTCCTCATCGTCCCGAAGTCGAATCCCGCGGGCATCCGGAGCGTGTACGACCTGACGAAGCCCGGTGTGAAGCTCGACATCGCCGGGCCCGGTGTTCCCGTCGGCTCGTACACGCGGCAGATCCTCGAGAACATGGCGCTCACGAAGGTGCTGGACAACGTCGTGAGCAACGAGACGGACGTCCGCGAGGTGCTCGCGAAGGTCGCGCTCGGCGAGGCTGACGCCGGCTTCGTCTACTCGACCGACGCGAAGACGGTTCCCGGCCAGGTGACCGTCCTGAAGATGCCCGCCTGGGCGCAGCCGAAGGTCGCCTACGGCATCTGCGTCGTGAAGAGCAGCTCGAACGCGGCGGCGGCGCAGGCGTTCATCGCGAGGGTCATGAGCAAGGCGGGGCAGGCGAAGCTGCTCGCGGCGGGCTTCCTGCCGCGCGTCAAGCCGAAGACGGCGCGATGATCCGGCGTGTAGTCGTCGCCCTCGCGGCGTTTCTCGCGCTCGCGTTTCTCGCGCTCCCGATCGTCGCCATCTTCGCGCGACTCTCGTGGGGGCAGCTGGCGACGCAGCTGTCGAGCTCGCTCGTCACCGACGCGCTGGTCGTCAGCCTGAAGACGACCGTGATCGCGCAGGCGCTCGTCCTCCTCCTCGGGACGCCGGCCGCCTATGTCCTTGCGACGCACCGCTTCCGCGGGCGGTCTCTGGCGATCACCCTCGTCGAGCTGCCGATCGTCCTGCCGCCGGCGGTGGCGGGCATCGGGCTCCTCGCCGCCTTCGGCCGCTTCGGGCTTCTCCACACGAGCATCCCGTTCACGCAGACGGCCGTCGTCCTCGCGGTCGCGTTCGTATCCGGCCCGCTGTACGTGCGCCAGGCGATCGCCGCGTTCGAGGCGATCGACGAGACGCTCGTCGCCGCATCGCGCACGCTCGGAGCCGGCCCGGTGAAGACGTTCTTCCGGGTCATCCTCCCCCTCGCGCGCGGCGGGCTCGGCGCCGGCGAGGCGCTCGCGTTCGCGCGGGGGCTCGGCGAGTTCGGCGCGACGATCATGTTCGCGGGCAGCCTTCAGGGCGTGACGCAGACGCTTCCGCTCGCGGTCTACGCCGAGTTCGACGTGGACTTCAAGATCGCCCTCGCGCTCGGCGGTCTCCTCGTGCTCATCAGTGCGGTGCTCCTCCTCACCCTCAAATGGCTCGGCTCCTCCTCGACTTCTCCCTTCCGCTACGCGCTTTCGAGCTCGAGCTGACGCTCCCCGTCGAGCGCACGGTCGCGCTCGTCGGGCCTTCCGGCGCGGGCAAGTCGACGGCGCTGCGCGTCGTCGCCGGCCTGCTGGAGCCGGCGCGGGGCGGCGTCTCGCTCGACGGCGTGTCGTGGACCGGCGTGCCGCCCGAGCGGCGGCGGGTCGGCTTCGTCTTCCAGGACTACGCGCTCTTCCCGCACCTCAGCGTTCGCGGGAACGTCGCCTACGCCGGGCCGGTCGGCGACCTGCTCGACCGCTTCGGGATCGCGCATCTGGCCGACGCGCGCCCGCGCGAGCTCTCCGGCGGCGAGCGGCAGCGTGTCGCGCTCGCGCGCGCGCTCGCGCGCGGGCCGGAGGTGCTGCTGCTCGACGAGCCGCTCGCGGCGCTCGACGCGCATACGAAGACGGAGGTGCGGCACGAGCTGAAGGAGCTGCTCCGCGAGCTCGGCCTCCCCACGCTGCTCGTCACGCACGACTACGAGGACGCCGCGTCGCTCGCGGACGAGGTCGGCGTCCTCGTCGAGGGACGGCTGCGGCAGGTGGCGACGCCGGGCGAGCTCGTTGCACGGCCCGCGGACGCGTTCGTCGCTTCCTTCACCGGCGCGAACCTCCTGCGTGGACGCGCGCGGCGCGGCGAGCTCACCGAGGTCGTGCTCGACAGCGGCGAGCGGCTCTTCTCGACCGACGAGGCCGACGGCGAGGTCGGCGTCGTCGTCTATCCGTGGGACATCTCGGTCGCGCGCTCGCACGGCGACGACTCGGCGCAGAACGTCATCCGCGGCGAGGTCGGCCCGGTCTTCGAGGTCGGCAACCGCGTGCGCGTGCGCGTCGGCCCCGTCACCGCGGAGGTGACGGCAGCATCGGCGGAGCGCCTCGACCTCGCAAGCGGCGGCGTCGGCTACGCGACGTTCAAGGCCACCGGCACGCGCCTGGTCCCGCTGTAGCGCTTTCGTGACGGAGCCGTTTGGTTGCCTGGCACGTGCCTGGCACTAGCGGGGCTTCGCCTCGGGAAACCGCTCCAGCCCGTCGTCGGGGAGCGGCTCCCACTCGCACGCGTAGCTCACGTACGTGTGCCATTGCGGGCGGATGTCGTGGCCGGGGTCGAAGAGGCCGAGCCGGACGCTGCCGACCTCGCCCGTGTCCGGTGCCTTGCTCCAGAGCGCGCTCCCGCACGCGGAACAGAAGCACTTCGGCCAGCCGTCCTCCGGCTTGTACTCCCGCACGAGCTCCTCACCGGCGAGGAGCCGGAACGTTCCCGGGGCGAGCCGCGCCTGCGCGGATGCCGCCGTGCCGCTCCTGCGCTGGCACCGCGTGCAGTGGCAGTAACCCGCGCTCTCCGGAACGCCGGTCACCTCGAAACGGACGCCGCCGCACAAGCAGTGCCCGGTGTACGGAGGGCCGGCCATCGCCCTGAACGATAATCAGCACGTGCGCACCACCGCCAAGGCCGACTACGCCGTCCGCGCCGCGGTCGAGCTCGCCACCGCGGGCGACGAGCCCGTTCCGGCCGAGCGGATCGCCGACGCGCAGGACATCCCGGTCAACTTCCTCGAGAACATCCTCCTCGACCTCCGCCGCGCGGGGATCGTCGACAGCCGGCGCGGAGCCGGCGGCGGCTACCTGCTCGCGCGTCCGGCGGACGAGATCGTCCTCGCCGACGTGATCCGCGCCGTCGACGGTCCCCTCGCCGCCGTCCGCGGCCTCTCCCCCGACGCACTGGACTACGACGGATCGGCGGCGGCGCTGCGCGACGTGTGGGTCGCGCTCCGCTCTGCCGTGCGCTCGGTCCTCGAGCACGTGACGCTCGCCGACGTCGCGAGCGGTGACCTGCCGGCCCACATCGCCGAGCTCACGAGCGAGCCGGACGCGTGGGTCAGGCGTTCGCGCTAGCGAACGTCTTCTCTCGTCGCGTGCGCATGAAGACGATGTCGCCGCGCGCGAGCTCGAGCACGTCGGCCTCGTTCCGCGTCAGCTGCACGTTGACGTGCTCGCCGTCGTCGCGGACGAGGTCGACCCGCACCTCGAAGCCGAGCCTGACGATCCGCTCCACCTGCGCCTCGCGCGTCACCCCGTTCGGCTCGTGCCGGAGCTCGATGTCGTGCGGGCGCACCCACGCGTCGCCGATCCTGTTCACCGGGCCGACGAAGCTCATCACGAACGGATTCGCGGGCTCGTCGTAGAGCTCGCGCGGCGCAGCCACCTGCTCCACGCGGCCGGCGTTCATGACGACGACGCTGTCCGCGAGCTCGAGCGCCTCCTCCTGGTCGTGCGTGACGAAGATCGTCGTCACGTGCGTGTGCTCGTGCAGACGGCGGAGCCACTCGCGCAGCTCCTTGCGCACGCGGGCGTCGAGCGCGCCGAACGGCTCGTCGAGCAGCAGCACCTGCGGCTCGGCGGCGAGCGCGCGGGCGAGGGCCATGCGCTGCCGCTGACCGCCGGAGAGCTGAGACGGGTACCGCTTGCCGAGGCCGGGAAGCTGGACGAGCTCGATGAGCTCCTCCACGCGCGCCCTGATCTCGGCCTTCGGCCGGCGGCGGATCGAGAGGCCGAAGGCGATGTTGTCGAACACCGTCATGTGCGTGAACGGCGCGTAGTGCTGGAAGACGAAGCCGACGCCGCGCTTCTGCGGAGCGAGCGCCGTCGCCTCCTTCCCGGAGATGAACACCTCGCCCGAGTCGGGCGTCTCGAGGCCGGCGATGACGCGGAGCAGCGTCGACTTGCCTCCGCCGCTCGGGCCGAGGAGCGCCGTGAGCGAGCCGCTCTTCACCTCCACGGAGACGTCGTCGAGGGCGACGAAGTCCCCGAACCGTTTCGTGACGTTACGCGCCTCGATCGCCATGTCTCACCACCGTCATCGCGAGGAGGGTCGTGATCGCGAGCGCGGCGAGCAGCACCGAGGCCGCGTACGCCCCCGTCTGGTCGAAGTTCTCGTAGGACGCCTGCACGTACTGCGTGAGCGTCTGCGTCCTCCCGGCGATGCCGCCGGACACGATGCTCACCGCGCCGAACTCGCCGATCGAGCGCGCCGCCGTCAGCACGACGCCGTACGCGACCGCCCAGCGGATCGCCGGAAGCGTGATGCGCCGGAACGTCGCCAAGGGCGAGGCGCCGAGCGTCGCCGCCGCCTCCTCCTGGTCGGTGCCGATCTCGCGCAGCACCGGAACGACCTCTCGGACGACGAACGGCAGCGAGACGAAGATCGTCGCGAGCACCATCGAGGGGAGGGCGAACAGCACGTGGACGCCGCGGGTGGTGAGCCAGTGCCCGAACCAGCCGTCGCGGCCGTAGAGGAGGTAGAGCGCGAGCCCGACGACGACCGGCGAGAGCGCGAGCGGAAGATCGACGAAGGCGTTGATGAGCCCCATCCCCGGGACCCGGTGTCGCACGATCGCGAGCGCGCACAGGATCCCGAAGGCGGTGTTGAGCGGTACGGCGATGACGGTCACCTCGACGGTGAGCTTCAGGGCGTGCGCGGCGATCGGGTTCGAGATCGCGGCCCAGAACGGATGGAGCCCGTGCTCGAACGCCCGCCAGAAGATGAGCCCCACCGGCGCGACGAGGATCACGGCGAGGTAGCCGAGCGAGAAGATGCGGACGCCGTGCTTAGCGGTCATGGCGGGTGGCCCAGCGGCGCAGCGCGCCGATGACGAGGAGGACGCCGAGCGAGACGACGAGCATGAGCACGGCGAGCGCCGACGCCCCCGTCGGGTCGTCGCTGTTGATGTGCTCGAAGACGTAGAGCGACGCGACCTCCGTCTTGAACGGGAGGTTGCCGGCGATGAGGATCACCGCGCCGAACTCGCCGATCGCGCGCGCGAACGCGAGCGCGACACCGGAGAGGAGCGCCGGCAGGAGGTGCGGAAAGACGATGCGGCGGAAGATCGTGACGGGGCCGGCGCCGAGCGACGCCCCGGCCTCTTCCATCTCCCGGTCGAGCTCGAGCAGCGTCGGCTGCACGGCCCGGACGACGAACGGGAGCGTCACGAACAGGAGCGCCATGAGCACGCCCCACCGCGTATACGCGACGTCGACGCCGACGCCGCCGGTCGGCCCGTAGAGCGCGAGGAGCGTGAGCCCCGCGACGATCGTGGGGAGCGCGAACGGCAGGTCGATTATCGCGTTGACGAGCCGCTTGCCGGGGAAGTCGTCGCGAACGAGCGTCCATGCGAGCGCGGTGCCGGTGACGGCGTTGATCGCGACCACCGCGCCGGCAAGCTCGAACGTGAGCTCGAGCGCCGCCCGCGCCTCCGGGTTCCAGGCCACCTGCCAGAAGTGGTGCCAGCCACCGGACGCTCCCTTCGCCACCACCGCGGCGAGCGGGACCAGCACGATGACGCTCAGGTACCCGAGCGCGATGCCGCTGCCGAGCGTCGGACCGCCGAGGGCGCGGCGACGCGCCCCCGGCACACCGGCGAGCTCAGCCGCCGCTTGAGACACCAAGCCCCTGCTCGATCTTGGCGACGATCCCGTTCGTGGGATCGAAGAACTGCGTCGTCACCTTGTCCCACCCGCCGACGTAGCCGATCTTGAACAGCTGCGGCCGCGGCGGGAACTGCGCGAGGAACTTCTTCTCGATGCTCGGGACGACGGAACGGAAGCCGTTCTGCGCCCAGATCGTCTGCGCCGCCGGCGTGTACAGCCAGCTCACGAACTGCGTCGCGGCCGCGTAGTTCGAGCCGTTGACCGCCGCGAGCGGCGTCTCGATCTGCAGCGTCGCCTTCGGGATGAGGTAGAAGATCGGCTTCCCCTGCGACTGCGCGAGCTTCGCGTCGCTCTCGTAGTCGATGAGGACGTCGCCCTTCCCGGAGAGGAACGTGTTCATCGCGTTGCGGGCGCTCGTGTCCTGCGAGACGTTGTGCCGGAAGAGCTGCGCGAGGTATGCCTGCGCCTGCTTCGGCGTCTTGTGCTCGCGGAGCATCGCGCCGTAGGCGGCCATCACGTCCCAGCGCGCGCCGCCGGAGCTGAACGGGTTCGGGAAGACGACCTGGACGCCGGACTTCACGAGGTCGTCCCACGTGCGGATGTGCTTCGGGTTGCCGTTGCGGAGGACGAAGACGACGACCGACTTGGAGACGATCCCGTGATACGGGTTCGAGCTCCACGACTTGCTCACCTGGCCCGACTGCACGAGCCGGTCCATGTCGGTGGAGATGGAGAAGTTGACGACGTCGGCCGGCAGGCCGGCGGCGACCGCCTTGCTCTGGACCTCGGAGGCGGCGAAGGACGTCTGGAACTTCACGCCCTGCCCCTGCGGCGTCGCCTGGTAGGCCGAGATGAGCTTCGGGAACACGCCGGACGGCACGGAGTACGCGACCACCGAGAGCGTGGTGTCGTGCGACCGGGCGGAGCCCGCCGTGGCGGCGGACGGGAGCACGAGCACGAGAACGGAAATGAACAGAAGTTTTCTCATCGTTTTAGTTGTATATCACAACGGACCGACAAGAAGGGCCCCTTCCGGGGCCCCTCTCCTCGAACATGGTGCGACGTACGGACTACGCGGTGAGGCGGACGTTCGTCGCCTGCGGGCCCTTCGCGCCCTCGGTCGCCTCGAACTCGACCTTGGCGCCCTCGGAAAGGCTCTTGAAGCCCTCCCCGGCGATGCCCGTGTGATGCACGAACAGGTCCTTTGCGCCGTCGTCCGGGGTGATGAAGCCGTACCCCTTCTCGTCGCTGAACCACTTGACGGTTCCGGTTGCCATAACTAACTCACCTCCCTGCCTGGATCGCGAACAAGCTGGGAGGCGGTGAAGCTGCACTCCGGTACTCGTCCTTCGGTCTAGATGCCACGGAAAAGTCTATCTACCAACGGGAGCGGCGACCACGCCGGCTCGTATAGAGGAGCTTGGCCCGGGCGACCGGCATGCCGGTGCTCTCGAACTGCTCTCCGTGCCCGAGGCGGAGCGCCACCCGGCTGACGTCGGCCTGCTGCTCCGGGAGCACGAGCGTGCTGCCTCTGCCTGCACGGCCGGCCCGGCCCGTCCGGCCGACGCGGTGCACGTAGCCCTTGTCGTCCTCCGGCGGGTCGAAGTTGATGACGTGGGCGATCCCGTCGAGGTCGAGCCCGCGTGCCGCCACGTCCGTGGCGACGAGCGTCGTGACCCGGCCCGAGCGGAACTTCTCGAGTGCGCGCTCGCGCTGCGACTGCGACAGGTCGCCGTGCATTGCGACCACGCCGATGTCGCGGCGGGCGAGCTTCTGCGCGAGGCGGTCCGCCCCACGCTTCGTGCGGACGAAGACGAGGGAGAGCCCCGGCTCGGCTTGGAGCAGCTCGACGAGGCGATCGACCTTGTCGTTCGCCGTCACGGGCACGAAGCCGTGCTCGACGACGCTGTCCTCGACGTCGGCCTCGTGGCCGTTCTCGAAGCGCGACGGCGTCTCGGTGTACGCCTGGGCGAGCTCGCCGACCTCGCCGTCGAGCGTCGCCGAGAAGAGCATCGTCTGCCGCACCTTCGGCAAACGCCGCACGATCCGCTCGACCTGCGGGCGGAAGCCCATGTCGAGCATCCGGTCGGCCTCGTCGAGGACGAGCGTGCGGACGGCGTCGAGGACGACGAGCTTCCGCTCGACGAGATCCTGGAGCCGCCCCGGTGTGGCGACGACGATGTGCGCGCCCTTGAGGCGCTTCGCCTGCGCGCCCACCGGCGTGCCGCCGTAGGCGACGCCGACGCGGATGTTCTTCGCCGCGGCAAGCGGCGTGAGCTCGTCGGCCACCTGGATCGCGAGCTCGCGGGTCGGCACGAGCACGAGCGCCGACGGCGTCTTCCCGTCGGACGGGGCGCGCTCGATGAGCGACAGCCCGAAGGCGAGGGTCTTGCCCGACCCCGTAGGCGACTTGGCCAGCACATCGAGGCCGGCGATCGCGTCCGGAAGGACGAGCGTCTGGATGCGGAACGGCTCGACGATGCCGCGGGCCGCGAGCGCCTGCTCGACGGCCGCGCTCACGCCGAGCGCTGAGAATCCCTGCATATGTTGTTCTACTCCTTGATTGCGGTTCGAGATCACACGACTCGAAACCACCGAAGGAGGAACGAGAAGCTGAAATCTCACGGGACGGCCCAATGCCATCCGTGGAATCAGCGTAGCAGACGTTCTCCCGCGCGGACCGGCACGGACAGCCGGTTCGCGGGCGGCGTCAGCGGGCACGCCCAGCGGTCGTCGTACGAGCAGGATGGGTTGTAGGCGAAGTTGAAGTCGAGGACGAGGCGTCCGTCCTCCACTCCGAGGTCCGCCCCCTTGACCGTGTCGAAGAGGTAGCGGCCGGCCCCGTACGTCTCCGTCCCGCACGTCGCGTCCGCGAACGGGAGGAAGACGCCGCCGCCGTAGCCCTCGAGCCAGTAGAGGTCGAGCACGCCGAGCTCGAAGCGGGCGACCGCGAAGCGACGGAAGGGGAAGCCGTCGATCTCGACCGCCTGCGCTTCGGCCGGATCGACGTCGGCGAGGAAGCGGAGCCCCGGGTCGTACTCGTAGTACGCGAGCTTCGTGTAGCCGGGCGACGGCGACTGCGGATGGTCGCGGAAGAGCTCGGCGCGGACGGCGCGCCACCGCTCCCAGCCGGTGCGCGGATCGGACGCGCGCACCTCGGCGTAGAGGTCGAAGATCCGGCGCTTCCAGTCGAGGAGCGCGAGCTCGTTCACACGGCTTCGGCGAGGCCCTCGGTCGTGCGCCGCAGCGGCACCTCGGTGAGGAACCACGTCAAGACGAACGCGAGGCCCGACACGACGGCGCCGACGAGGAACACCGGGTGGAGCGCATTCGAGAACGCGTCGATGTACACCGTGTGTATGTGCGGCGGCAGCGCCTTCACCGCCACCGGCGTCACCGACGAAGGGCCGTGGACGCCCGGCGGAAGCGTCCTCGCCAGGTTCTGCCGCAGCCGGTTGGCGAAGATCGCGCCGAAGGCGGCGATGCCGACGGAGCCGCCGATCTGGCGGAACATGATCGACCCGGAGGTGGCGACGCCCATCACGCGCGGTTCGACCGCGTTCTGAACGGCGAGGACGAGCACCTGCATGACCATGCCGAGGCCGAGGCCGATCACGAGCATGTAGAGCGACGTCGCGACCGTCGACGTGTGGACGTTCAGCTGCGTCAGCAGCGCCATGCCGATCGTCGCGATGGCCGTGCCTGCGATCGGGAACGGCCGGTAGCGACCCGTTCGCGAGATGATCTGTCCGCCGGCGATGGAGGTGACGAGCAGTCCCGCCATCATCGGCGTGAGCTGCAGGCCGGAGCTCGTCGGGTTCCGGCCGCGCACGATCTGGAGGAAGAGCGGCAGGAACGTGATCGAGCCGAAGAGCGAGATCCCGATGATGAAGCCGATCGCCGAGCTGACGACGAAGATGCGGCTGCGGAAGAGCGAGAGCGGCAGGATGGGCTCGCTTGCGCGCCGCTCCGCGAACGGGAACAGCACGAGCAGGACGACCCCCGCGACCCCGAGCGCGACGATCTTCGGCGATCCCCACGGGTACGTCGTCCCACCGAGGCTCGTGCACAGGACGAGCGCCGCGAGGCCGCCGGCGAGAAGCGCCGAGCCGAGGTAGTCGATGGCGTGCTGGACGCGGCCGGCGGGCGCGTGGAACGTCGCGCCGATGACGAGGAACGCGACCACGCCGATCGGCACGTTGACGTAGAAGATCCAGCGCCACGAGAGGTTGTCGACGAAGAACCCGCCGATGAGCGGGCCGATGACGGTGGAGACGCCGAAGACGGCGCCGAAGAGCCCTTGGTACCGGCCACGGTCGCGGGGCGGGATGATGTCCCCGATGACGGCGATCGCGACGACGATGAGACCGCCGGCACCCAGTCCCTGAAGCGCCCGGAACAGGATCAGCTCCGTCATGTTCTGCGCGATCCCGCACAGCGCGGAGCCGACGAGGAAGATGACGATCGCGGCCTGGATGACGATCTTGCGGCCGTAGAGGTCGCCGAACTTCCCGTACAGCGGACCGGCGACGGTCGACGTGAGCAGATACGCGGTCACCACCCACGACAGATGGGAGAGGCCGCCGAGGTCGCCGACGATGGTCGGGAGCGCGGTCGAGACGATCGTCTGGTCGAGCGACGCGAGCAGAACGACGAGCATGAGCGCGCTGAAGATGACCCGCTTGCGCGGAGCGCCCGTCGCCGTCGGCATAGTTCCAGCATGCCTAAGATCGAGAAGTCAGAGCAGGAGTGGCGGCAGGAGCTCTCGCCGGAGCAGTTCCACGTCCTCCGCCGGAAGGGCACCGAGGCGCCGTTCACGGGCGAGTACGACCACGTCTTCGAGCCGGGCACGTACCGGTGCGCAGGCTGCGGCGCGGAGCTGTTCGAATCGGACGCGAAGTACGACTCGGGCTGCGGCTGGCCGGCGTTCTACGCCCCGAAGGCCGACGACGCCGTCGACGAGGAGACCGACGTGACGCACGGCATGGTGCGCACCGAGGTGCTGTGCGCGAGCTGCGGCGGGCATCTCGGCCACGTGTTTCCCGACGGACCGCACCCGACCGGGATGCGCTACTGCATCAACTCGGCGGCGCTGAAGCTCGACGAGGAGTGAGGTCTACCGCTCGCGGTAGACGATGCGGCCGCGCGTGAGGTCGTACGGGGAGAGCTCGACCTTGATGCGGTCGCCCGGGTTGATACGGATCCGGTAGCGGCGCATGCGGCCGGACGTGTAGCCGAGGGTCTCGTGGCCGTTGTCGAGCGCGATGCGGTGCATCCCGCTCTTGAACGACTCCATCACTTCGCCCTCGAGCTCGATCTTCTCTTCCTTGTCGGCCACGCCACCAGGGTAGCCGAGATCGGCTAGGAAAGTCGGAGAGGAAGCCCGAAGAGCGGGAAGAGCCGCTCGGTGTCGAGGAAGAACGTGAGCTCGACGATACGGCCGTCCTTCACCTCGAGCACCTGGAGCGCCCACGGCTCGTAGCCGCCGTCCGCGTCCGGCTTGTACTGGCCGAACGCCGGCGAGCCGTTCGCGGAGCGGACCGGGACGACGCGCGATCCCTGACAGCCGATGCCGGGGCCGAACCACCACGTGAGGATGTCGTCGCGGCCCGCGAGCCACAGGTCGAACGGCGGCATGGACTGCGTCGCGTCCTCCCGGATGAGCGCGGTGAGCGCCTCGACGTCGTACGCCTCGAAGGCGGCGACGTAGCGTTCGAGCAGCTCGCGGTCGACGCCGGCCGTGTCGACCTGCTGGACGTTCGCGGTGGCGAGCGTCGCGCGTGCGCGCTGGAGCGCGCTGTTGACCGACGTGACGGAGGTGTCGAGCAGCTGCGCGACCTCGGTCGCCTGCCACCGCAGCACCTCGCAGAGGATCAGGACGGCCCGCTGCCGCGCGGGCAGGTGCTGGAGCGCGGCGACGAACGCGAGCCGGATCGTCTCGTGCTCGACGGCGACGTCGGCGGGATCCGGCATCGGCTCGAGCCACGTGACCTCGGTCGGGACGTTGAGGTTCTCCATGAGCGGCTCCTGGGCCGGACCGAGATCCATCGGCCGCGGCCGCCGCTTCCCCGCCTTGAGCATGTCGAGGCAGACGTTCGTCGCGATCTTGTACAGCCAGGAGCGAAGCGCCGCGCGGCCTTCGAAGCGGTCGATGTTCCGCCACGCGCGCACGAAGGTGTCCTGCACGGCGTCCTCGGCGTCGAACGGAGACCCGAGCATCCGGTAGCAGTACGCGGCCAGCTCGGACCGGTGCTGCTCCAGCTCGCCAAACGAAGGCGTTGCGGTGAGCGCCGACGATTCCACCACCGGGGATCCTACGTGCATCGCCCCTTCAGACGATGCCCGGGACAGAAAGTCATCGGCCACTGGTCCCACGGATCAAAGGCCGGTACCACGTACCGGCACGGATCCGTCACGAAGCCCGCACCCCTGCGGCACAGGTGGCCGACGATCCTGGATTTCCGGTGCCGCGTCAGCCACGAGATATTCGAGCTGGGATCTTCCACGTCTACACCCACTGCGTCTGGGTGACGCCGCATCTCTACAGGGACGATGCAGACAGGTCGGAGTTCCTTCGCGGCCTCGCCCGTGTCACCGCACGCTCGAGATGGACGTGCATGGCGTACTGCCTGATGACCTCGCACTACCACCTGATCGTCGAGGTAACGGATGGCGCCCTTCCGGCGGCGATGCACGGGCTGAACTTGCCGTACGCACGCAACTTCAACCGGCGGTACGGCCTGCGCGGGCACCTCCAGTTCGCCCCGTACGGCGCTCGTCGTATCGTCGACGACGACGACCTTGTCCGGCGTTTTGCATACGTGGCAAACAACCCTGTCGAGGCCGGCTTGTGCGAGTCACCGGCCGCGTGGCCCTGGAGCAGCTACGCGGGCACGGTCGGGCTTGCCCCGTTGGCCTCGTTCGTCGACCCGGCCCGAATCCTTCGCTGCTTCGACTGGCTAGACGGCGAGCCGGCGGCGGCTCTGCGCCGCCGCGTCGAGAAGTCGTGACGATTCCGTTGGGGTACCTAGTACCGGCCTTTTTGGCTCCGCCCCTATTCGAACCCGAGCTCGTCGAGTGAACGGTGCAGCTCCGCTGCGTCTTGATAGACGCGGAACGCGCCCGCGGCTAGGAGCTCGTCGGCCCCGTAGCCACCGCTCAGAAGGCCGATGCTCAGCATCCGCGCCCGGCGGGCGGCGAGGAGATCCCACACGGCGTCGCCGACGACGTAGCACTCGCTCGCGTCGACGCCGAGGGCCTCCTGGCACGCAAGGAACAGGTCGGGCTCGGGCTTCGCGCGCGCAACGTTTCCGCGCTCGATGACGACCGTCTCCTCGCCGACGCCGAGCGCCTCGAGCGACGCGTCGATCTCCGGCCGCCGGCCGGAGGTGGCGATGCCGTGGACGATCCCGCGCCGGCGCAGCTCGGCGAGCAGGCCCACCGCGCCCGGCAGAGGGCGACGCTCCGGCAGGAGCTCGCGGAAGAGCTCCCCGTGCCGGCGCTGGACCGCCTCCGCCTCCTCGGACGAGAGGTCGCGTCCGACCTCACGCGCCACCGCGCGCGCGAACAGCCCCCCGCTCATGCCGATGCGCCGGTGGATGCGCCACCCGTCGATCGGCATGTCGACCTCCAGCAGCGCGCGCTGCCACGCGAAGACGTGCGCGTAGACGGTGTCGATGAGCGTCCCGTCGAGATCGAAGATGAGCGCGAGCGCCATCGGCGCGAGCCTAGTGGCCCTAGGCGGAACGCGTACGAAGCTCGGTCACGATCGACGGCGGCCCAGCCTCGCCGAGCGCCTGCCTGCGCGCCTCGAGCCGCTCGCTGGCCGAGCCGAAGAGCGAGAGCGCCTCATCGCCGTCCTGCGGATGGAACGCCCAGCCGAACGTCGCCCGGCAGCCGGCGCGCTCGCACGCCGCCTCGATCGCGAGCGCGCGCTCGCGCGCGGACTCGACGTTCGTCGCGGCTGCGACGACGGCCACCCTGGCGCCGACACGCGCGACCTCCTCGTCGACCGACAGCGCGTCGGCGATCGTGCGCATCGTGCCGCGGAGTGCGCTCTCCGACGGAGCGGCGAGGTCGCCGACGAGGACGGCGAACGGCCATCGCCGCTCGGCCCGGTCGGCGATCCGCGCCCCGAGGCCGCCCGCGTCCAGCGCTCCGGTCGCCACCTCGCGGCGCGCGAGCCCGAGCAGGTCGTCGAGGACGTGGAGGGACTCGCCGAGCATCCGGCGTCCGCGCTGCGCGAAGTAGCCGACGGCGATGCCGGCGACGACGTAGGCGACCAGGCGGACTTCGAGCGGCGCGCGCAGGAGCGTTCCCCAGGTCACGATTCCGCTCACGAGCTCGGAGGCCCCGAAGAGCCCCGCCGCGAGCACCCCGGCCGCCGCCCCGGTCCACGGCCCGCCCGCGAGCGCGACGAGGACGATGCCCAGGTAGAACCCCTGCCCGAGCCCGAGCCCGGGGCGACCGTAGAGAACGAGGAGGGCGAAGACGACGACGTAGACGACCGCGCCCGACGCCTCCAGGCGCTGCGGGACCGAGAGACGCCGATACCGATCCATACCCACGCCTGAGACCCTGACCGCTCGGGCCTGCAAACGCAATGGGGAATCGAGCTAGCCCGCCGAGGCGGGAACGAGGTAGCGGCTGTCTCGGTGCGCCGCGAGGCGGAGCAGGAGGTCGTGCAGCTGGGCGCGCTCCTCCTCGTCGAGCGGCGCGAGGAACTCGTCCTCGATCCGCTTCACCATCGTGCGCAGGGTCGCGAGCTGGCTACGGCCGGCCGGCGTGAGGCTGACGAGATGCCGGCGACGGTCGTTCGGGTCGCGCTTGCGCTCGACGAGGCCGCGCTCCTCGAGGAGGTCGAGGAGCCCGACGAGCTGGCTCCGGTCGACGCGGAGCGCGTCGGCGATCGTCGCCTGCGTCGCGCGGTCTCCCTCCTCCAAGAGGGCGAGAACGCTGTAGTGGTACGGGTTGAAGCCGGCCTGCTCGAACTCGACGACCGCCTCCATCTTCACGGCCAGGCCGAGGCGCCCGATGAGGAACACCGCGCTCGCGACGAGCTCGCGCGGGAGACAGGCCTTGGGAATCACGGGAATCTCTGTCATCGCGGAATAAGTGTAGCTCGTGATCGTTTGTTCCCTGTATCGTGGACTCAGACAACGATTCGGGGGAACATCGAATGAGTAGCTACATCGTTGCCGCTTCGGCGGACGGCGACACCACCGCCCGGAGGCGCTGGATCGCCCTGGCCGTGCTCGTCGCGGCGCAGTTCATGGTCGTCCTCGACGTCGCGATCGTGAACGTCGCGCTGCCGACGATCAAGACCGATCTCCACTTCAGCCAGGAGGGCCTCCAGTGGGTCATCACGGCCTACTCGATCCTCTTCGGCGGCGTGCTGCTCCTGGGCGGCCGGATGGCCGACCTCCTCGGCCGCCGGCGCCTGTTCATGGCCGGGCTCACGCTCTTCTCGGTCAGCTCGCTCCTCGACGGCCTCGCCTGGTCGGAGGGCTCGCTCATCGCGTTCCGGTCGCTGCAGGGGCTCGGCGCTGCGCTCCTCGCTCCCGCCGCGCTGTCCATCCTCACGACGACGTTCGAGGAAGGCCGCGAGCGCAACGTCGCCCTCGGCATCTGGGGCGCCGTCTCCGGCAGCGGGGCGGCGGCAGGCGTCCTGCTCGGCGGCGCGCTCACGAGCGCGTTCAGCTGGTCGTGGATCTTCTTCGTCAACGTCCCGGTCGGCGCAGCCGTGCTCCTGTTGAGCCCGTGGCTCCTGAGGGAGAGCCGCGCGAATCTCGACCACCGGCACTTCGACACCGCCGGCGCGGCAACGATCACCGGCGGGCTGATGGTGCTCGTGTACGCGCTCACGCATGCGAGCCAGCACGGCTGGGCGACGAGCGAGACCGCGCTCCTGCTCGCTGCCTCGGTCGCGCTCATCGTCGCGTTCCTCGTCGTCGAGATCCGCTCGAAGGCTCCGCTGCTGCCGCTGCGGATCTTCCGGCTGCGAACGCTCTCCGGCTCGAACGTGACGTCACTTCTCGCCGGCGCGGCGGTGTTCTCGCAGTTCTTCCTGCTGACGCTGTACATGCAGCAGGTGCTGCACTACTCCGCGATCAAGACGGGCGCGGCGTACTTGACGTTCACGCTCGCGATCATCGTCTTCTCGGCGGTGTCGCAGAACGTCGTGACGCGCATCGGCATCCGGCGCGTCCTCCCCGTCGGGATGCTGCTCGCCACCGCGTCGCTCCTGTTGTTCACGCAGCTGCCGGTCGGCGGGCACTACTTCTGGGATCTCTTCCCGGCGTTCCTCGTCGGCGGCATCGGGCTGGCGTTCGTCTTCGTCCCGATGTCGATCGGCGCGCTCGCAGGCGTCGAAGAGCGCGACGCGGGCGTCGCATCGGGGCTGCTGAACACGACCCAGCAGATCGGCGGAGCGATCGGCGTCGCCGTCGCGACGACGATCGCGACGACGTACACGAGCCACTACGTGTCGGCTCACACCGGCGTGGGCTCGCTCGCCCCCGCCGCGTTGACCCACGGGTTCCAGATCGCGTTCTACGTCCTCGCCGGCATCGCCGTGGCCGGCGCCGCACTCGGCGCCGCGCTCCTCGAGTCGCATCCGGCGCTGGAGTCGGAGCCCGACAGAACCGAGCTCGGCGAGCTCGAGGTGATCGAGGAGGCAGCCTGATGACAGACAACCGCCGCCGCTATCAGCGGGAAGTCGAGCGGCTCCTGGAGCAGATCCGGGAGCGGGTGCACGAGCTTCAGCTGCTCAGGGTCCGCGGGGCCCGCGGAGCGGCCCTCCGTGCACAGAAGGAAGCGCTCAAGCACGCGCGACACGAGCTCGCAACGCTCGTCGCCGCGACGCGCTGACCCGGAACGGGGGAGCGGCCGCACGGCCGCTCCCCTGTCTGCGTCAGCTCTTCAGGTACTCGAGCACGGCGAGCACGCGCCGGTGGTCGCTCTCGGACGGTGGCAGCTCGAGCTTCTGGAGGATGCTCGCGACGTGCTTCTCGACCGCGCCGACGGTGAGGACGAGCACCTCGGCGATGCCCGCGTTCGAGCGCCCTTCCGCCATCAGGCCGAGGACCTCACGCTCGCGCGGCGTCAGGCGCGCGAGCGGCTCGGCGCGGCGGCGCTGCCCGAACAGCTGCGCGACGACCTCGGGGTCGAGCGCAGTCCCGCCGCCGGCGACGCGGCGCACGGCGTCGACGAACTCGCCGACGTCCATGATCCGGTCCTTCAGCAGGTAGCCGACGCCGCCGCGGCCGTCTGCGAGCAGCTCGTCGGCGTACGCGTGCTCGACGTACTGCGACACGATGAGGATCGCCGTCTTCGGCCGCAGCCGGCGCGCCTCGAGCGCGGCCCGCACGCCCTCGTCGGTGAAGGTCGGCGGCAGCCGGACGTCGACGATCGCGACGTCCGGCTCCTCGAGCTGGACCGCGTGCACGAGCGCGTCCCCGTCGTCGACCGCGGCGACGACGTCGAAGCCGTTGTCGCGCAGCAGCCGCGTGAGCCCGTCACGGAGAAGGGCTAGATCCTCGGCGATCACGACGCGCAGGGCAGCACCGCCTCGACGATCGTCGGCCCGCCGGGCGGGCTCTCGACACGGAACGTCCCGTCGAGCGCCTCGACGCGGCCCCGCAGCCCGCGCAGCCCCGAGCCGTCCGGATCGGCGCCGCCGCGGCCGTCGTCGAGCACGGTGACGATGATCGAGTCGCCCATGCGGACGATCCGGATGTCGATCCGCGACGCGCCGCCGTGCTTGGCCGCGTTTGCGAGCGACTCCGCGGCGACGAAGTACGCCGTCGACTCCACCGCCGCGGGCGGGCGCTCGGTCAGCTCGACGTGGACGTCGACCGGGAGCGGACCCCGGGCGACGAGCGCGGCGAGCGCCGCCGCGAGGCCGCGGTCGGTGAGGATCGGCGGGTGGATGCCGCGCGCGAGGTCGCGCAGCTCGGTGAGCGCCTCGCCCGTTCCCGCCCGCGCCTCCGCGAGCAGCTGCCGCGCCCCCTCCGGGTCGTCGCGGAGCTTCTGCTCCGCCATGCCGATGCTCATCCCGACCGCGACGAGCCGGGCCTGCGCGCCGTCGTGCAGGTCGCGCTCGATCCGGCGCAGCTCGTCCTCGGCGGCGTTCACCGCGCCCGCGCGCGTCGTCGTGAGGACGTCGATCCGCTTCGTCATCGTGGTGAGAGCATGGAGGCCGACGACGACGGCGAGGCCGAGCGCCGGCCACATCGGCCAGAAGTACCCGCGCGACGTGACCGCCCAGACGGCGACGAAGAAGAGGAACAGAGTCGTCGCTGCGCCGAGGTCGATCGCGAGCGCACGCGTCCGTGCGATGCGGCGCGGATCGCCGCGGTCGACGAACACCGTCCACGCATGGATCGCAAGGGGCAGCGCGAGGCAGATGAGCGTCCACTCGGGCCAGAAGTACGCACGCGTCGTCACCGCCCAGATGACGACGAGGACGGCGTTGAGACCACCGTAGAACGCCGCGTGTACGGGCAGCATGCGCCTCAGGAGGGCCTGCATCTCGGTCGATGGTGCACGCGCGGATCCCCACGGCTGCGCGAGGAGCCGGACGAGCCGCGACGAGGAGGCCGCGAGCCCGCGGACGATCCAGGCCGAGGCGACGATGCCGGCGAGGCCGAGCGGCACGAACGCGAACGCCGCGCCGAGCGTGTGGACGTGCACGCCGAAGACGTCCTGGTCGTCGACGAACCGGTACGTCGCCGGCAGCGCAGTGAGCCAGAGCGACGCCCCGACGACGCTCGCCACGCCGACGGCGATCCCGAAGCCGAGGACGGTGCGGACGACGAGGTACGACTGCTGCGCCCAGAACGTCGCGTCGGACAGCGTCGAGCGGATGCGGCCGAGGTAGCCGCGCTCGCTCGGCGCGGGGCTGGGTACGCGGACGTCGATCTGGAGTAGCGCACGCGCGACCGACGCCTCCGCCTCGGCGGCGAGCCACGTCGCCCACCGGAAGAGAAGAAGCACCGGAACGACGAGCGGCGTCACCGCGAGAAGCCCGACCGCGAGCCAGCCGGCGAGAAGGAGGCCGAACCAGGCCGCTGCGAACGGCGCACCGAGGAGCAGGTACAGGAGCTCCCGGTAGGTGCGCCGCTCTACGAGTGGACGAAACACGTTGGTCACGACCCTAGACCTCCGTCGCCGGCTCGGGCATCCGCGCGAGGATGCGCGGCAGATACCAGTTGCGCTCGCCGAGGACCTTCATCACCGCGGGGAGCAGCACGCCGCGGATGACGGTGGCGTCGACGAGGACGGCGACCGCGAGGCCGACGCCGAGCTCCTTCATGACGATCGTGCGCGTGAAGGCGAAGATCGCGAACACCGCGATCATCACCGCCGCCGCGCTCGTCACGGTCGACGCGGTCGTGCGGATCCCCTGCGCGACTGCGTCCTCCGTCGACATGCCGCCGAGGACGAGCTCGCGGATCCGGCTGACGATGAAGACGTGGTAGTCCATCGACAGGCCGAACAGCACCGTGAACAGGAAGAGCGGCATCCACGTGACGATCGACCCCGTCGGCTCGAAGCCGAGCACTCCGTGCAGATGCCCCTCCTGGAAGATCCACACGAGCGCCCCGTACCCCGCCCCGACGGAGAGGAGGTTGAGGGCAACCGCGGTCAGCGGCACGACGACCGACCGGAAGGTCAGGAGCAGGAGCCCGAACGCGACGAGGAGGACGAAGCCGAACACGTACGGCGTGCGGGTGTCCATCGTGTGCCGGAAGTCGTAGCTGTCGGCCGTCTCTCCCGTCACGGGAGCCTGCACGCCGGGGACGGCGCCGATCGTCGCCGGAATGACGTTCGAGCGGAGCGTCCGCAACGCCGCGACCGATGTCCCGTTGTCGCCGGTGCCCGCGAGCGGAATCTCGACGCGGGCGACGGTGTGCGCTGCGTTCACCGTCTCGTGGATCGGGGCGTGCATCTGCCCGGTGGCGAGGGCGCGGCGCTCGAGACCGGCGATGCCGCGGCGCACCGCCGGAGCGGTCACATCGGACGCCGACACGACGACGACCGCCGGGCTCGGCGTGCCCGGGAACGAGCGCTCCACGGCGCGGAACGCCTTCACGACCGGCAGGCTCTTCGGGAACGAGTCGACACCCGGGTTCGCCGTGTGCATGTGGAACGCCGGCAGGGCGACGACGACGAGGCCCGCCACCGCGACGAGAGCGGCCGCGCGAGGGAAGCGCAGCGCGGGGCGAAGGACGAGGTTCCACACGCGCGATTCGCCGTTGCCCCGCTTGCGCCGGCGGAGCGAGCCCCAGTCGACGCGGTCGCCGAGCCGGCCGAGGAGCGCAGGCAGCACCGTGAGCGATCCGATCATCGCGATGAGCACGACGAGGATCGCGCCGAACCCCATCGAGACGAAGTCGCCCGACCCGGAGAGCGTCATGCCGGCGCAGGCGACGGCGACCGTGAGGCCGGAGACGAGCACCGCACGGCCGGAGGTCGCGGCGGCTGTGTGCAGCGCCTCGCGCGGCTCGCGTCCTCGCGCCCGTTCCTCGCGTTCGCGGCGGAGGTAGAAGAGCGAGTAGTCGATTCCGACCGCCATCCCCATGAGGACGACGACGCTCGACGTCGTGCCCGACGCGTGGATGACGTGGCTGATGACGGCGCCGAGGCCGACCGTCGCGAGCACCGCCGAGAGCGCGAGCAGCACCGGGATGCCGGCGGCGACGAACGCGCCGAACGCGAGCAAGAGGATGACGAACGTCACCGGCACCGAGGTCAGCTCGGCGTGCTGGAGATCCTTGCTGATGACGTCGTTCGCAGCGCGGTTCGCGCTCGCGTCGCCGACCTCCTGGAGGGTGAAGCCGGGATGCGCACGCTGGACGGAGGCGACGCGATCGAGCACCGGCTGGATGCGCGTGTCGGCGCTGTCGGCCTTGCCGGCGACGTCGAAGCTCAGCAGCTCGGAGCGGCCGTCCCTCGACACGGTCGTGCTCTTCACGCGGCCGACCTCGGGCATCCGCGCGAGAGCCGTGGCCAGGTCCGCGACCGTGGTGCGGAACGCCGGGTCGCCGGGGCGGGCCGTGCTCGACTGCACGAGCACGACCTCGGACGCGGGCGGCTCGAAGCCGGCGCGCGCGAGGATCGTCTCCGCTCGCGCCGAGCCGTCCTGCGCCCCCTCTGCGTTCGTGAGCGTCCGCGTCCCCACGGTCTGGCCGGCGACGAGGGCGATCGCGACGAGCGCGAGCCACCCGAAGGTCGCGGTCTTCCAGTGCGCCGCACTCCAGCGGCCCATCCGTCCTGCGATGTTCATGTCCCACCTCCGTTGAGCGATGTCGTCGCTCTCCAGGCTCGCTTCGGCGAACGCGCCTTCCAATGGCGAGACCCGGCGTCCGGGGGTGGTGCCACCACCAGTACGGCGGCGGAGGCTTTAATGGGCGCATGGACGACCGCCTCGTCGTGGCGATCACCGGAGCCTCGGGCGCGATCTACGGGATCCGCGTCCTCGAGCTGCTCCGCGAGCTACCGGTCGAGACGCACCTCGTCCTCTCGAAATGGGCGCGCGTGACGATCGAGCAGGAGACCGCGCACGCGCTCGCGGACGTGCGGGCGCTCGCCGACGTGACGTGGGCCGAGAACGATCAGGCGGCCGCGATCTCGAGCGGCTCGTTCAAGACACGCGGGATGATCGTCGCCCCGTGCAGCACGAAGACGCTCGCCGCGATCGCGACCGGCTTCTCGCACAACCTGATCTGCCGCGCCGCCGACGTGACGCTGAAGGAGCGGCGGCCGCTCGTGCTGGCGGTGCGCGAGGCGCCGCTCAGCTCCATCCACCTGCGCAACATGCTCGCGCTGTCCGACATGGGAGCGACGATCCTCCCGCCCACGCCCGCCTTCTACACCCATCCGGCGGGCATCGACGACATCGTCGAGTACACGGCACTCCGCATCCTCGACCAGCTCGGCCTCGACGTCGAATCGCCCTCCCGCTGGAGCGGGCTGCGCGCGACCGACGAGGACTGAACCGCGTAGCTCAGTTCTTCACGACGACAGCCACGGTGCGGCTCCCGCTGTTGCCCGCGACGTCGAACGCGCGGACGACGACGGAGTAGGAGCCGTTCGGGGACGTCCTCGTGTCCCAGTACTCGTGCGTGAACTGTGAGAACGGCCGGAACCAGTACGTCCCCGTGCAGTGCTTGTGCTGCGGCGGGCCGACGCACTCCTTCATGTTCTCGTCCTCGATCGTCCCCGGTGCGTAGTGCACGACATACGGCGTCTGCGGAAGCTGGTCGGCCTGGAACGCCGTTCTGCGCATGATCGTCGCACCGCTCGCCCGGCTCCGGATCTCGACGGTCACGCGGTAGGGAGAGAACTCGGTCGGCCACGCAGGATTGCCGGCGAGGAAGCCCAGAAACGACTGCGGGTCGGCGATGTTCGCGCGCAGCTCGACGAGCCCGTGCAGCGCGGTCGGCTCGAGGGTCTTCGACGTGTCCGCCTGCGCGAGCGTCTTCGCCGGCGTCCATGCCGTCGCCGGAGGCGAATGGAACACGACTGCGCCCACGACCGGCGCGGCCGTGTCGACGTACGGGACGAGGCGGCCGCCCTTGTGCAACGGATTGACCCACACCCGCGCACCGCGATAGCGCTGCCACTCCGAGACGTGCACGTGCCACACGCCGAGGCACGTCCAGCCGATCTGCTGCCCGGCGCGTATCCGTTGTCCCTGGCCGACGATCGGCGAGACGTGCCAATAGTCGAAGTGTCCGACCTCGAGGCGCCTCGAGATACAGGCGCGCGTCATGTCCCCGCTCGGCCGGTCGACGTAGCCGGACTCCATCGCGTACACCGCGTGCGAGAGCCCCTTGGGTGCGCCGCGGTCGGGCTTTCGGTCGTCGACGCTCACGTCGACGCCGAAGTGGTAGCCGGACGTGCCGGTGTCGTCGACGCCGCGGGGATCGAGGAACGATCCCCGGATCGGATGCTGGGCGTGGACCGGCGCGACCGGCCAGCCGGCATACGAGTCGCCATATGCGTAGTGGAAGTTCGGCGGGAGCGCGCCCGGCACGCCGCCGTACACGGGCGAGTTCGGCGTGGGCGCAAACCCGCACAGGAGCACGATTCCGGCAAGCAGGAAACCGACGAGCCCTCTCACGTCCGGGCAGCGTAGGAGCGAGCGCGGCGCACACCCTCGGGGAATCCGCGGACCGCGGATGCCGATACGATCGCTTCGGGGGTTGGTAACGATGTTCGAGATCGGCAGCACGCTGCGCGAGGAACGGCGACGCCGCGGCCTTCGGCTGGAGGACGTCGCCGCCGAAACGCACATCAACGCGCGGTTCCTCGCCGCGATCGAGCGTGACGACTTCGACGTCCTGCCGCCGGGGGTCTACCGGCGGAGCTTCGTCCGCGGTTACGCCGACTTCCTCGGTCTCGACGGAGACGCGTACGCGCGCGAGTACGAGTACCGCTTCTCGCCGCCCGAGCCGGAGCCCGAACCGGTCCGTCCGCGTGCGCGCCCGCGCATCGGTCCGCGCGCCGCCGCCGCCGCGGGCCTCGTGCTCCTGATCGCGGCCGGCGCCTGGTGGCTGACGAGCTCGGGCGGGCCGAAGACCGCAGCGCCGCCGCCGACGACAACGACCGGCGTGGCCGGCATCTCGACCACACGCCGCGAGCACCACCACGCGCCCACTCCGCCAGCGAAGCCGCAGCAGGCGGCGAGCCTGCGCATCACCGCCACGCGTGGCAGCTGCTGGCTGTCGGTGCGCGTCGGCTCGTCGTCGGGGACGACCGTCTACGAGCAGACGCTGCAGCAGGGCCAGAGCGTTCGCTTCGGTCTGGGCCGGAAGCTCTGGATCCGCTTCGGCGCTCCGTGGAACGTCGACGCGACCATCGGCGGCCACGCCGCCTCGGTGCCGTCGCAGACCGGCGACGTCGTCGCGACGGCCGCCGGTCTCGGCTAAACCAGGTCGAGCCCGACGTAGTTCTCGGCCAGGCTGCGCGCAGCCGCCTGCGACGTCGTCGCGTAGCGGAGCTGCGAGAGCTGAAGCTGGAGGTCGAACGGATCGTCGCCGGGCAGGCGGTGGAGCATCGTCGTCATCCAGTACGAGAAGTGCTCGGCCCGCCACACCCGCCGCAGGCACTCCTGCGAGTACCGCTCGAGGCCGCCGCCGGCGATCGCCTCCGCGAGGATGCGCACGTCCGCGATCGCGAGGTTGAGGCCCTTCGCACCCGTCGGCGGCACGATGTGCGCGGCGTCTCCGGCGAGGAAGAGCTTCCCGTGCTGCATCGGCTCGGCGACGAAGCTCCGCATCCCGGTGACGCCCTTCTCGAGGATCGGCCCCTCGTGCAGCGTCCACCCGTCGAGGGCGGTGCGCCGCTGCAGCTCCTCCCAGATGCGCTCGTCCGGCCACGCCGCGACGTCCTCGTCGTGCGCGACCTGCACGTAGTACCGCGACAGCTGCGGCGAGCGCAGCGAGAGAAGTGCGAAGCCGCGCTCGTGATGCGCGTAGACGAGCTCGTCCATCGACGGCGCGATCTCCGCGAGGATGCCGAGCCACCCGAACGGATACTCCCGCTCGAACGTCCGCAGGACGCCGTCCGGGATCGACCCGCGGCAGACGCCGTGGAAGCCGTCGCAGCCGGCGATGACGTCGCACTCGAGCTCGCCGCCGGCGTGGCGGACGATCCCGCGTTCGGGGTCGACGCTCTCGACGGCGCACTCGAAGTGGAGCGGGAGGCCGCTGTCGAGCCGCGCGGCGATGAGGTCCTTGACCACTTCCGTCTGGCCGTAGATGACGATCGTCCGGCCGTCGGCGAGCTCGCTGAGAGGGACGCGGTGGCGCTCGCCCTCGAACTGGAGGTGGATGCCGTGATGGACGATGCCCTCGCGATCCATGCGCTCGCCGACCCCGAGCTCGCGGAGGAGGTCGGCGGTGCGCTGCTCGAGCACGCCGGCGCGGACGCGGTGCTCGCAGTAGTCGCGCGTCCGGCTCTCGAGCACGACCGTCTCGATCCCGGCAACCTCGAGCATCCGCGCGAGCGTCAGCCCGGCCGGGCCGGCGCCGACGATGCCCACCTGCGTCTTCATTCCTCGAGGACGCGCGAGAAGGCGTGGAAGGCGCTGTTCGCCGCCGGCACGCCGCAGTACACCGCGCACTGGAGCAGCACCTCGCCGATCTCCTCGTCCGTCATCCCGTTGCGGCGCGCGGCGCGGATGTGCATCTCGAGCTCGTCGAAGCGCCCGAGCGCCGTCAGCGCCGTGAGCGTCACCGCGCTGCGCGTCCTTCGGTCGAGCCCGGGCCGCGACCAGATCTCGCCCCACGCGTAGCGCGTGATGAAGTCCTGGAACGCGGCGGTGTGCTCCGTCGTCCCCTCGATCGCGCGGTCTACGTGCTCGTCGCCCAGCACCTCACGGCGGACGCGCATGCCGCGCTCGTACGTGTCGTCGCTCATGCGGCGCTCCTCAGATGGTCGTTGAAGGCGTGCGGTTGCTCGACGTTCGCGAGGTGAGCGGCGTTCGCGATCTCGACGACGCGCACGGCCGGGATGCCCCCGGCGAGGGTCTCGCGCACGTCGGGCGACGTCACCGGATCCTCGCGGCCGAAGATCGCGAGCGTCGGGGCGGCGATCCGATGCAGCTCGCCGCGGAAGTCGAACGCGCCGACCGCCTCGCAGCACGCCGCGTATCCCTCCGCCGACATCGTCGCGAGCTCGTCGAGGATGACCCGCGCCTCGGGCGACTCGCGGAACGCGGGCGTGAACCACCGGTCGCGCGCGCCCTCGACGACGACCCCGACCCCCTCGTGCCGCACGAGCTCCGCGCGCGCCTCGTAGTCCGCTCGCTCGCCGAGCTTCGCGCCCGTGCACCCGAGAACGAGCCCTTCGACGCGCTCGGGCGCGTTCACGGCGAGCCACATGCCGACCATGCCGCCCATGGAGACGCCGCAGAACGAGAACCTCTCCGGCAGCCGTTCGAGCAGCGAGGCGCCGATGGCCTCGATCGTCACCGGGCCGTCGGGCGGCGGCTCGGCGCCGTGCCCGGGGAGGTCGAAGACGAGAGCGTCCGGGGCCGCCTCGAGCTGCGCCTTCCAGATCGTCGTCGTCGTGCCGAGCCCGCCGAGGAGCGCGAGCGCGGTCACGACCGGTACCGCTCGAGGACGCGGTCGACGAACGCTTCGGCGACGCCGAGATAGTCGCCGTCGAGGCCGAGCGCGCGCTGCTCCGCATACAGGCCGTCGCTCATGTTCGCGCGCATCCTCTCCGTATCGACTTCGAGCCCGTCGAGGCATTCGCGCGCCGCCGAAAGGGCGCCGCCTGCATATGCGAGCGTCGACGTGAGCGCGGGCCACTCCGCGTGCCACGCGCCGGCCGCACGCTCGAGCTCGTGCTCGCCGCCGGTGAGGACGCCCGCGGAGGCGTGCGCGAGACGCGCGCACGCACGCGCGACGACGGCGCGCGCGGGATTCCGCTTGTGCGGCATCGTCGACGACACACCCCCGGCCCGCTCCGCGACCTCTCCCACCTCCGTCTGCGCGAGCAACACGACGTCGAGCGCGATCTTGCCGGCGGCGCGCGCCGCAGCGTCGAGCGCGGATGCGAGTGCGGCGACGGGCGCGCGGTCGGCGTGCCAGGGGACGAGCTTCTCGTCGAGCCCGAGCTCCGCGGCGAAGCGAGCGCCGATGTCGAGACCGCGGTCGCCGAACGCGGCGAGCGTGCCCGCCGCGCCGCCGAGCTGTGCCGGGTAGCGCAGAGCGAGCAGCTGCGCGCGCGCACCGAGCAGGCCCGCGAGCCAGCGCGCGGCCGTGTATCCGAACGTCGTCGGCACCGCCTGCTGCAGCAGCGTCCGCGCCGCCATCGGCGCCGAGCGGTACGTCTCGGCGAGGCGCGCACACGCCGCCTCGGCCCCGTCGAGCTCGCCGAGGATCTCTGCGACCGCGGCGCGCGCGACGAGCATCGACGCCGTATCGAGGACGTCCTGGCTCGTCGCGCCGCGGTGGACGCCGTCGCCGGCGCGGGCACGGAGCGCCCGGACGAGCGGCTCCACCGGGTTGCCGGCAGCGCGGCCCTCCTCGCAGAGCGCCGCGATGTCGTAGTGAGATGCGTCGAACGCGCCGCCGTCGACCTCCACGCCGGACGCACGCGCGAGCGCGAGCTCCGCCTCCAGCATTGCCCGCAGCCACGCGGCGTCGGACACGGTCTCGCGCAGCACGGGCGGCACGAAGAGCGCGGCGAACGTCGTCAATGCGCGAAGAAGAGGGTGGCGTTCTCGCCCTGCATGCGGATATCGAACCGCAACCCGCCCCCGTCGTGCTCGGCGAGGAGCGATTCGTGGCCCGGCGGCACACCCTCACGGAGATACACGCGCGTCAGCTCGTGGCGGAGGAGCCCGCGCGCGAACACCGTCACCTCGAGGTGGGCGGCGTCCCGCGGGACGCGGAACGTGAAGCGGCCGCCGGCCTCGGTGCCGCACCGCCCCCAGCGGCGGCCGGCGGGATCCCACATCTCGACGAGCCCGTCCGCGATCGGGTCGCCGCGGCCGTCGACGAGCGCCCCGGACAGTTCGACGCCGTCTGGGTCGAGGACGCTCTCGTTCCGGCGGGAGAGGCCGATGGCGTAGAAGGGGCCGACGGTTTGCGACGGCGTCCTCATTGCTGCTCCAGCGGTGTCGTCTGGCGGCCGCGGCCGAGGACGATGTCCCATTCGTAGGCGAGTGCCCATTCGGGCTGCGTCTGCGCGATGTCGAAACGGGCGACGAGGAGCGCGCGCGAGCGCGGATCGCGCACCGAGTTGAAGATCGGGTCGTACGGGAAGAGCGGGTCGCCGGGGAAGTACATCTGCGTCACGAGCCGCTGGGTGAAGAGGCGGCCGAAGACGGAGAAGTGGATGTGGGCCGGCCGCCAGGCGTTGTCGTGGTTGCGCCATGGGTACGCGCCGGGCTTGACGGTGACGAAGCGGTAGCGGCCTTCGTCGTCGGTGAGGCAGCGGCCGGCGCCGGAGAAGTTCGGGTCGAGCGGGGCCGGATGCTGGTCGACCTGGTGGCGGTAGCGGCCGGCGGCGTTTGCCTGCCACACCTCGACGAGCGCGCCGCGCACGGGCCGGCCGTCTTCGTCGAGGACGCGGCCGTGGACGGTGATCCGCTCCCCGAGCGGCTCGCCGTCGTGCCGGCGGGTGAGGTCGTTGTCGCCCGCGTCGACCGCGTCCTCGCCGAACACCGGCCCCTCGAGTGCCGTCAGCTCCTCGGGCAGCGTCGCGAGCGGGCGCTTCGGGACGCGCCACCGGGTCGAGCGGTAGCCGGGGTAGTCGACCTGCACCTCGGGCCCGAGGCTCGGGTCGTCGGGTAGGACGACGGGGCCGTCGTACGGATCGGTGTTCACGTGTCTCCTTTCGTGCGCAGCAGCCGCAGCGCGTGCAGCTCGTCCCCGGTCGGCGGCTGTGTCTCGCCCACGTCGCCGGCCACACGGAGGTCCCAGCCGGTCTGCTCGCGCGCCTGCTCGGCTACGACACCGGGATGGAGCTGTGTGAGCGTCAGCTCACCGTCGCGCGGCTCGAGCACTCCGAGGTCGGTGATGACGACGCGGACGTGGTCGCCGAGGCTCGTGGTGAAGTCGAGCTCGTCGACGAACGCGCGCGGCGACTGGCGGAGCATGACGAACACGTCGCGTACGCCCAGCGCGATCTCGGGTGCGCCGCCGCCGCCGGGGAGCCGCACCTTCGGGCGGTCGTACCCGCCGATGACGGTGCTGTTGAGGTTGCCGTGCCGGTCGATCTGCGCCGCGCCGAGGAAGCCGACATCGATCCGGCCGCCCTGCAGCCAATACGAAAACATCTCCGGCACCGACACGACCGCATCCGCAGTCTCCGCCAGCTCGCCGTCGCCGATCGACAGCGGGAGCTCCTCCGGCTTCGACCCGATCGTGCCACTCTCGTACACGAGCACACAACCCGGCGCATGCGTCCGCCGCGCGAGGTTCGCCGCCAAGCTCGGCAAACCGATCCCGACAAAACACACCGCCCCATCGTCGAGGCGACGCGACGCCTCCACCGCCATCATCTCGTCCGCCGTGTACGCGCTCACGCCGCCACCGTCGCGAGCACGTGCTCGTCCATCCACGCACGGAAGCCGTCGCGGTCGCGGCTGATCGAATCCCAGGCGACGTAGAAGTCGTTGTCGCGGTCGTAGTAGCCGTGCGCATACGACGGGCGCGCGCCTCCGGGCACGACGCACACGGCGTCGACCACCCACGCCGGCAGGACGATCGCGCCCGGCACCGGCGTCAGCTCGTCCACCACCTCCTCGACCGTGACGATCGAGCGAGCCGAGGCGAGCACCGTCTCCTTCTGCACCCCGAGGATCCCCCACAGCTGCACATTGCCGTGCCGGTCGGCACGCTGCGCGTGCACGACGCCGACATCGGGACGGTGCGCCGGCACCGCCGCCAGCTCCTCACCCGTGAACGGACAGACGATCGTCGCCACCCGCGTCCGCGCCGGCAGGTCGCCGCCGCGATAGCCGCGGAGGACGCCGAAGGGGAGGTTCGCCGCGCCGGCGGCGTACGCGGCCGCCATCCCCGCGTGCGAATGCTCCTCCACCTCGAGCGGCGCCGGCCAGTCGTGCTCGACCGCGTCGCGCAACCGGTGCAGCGAGCCGACTCCCGGGTTCCCGCCCCACGAGAACACGAGCTTCCGCGCGCAGCCCATGCCGATCAGCTGGTCGTAGACGATGTCGGGCGTCATCCGCACGAGCGTGAGGTCGCGGCGCCCCTGCCGGATCAGCTCGTGTCCGGCGGCGTGCGGGATCAGGTGCGTGAAGCCCTCGAGCGCGACGGTGTCGCCGTCGCGCACGAGGTCACGAACTGCGTCGCTGAGCGGAACGATCGCCATCTAGAACGGGAACGGATGGCCCTCTCCGCGCATCGTCACCCACCGGAGCTCGGTGAACTCGTCGACGACCGCCTGTCCGCCGAAACGGCCGAAGCCGCTGTCCTTGACGCCGCCGAACGGCATCTGCGGCTCGTCGGCCACGGTCTGGTCGTTGACGTGGACGATGCCCGACTCGATGCGCTGGGCGAGGGCGAAGCCCCGCTCGCGGTTGCTCGTGATGATGCCGGCGCTGAGCCCGTACGAGGTCGCGTTCGCCCGCGCGACCGCCTCGTCAGCATCGTCGACGATCTCGATCGAGGCGACCGGGCCGAACGTCTCGTGCTGGGCGAACTCCGATTCCGGCGGAACGTTCGTCAGCAGCGTCGCCTGGTAGCACGGCCCGACGGCGTCGCCGCCGGCGAGCACGGTCGCACCGGCCGCGACCGCGTCCTGCACGCGTCCCTTCACCATCGCGAGCGCGTCCGCGTTGATGAGCGGGCCGATGATCGTGTCGTGCTCCTTCGGATCGCCCGTCTTCAGGCCCTTCGTCTTCTCGACGAGCCGCGACACGAACTCGTCGGCGATCGTTCGCTCGACGACGATGCGCCGCGTCGACATGCAGATCTGACCCTGGTGGAGGAACGAGCCGAACGCGCTCGCGTTCACCGCATACTCGAGGTCGGCGTCGGCCAGGACGATGAGCGGGTTGTAGCCGCCGAGCTCGAGCACGACGCGCTTGAGGTGCCGGCCCGCCGCCTCCGCGATGAGCCGCCCCACCGCGCTCGAGCCGGTGAAGTTCAAGCGGCGGACGGCGGGATGCTCGATGAGCGCGGAGCCGATCGGACCGGCCGCGCCGGGAGCGTGCGTGACGACGTTGAGCACGCCGGCGGGCAGGCCGGCCTCGGCGAAGATCTCGGCCCACAGGAGGCCGCCCGACCACGGCGACCACTCGGACGGCTTCAGCACGACCGTGTTGCCGAGGGCGAGCGGCGCGGCGATCGACCGCGCCGAGAGGATGAGCGCCGCGTTCCACGGGGCGAATGCGCCGACGACCCCGACCGGACGGCGGTACCCCATCGCGAACGCGCCGGTGTCGGACGGGATGACCTGCCCGAGCGGCGCGTACGGGAGCGCCGCCGCTTGCCGGAACAGGTTCGGGACGAAGAACGACTGGAACATCCCGAACCCGAAGGTCGAGCCCGTCTCCCGCGCGAGCATCGACACCACGTCGTCGCGCCGCTCCTCGAGGAGGTCGGCCGCCTGGAGGAAGATGCGCTGCCGCTCGGCGGGCGGCGTCGCGCGCCAGCCCTCGAACGCGGCCGAGGCCGCGTCGATCGCGGCCGCGGCGTCGGCGGGGCCGCTCGCGGGCGCAGTCCCCACGACCTCGCCGGTGAACGGATCGCGGTCCTCGTACGTGGCGCCGTCCGCCGCCGCGGTCCAGGCGCCGCCGATGAACTGCCGGTACTCGTGCGTGGCGATCATGTCGTGCCCCTTCCACTCGTGACGCTGCGCAGCCGGTAGCCGACCGGCAGGAGCTGGACGTTGAAGCGTTCCTGGATCGTCCCCCAGATGCCGCGCGGCAGCAGGAGCGCGAAGCCGATCGCGATCCCGCCGAGGAGGACGAAGTACCAGACGCCGTTGTTCGGGCCGTACGTCTGGAGGATGTAGAGCGCGACGGCGCCGATGATCGGGCCCTCGAACGTGCCGAGGCCGCCGACGAGGACCATGAAGATCATCTTCGCCGTCCAGTTGATGCCGAAGATCGAGTCGGGGCCGAGCGGCAAGATCGAGAGCTGCCAGGCGAGGATGATCGTCCCCGCCGCCGCGCTCCCCGCGCCGGCGACGACGAAGAGGACGCCCTTGCCGAGGAGCACGCGGACGCCGACCGACGCCGCCGCCTCCTCGTCGTCGCGAATCGCCTGGAGCGAGCCGCCGAGGCGGCTGCGCAGCAGCACGAACAGCAGGAGCAGGAGCATCGCGACCGCGCCGAGCGAAGCCCAGTACGTGTAGTGCAGCCGCTGCGTCGGCGTGTAGCGGACGGTGAACGGCAGCAGCGCCGACGTCCCCGTGCCTCCGCCGATGGCCGGATTCGGATCGAGCGAGACGAGGATCGCGAACGCCTCGGCGACGACCCACGTCGCGATCGCGAACGCACCGGCGCGCAGCCACAGCACGATCGCCGCGACCGGGATGGCGATGGCGCCGCCGATGAGCGTCGCGAGCAGCATCGACAGGTAGGGGTTGAGCGAGTGCTGAACGGAGAGGAACACGGCCGCGTACGCCCCGATGCCGATGAACCCCTGCTGCCCGACGGACACGAGCCCGCCGTAGCCGGCGAGCGCGTTCCACATCATGGCCATGATGACGAGGAAGTACAGCTGGATGAGGTTGTTCTGCGAGTTCTCGCCGAGCACGACCGGCGCGAACGCGAGAAGGACGACGAGGCCGGTGAGCCCGCCGGTGAAGGCGATCGAGAGCGGCGTCCAGCGCTGGACGCGCATCCCCGCCGTCTCGGTGGCGGCGACGGCGCTCATCCCGCTCCCCGCCACGTGAGCCGGAGGCCGCGCGCCTGCACCGCCGTCCGCGCGACGAGCACGACGAGGAAGACGACGTGGCCCGAGAGCGCGAAGTACTCCGGGTTGATCTGCGCGCCGACGGCCTGCGCGACGCCGAGCACGACGCCGCCGCCGAGCGTGCCCCAGAGCGAGCCGATGCCGCCGATGACGACCGCCTCGAACGCATACAGGAGCTGCGCGGCGCCGGCGTTCGGGTCGAACGACGAGCGCATCCCGTAGAAGACGCCGGCGAGCGCCGCCGTCGCGACGGCGATGGCGGTCGCGCGCGCATAGACGGCGCGCGCGTTGATCCCCACGAGCTCGGCCGTGTCGGCGTCCTCGGCCGTCGCCCGCAGCTCGCGCCCGAGCTGGGTGAACCGAAGGACGATCTGAAGTCCGCCGAGGACGACGACGGCGACGCCGAACGTCAGCACGTCGAACCACGGGATCGTCAGGCTGCTCGACACCTGCCAGCTCGCGGTCCCGATGTTGCCCTCGGCGAGCGAGTGCACGTCGGGCGAGAAGAAGTACTGCAGGAGGTTCGCGATGACGATGAGCAACCCGAACGTCGTCAGCAGCGGCACGAGCTGCCCCGCGCGCAAGCTGCGCTCGAGCATCGTCCGCTGGAGGAGGTAGCCGACGACGAGCGCGCCGGGAAGAACCGCCGCGAGCGCGAGATACGTCGAGACGTGCACGTGCTCGGTGAAGAGGAACGCCATGTACGCGCCGATGAGCGCGAGCGACCCGTGCGCGAGGTTGATGATCCGCATGACGCCGAACATCAGCGCGAGCCCGCTCGCGAGCAGCGCGTACACGCCGCCGAGGAGGATCCCGTGGACGACCGCGCTCACCCAGGTCATGCCGTCGCTCCCCGCCGCAGGCCGAAGTACGCCTCCGTCACCTGCTCCCGCGTCAGCCCGCCACGCGGGCCTTCGAGCACGATCCTGCCCTCGAGCATGCAGACGACGCGGTCGGCGACGCTCATCGCGCGCGCGAGGTCCTGCTCGACGAGCACGATCGTCGCCCCGCCCTCGATGAGCGTGCCGAGCGAGCGGTAGACGCCTTCGACGACCACCGGGGCGAGCCCGAGCGAGACCTCGTCGAGGAGCAGAAGCCGCGGGTTCGTCATGAGCGCGCGGCCGATCGCGGTCGCCTGCTGCTCGCCGCCGGAGAGGCTCGCTGCCCGCTTGTGGCGCAGCGGTTGCAGCAACGGAAAGGCTTCGAGCACGGTGTCGACCGTCCACGGGCCGCTCCGCCTCGCCGCGCTCGACACGCGGAGGTTCTCCTCCACCGTGAGGTTCGGAAACAGGCGGCGCCCCTCGGGGACGAGCGCGATCCCCCGCTTCACGCGCCGGTGCGCGGCGAGCGACGTGATGTCACGCCCGTCGAACTCGATGCGGCCGCCGGCCGGCCGGTGCGCACCGGCGACGGCCCGCAGAAGCGTCGTCTTGCCGGCGCCGTTCGCACCGACGAGCGCGAGCGTCTCGCCTTCGGCGACGTCGAACGACACCTGCCGGACGGCCTGGAGCAGCCCGTGACGCACGTCGAGCTCCTCGACGGCGAGCAGCGTGCTCATACGGCCGCCGTCCCGAGATACGCGTCGATGACGGCGGCGTCCTTCATGACGGCCTCGGGCTCGCCCTCGGCGATGACGCGGCCGCCGTCCATCGCGACGAGGCGCTCGACGACCTGGACGAGCACGTGGACGATGTGCTCGATCCACACGAGGGCGACGCCCTGGCCCCGAAGCCCGCGGATCGTCTCGACGAGCTGCGCCGCCTCCTCGTCGGTGAGCCCCGCGCCGATCTCGTCGAGCAGGAGCACCTGCGGGTTCGTCGCGAGTGCGCGCGCGAGCTCGAGCCGCTTGCGGTGGAGGAGGCCGAGCGACTCGGCCGGACGGTTCGCGATCGACGTCATGTCGCACAGGTCGAGCACCTCGGCGACCTTGCGGTAGGCGTCGCGCCCTCGCCGGCCGCCGCCCGTCGACGCGGCGACGAGGACGTTCTCGAACACCGTCATGCCGCCGAACGGCTTCGGCACCTGGTGCGCCCGGGCGATGCCGAGCCGGCAGCGGGCGGCCGCCCCCGAGGACGTGATGTCCGCACCCCGGAAGAGCACGCTGCCGCCGTCAGGGCGCTGCGATCCGGCGAAGACGCTCAGAAGCGTCGTCTTCCCCGCGCCGTTGGGGCCGACGATCCCAACTGCCTCGTCGGCCCCCACGGAGAAATCGACGCCGTCCAGCACGACGAGCGCGCCGAACCGCTTCTTCAACCCGGACGCGGCGAGCAGCGCCGTGCCGTCACGCTCCGTCGTCAACCCTTGTACGGCTTCAGCTTCGCCTGGATCGGGACCTTCGGGTCACCCGAATGCTCACAGAGGACGAAGTCGAGCGGGAACTTGCTTCCCTTCACGCTCACCCACTGTCCGCCGATGATCGGGGTCGTGACGACCGGCGGAACCGGGTTGTGCGCGCCACCCGTGCCCCAGTGCAGCCGCCCCGACGGTGTCATGACGTCCAGGGTCTTGAACGCGTTCGCGACCGCCGTCTTGTCCTTCGGGTTGCCGCTCGCCTTCAGCACCGCCTCGGCGACGTCGAAGAGGGACATCGACGCTCCCAGCTGCTGGTTCCACTGGCGTCCCGTCGTCTTCGTGTAGCCGTCGCCGATCGCCTTCGACGAGAGACCCGTGAGCGGCGAGGAGTACGGGAAGTGCGGCGTCCAGTACGCCCCGCTCGCGAGCAGCGGCCCGAGCTTGCCGGAGGCTGCGATCTGCGACGGGAACAGGCCCGTCTTCGCGAGCTGCGCGATCTTCACCTGCTTCGTGTACCCCTGCTGCGCCGCCTGCTTCCACAGGGTCGTGAAGTCGGGCGGGATCGGAGCGCAATGGAAGATCTGGCAATCGTGCTTCTTGTAGAACGAGATCAGCGACGTGTAGTCGGTCTGCCCGTCCTGGTAGCCGCCCGGATCGAAGACCTTGTAGCCGGCCTTCTTCAGGAGCGGGATCAGGGTCGACCGGAACGCATTGCCGTCGGTGTCGTTCGGATACATGACGCCGACGTGCTTGTTCGTCTTCACCTGCGGCCACAGGTGCTCGTAGGCGTCGGCGAACTGCTGCGTGCCGAAGCTGAAGAGGAACGAGTACCGGAACGGGTTGGGCCCGCCCGGCTTGGCGCCGCGGCCGAAGTAGAACGACTCCCATGGATCGACCGTGCCGACGCACGGGACACCTGCCGCCTCGCACGCGTCGGCGACGGGGTTGACGACCTCAGGCGTGGACGTCGTGAGCATGAGATCGATGTTGTCGCTGTGGATGAGGTCGTTCGCGACCTGCGCCGCCGTCGCGGGGCTCGACTGGCTGTCCTTGTTGACGATGTTCACCGTGTACTGCGTCCCGCCGACGGTCAGGCCCTTGGCGAAGGCCTTCTTCGCGAGGCCGATGATGTACGGGTCGCCCTCGCCGAATCCGCCGGCGGGGCCGGTGAGCGGGCTGACGAAGCCGAGCGTGATCGTGCCGCCTGCGTCGTAGCTCTTCGGCCGGGCCCAGATCGGCCCGGCGAACGCCCCGGAGACGACGAGCCCGCCGGCGCCGACGCCGGCGCGCTTCAGCAGCTCCTTGCGCGAGATGCCCTTGTCGCCCACCGTGCGCGCTTCCTCAGTCATTCGACCCTCCTCCACCGCGGATGCCGGAATGCGCGGAAGCTACGCCGGTCGCCGTTCACTTGTCAAGACACCGTTCCATTTATTAGAACATCGGCATGACCGCCGATGCCGGCTACTCCCAGTCGCTGCAGCGCGGGCTGGCCATCCTCTCCGCGTTCCAGTCGGGCCGCCCACTCGTCGGCGTGAGCGACCTCGGCCGCGACGTCGGCCTGAGCCGCAGCACGACGCACCGCTACGTCTCGACGCTCGTCGCCCTCGGCTACCTCCAGCAGGACCCGGCGTCGAAGAAGTACCGGCTCGGCCCGCGCGTCCTCGACCTCGGCTTCTCGGCGATCAACTCGATGGAGCTGCGGGAGGTCGCCGGCCCGCACCTGCGCGAGCTCTCCGACGAGACCGGCTACACCGTGAACATGGCGATCCTCGACGACCTCGACATCGTCTACGTCGACCGCTGCCGCAGCTCGCAGGCCGGCCAGCGGGAGATCGACCTCAACCTCCACGTCGGCGCACGGCTGCCGGCGTATTGCACGTCGCTCGGCAAGGTGCTGCTTGCGTGCCTGCCGGACGAGGAGCGGACGGCTCGCCTCGTGCGGATCGACTTGGCGCGCCGCGGCCCGAACACGATCACGTCGCGGCAGGCACTCGCGGCCGAGCTTGCGCGCGTGCGGCAGCAGGGCTACGCGATCAACAACGAAGAGCTCGCGTACGGCCTGCGCTCGATCGCCGCGCCGGTGCTCTCCCACGACGGCGACGCGGCGGGCGCGATCAACCTCGCCGTGCACAGCTCGATGGTTTCGAGCGCGGACATGGGGGCGCGTTTCGGGCCGGTGCTCATGCGGACCGCAGCCGACATCTCGGCGAGGCTCGGCTACCGCGCGCACTAGATGGTCTTGAGTCGGCGCGGGTCGGAAGAGCGCCGGAATGCGATATACACGACGCCGTGGCACAGCGCACATCCCCACCGTTCCGCGCCGATCACGTCGGCAGCCTCCTCCGGCCGAAGCACCTGCTGCAGGCGCGCGACGACCACGCCGCCGGGAAGATCGACGCTGCCGAGCTGCGTGCGATCGAGGACGAGGCGATCCGCGCGGTCGTGCGGATGCAGGAGGAGGCGGGGCTCCAGTCCGCGACCGACGGCGAGTTCCGCCGCGCGTCGTGGCACATGGACTTCATCTACCAGCTCGACGGCATCTCGAAGGAAGCGGGCCACATCTCCGTCAAGTTCCACAACGCCGACGGCGACATCGAGTTCACGCCGGCGGCGCTGCACGTCGACGGCGAGCTCGGCGTGTCGAAAACGATCTTCGGCGACGACTTCAGCTTCCTCCAGAGCGCGGTCACGAGCGCGGTGCCGAAGCTGACGATCCCGTCGCCGAGCATGGTCCACTACCGCGGCGGCAAGGCGTCCATCGATCCGGACGTCTACCCCGACCTCGACGCGTTCTGGGCCGGGCTGACACAGGCGTACGGCGAGCAGGTTCGCCGGCTCGGCGAGCTCGGGTGCACGTACCTCCAGTTCGACGACACGAGCCTCGCGTATCTCAACGACCCGCACCAGCGCGAGTACGTCGCGTCGATCGGCGGCGACCCCGAACGGCAGCACGTCGAATACATCCACCACATCAACGAAGCGCTCGCAAACCGGCCGGAAGGCATGTCGGTGACGACGCACATGTGCCGTGGCAACTTCCGGTCGTCGTGGGCCGCGGAGGGCGGCTACGACTTCGTCGCCGAGGCGCTCTTCAACGAGCTCGAGGTGGACGGCTTCTTCATGGAGTGGGACGACGAGCGCTCGGGCGACTTCGCGCCGCTCCGCTTCGTCCCGAAGGACAAGCAGGTCGTGCTCGGTCTCGTCACGACGAAGCGCGGGGAGCTCGAGGACAAGGATGCGATCAAGCGGCGGATCGAGGAGGCCTCGCAGCACGTCGACCTCGACCAGCTCTGCCTGTCGCCGCAGTGCGGCTTCTCCTCGACCGTCGAGGGGAACGACCTGAGCATCGACGAGGAGCTCGCGAAGCTGCGCTTCATCGTCGACGTCGCACACGACGTCTGGGGCTAGCCCTCGCGATGCTGTGAGCCCGGCGCGGGCCCATTCTTCCCCGATTCACACCGTCGATAGGACTACGATGCTCATGGGTCGTACTCCGATCCACATTGCGGATGCTCTCCGACGGCAAACACCGGCTCATCGCCACGCTCGTCCTTGCGCTGACGGGAGGTGGCCTCCTGGCCGCATTCCCGGTCCAGGGCGAGTTTGCGACGTTCACCGCGGAGACGGAGAACGCCGGCTCGTCCTCTCCCGGCGGCTGGATCCCCGGTCCGACCGGCCTCACCGTGAACGGCCCGGCCGGGTACGGCGCCGACCTGACGTGGGTCTCCGGCGCGAGCGCTGCTGCGCCGTCTCCCAACCCGGTCACGGGCCAGCAGCTGTTCGGCGTCGACGGCGGCACCGGCGCGAGCGCGAGCTGCGGCTCCTCGTACGGGTACCTCTCCACGATGGCCGGCGCCGCGACGACGAACTACGTCGATCCCGGCTCGAGCGGCGAGAACGGCCACTGGTACTGCTACGAGATGGTCAGCACGTCTGCGGGCAGCTGGACGTCGCCGGCGGTCACGTTCTCACCCGTGCGCGTGGGCCTCTACGTGACCGGAGTGCACATCGCCAACGGCGGAAGCGGAAGCAATCGCATGAACAGCGGCGACACGATCACCATCACGTTCAACCAGGACATCAACACGCCGTCGGCGAACCACTTCTGCGCGGTCAACAGCGGCAGGAACGATGTGATCATCCTCGGCGACACGCGCGGCAGCGGCACGTGCAACACCGGTGACAGCTACACGATCGGGGAGATCACCGGCGTCACCATCAGCGCGAGCATCACGCCGCTCACGGAGACCGCCGGCGTGGCCGGCAACGTCCTCACCGTGCGACTGACCGGAAACTCGACGCGGACGGCGACGGGCGTCGCCGGCTCGACGTTCACACCCTCGACGAGCATCACGTCCGCCGTCGGCGGCGCGGCCGCCTGCACGTCCGCGTCCGCGCCGGCGTGCCTCGGCACGGCCGACGGCACGTCGCACTTCTAGGCGGGGACCTGGGGACGCCGGAAGCGGCGCTCGAGGACGAACCGCCGGCCGGCGCACGGCTCCTCGACCGCCTTCAGCCGGAGCGAGCTCGCCATGCGCGTCCACGTGTACACGCCGGTCGCCTGAGAGCCGGTGCACGACGCGGGGCCGCTCAGGTCGTGGAAGGTGACCACCGCGCCCTTGAACGTCGCCTTGCCGGCGACGAGCGTCTTCCCCGCCTTCGAGATGACGTAGGAGCCGCTCGCGGCGAAGCGCAGCTTCCAGACGCCGTCGAACCGCGCGTCCGGGGCGCCGGAGATCGTCGTCGACCAGCCGCCGGAGAGCGGCACGCCGGCGCCGAACGCGACCGCGGCGGCCGCGGCGGCGATCGAGCCGATCGTCACGCCGCGATCAGCGCTCCGCCGGATCCTGGAAGCGCGCGACGGTGAACGCCATGAGCAGCGGGACGTTGACCATGAAGAGCACGAGCATGGCCGTCATGATCGCGAGCACCGCGCCGTGCGTGTGGTCGTAGAGGAACGTGTACTCGAGCATTCCCGCGACGACGAGGTAGGCGAGCGTGCCCCAGCGCATGACCTGGAAGAAGCGCCAGAACGCGAAGTCGCGCGTGCGTGCGAGCAGCACCGCGTTTGCGAGCAGCAGCCCGGCCGCGCACGCGAGGCACGCGATCGCGACGCCGAGCGGTGCATGCTTCGGCAGGTACGCGGCGACGTAGATGACGCCGGCGGCGACGAACGCCATCGAGGCGGCGCCGAGCTGCGTCACCGGCGGGAGGCTTCGTGTGCTCAACTCGCGAGCCTCGTCATGATCACGAACGTCGCGACCTGCATCGCACCGGTGATCGCGGCCGCGTAGACGAACCGGCGCATGAGGCCGGCGATCACGAGCGGGTCCGGCTGCGGCTTGCGCAGCTCGAACACGACGGCGAGGTTCGCGGGCGAGAGCAGCGCGAGCGCGACGACGGCCATCACGCCGACGACGCACATCGAGGCCACGACCCACGCGTGCCGCGGATCCGACGTGCTGAGATGACCCGACTGGCGCGCGAGCTGGAAGCCGGCCCCGAGCGTCATCGTCACGAGGGTCGGCATGATCACGAGCATCTTCGGCATGAAGCGCTTCGTGAACTCGACCCGCGCCGGCACCGGCAGCATCCGCATGATCGGGCCGATCACGAAGCCGACGAACAGGTCGATCGACGTCCACATCGCGCCGCCGACCACGTGGTAGAAGGTCAGGCCCCAGGACCAGTTCCCGGCGATCGCGACGACGAGCCCGGTGAGCACGACCGCGACGAGCGGAAACGCGCGCAGCGGCAGGACCGGCCCGAGCTCGGCCGGTTGCGCCGACGGCGCAGCGGGGGCGGATACGGCGACGGCCACCGCGGCGACCATAAACGAGTCGTCCGACGGCGCCAAGCTGTGCGAACATATGTTCGTGTGGCGCGACGCCTCCATCCTCCACGCCGACCTCGACTCGTTCTTCGCGTCGGTCGAGCAGCGGGACGACCCGCGGCTGGTCGGCCGGCCGGTGATCGTCGGGATGGGCGTCGTCCTCGCGGCGAGCTACGAGGCGAAGGCCTTCGGCGTGCGCACCGCGATGGGAGAGAAGCGTGCCCGGGCGCTGTGCCCCCGGGCGGTCGTCGTCCGCCCGCGGATGTCGGCGTACTCGGAGGCGAGCAAGGCCGTCTTCCGTGTCTTCGAGGACACATCGCCGCTCGTCGAGGGGCTGTCGATCGACGAGGCGTTCCTCGACGTATCCGGGATGGAGCGCAGCATCGGATCGCCCGTCGAGATCGCCGCGCGGCTGCGCGAGCGCGTGCGCGAGCAGGTCGGGCTGCCGATCACCGTCGGCGTCGCGCGGACGAAGTTCCTCGCAAAGGTGGCGAGCGCGGTCGCGAAGCCGGACGGGCTTCTCGTCGTGCCGCCGGACGAGGAGCTCGCGTTCCTCCACCCCCTCCCCGTCGAGCGCCTATGGGGCGTCGGGCCGGTGACGGCGCGGAAGCTCCGCGAGCGCGGGATCACGACCGTGCGGCAGGTGGCGATGCTCCCCGAGTCCGTGCTCGTGTCGATGCTCGGGCAGGCATCGGGACGGCATCTGCACGCGCTCGCGCACAACCTCGACCCGCGCCCCGTCCGTGCGCGCCGGCGCCGCGGATCGATCGGCTCGCAGCACGCGCGCGGACGCGCACCGTGGTCGCCGGCGAGCGTCGACGCCGACCTCGTCACGCTCGTCGACCGCGTGACGCGGCGGATGCGCACCGCCGGCCGCACCGGGCGCACCGTCGTCCTTCGTCTCCGCTTCGACGACTACTCGCGTGCAACCCGCTCGCACACGCTGCCGTACCCGACCGCGAGCACCGAGCGCGTCCTCGAGACGGCGCGGGCGCTGCTCGCGACCGCCCTCCCGACACTCGAGCAGCGCGGCCTCACGCTCGTCGGCGTCGCGGTAGCGAACCTCGACGACGCGATGACGAGGCAGCTGCTGCTGCCGTTCGACGCACATGAGAACGAGGCGCTCGACGCCGTCGTCGACCTCGTCCGCGACCGCTTCGGCACGGCGGCGATCACGCGTGCCGTGCTGCTCGGCCGGCCGGCCGGGCTGACGATGCCGCTGCTCCCCGACTAGCCGTCGTCGGCGCGGACCGGGCCCGGCGTCGCCGGGCCCGGTTCACGTCTCCGCAGGAGGCAGGCCCGTGGGCGTCTACCACCAGGCGCCACGACTGCGCCCACCGACGCCGCCGGCGAACAGGCTGATCAGCCAGACCAGCGCAACGACTGCGGCGACGATGAACAGCCAATGGATGGTGAACCCCACCCCAAAGGCGATGATCGCGAGAATCGCAAGAGCAACGAGAAGCAACACGTCAATCCCACCTCCTTTCGCGGTCTCGTCCTACAACGACGCTCCCGCGCGGGCGGTTACGGCGCGCTACGAGGCTCGAGCATCGGCGACGAACGCGGCGATCGCCGCGGTGAACGCCTTCCGGCTCTCCTCCCAGGCGTAGAACATGTGGCCGCCGCCGAAGTGCCGGACGGTGAGGCGTTTCGCCATCTCCGGGTCGAGCCGCATGAGGTTCCGCAGCCGGTCGCTCGCGTAGTACGGGGTCACGAGGTCGTACCGCCCGTGCGTGATGAACGCCTTCATGTGCGGGTTCAGCGCCATCCCGTAGCGAAAGTCGTCGGTGGCGCCGATCGGCGGGACGAAGAAGTGCTGTGGCGCGTCGTTCTTCCACGCCTCGTTCACCTCGAGGCTGAGCACGGTGTACTCGCGGTCGGTCTCGACGCCGATCTCGGAGCGGAGCTGCCGGTTGATCGCCATCGTGTACGCCGGGCTGATTCCCGAAAGCGTCGGATCCGGGCCGCCGAACGAGTCGCGGTCGGGGAAGGGATCGGTGACCGTGATCGTCGCGTCGTAGAGGCCGAGCACCTTCCGCTGGTCGCGAAGCAGCTCGCGCGAGAACATGCCGATCGTGATGCGGCCCTCGGCGCGGGCGACGATGTCGACCGGTAGCCCGACGAGGTCGGCGACGCGCGCCAGGATGCGTTCGCGCTCGTCCACCGGCATCGACGCGCCGCGCGTGAGGAACGCCGTGTACTCGCCGGTGGCGAACGCCTCGGCTTCGCGCAGCACGTCGTCGAGCGGCGTCCCCGCCGGGAACACGCGCGAACGCCCGTGATGCGTCGCGGCGCCGGCCATCGTCGGCAGCAGGTCGACCCACGCGACGACGTCGTAGTCGTTCCCGGCGAGCGTCGAGATCTCGAGCGCCGGCGAGATGAGGATCGCGCCGCTGAGCCCGATGCCGGCATTCTCCTGGAGCAGCCGCACGAGGCGGCCTACCCGGTAGCCGCCGTAGCTCTCTCCGGCGATGAAGACCGGAGATGCCCACCGGCCGTGGCTCGACAGCCAGCGGCCCATGAACTCGCAGAGCGAGTCGAGGTCGCGCTTGTAGCCGAAGTACTCCTTCGGGTCGCTGTCGTCGCCCTTCTTCTTGTCGTCGCCGTCCTTCTTCTCGTCGTCGATGATGCGGCTGAACCCCGTGCCGACGGGGTCGACGAAGACGAGATCGGTGAACGCGAGCCACGACTCGTCGTTCTGCACGAGGCGCGGCGGCATCTGCGGCAGCGTCCCGTCGGAGGGAAAGGCGACGCGCTGCGGGCCGACGGCGCCCATGTGCAGGTACGCGGACGACGCACCCGGGCCGCCGTTGAACACGAACGTCACGGGGCGGCCGGCGGCGCCCTGTGCGACGTATGAGACGGAGAAGATCTCCGCCGAGGGCTTCTCCTTCTTGCGCAGCACGATCCAGCTCGCGCTCGCCGTGTAGTCGATCTCGGCGCCGCCGCCGGTCCACGTCGCGGTCGTCTGCGCTCCCGCCGGCGGCTCGTGGTCCGCCTTCGCGACGGTCTTGTCGTCCGTGCTCTCGTCGGTCATGACCGGGACGCTAGCTCACGCGCGGGCTACAGCTTGTGCCCACCGCGGGCGCTGCGGATCCGGGCGCGGCGCGGATCGGCCGTGGTGACGAACGTGACGTTGATGGCCCGCGGCTCGTCCCCCTCGCCCTCACGGTCGAAGCGGACGGCCTGCCCCTTGCACCGAGCCTCGGGGAGCTCGCCGGGCGCGAAGCCGTCCAACGCGACGTAGAGCCGTTCGCCCTGCTCCGTGTTGATGAACCCGTGGCCCTTGTCGACGTTGAACCAGATCATCGTGCCCTGCATGTATTGCTCCTTCCGGTGGGTCAGCCGACCCGGACGACGAAAAACGCGATCGCGACGTACTGGCAGGCGAGCGCGACGAGCGTGAGCGCGTGGAACAGCTCGTGGTACCCGAAGACCGCCGGCACCGGGTCGGGCTTGCGGCGGGCGTAGACGACCGCTCCTGCGGTGTATGCGAGCCCGCCGGCGCCGATCAGCGCGACGGCCGCCGGCCCCGCCGCGGTCTCGAGCTGCGGCATCGCGGCGATGCCGACCCAGCCGAGCAGGACGGCGATCAGCGCCGAGACCCACTTCGGTGAGTGCACCCAGCAGAACTTCGCGAGAATCGCGACGCCGGCGCCGCTCCACACGACGGCGAGCACGACACGCTGCAGGACGCCGTGCATGCTGAGCAGGCCGACGGGCGTGTACGTGCCGGCGATCAACAGGTAGATGCCCGCGTGATCGAGACGCCGCATCCACATGCGCGCGCGCGGCTTCCACGTGACGCGGTGGTACAGCGCGCTCGCGCCGAGCATCGCGGCCGCCGAGGCCGCGAACACCGCCGCTCCGACGAGGCGCCGGCCGTCGACGAAGGAGACGAACACGGCGCCGACGAGGCACGCGACGACGAAGCCGACGAGATGCAGAACGCCCCGCAATTGCGGTCGTACGAGCGGCAGTGCCTCGCTTTGGTTCAACGCCTGCTCCCTGGTCTGCCCCGGATGCACTCAGGCCCGGATTGGGTCGAAAAGGAGAAGCGAGCGCACCTCCAGTGTCGCACACGCAGGCAAAAAGGCGGGCTTTCGGGCCGGTGCTACCCTGGAACGCATAGCTGCGAAGAATCCACAGACGATGGCGAAGCGGGCGCGCGAGCTCGCGGTGAAGGAGAAGCGGGACCGCAAGCGCGCGAAGAAGGCAGAGCGTGCGGTGGCGGCAGCGAACGGCGAGTTCGTCAACGGCGAGCTCGTCACGACGGAGCCCGAGGCCGAGCCGGTCGACGACTCGGCCGGCGACGCGGCCTAGTCGATCCAGGTCGACTCGGCGCGCACGCCGTCCCCTCCTTCGGGGCGGTCGGAGCCGACCGCGACCAGCTCGAGCCCGTCCGGCCCCGCTTCGAAGGCCCTCACGGTCGGCGGACTGACGCGAACGACGTCCCACTGGCGGATGTCGCGGACCTCGTCGTCGAGCCTGACGCGGCCGGAGCCGCCGACGACGACGTACGCCTCCTCCTGCTCGCGGTGGCTGTGCGCCATCGGCGAGCGCACGCCCGGCGCGTAGCGCATGTACGTGACGCCGAGGTGCTCCGACCCGAGAGGCGTACGCGCGAAGCGCGCCTCCATATCGGGCGCCCGCTCGCCGGCCGCGTCCTCGATCTCCTTCAGGTTGACGATTGCGTAGCCGCTCATCTCGCGTCCTCCTCGTGGTCGTTGCCTGAAAGCGTATTCGCCGGCAGCCACTGGCTCCAGCCGGCGCCGGCGACGCGACGACGGCAGACGTCACTTCCCGCCGACGCCCATCAAGCCCCGGATGAGCGCGCGCCGCGCAAAGAGGTAGACGACGAGGATCGGGATGATGGAGAGAACGACGGCGGCGCAGATGGCCGGAGCGTCGATCGAGCTGACGGTTTGGAAGTCGTACAGGCCGAGCGTGAAGACGCGCACGTGAGCCGACTGCGTCAAGATCAGCGGGAGCAGGAAGCCGTTCCATGCGTTGAGTGCGGAGAAGACGATGATCGTCGCGAGGCCGCCCCGCGCCAATGGCAGCGCGAGATGACGGAACGCGCGCCAGCTCGACGCGCCGTCCAGCGCCATCGCCTCGTACAGCTCACCGGTTATGTCGCGCATGCTGCCGGTCATGATGATCGTCGAGATCGGGAGCGAAAATGCGGCCGTCGGGAGGATCACCGCGATCAGCGTGTCGTAGAGCCCTGCCTTGCTGATCAGGAAGTAGAGCGGCACGATCACCGCCTGGATCGGAACGGCCAGACCCATGAGGAATATCCGGAACACGAGCGTTACGGTGCGGCTGCGGTTGCGAACGATCGCGAACGCGACCGGCGGGACCAGCACCACCACGATCGCAACGACGGCGGCGGTGATGATCCCCGTGTTCACGAAGAACTTCAGGAAGCCGCTGTGAATCACCCGCGAGAAGTTGGAGGTGGTGACGCGCGTCGGAATCGACAGCGGCCCGGACGAGTCATAGTCGGGTTGCGTCTGCAGAGACGCCTTCACCAGGACGTACACAGGCGCGAGAACGATCACGAGCCAGAAGGCCGTGAGCGCGCCCGCCGCGTAATTGGGACGCCGCGCGGTCACACACCCTCCTGCGTGCTGCGCATCTTGTCCCACCCGGAGACACGGACGATGATCAGGGAGATGATCGTTGTCACGACGACGAGCAGAACGCCGATCACGCTCGCGCCGCCGAACTGGAACTGCTGGAACCCCTTGATGTACATGTAGTACGAGGTCGACGTCGTCGAGATCCCCGGGCGGCCCGAGGTCAAGATGAGGATCGTGTCGAAGGACGTGAAGCTGCCGACGAGCATCAGCACGACCGAGGTGATGATCGTGTTGCGGAGCTGAGGCAGCGTGATGCTGATGAACTGCCGGATCCGTCCGGCTCCGTCGATCGCGGCGGCCTGATACAGCACGTCGGGTATGGCGCGCGCTCCTCCCTGGTAGATGAGCGTGTGGAACGGAGTCCACTGCCACATGCCGACGAACGTCAGCACGCCGATCGCGGTACGCGGGTAGCTGAACAGAAAGCCGTGCCCGAGCAGCGAGTTCCCGAACAGCCAGTGCAGCTCGCGCGGCAACCCGTAATACGGGTCGAGCAGCGACAGCCAGACGATCGAGATGGCGGCCGCCGACATCAGGAGCGGGATGAAGTAGAGCGCGGAGAGGATGGCGCGGTTTCTCTGGTGACCGGCCGCCCATACCCCCAGCAGGAGGCTGACGGGCGTCTGCGTGACGATTCCGAGACCGGTGAGGAGTGCGGTGACCTTGAAGCTGTTGATCAGCGTCGGGTCACGGAACAGCGCCGTCCAGTTTGCGGTGCCGACCCATTGCGGCGAGCCGAGCGCGTCCCAGCTCGTGAACGAGAGCCACACGACCGCGCCCAAGGGCACGATCGCGCAGACCGTGAAGAACGTGATCGCAGGGAGCGACCAGAGGAAGCTCGGGCGGCCGATCTTCAAGCCGCCCGAGCCCGTGGTCCGCCCGCTTCGTGCAGCGAGCGACGTCATGTCGATTCGACTGTCCGTGTGGCTAGCTGGCCGGCTTCAATCCCGCCATCGTCGACTCGAATGCGCTCGCGTCGAGATTGTCGAAGTAGTCCGCAACGGCGGTGTGGATCGTGTTCGTGTTGGTCTGCGGCCATGCCTGGTCCCACGAGAGCTGGAAGGCCGGGGCCTTCTTGATCAGCCCGTACTGATACTTGAGGTACGGCGCCGTCGTGCCGGTGATGAGGCCCGGCGTGCTCGTCGTCGTCGTGAGGTTGCCGAGCGCGAGCTCCTTCTTGACGAAGGTCGGCGTGTACATCACCGTCAGGAAGTCGGCGACCGCTTGCGGGTACCGCGTCTTCGCCAGCACCGAGTAGTAGTTCTCGGTGTTGCCGGCGAGGTCGTTGAGGTTGCCCTTGCCGCCGGGGATCGACGGGAACGCCGTGTAGCCCAGCTCGCCCGAGGCGAACGACGCCGACTGCGACTGGACCGTGGAGTAGTCCCACGAGCCCATCAGCTCGAACGCGGCCTTGCCGCCGATCATCAGCTGGGCGGTCTGGTTCTTCGTGAAGTAGACGGAGTCCCAGCTCTTCGAGGGCCCGAACCCGCCTGCGTTGATCAGCTGGGCGAGGTCGGCGAGTGCCTTGTTGCTGGCGGCTGTCTTCCACAGGGACGACTTCCCGGCGAGCGCGTCGGTGATGAGGCTCGGACCGGCGACGCGGTCGTACAGATACTCGAACCACATCAGAGTCGGCCACTGGTCGGCGCCACCGAGGGCGATCGGCACCTCGACGCCGCCGCTCTTCAACGTACCGACGTCGCTGAGCAGCTCGGCCCACGTCGTCGGCGGAGTCAGGTGGTGCGCCGCGAGCACGGTCTTGTTGTAGAACAGCATGACCGGCTGGGTGCCGCGCATCGGGATTCCGTAGTAGTTGTTGCCGATCTTCGCGGCGCTCAGGATCGACGGCAGGAAGCTCGACTTGAGCTTCGGGTTCGCCTTCATGAAGCCGTTCAGCGGCATGAGCAGTCCGGCCTTCTGGAACTGCGTGATCGAGCCGCCGCCCCAGTTGAAGAAGACGTCGGGAGCGTTGCTGCTGCTCATGATCGTCTGCAGCTTGGTCTGGTAGTTGGCCCCGGGGATCGTCTGCAGGACGGCCTTGACCTTCTTCCCCTCGGCCGTCTTGTTGTAGGTGTCCACGGCGTACTGCTCCACCGGGTTCTGCGCGTCGCCGTAGACGAGCACGACGATCTTGTTGGCCGGCCGACTGCTCGCCGTGGCGTTCGTTGCGCCACTGCTGCCGGCGCCGAAGGCGGCGAACAAGCCGCCGGCCGCCAGAGCGAGCGCCGCGGTCGCGGCACTGCGCCGCAACCACTTGCGGGAAGCTGCCATCTTGGAACTCTCCTCTCGGATCGAAAGCGGCTGGCTTTCGGCGCGAGCGTACAGAGAGAACAACAGCTCGTCAACCGTTATCGATATCGTTTTAGATAGCGATATAGTCTTCGTTCGTGAGCGAGCGCAAGAAGCATGGCCGGGTGACGATCGGCGACGTCGCCGCGCAGGCGGGCGTCTCGGTGGCGACGGTCTCGAAGGTGATCAACGACCGCTACGGCGTCGCCGAGGACACCTCGGCCCGGGTGCGCGCCGTGATCGACGATCTCGGCTACCACGCGAGCCTCGTCGGTCAGAGCCTGCGCAGCCGCCGCACGAAGGTGATCGGCGTGCTCGTGCGCGACCTCGAGCCCTTCAGCGCCGAGCTGCTCAAGGGGGTGGCTCGCGGGATCCGCGACACGGGCTACGAGCTCATCGTCTTCTCCGGGTGCGGGCAGGCGGCCGACCAGGCCGGCTGGGAGAGGCGCTACCTGTCGCGCATCAGCGGCACGCTCGCCGACGGCGCCATTCTCGTCACGCCCGGCAGCATCGACGAGACGTACGGCACTCCGGTCGTCGCGGTCGACCACAACGTGCAGTCGTCGGCTCTGCCGACGGTCGACTCGGAGAACCTGAAGGGCGCGGTCGCCGCGACCGAGTACCTGCTCGGGCTCGGCCATCGACGGATCGGCTTCCTCGCCGGCCGCCACGACCTCGAGTCGGCGCGCCTGCGCGAGCGCGGGTACCGGCAGGCGCTCGCCACCGCACGGGTCGAGGTCGACGAGAGCCTCGTCCAGGTGGGCGGCTACGACGCCGCGACCGCGGCCGAGCCGGCGCGCCGGCTGCTCGAGGTCGACCCGCGTCCGACCGCGATCTTCGCCGCGAACGACGTGACCGCACTCGAGACGATCGCGGTCGCGCGCTCACTCGGCCTGCGCGTCCCGGACGATCTGTCGGTGGTCGGCTTCGACAACGTGCCCGAGTCGGCGCTCGGCGATCCCCCGCTCACCACGGTCGAGCAGCCGATCCAGGAGATGGGGCGCGAGGCGGTTCGATTGCTGCTCGAGCTGATCGAGGATCCGGCACGACCCGCTGCCCGCGTCATCCTGCCGACACGTCTCGTCGTCCGTCAGTCATGCGGTCCGGTGGCGTAGACGGGATGACGACCGCGGCGCGCGAATCGGCGATCTACCTCGATCCCGGCCGGCCGGTGACCGAGCGGGTCGACGACCTTCTCGGCCGGATGACCCTCGAGGAGAAGCTCGGCCAGCTCGGCAGCGCCTGGAGCTTCGAGCTCGCCGACCGAGGGGCGTTCTCGCCGGAGCGCGCCGAGCGGCTCGCCCGCGACGGCCTCGGCCAGGTCACGCGCGTCGGCGGCGCGAGCAGCTACCGCAGCGACGAGGCGGCCCGGTTCGCGAACGCCGTCCAGCGCCACCTCGTCGAGGAGACGCGGCTCGGCATTCCCGCCATCGTCCACGAGGAGATCTGCTCGGGTCTGCTGGCGAGCGGATCGATCGTCTTCCCGCAGGCGATCGGCCTGGCGAGCACGTGGGAGCCCGATCTCTCCGAGGCGCTCGCCGACGCCGTCAGGGTGCAGATGCGCGCGGTCGGCGCCCATCAAGGCCTGTCCCCCGTCCTCGACGTCTGCCGCGATCCGCGCTGGGGGCGCACCGAGGAGACGTTCGGCGAGGATCCGTATCTCGTCGCACGCATGGGCGTTGCGTTCGTCCGTGGGCTGCAGGGCGCCGACCTCCGGGACGGCGTCGTCGCGACGGGAAAGCACTTCGTCGGCTACGGCGCGTCGGAAGGCGGGCTGAACTGGGCGCCGATGCATGTCGGGACGAGGGAGCTGCACGACGTCTACCTCCACCCCTTCGAGGCGGCGGTGCGCGAAGGCGGCCTCCGGTCGGTGATGAATGCCTACAACGAGCTCGACGGCGTCCCGTGCGGCGCGTCGCACGAGCTTCTGACCGAGCTGCTTCGGGGGGCGTGGGGCTTCGACGGCTGCGTCGTATCCGACTACTTCTCCGTCCGCCAGCTCGAGCGCTACCACCGGCTCGTCGGCGACGCGTCGGAGGCGGCCGCCGCGGCGCTTGCCGCCGGCATCGACGTCGAGCTGCCCAGTACCGACTGCTACGGGGCGCCGCTGCGGACGGCGATCGAGCGCGGCCTTCTCGCCGAGAGCGACATCGACGTCGCAGTGGGACGGGTGCTGGCGACGAAGTTCTCACTCGGCCTCTTCGAGCGGCCCTACGTCGATGCAGAAGCGGCCTCCGGAGCGGCCGACACCGAGGCTCAGCGCGGCCTCGCGCGGACGATCGCGGCCAAGAGCCTCGTCCTGCTCAAGAACGACGGCGCGCTGCCGCTCGCCGAGGCGGTGCGAACCGTCGCGGTGATCGGACCGAACGCAAATGACCTGCGCAACCTCCTCGGCGACTACAGCTACGCCGCTCACGTCGAGTCGCTGAACGAGATGGCCCGCTCGGGCGGGGACGTCTTCTCGATCGACCTCCCCGAAGGGCTCGACCTCGGCGATCCGATGCCGGTCGCACCGACCGTCCTCGACGCGCTGCGCGCCCGGCTCGGCGAGCGCGTCGGCTTCGCGCCCGGCTGCGACGTCGCCGGCACGTCGCGCTCGGGCTTCGACGAGGCGGTCGCGCTCGCGGCAGCCGCAGACGTCGCCGTTCTCGTGCTGGGAGACAAAGCGGGCCTCACCGACGACTGCACGAGCGGCGAGAGCCGCGATCGCGCATCGCTCGATCTGCCGGGCGTTCAGGAGGACCTTGCGCGCGCCGTGGTCGCGACCGGCACGCCGGTCGTGCTCGTGCTCGTCGCGGGGCGACCGTGCGGCAGCGCCTGGCTCCACGAGCAGAGCGCCGCCGTGCTGATGGCGTGGCTGCCGGGCCAGGCCGGAGGCGACGCGATCGCAGACGCCCTCGTGGGCGCGTCATCCCCGGGCGGGAAGCTGCCGATCACGTTTCCGCGCAGCGCCGGGCAGATCCCGACGTACTACGCCCACAAAGTCTCCGGCGGCCGCTCGCACTGGAAGGGCGACTACGTCGACGCGCCCGCCCGGCCGCTCTACCCGTTCGGCCACGGTCTCGCCTACACGACGTTCGTCCTCTCGGACGCGCACGTGGAGACACCGACGATCGGGTGGAACGAGTCGATCGCGGTGCGTGCGCACGTGCGCAACACGGGAGAGCGCACCGGCGAGGAGGTCGTGCAGCTGTACGTCCGCGACCCGGTCGCGACCATCACGCGCCCGGTGCTCGAGCTGAAGAGCTTCGCGCGTCTCGAGCTCGAGCCGGGCGAGTCGAAGACCGTGACGTTCCGCGTTCCGGTCGGACAGCTCGGATTTCACGACCGCTCGCTCGTCTATGCGATCGAGCCCGGAACCTTCGACCTCTTCGTCGGCACCTCGTCCGACGACCTCCTCCCTGCAGGGTCGGCGACAGTGCTCGCGGAGCCCGCGGGTACGCCGCCGGAGAAGGCGTTCGACGGCGTGGTCTCGATCGGCTGAACAACGAGATGTGGGGGCAATCATGAGCCGCGGCGGCATCTCGCTTCGGAACCTGACCAAGGTGTACACCGGCGACGTCCTCGCGGTCGACGCCATCGACCTCGAGATCGAGGAAGGCGAGTTCATGGTGCTCGTCGGCCCTTCCGGCTGCGGCAAGTCGACGCTCCTCCGGCTGATAGCCGGGCTCGAGGAGGCTACCGAGGGGGCAATCGTGATCGCCGGCGACGACGTGACGCAGGTACCGCCCCAGCAGCGCGACATCGCAATGGTCTTCCAGAACTACGCGCTCTACCCGCACATGTCCGTGGAGCAGAATCTCGCGTTCGGGCTGCGGATCCGCAAGATCGCGAAGGAGGAGCGCACGCGGCGTGTGCTCGCGGCAGCTCGCACGCTCGGGCTACTCGATCTGCTCGACCGCAAGCCGGCGGCTCTCTCGGGCGGCCAGCGGCAGCGTGTGGCGATCGGTCGCGCAATGGTCCGCGAGCCGGTCGCCTTCCTCATGGACGAGCCGCTGTCGAATCTCGACGCCAAGCTTCGCGTGTCGATGCGCGCTTCGCTCGCCCGCCTTCACGAGCAGCTCGGCGTGACGACCGTCTACGTCACCCACGATCAGGTCGAGGCGATGACGCTGGGCCAGCGCGTCGCCGTGATGCGCGACGGACGCGTGCAGCAGGTCGACACGCCCCAGAACCTCTTCAACGCGCCGGCCAACCTGTTCGTCGCCGCCTTCATCGGGTCGCCGTCGATGAATCTCATCGAGGCGGACGTCGACGGAGGCGCGATTCGCTTCGCCGGCCACGTGCTCGCCCTTCCCGGCACGGTGGTGCCGCCGTCCGGGCACGTGCTGGTCGGCATCAGGCCGACGGACTTCGAACGGGGGACGGGAGCCGACCCGGCTCTTCCGCGGATGCGCGTTCGCGCGGCGGTTGTCGAGGAGCTCGGCGCGGAGAGCCACGTCATCTTCCATCTGGATGCGCCGCGCGTGACCGCGGACGCCGTTCGCGCGGCAGCGGACACGCAGGTGGATGACGAGACGCTGTTCGCCGACGACGAACGCGCCGAGTTCACTGCGCGGATCGACACGCTGACGCCCATCCCGCACGGCGCGGAGATCGAGCTCGCCGTCCACCTCGAGCGCGCGCACTTCTTCGATCCGCAGACGGGAGAGGTCATCCGGCCCGGCGGGCACACGGCGCCTTCGCGGGTGCCCGCAGCGTCGTGAGCAAGCCGTTTCCGCTCTACGACCTGCCGCTCGCGGAGCTCGAGCGCCACCGGTCGGCGGCGGCGGAACCACCCGGGTTGGACTCGTTCTGGCGGCAGGCCGTCGCGGCGGCCCGCGCGGCGGCGCACGAGCCTCGGCTCGAGCCGTTCGAGCCGGGCACGTATGGGCGGCTGTCGGCGTTCGACGTCACCTTCGGCGGCGCCGATGGCGACCCGATCAAGGCCTGGTACCTCCGGCCCTCCGGCCGAGACGACGAGGCGTTGCCGTGCCGGGTCGCGTTCGTGGGCTACGGCGGCGGTCGCGACCTTCCGGCGGCGCACGCCCTCTATCCCGCGTGCGGTTACGCGACGTTCGTCATGGACACGCGCGCGCAGGGCGGCACCTGGTCGACGGGAGGCACACCGGACCCCGGCGCAGGCGCGTCGGGCGCCGAGCATCCCGGTGTCATGACGCGGGGCGTCGCGGCTCCCGAGACCTACTACTACTGCCGGCTCTACGTCGACGCGGTGCGCGCCGTCGAGACGGCCGCGAGCTTGCCCGGTGTCGATTCGGGACGACTCGCAGTCGCCGGCGCGAGCCAGGGCGGCGCGCTCGCGCTTGCGGCGGCGGCGCTCGCGCCGGACCTCGTGCGCCTCTGTCATGCGGACGTGCCCTTCCTGTGCGACATCGAGCGTGCAATCGAGATCGCGGTCGATCACCCGTACCTCGAGCTCGTCTCGTATCTCGCCTTGCATCCAGAGCTCGACGAGGCGGTGCGCAACACGCTCCGGCACGTCGACAACGCATTGCTCGCATCGCGCATCCGCGCCCACACCCTCGTAGCCGTCGGACTCCGCGATACGATCGCCCCGCCGTCGACGGTCTTCGCGGCGTACAACGCAATCGAGGCTTCGAAAGAGATCGCCGTCTACCCGTACTCGGGCCACTGGCCGCCGACGAGCCATGCGGAACGTCAGCTGGCGGACTTCGCGCACCGGCTCGGCTGACACGCGACACCCACGACAGGGAGCTCTCACCATGGCTGAGCCGTTCTTCGCCGATGTCCAAGGTCGTATCCCGTACGCGAGCGCACGCTCGTCGGATCCGCTCGCCTTCAAGGCGTACGACCCTGATCTCACCGTCCTCGGGAGGCGCATGGAGGACTGGCTTCGGATCAGCGTCTCCTACTGGCACTCCTTCGCGTGGGACGGGCGCGACATGTTCGGCGTCGGCACCCTGGATCGTCCGTGGGCCGACCCGGGCCTCGACCCGATGGCTGCCGCCCGGCTGAAGATGGCCGCCGCCTTCGAGTTCGTCGAGAAGCTGGGCGTGCCCTTCTACTGCTTCCACGACGTCGACGTCGCGCCCCAGGGCGCGAGCTTCCGCGAGTTCACGAACAACCTGGAGGAGCTCGCCGACGACGCGGTCGGCTACCAGGAGCAGACCGGCGCGCGCCTCCTCTGGGGCACCGCCAACCTGTTCACCAGCCCCCGCTACCAGGCGGGAGCGGCGACCAACCCCGACCCCGCCGTCTTCGCCTATGCGGCAGCTCAGGTCACGAACATGCTCGCTGTCACGAAGCGCCTGGGCGGAGCGAACTACGTGCTCTGGGGCGGCCGCGAAGGGTACGACTCGCTGCTCAACACCGATCTGCGCCGCGAGGGCGAGCAGCTCGCCCGGTTCCTCCACCTCGTCGCCGAGGAGAAGCACCGGATCGGGTTCGATGGGGCGCTTCTCATCGAGCCGAAGCCGATGGAGCCCACGAAGCACCAGTACGACCACGACGTCGCCGTCGTGCACGGCTTCCTCGCCCGGCACGGGCTCGAGGGCGAGTACAAGGTCAACGTCGAGGCGAACCACGCAACCCTCGCCGGGCGCTCCTTCCACGACGAGGTGGCCTACGCAACCGCCAACGGGCTGCTCGGGTCGATCGACGCCAACCGCGGCGACCCTCAGAACGGCTGGGACACCGACCAGTTCCCCAACTCGGTCGAGGATCTCGTCCTGCCGCTCTACGAGATCGTCCAGGCCGGCGGGCTCGGCAGCGGCGGCTTCAACTTCGATGCCAAGCTCCGCCGCCAGTCGATCGACAGGACCGACCTCTTCCACGCCCACGTCGGCGGGATCGACACGCTTGCACGCGCCCTTCTCGTCGCGGCGAAGCTGCACGAGGAGGGGACGCTCGCGACGATGAAAGCCGAACGGTACGACGGCTGGAACGGCTCACTCGGCAGCGACGTCATGAGCGGCTCCGTCTCGCTCGCCGATCTCGCCGAGCGCGTCAAGTCGGGCGAGCTCGACCCGCATCCGGTCTCCGGACGCCAGGAGCTCTACGAGAACGTCGTCAACGCCGCGCTCTGGGACGGGCGGTAGAGCGGGCGCGCGCGTCGGCACAAGGGAGCAAATCACACAAATTTGTGTGATCTCAGTTATGTGTGTACTATGTCGGCATGCCAACCGACGCTGAGATCACGTTCGCCGACCACATGGGGCGGTACTACGCCCGCCGGTTCTCCTTCCCGCCGATGGTGGGTCGCCTGATCGGCTACCTCGCCGTCTGCGACCCGCCCGATCCGACGATCGGCGAGCTGGCCGAGGCACTGCTCGCCAGCCGCAGCGCGATCGCCGGCGCGGTGAAGGTCCTCGAGACGATCCACGCGGTGCAGCGCTCGCGCGTCGCCGGCGAGCGGATGGACCGCGTCCGCATCGACCTCGGCGCGTCGCAGTCGATGGACGTCACCGAGTACGAGGAGCTCCTGGAGCTCGCGCGCGAGGGCCTCGACGTCCTGCGAGATGCGCCGCTGGAGCGGCGTGCGGTGCTGCTGGAGACGGCGGCGTTCGCGGAGTTCCTCGTCGAGCGGATGCCGCGGTTGGAGCAGGAGTGGGAGGCGCGGCGCCAGGCGCTCGTCGCGTCAGGCGACTTGCCCGACACGCGCCTTGGCCAGCGGAGGCACCAATGACCGATGCGATCCACGTGCAGGGCCTGGAGAAGTCGTACAAGGACCTGGAGGTGCTGTGCGGCGTCGACTTCGACGTGGAGCGGGGCAGCATCTTCGCCCTGCTCGGCTCCAACGGGGCAGGGAAGACGACAGCCGTGAAGATCCTCTCCACGCTGCTCGAGGCGGACGCGGGGAGCGCCCGCATCAACGGCTTCGACGTCGCCACGCAACCGGCGAACGTGCGGGAGTCCATCAGCCTCACAGGACAGTTCGCCGCCGTCGACGAGATCCTCAGCGGGCGGGAGAACCTCGTGCTCGTCGCCAAGTTGCGGCACCTCGAGGATCCCGGCACGATCGCGGACGAGCTGCTCGAGCGCTTCTCGCTGACCGACGCGGCCGCGCGGAAGGTGTCGACCTATTCGGGCGGCATGCGCCGCCGCCTCGACATCGCGATGAGCCTCATCGGGAATCCGCCGGTCATCTTCCTCGACGAGCCGACGGCCGGGCTCGACCCCCAGGCGCGGATCGAGGTGTGGCAGGCCGTCAAGGAGCTCGCCGAGCACGGCACGACGGTGCTGCTCACGACGCAGTATCTGGACGAAGCCGAACAGCTCGCCGACCGGATCGGGATCCTCCACGAGGGCCGGATCATCGTGAACGGCACCCTCGCCGAGCTCAAGCAGCTGCTCCCGCCCGCCACGGTCGAATACATCGAAAAGCAGCCGACCCTCGAGGACGTCTTCCTTGCCGTCGTCGGGTCGGCACGGACAAGTGAGGAACAACGGTGACCAACCATTTCTTCGGCGACACGGCCGTCCTGCTGGGACGATCCCTGCGCCACATCACGCGCAGCCCGGACACGATCATCACGACCACGGTCATGCCGATCGCGATGTTGCTGCTGTTCGTCTACGTGTTCGGCGGCGCGATCGACACGGGGTCGGATTCGTACGTGAACTACCTGCTCCCCGGCATCCTGCTCATCACGATCGCTTCGGGCATCGCCTACACGGCATTCCGGCTCTTCCTGGACATGCAGAGCGGCATCTTCGAGCGGTTCCAGTCGATGCCGATCGCACGGTCGTCCGTCCTGTGGGCGCACGTGCTGACCTCCGTGGTCGCCAATCTGGTCTCGCTCGTCGTCGTCGTGCTCGTCGCCCTCCTCATGGGCTTCCGCTCGGGGGCGGGCGCGCCGGAATGGCTCGCGGTCGCCGGCATCCTGATCCTGTTCACGCTGATGCTGACGTGGATCGCGGTGATCGCCGGTCTCTCCGCGAAGTCCGCGGACGGCGCGAGCGCGTTCTCCTACCCGCTGATCTTCCTGCCGTTCATCAGCTCGGCATTCGTGCCCACCGACACCATGCCTGGCCCGGTGCGCGCCTTCGCCAGGCACCAGCCGGTGACGTCCATCGTCAACGCCATCCGCGACCTGTTCTCCCAGCAGTCGGTCGGCAACGGCATCTGGATCGCCCTCGCCTGGTGCGTCGGCGTTCTCGTCGTCGCGTACACCCTCGCCATGGTCACGTACCGCCGCAGGATCGCGTAGACAGACAGTCCTCGGACGTGCCGTCGGCCTTACGCGGACGACGCAGCTGCCGCGAACGCTCGCCCGAGCTCTTCGACGGCGCCGGGGACGGTGGCCTCGGAGATCTGCCCGAAGCCGACGAGGACGCCTTCCGACCCGTCATAGCCGGAAAGCGTGTGATCGCAGATCGAGTCGAGTGCCACCCCCCGCTCGCGGGCAGAGGCGCAGACCCGCCGGGCAAGGCCGCCACGACCGGTCAGCAGGACGACGTGCAGCCCCAGGGACGGCCCGCTGATCGGCGCGTCGGGTAACGCCGTTTGCAGGGCGTCGACGAGAACAGCGCGTCGCTTTCGATAGATCTCGCGCATCTTGCGTATGTGACGGTCGTAGTCTCCGCGCGCCAGGAAGTCGAGGAACGCGAGCTGATCGAAGCTGGAGACGTGTAGAAGCGATGTCGACAGCTCCTGCACGGTCGACACGAGTCGGTCCGGCAGAACGGCCCAGCCCAGACGCGAGCACGGGCCGAGAGTCTTTCGCGTCGAGCCGAGATAGATCACGCGATCGCGCGCCTGCCTCTGCAACGGAGCAACGGGAGCACTGTCGTCGCGGAGCTCGGAATCGGACTCGATGATGAGTCCGCCGGTGTCGGTTGCCCACTCGATCAGTGCGTCGCGTCGCGACTCGGAAAGCCTGGGTCCGGTCGGAAACTGGTGCGTCGGACACACCACCACCGCTCTGCTGCCGGCATCGTAGAGCTCGGACACGATCAGCCCTTGCTCATCGATCCTCATGCCACGCGGCTCCATCCCAGCCATGCGAACGGCCGCGTGGTGAAGGACGCAGCTCGGATTCTCGAACGCGATCTCCGACACTCCTTCGGCGGCGAGCGCTCGCGTGATCAGACTGAGAGATTGGGACGTCCCGGCGGTGACGACCAGGTTCTCCGGCTGCACGAGGACGCCGCGCGACCTTCCCAGATAGGCCGCGAGCTCGGCGCGCAACGGCCAAAGGCCGCAGCCGTCGGTGTTTCCCAACTCTCCGTTCGACGCCGCCTGCAGCGCACGCTGCTGGGCGCGCAACCAGCCGTTGCGAGGGAAGCTGGCCAGGTCAGGCAGATCGGGACGCAGGTCGAAGCGATACTTGTCGGCCGGTCCGCCCTGCGGCTGGGCCGAGTGACCGCCCGCGGCCGGGAAGCCGTGCACGCACGGATTTGCCCCTTGCCGAAGCGTGATGTACCCCTCGGCTGCCAGCTGCGTATACGCACGGGTGACGACACCACGTGAGACCGCGAGGTCTTCGGCAAGAACTCGCGTCGAGGGGAGCGCCGTCCCCGTGGGTAGCACACCGGAGCTGATCGTCTCTCTCAGCTGGGTCTCTATCTGGCGACCGATTGCGCCTCCGTTACCCCGGTCGATGGAGAGCAGAAGCTCGCGGACTTGGCGACGACGTGGCGACACGCGATGACCTCTGCGACCGTTCTCAGTCGGCCCGGTCCGGTCTCGCGCACGCACGCGCGAGCAGCACCTGGCCTCTTTGCCGAGCTGTCCGAACCCTGACCATCACCGTTCAGACCGTCGGACCCGCCCAAACTCATCCCAGGGGCGCGGCCAAAACGACGAGACATTCGAGATCCAGTTGGGACTCTCGTCCCTCGACGGACGGCGGACGCCGCAGCCGGGCGACGGCGCCGGACATGGATCACACATCTGCTGCCAAACTGGCACCTCGCGGCGCGATCCCGGTCGGCATCATCGCGTCTTCCCTCCGTGTGCAGAGGCGGGAGGGAACGTCCTTCGCCCTCCCGCCTCTCTACGGACTGGCTTCACAAATCGCCCGCAAAGAGGTTTTCGCGCTTTCCGGCTCGATGTCGTCGTAATCGTCGCAGCGGTTGCTGCACATCGAGTGAAAGGGAGAGCTATGCGTTGGCGGATCTGGCTCCTCGCGGGAGCGACAGCAGCGGTGCTTCTTCTGGCTGCATCTGCGACCGCAAAGACGACCACGGCTCGGGTGTCGCTTGGTACACCGGCGGCTGCCCCGTTTGCCCAGGCGTGGGCGCAGGTGCCGCGGACGACGGCCGGCCGCGAGGCCGCGAACGTCGTCGTGTTCGGCGCAGAGCAGGACATCGACGGGTTCAACACGCAGCTCAACTGCTGCAACGAGGTGTGGGCGAGTTGGATGGGCGGGGAGGAAACCACCTACGGCCCGTTCATCCAGAACCAGAAGGGCCTGTGGTCCGCGACGGGCATCTCGACCTCTGCGTCCGTCAACTCGAAGAGCGTGTCGTACACGATCAGCCCGAAGGCCTACTGGTACTGGGGCGGCAAGAAGGTCCCGGTGACCTACGAGGACTTCGTGTACACGCTGCAGGAGATCGACAACCCCAACAACGACCTCGTCGAACGCACCGGGTACAGCAACCTCGACCCGACGCACTTCACGCACAAGGGGCAGAAGCAGGTCACGTTCTACTGGAACACGAAGAACTGCACCGCCGACTTCCCGTGTGGCCCGTACGCGGACTGGCAGTACCTCTTCAACACGCTCTATCCGGCCGCCGCGCTCAAGGGGCTGGACTTCAACAAGATCTGGACGAACTGCATCTGCGGTAGCGACGGCCAGCCGGTGTCGGACGGCCCGTACTACCTCTCGAACTACACGAAGGGCCAGGGCTCGGTCCTGAAGGCGAACCCGTACTGGGTGGGCAAGAAGCCGGCCGTCAACGAGATCGACTTCAAGCTCATCACCGATACGAACTCCGAAGAAGAGGCCATGCGCGGCGGTGAGGTCGACGCGATCTCGCCGACGTTCGGTCTCTACCTCGCTCCGCTGAAGAGCACGCCCGGGATCACGTTCAACCAGATCCCCGGCTACTACTTCGAGCACATCCAGTTCCGCGAGGGCAACGCCCCCGCCGCGTCGAGCGTGACCGGCGGCTCGACGAACAAGCTGCTCCGTGCTCCGTGGTTCCGTGAGGCGATCGCGATGTCGATCGATCGCCAGTCGATCATCAACACGATCTACGGCTCGCTCGCTGCCGGGCTCAAGCCGGCGAACAACGCGATCTACTACCAGACCGAGAGCCAGTACAAGCCGGACTTCGCGAAGTGGAACTTCAACCCGCAGAAGGCTCTCGCCCTGATGGCGAAGCACTGCACCGGCGGTCCCTCTTCGGTCGATCCGAGCAACTCGAAGGTCTGGACGTGCTCCGGCCTGCCGGCGAGCGTCAACTGGTCGTGGACGTCGGGTAACTCCGTTCGCGCCACCTCCGAGGCGATCGCCAAGGCCGAGGCCAAGTCGGTCGGCATCCAGATCAACGATCATCCGCTGCCCGCGAACGTCATCTTCGGCTCGGCCGGTCTCCCGTCCGGCAACTTCGACCTCGCCGAGTTCGCCGAGGTCACGACCGGCGACCCTGGTGACTGGTACGACTCCTGGCGCTGCCAGGGCGCCAGCAACTGGACCGGCTACTGCAGCCACAAGGTCGATCAGCTGGTCAAGGCGGGCAACGCCGAGCTCGACCCGGCGAAGCGTGCCGTCGACTTCCAGCAGGCGGACGCGCTCATGTCCGACACGGTTCCGGTGCTGCCGCTCTACCAGCGGCCGACCCCGCTCGTCTACAAGAGCAACCTGCTGGGCATGGTCAACAACCCCGCCAACGTCGGGCCGTTCTGGAACATCCAGGACTGGCACTGGAAGTCGTAGTCCAGTGGGGCTTCGCCCACGCGCGGGCAATCCGCGCGTGGGCGCGAGCCCCGGCCGAAGCGCCTCCCACCACCCCACTTCTCGTGACTAGATTTCAGTGATGTACTTCGTCGTGATCTCTCAGCAGGGCCCGAGTTGGGACCGGTCGAGAACGATGCGCGACCAACAGCTCTGGCCCGAGCACGTGACCTTCATCAACGGTCTCGTCGACGACGGTTTCCTGCTCCTGGGTGGCCCTCTCGCCGATCGAAGTCGCCCTGACGACGACTTCTCTCCCGTCTCCGAGCCCGTCGGCGACGATCGGCTCTACCGAACCATGGTGGTCGTTCGAGCCCCGACGAGCGGCGAGGCCGCAGACCGCCTCGCCGAGGATCCCTGGGTCCGATCGGGCGTGCTCGTGAGGACGTCGATCGACCGGTGGGAGGTTCTGGTCGGCGATCCGGCGTCGGCGAGTGAGTCGTGAACGCTCGAGCCTGACGCTCGGCCGCCTATCCCTTCAGCGAGGTGCGGCGCGCGGTGTGCGGGAGTGTCAGAGCCCTCCGGCGAGCCGGTAGTACGCCTGGTTCCAGCGCAGCTCGTTGGCGAGGGCGCGGATCCGGGTCGCGTCGTCGATGACGAGCAGCTCGATGCCGGCGATCTCGGCGAAGTCGGCGAACGCCTCGGCGCCGACCGCCCGGCACAGCACGCTGTGGTGCGGGCCGCCGGCGCGAAGCCACCCCTCGGTCGCGGTGGCGAAGTCGGGCTTCGGCCGCCACAACGCCCGCGCCACCGGCAGCCGGGGAAGGTCGTGCTTCGGCTCCACGACCTCGACCTCGTTTACCACCAGCCGGAAGCGGTCGCCGAGGTCGAGCATCGCGGCGACGACCGCCGGGCCGGGCGCGGCGGTGAAGACGAGCCGCACCGGGTCGGCCTTACCGCCGATCGAGAGCGGATGGATCTCACACGACGGCCGCTCCGCCGCGATCGACGGGCACACCTCGAGCATGTGCGCGCCGAGCACGGCCGGGCCGTCGGGCGCGAGGTCGTACGTGTAGTCCTCCATGAAAGACGTTCCGCCGGCGAGGCCGCTGCTCATGACCTTCGCGATGCGGACGAGAGCTGCCGTCTTCCAATCACCCTCCCCCGCAAAGCCATACCCATCAGCCATCAGCCGCTGCGGGGCGATGCCCGGCAGCTGCGTCAGGCCGACAAGATCCTCGAAGGTGTCCGTGAACGCCCGAAACCCGCCCGCGTCGAGGAATCCGCGCAGCCCCACCTCGATCCGGGCGGCGTCGCGCAGAGACTCGCGGCGGTCGCCGCCGGCAGCAAGAGCCGGGGCGAGGTCGTAATCCTCCTCATAGCAGGCGACCACACCGTCCACGTCCGCCTCCGAAACGTCCGCGACCGCGGCCGCAAGCGCGCCGACGCCGTACCCGTTGACGGACACGCCGAGCCGGATCTGGGCTTCGACCTTGTCCCCTTCGGTGACCGCGACATCGCGCATGTTGTCGCCGAAGCGCGCGACCTGAAGCGACTGAGCCTCGCGCCAGCCCGCAGCCGCACGCGTCCACGTCCCGACGCGCGCCGCCACCTCGGGATCACGCCAGTGACCGACAACCGTCTTGCGGCGCAGACGCATACGCGTCTCCAAAAACGCGAACTCCCGGTCCCCGTGCGCAGACTGGTTCAGGTTCATGTAGTCCATGTCGATCTCCACCCACGGCAGGTCACGGTCGAACTGCGTGTGGAGATGGAGCAGCGGCTTCTGCAGCGCACCCAACCCCGCAATCCACATCCTCGCCGGCGAAAACGTATGCATCCACACGATCACACCAACACACACATCCGAAGCATTCGCCTCACGCACCACCGCAAGGATCCCCCCAGAGCTCGTCGCGACCGCCCTGTGCACCACCCGCACCGGAACCTCCGGCTGCGCATCCAAACCAGCAGCCACCTCACGCGCATGCACCTCAACCTGCCGCAGCGTCGCCTCGCCGTACATCTCCTGGCTCCCGGTGACAAGCCAGACCTCAAGGTGCCCGAGCGCCTTCATCTCAGTTCTGCGTCGCCGGAAACGACACGACTGGAGAGGCGCCGGCCGCTCCGATCGCCTCCCCGGTCTCGGCGTCGAAGAAGTGGAGGCGATCGACGTCGACCGCAAGAGCGATGTGGTCGCCGACGGCGACCCGGACGCGCGGATCGAGGCGAGCCACGCCCTCGGTCGCAGACGCGCCCGCTATGTCCCCGGAAGCGTGAATGCCCGGGTCTGCCGTGAAGACGCCGCTGCGGTTGCGCACCGTCCTCGCGTCGGTCGAGAAGTGGAGGAGCGACTCGTTGCCGAGCGACTCGACGAGCTCGGCCCGCACGGAGAGGGTGCTCTCGCGACCAACTTCTGCGCCGTCCGCCGGGGAAGCCACGGCCAGATGCTCGGGCCGGATCCCCGCCACGAGCTTGCGTCCCTCGACAGCGGCGAGACCGGGGCGACGCCGCGCAAGGTCGGCGGGAAGCGCGACCTGCTGCGACCCGAGTGACAGGACGAGCCGATCCGCGGGCCCCGAGACCGTCGCCTCGTAGAGATTCATCGCCGGCGAGCCGATGAACGACGCGACGAACAGGTTCGCAGGGCTCTCGTAGAGCTCCTGAGGCGCGGCGAGCTGCTGGAGCGTGCCGCCGCGGAGGACCGCGACCCGATCGCCCATCGTCATCGCCTCCGTCTGGTCGTGGGTGACGTAGAGGGTCGCGACTCCGAGACGCCGCTGCACGCGTAGGACCTCGCCCCGCATCTGCACGCGCAGGCTGGCGTCGAGGTTCGAGAGCGGTTCGTCCATGAGGAACACCGCAGGCTCGCGGACGAGCGCCCTGCCCATGGCAACCCGCTGGCGCTGGCCACCGGAGAGCTGGCCGGGCTTGCGGAGAACGACCTCGGTGAGCCCGAGCATCTCGGCCACCTCACGCGCCTTCCGCTCACGCTCGTGCTTCGGTATGCCTCCCACCCTCAGGGAGAAGGCAATGTTCTGGAGCACGTTCAGGTGCGGGTAGAGCGCGTAGTTCTGGAAGACCATGGCGACGTCCCGTTCCTTGGCCGAGAGGTCGTTGACGGGCTTGCCGTCGAGGCGAATCGTCCCCGCCGTCACTTCCTCGAGGCCGGCGACCATCCGGAGCGCTGTCGTCTTCCCGCAGCCCGACGGACCGACGAGAACCACGAACTCGCCCTCCTCGACGAAGAGGTCGAGCGAGCTCACGGCCGCGACGCCGTTGTCGAAAACCTTGGTCACCTGCTCCAGCGACAGGGTCGCCATAGCTGCCTCCTGCTCCTTAGTCCTTCGTAGGGATCCAGACTCGCATGCCGCCTTCGTTCCGATTCGCCCACACGAAGTAGGGGACGGCGAGCAGCTGCGCCGGAGCTGCCGGCGCCGGCGCCGGCAGCTGTCGAAGGTCGCGGTACTCGCTTCGACGCCAGCCGTCGAGGTCGCGGACGACGCCCGCCACCGCCACGCCGGGCACGCCGCCGAGCGGCTCCACCGGACCGTGGTCGACCGGCTCAGCGGCCGAGTCGATGGCCACGTCCGCGAGGTCGGCGCCGGCGGGCAGATCCTGCTCTTCGAAGCAATACACGACGGGGCCGCGTTCGAGGGCGAGGCACCCGCGGACGGCGTCGATCCGCGGATTCGGAGCCGTGAGCCTCGGCGAGACGTCGACCTCGAGCGTCACCTTGTCGCCCACGCGCCACTTTCGGGTCAGATCCGCATAGCCGCCCGGTGTGACCGGAGCACCGTCGAGAATCGCCGCGCGCGCCCATGCCGGCACCCGGAGCGAGAGCGTCCACTCGACGTCGCCGGTCGAGACGATCTCGACCTCGATCGTTCCCGACCACGGGTAGTCGGTCGTCACGGCGAGCTCGACCGGACCGGCCACGGGACAGACGGCGCGAATTCGCGACGAGGCGTACTGGTGCAGCTGAACGCCGGTGTCCGTCGTGGTGGCGAGATAGTGATGGAGCGAGGCGAGCATGCGCATCACATTCGGCGGGCAGCACGCAACCGGGTTCCAGTTGTGGCGCCGGTCGCCGGTTCGCGACTGCAGCGCGTTGACGTAGAAGAAGGATTCTCCGTCGAGTGAATGCCCGGAGAGGAAGCCGTTGTAGAGCGTCCGCTCGAACAGGTCCGCGAACCGGCTCTCGCCCGTGACGAGGAGCATGCGCCAGTTCCACATGATGCTGGCGATCGCCGCGCACGTCTCACAGTAGGCCCGATCCGGCGGAAGCTCGTACGGGTCGCCGATCGACTCGTCGTGGTGGCGCGAGCCGATCCCGCCCGTCAGATACGTCTTCGCCGAGACGAGGTCGTCCCACTGGCGAAGCATCGATCCGAGCAGCGCCTCGTCGCCCGTCTCGGCGTAGATGTCGGTGACACCGGCCGCGAGGTAGAGCGCACGCACGGCGTGCCCGACGATCGCACGCGCCTCGCGAACCGGTTCGGCATCTTGGTAGTACGGCAGGTCGAAGCGGCCGCCGGCGAACGTTCCGAACCCACGGCGGGACGCGAGCGTGTCGGCCAGTTCGAGGTAGCGCCGTTCTCCCGTCTGCCGGTACAGCTCGACGAGCGCGACCTCTATCTCGGGATGGCCGTCGGTTCCCGTGTGGCCGTCGCCGCCGAAGACGTCGACGATGAGATCGGCGAACCGACGGGCGACCGTGAGGAGGGACACGTCGCCCGTCGTTCGCGCGAACGCAACCCCAGCCTGGATCAGATGGCCGGCGCAGTAGAGCTCGTGGCCCATCTCCAAGTCGGTCCACCGCCAAGCGGGGTCGACGATCTGACACCAGCTGTTGAGATACCCGTCCGGCTCCTGCGCCGCGGCGACGAGGTCGATCGTCTCGTGGGCCAGGCGCTCGAGCTCGGCCGAAGGCTCCCGCCCGATCTCCCAGGCGAGCGCCTCCAACCACTTGTAGACGTCGGAGTCGCTGAACACCATGCCTCGGCGACTGCCACTTGCCCGGCCCGCGGCGATGCGCAGGTTCTCGAGCGTCCCGGCGCGCTCGAGCTCCTCGGCTCCCCGGAGAAGCGTGACCTCACGGTTCACGCGCTGTCTCTCCGCCAGGAGCCCGTCTTCGATGACCACGCCCGTCGGGTCGAGTGGACGGAGCCGCACGCGAGCGGAAGCTGTCGGGGCGGCGGCGGTGGGGATGCTCGTGGCGGGCTCGATGTGGTCCTTGTTCTTCATCTGATCTCCCGGGAGGGTGGTTGCGGGCTCGTTGGCTCCGGACGAATCGCCCGGTACCGCCGCCGTGGGGCGAGCGGTACCGGGCCCCGTCGTGTGTCTTCCAGCTCCTAGCCTCCCAAGATGGTCTTGATCTGACCTTGTGCGGTGTTCAGTGCGTCCTGCACGGATGCCGAGCCGGACAAGCCGGCCTGGATTGCCGTCCACACCGCCTGGGAGATCTTCGGGTACTTCACGCCCAGGCCGAGCGTGCGCGGATGCGCGAAGAGCGTCTGGTTGACGTAGACGCCCCACTCGGGGCCTGCCTGCTTGAGGTACGTCTTCGCCACGGCGATCTTGCCGGGCAGATAGCCGAACAGCTTCGCGAGCTTGAGCTCCATCGCCGGCGACTGCATGCCGTTGATGTACTCGTACGCCATCTGCTGCGCGTCACTGCCACCGGTCTTGCTGACCATCCAGTCCTCGCCGCCGAGCGGCACGATGACGTGCTGGCCGGCAGTGTGAACCGGCACCGGGACGATCCCGAACTGCTTGCCGTAGAACAGGTGGCTCTGGTTCATGGTCGGGAAGTTCCAGGGACCATTGACCATCATTGCGGCCTTGCCGTCGATGAACTGGGTCGACGCAGCCGGCGTCTGGCTCCAGTTGAGGCAGTCCTTGGACGCCGAGCCGTTGTCGATGAGCGTCTTCCACAGGCTCAGTGCCTGTACTCCGGGAGCAGACGCGACGTTGGCGAACGTGGCCTTGCCGCCGTTGCTCCAGAAGAACGGCTCCCACTGCCACGTGGTGTCTTCTCCGGCCTCACACGTCAACGCGATCCCGTAGTGGTCCGGCGTCGTGAGAGCCTTCGCCGCGGTCACGAGCTCATCCCACGTCTTCGGCGGGCTGACGTGCGCCGCCTTCAGCATCGCGATGTTGTAGATCAGTGCGATCGAGTTCGCGCCTGCCACCGGCAGGCTGTAGTACTTGCCGCCGGAAAGGCCCTCGTTGATGACCGCCGGGTAATACCCCGCGGTGCTGAAGCCCTTCAGACCGCTGAGCGGCACGACCTGGCCCGTCGAGATGATGGTCGACACGAACGGGTTGTCGACAGCCAGCAGGTTGGGCAGATCGTGACCCGCGGCCTGCGTCAGAAGCTTCGTGTCCAGGTTGGCGAACGGCACGTACTGCCGCTTCACCGTCACGCCGGGGTGTGCGGCCTCGAACTGCTTGCTGTACGCCGACAAGGCGCTGATCTGGCCCGGCGTGTTGAAGTAATCCTCTTCTGTGAGCGTGATCTTCGTCGCGGCGGAGCTCGTCGCGTGCGAAAAACCGACCACGACACACGACACAGCCATGAGGACTGCGAGTCCCCAGAACCGCTTCTTCTTCAATACGTTCACAACGATTCTCCTCTTAGGATTAATCGTGCAAGTGAAAGTCAACCGAGGCTTGCAACTCACGGTGAGGTTTTGGGGCGCTAATTCATCTACCGCCCCCTCGGCGCCACACACACGGCGACTGTCGTTCCTTCATCGCTAACCCTTCACCGAGCCTGCGGTGAGACCGGCGGCGATATAGCGCTGCGCCACCACGAGCATCACCCCGGCCGGCACCATGGCGAAGACGCCCGAGGCCATCACCGCGCCCCAGTCGGTCGAGAAGTTGCCGAGATAGCTGTAGATCCCAAGCGTGATCGGCTCGATGCCGGTCCCGTTGAGCATGGTCAACGCGAAGATGAAGTCGCCCCACCCGGCCAAGAACGCGAAGACCGCGACGGTTATGACGGCCGAGCGGGCAAGTGGAATCACGATGAGACGGAACGTCTGCAGCTCGGACGCACCGTCGACTCTCGCTGCGTACATCAGCTCGTTCGGCAGGCTGAAGAAGAACGCCCGCAACACGAGGATGGCGAAGGGGATCGCGTACGTACCGTCGGCGATGACGAGCCCGAAGTACGAGTTCAGCAAGTGCAGCCAGTGGAAGACGATGAAGAGCGACGTCGCGAGGACGATGGAGGGGACGATCTGAGCGACGAGCAGCGAGCTGACGACGACGACCGTCACGCGCAGGCGGTACTTCGACAGCGCATACGCCGCCGGCACGGCCACCGCGAGTGCGAGCAGCGCCGTTCCCAGGCCGACGATGAGGCTTGTCAGCACGTTGCCCGACTGCGCCCCGGTCACGGTCTCCTGGGTGTTGCTCGACGCGCCCTCGAGGACGGTCCGGTAGTTGTCGAGCGTCGCTGCGTGCGGCAGCCAGTAGAACGTGCCGCTGAACAGCGTCTCGGTCGACTCGAACGAGCCGACGATGATCGCGTAGACCGGGAACAGCATGATCACGAGGGCGGCGACCGCGGCGAGCGTGCAGAGCCAGCGCTTGGCCGTCGACGTCTGCTTGCGGGTCATCCGCCTGCTCCCGAGCTGCGCCGCAACTGGTCGCGGCTGAGCAGCAGGTAGAGCGGCGCGCAGATGAGCGCCAGTACGAGCAGCACGTTGTTGAGCGCCGCGCCTTCGCCGAAGGAGAAGACCTGGAAGGAGAGGTTGTAGGACCACGTCGTGATCAGCTGGGTGGCGTTGGCCGGTCCTCCGCCGGTCAAGCCGATCACGAGGTCGAACACCTTCACGGTGAACACGAAGCCGAGGAGCAACGTGACCTCGATGACCGGCAGGATGATCGGCACGATGACGAGGCGGAGCCTCTGCCAGGGGCCGGCGCCGTCGATGAGAGCCGCTTCCTTGACCTCCACCGGCACGTCCTGGAGCGCGCTGTAGAGCAGAAGGGTGAAGAACGGCACCCCGAGCCAGATGTTCGCGATGAGGATCGTCCAGAAGGCCAGGTGCGGGTCGTTCAGCCACTGGATCGGGTGGTGCGCCAGGCCGGCGCTTATGAGCAGCTGGTTGATGGCCCCACCCTCGGCCTGGAACATGAACCGGAAGATGACCCCCGTCACGATCAGGGGAAGCAGCCAGGGGACGATGACGAGCGAGCGCGCGACCGTCCTTCCGGGAAACCGGATGCTGAACAGCAGCGCGAGACCGAAGCCGATGATGAACTGGCCGACGAGCGATCCGGCCGTGAATTCGAACGTGTGGACGATCGCCGCTCGGCTCGTCGGGTCGTGAAGGATGAAGCGGTAGTTGGCGAGCCCGGCGTACGGCGCGGTGAAGTCCGCAATCGTCGCGGGAGACGTCTGCTCGAAGCTGAGCATGACGTTGTAGATGATGGGCAGAGCGAACGCGAAGAGCAGGTACGCGATCGCGGGAGTCAGGAAGAGCCAGCCCGCGAGCTGCTGCCGCCTCCAACCGGATAGGCGTCGCTCCGTGCCGTCCGTCGTCGCCGGTGCCGGCGCGGCGCCGGCCTGGGTCTCGCTCGTCTGAACCGCTCGCCTGAGCATCGCTATGTGGCCGACAGATCCCTCAAGGCGCCCCCCTCCCGCAGGTACACCGGGATGTGTTCGAGCGGCGCAGCTGCCGTCACCCACCCGTTCTCGACACGCTGACCCGTCCAGGCGTCGAGCCACGACGCCCCCGTGGGGAGATAGACCTCGCGTTCCCGCGCTCCGAGTGCCGTCACGGGCGCTACCAGCACATCCGGGCCGAACATGTACTCGTCGGTCACCTCCCACGCCGGCGCCTCCCCCGGGAACTCCAGGAAGAGCGCGCGCATCGGGGGGAGCCCGGTAGCGCTGGCCGTGGCCATCTGATCGACGACGTACGGGCGGATCCGCTCGCGCAATGCCAGCTGTTCGCGGATCAAGCCGTATGCCTCCTCGCCGAACGACCACACTTCATTGGGAGCGCCTGTCTGGCCCGAACCGACGAGAGGACCCGGCTCGCGAACGCCGTGCAGCCGGAAGAGCGGGCAAAAGGCGGCGAACTGGAACCACCGCACGACGAGCTCCCGGAAGTACGCCGTCGTGGGATCGCCGTTCCTGAACCCGCCGATGTCGGTCGTCCACCACGGGATCCCCGAGATGCCCATGTTCACGCCGGCCGGGACCTGTGCGGCGAGCGCCTCGAACGTCGACTCGATATCGCCCGACCACACCGCGGCTCCGTAGCGCTGACTACCCGCCCAGGCGGACCGGCAGAGCAGCAGCACGTCGTCTTCGCCGCTCGCCCGCAGCCCCTCGTAGAAGCCCTGAGCATGGTCGCGGGGGTAGACGCCCTGTATCTCGGAGCCTTGGCCCAGGAAGTACCGGGCGTCCTCGCTGTTCTCTGCGAGGTTCTCCGGCTCGCACGCGTCGAGCCAGAACGCCCGGATGCCGTAACGACCGTAGCCGGCGGTGACCTTCTCCCAGATGTAGCGGCGCGCTTCGGGGTTGGTCGCGTCGTAGAAGCGCATGAACGCCTGGCCGTCGGTGCCCTTGTCCCAGAACGCGAGGTGAAGCGGCAGGCCTGCCGCGTTGCGAACGAGGAGGCCGCGCCGGTCCATCTCCGCGTACGTGTCGCCGTTGGGGTTGACCGTCGGCCAGACCGAGACCATGAGCTCGACCCCGAGCTCTCGCAGCTCGTCCACCATCGCCTGGGGATCCGGCCACTCTGCAGGGTCGAACCTCCACTCGCCCTGGCGCGTCCAGTGGAAGTAGTCGCAGACGATCACCGAGAGGGGCAGGCCGCGGCGCTTGTACTCGCGCGCGACCTCGAGGAGCTCGTCCTGATCGCGGTAGCGCAGCTTGGACTGCCAAAACCCGGACGCCCACTCCGGCAGCATTGGGGACAGGCCCGTTGCCCTCGCGTAGTGACTGACGATGTCGGCCGGTGTGGGGCCCGTCGTCACCCAGTAGTCGATCTGCCGGGCTGCGTCTGCGGCCCACCTCGTGCGGTTGGCGCCGAGCTCGGCGCGGCCCACCCCCGGCATGTTCCACAGGAACCCATAGCCTCTGCTGGAGAGCGCGAACGGAACCGAGACTTCGGTGTTGCGCTGGACGAGGTCGATGACCGCCCCCTTTTGGTCGAGCAGGCCGTGCTGGTGCTGCCCGAGCCCGTAGAAGCGCTCCGCCGGGTAGGCGTCGAACGTGACTTCGCAGGCGTAGAGGTCGCCTCCGCCCCGGCGGTACCGCCGTTGGGGCGGCGACGTGAAATGGGGAACGCTCTCGCCGAACAGCTCCTCGCCGTCGGCCCGGAGGAAACGGACGAGGGGCGGGAAGCCGACGAACCTATCCTCGGGGTTGTCGTACACCTCGACGACGAGATCGCCGTTGCGCAGCCGCGCCCAGCCGTCGCCGGTCTCGACCAGGGCATCGGTCGCTCCGGCCTCGCCCAGCGCGCTGCCCGGCGTCTCCGTTATGGACGCCCCGAAGGTCGACCGCACGCGGGCTCCGCTCTCCCCCCACGCGTCGACCCGGAGGACCTCGCCGCCCTCGAGCACGGTGAGGCCGGTCTTGTCGCCGATGAACGTCGTCACTGTCGTCTCCGTCCTTTCGAACGCACCTCGGGAGACAACCGAGCGAGCCGCGCAGTCGGGCTTTTCCGAAACGCTTCGAAAGCGTGGCGGACGCGGCGGTCCTCCCCCAGGCCAAGCGCTCTACTGAGACGACTGCGGTGGAGTTGCATCTGATTTGCTCCCGCGACGTACAGCAGCTAAAGTCTGAATCGAAGCGCTTCGAATCGAAGCGCTTCGCGAACCTAGCAGGAAGGCACGCGGGAGTCAAGGTCGTGGCGGGGTACGCGGTGAGAGAATCAGGGCAGATGACGGCGACCGTGACCAGGCCGGCAACGATGGCGCAGATCGCCGACCGCGCCGGCGTGGCCTTGAGCACCGTCTCGTACGTCCTGAGCGGCAAGCGGTCTGTCTCGCAGAAGGTTCGCGAGCGCGTCCTCGCGGCGATCGAGGAGCTCGACTACCGGCCGCATGGCCCCGCGCGCGCGCTCGCAAGCGGCGCCTCGCACACGATCGCGCTCTTCCTTCCCTCGCCGCAGTGGCAGCTGGTGCCGGTTCAGCAGACGTTCGTCGCCGGAGCGACGCAGGCGACGAGCGCGAGCGACTACGCGCTCCTCCTCACCACCGCGGCCACCGATCCGGAGAAGATCGCACAGCTCGTCGCGCGGGGGCGCGCCGACGGCGTGATTCTGATGGAGACGCTGCTCGACGACCCCAGGGTCGAGCGGCTGAGGGCGGCCGGGTACCCATTCGCGCTGATCGGACGCACGCGCGACACGACCGGAATCAGCTACGTCGACATGGACTTCGGCGACGCGATCGAGACGAGCCTGGCGCACCTGGCGCGGCTCGGGCACACGTGCGTCGCGCTTTTCAACTTCGCACCCGAGCTGATCGAGGGCGGCTACATGGCGGCGCTGATCGCGCGGGACGTCTTCGAGAGCAGGGCGCCCGACCTCGGGATCCGCGGCATCCACATCCCGTGCTCGCACACCCCGCGCGACGCATTCGCGGTCGCGGCTCGGCTGCTGCGCTCCGAGCCCGATTGCACCGCCGCCATCACGACCGGCTGGCAGTTCACGGGCCTGCTCAGCGCCCTCCGCGCAGCCGACCTGCACGTCCCCGACGATTTCTCCGTCGTCTCGGTGATCGCAGCCCAGTACGCCGAGATGCTGACGCCCGCGCTGACCGGCGTCGATTGGCCGGCTTTCGAAGCCGGCCGACTGGCGGCGGAGATGCTGATCGACAAGCTGACGGGCAAGGAAACGGCCCCCCGGGAGCATCTCGTCCCGGCAGAGCTCGTCGTCAGAGAGTCGACCGGCCCTGCCCCGCGCCGCCGGACCGCGGTCCGACCGGCTCGGACGCGGCGCGACCGCACACCAGAGTGAGGATCGGCGGAGTCGTCCTCGCCGGACTCTCCCGCGCCGTTCTGAGCTGTCGCGGCCGGCCGGATCGCGGAAGCGCGCCGCCTGCGGCTCGTTTCATGCGGACGCGGTTTGTCGCTCGGTGTTGATGGGAGCGCTGTAGCCTGGCGCGCGTGGGGCGTGCCGTAGTGATCGGAGCGACAGGGCACATCGGCAGTTACCTCGTGCCTCGCCTGGTTCGCGCCGGCCATGAGGTCATCGCGGTCAGCCGCGGGAGCCGGGAGCCGTACCACGATGCCGTGGAGTGGCGGTCGGTACAGCGTGTGAGCGCTGACCGCGGCGCCGAGGAATCCGCCGGCACCTTCGGCCGGCGGATCGCCGAGCTCCAGCCGGACGCAGTCGTCGATCTGATCTGCTTCACCCGCGCATCCGCGCAGCACCTCATCGACGCGCTCCGGCCGTCGCGTCCGCTGCTCCTGCACTGCGGCACCATCTGGGTCCACGGCCGGGTTGCTCGCGTACCCGTCACCGAGGACGAGCCGCGCACCGGCTTCGGTGAGTACGGCAGCAACAAGGTGGCGATCGAGGCGCTGCTGCACCGTGAAGCGCTCGCTGACGGCGTCCCCAACGTGGTACTGCATCCCGGCCACATCTGCGGGCCGGGCTGGCCCGTGATCACGCCGGCCGGCAACCTCGACGCCGACGTGTGGCGGCGACTGGCGGTCGGTGAGGCGGTCGCCCTGCCGGCTCTCGGTCTCGGCGTCTTGAACCACGTGCACGCTGACGACGTCGCCCAGGCGTTCGAGCGGGCTCTCACCCGGCCCGCGGCAATCGGCGCGAGCTTCCACGTGGTTGCCGAGCAGGCGATGACCTGTCGCGGACTCGCCGAAGGGGTCGCGGCGTGGTTCGGTCGTGAAGCGGTGCTCGACCTGGTGGAATGGGATGAGCTCGAGCGACGGGTTGGCCGAGAGCACGCCGCGGTGACGCGGGATCACATCGACCGCAGCATCACGGCGAGCATCGAACGCTCCCGATCGATTCTCGGATACGCGCCGCGGTTCTCCTCGCTGGAGGCCATCCGCGAGTCGCTGCACTGGCTGGTCGAGCACGGCCACGCGGACGTGGCCGGACAGGCGTTCTGAGGCTTCTCGCCTCCCCGAGAGCAAAGCGACGTCGCATCAGGTCGACCTGAACCGGTCGCTACGCGCGGCGCACGTGTCGAGGCTGTTCCTGGTGATCCGCCTCGGCGGTCTCCCGACCGGGCGTCGCGGTCCAGCCGAGACGGAACTGAAGGAGGTCATCATCCACCTCGCGTTCTACGCCGGCCGGCCGAAGGCGATGTCGCCGCAACCCGCCGGGCGGACGGGCCTTACGAGCGGCCGCCGGTGGCGGCGAGGTGCGCGCGCAGGCGGTGGATCACGCCGGCAAGACCGTGCGCGAACGACTCGAACTCGCCGGGCGGCATCGAAGCGAAGAGCGCCCGCGCGAGTCTCTTGTGGTCGCGCTCGAGTTGGGCGACGAGCGTCTCGCCTCGGGGCGTGAGGGTCACCAGCGTCGCTCGCCGGTCGGTCGGGTGCGCTTCGCGCGTCACGAGCCCCTGCGCAACGAGCGCGTCGACGAGGCCGGTCACGGCTCGCGCCGTCACCTTCAGCGCGTCCGCGAGCACGCGCTGGGGCACCGGGCCGCGCCGCCCCAGCTCCCAGAGCAGATGAGTGCGGGCCGGGGTGAGGCCGAGCGCGGCGTTCGCCTGCGCCATGTCCTCGTCCAGCACGACCACGAGATAGAGAACGCGATCGAGCAACTCCTCGTATTGCTGTATCTTGGTTATAGTGAAGCATAGTAACTACATGGTCGGAGGGCGCAAACGGACGCCGACGAGGCGGCGACAGAAGGAGGGAGCGATGACTTCCGAGGCTGGATCGACCGAAGCGACCACGGCCCTGATACGCGACTCGATCGAGGCCTTCAATGCGGGCGACACAGCCAGGCTGCTCGCGGTCGCAGCGCCGGACATCCTCATCCACTACGCAGAGATGCCGGAACCGCTCCAGGGACGCGAGACCTGGCAGCAGGGATATGAGCTGGTCAAGAGCGCCTTCCCCGACCTCGAGATCCGCGTCGACGACCTCGTCGCCGCCGGCGACAAGGTCGCGCTGCGTCTCACCCTCAGCGGCACCCACCAGGGCGAGTTCCAGGGCATCCCGGCCACCGGCCGCACGATCAGCTACGTCAGCCACGAGTTCTACCGGGTCGCAGACGGCCTGGTCGCCGAGGAGTGGATCTGCTCCGACATGGCCTCACTCTTCTCCCAGCTGAGCTGAGCCGGTCGACATGCCGGGCGCCCAAGCCTCGACGTCCACTGGCCCACGCCCCTCGGAGTCTGGGGCCTCCTCTGGATGCTGGGCGTGGATCGAGAAGCCGAGCCGCACGCCGAGTTGGACGTGAAGATGATCGCGGCGGACCGCGGGCGAAAGTCCAGCCGAGAAGTCTTCGTCTGAGCAGAGAACGACTCGAGACCGCCGGATTGCGGTGGCGGTGGCGAAGCGTTAGAACCAGGTTGTGCTTCGGCGTTTCCGAGCCGTGCTGGCAGCGCCCGTCGTGGCTGTCCTCGTTGGAGTCGGTTCGGGAAGCGCAGCCCGCTTGGACGGGCCGCTGAGCATCTCGCCGCCCGCCAATATCACGGTGACCGCGACCGATGTCTGCGGCCAGTCGAATTGCGCCTCGGTCGACTACTCCTTCACCGTCACCGGCGGCTACCCGCCCTACAACCTGGTCTGCAACCTCCCCTCAGGAGGCGAGTTTCTCGTCGGCACGCACACGGTGTCCTGTCTCGCGCAAGACTCGAAGGGCAACTCCACACCGCCGGCCTCCTTCCAACTCACCGTCACCCCCGGCGGCCCGACACCGGGGCCACCGCCGCCGCCGCCGGCAGCGCTCAGCATCTCGCCTCCCGCTGCGATCACGGTCGCTGCGACCGACGTTTGCGGCCAGTCGAATTGCGCCTCGGTCGACTACTCCTTCACCGTCACCGGCGGCTACCCGCCCTACAACCTGGTCTGCAACCTCCCCTCAGGAGGCCAATTCACCGTCGGCACGCACACGGTGTCCTGTCTCGCGCAAGACTCGAAGGGCAACTCCACACCGCCGGCCTCCTTCCAACTCACCGTCACCCCCGGCGGCCCGACACCGGGGCCACCGCCGCCGCCGCCGGCAGCGCTCAGCATCTCGCCTCCCGCTGCGATCACGGTCGCTGCGACCGGCCCGTGCGGCCAAACCTACTGCGCCACTGCCAGCTACTCGTTCACGGTCAGCGGCGGCTACCCGCCCTACAACCTGGTCTGCAACCTCCCCTCAGGAGGCCAATTCACCGTCGGCACGCACACAATCTCCTGTCTCGCGCAAGACTCGAAGGGCGACTCCACACCGCCGGCCTCCTTCCAACTCACCGTCACTCCCGCGGGCGGTGATGGAAGCGGCTCGAACGCGTCTGGCTCGAGCTCTTCAGGGGGTGGGGCATCGCCGTCAGGGTCCAGCACGTCCGGCGCGTCCGGATCGGGCTCGGCGCCTAGTTCAGCTTCTTCCACTCACAGTTCTGCTCCGTCGTCCGGTAGCTCCGGGTCCTCCGGGTCAGGATCGTCGGGGTCGGGCGGAAAGCATGGCTCGCCCCCTGCCAGCTCGCCACTGTCGGGTAGCTCCGTTTCCATGCCGATCCTGGCCACAACCGGAAATGGCAGGCGCACGCTGTCGTTCTCGGTTCGACTGAGCGCAGCCGCCTTTCTCCAAATCGCACTCCTCGCCCCATCGGGCAAAACGGTGATGCACTTCGTCACCGCCGCGAAGAAGGGCCGCACCAGGCTCACCAAAACGGTCCCGAGCATCGACCTGACAAAGGGGAGCCACCTGACCCTGAAAATCACAATGGGCAGCCACGGCAAGACACGCACGATCACGCTTCGCTTGAAAGCCTGAAGCACAACCGGCGAGTTCCAACCAGCCCCACCTACAGGTTCACGGAGATCTCGCGCGCATGAGGCGGCAGTCGCGAGGGCAGGCGGGGCGTTCACCGCGACATATTCAGCGCCACCGCGTCTGCGACGAGCGCCGCCAGCGCCGACTCGTCGATCGGTTCGCCCTCGCGGAAGTCGATCGCACGCACCGTCTTGCTTTCCAGACGCGTGTTGAACAACTGCTTCGGATCGTCGAGTCTGGCCCCCTTCGGAAATGTCAACCTCACCGCGCTCTTCAGCGTGTCGGCGACACAGACAATTCCGTCACTCGACCAAACCGGCACGCCCTCCGGCCTGGACGGCTTCTTCCACTTCACCTCTTCGACGACAGCCGGGGCCGCCTCGTTGATCAGCGCACGCAGTTGCGCCAAGATCGTGCCCCGCCAGTCAGCCGCTTTCTCGATGATCGCGTCGATCTGCGCAGACGCTGAAGGCTGCGCCATGGCATCTCCTTCCTCACGTTCGCTCCCACCGGCCAGGCTTCCATCAGGATGCCCGATCCCTCCGCGGAGCGGCGGGCCGTGCTAGCCGTACCCCGGATTCGGGTGCCTGCGCGGTGGATGTGTGCCGCGCTCGGTGCGACGATCGAAGTGGTTGGCGACCAAGCCGGCCGACACCGGAGAGCAAAGGAGGCAGTCCTATGTACAACCAGACTGAGCATCGGCAATCGAGCGGGATCGCTCCATCGGCCGCCAGGGGTGTCTTCACGGCGTTCGGTGCCCGCCATGTGAAGGGCGTGGCGCTCAGCCGCTGGGTCGCCGCGGCCTGTTTCGTGATCGCGGGCGCGTCGCTCATGGCCCTCGGCTACTGGTTGGGGGCGCTCTTCTTCGTCGCGGCCGGGCTGAACGGCTCGCTCGCCTACCTCGTCCCGCGCTGGAACCTGCTCCGGGATGCCTCGCACGGCGAAAGGCTCTCGGCGTAGGCCTCATGACCGACGCAGGTCCATCGGCCACCAGGGGTACCTTCACGGCGTTCGGGGCACGCCACGTGAAGGGCGTGGCGGTCAGCCGCTGGATCGCCGCGGCCTGCTTCGTGATCGCGGCGGTGGTGCTCTTGGCCTTCGGCTACTGGTGGGGAGCGCTCTTCTTCGTCGCGGCCGGGCTGAACGGCTCGCTCGCCTACCTCGTCCCGCGCTGGAACATGCTCCGGGATGCCCCGAAGAACGTCGAGCGTGTGCGTGAGTTGCAGCGATCCCGGGCTCTCGTGGTGGACGACGCGGCGGCCCGGCTGCGCCGCATCGAGCAGGACCTGCACGACGGAGCCCAGGCCCAGATGGTCGCCGTCGTCATGAAGCTGGGGCTCGCTCGGGAGCATCTCGGCACCTCGGCCGCCGAGCTCGAGAGCGCCGACCTCGACCGGGCCCTCGAGCTGGTCGACGCCGCCCACCGCGGAGCGATGGAGGCGATCACCGAACTGCGTGACCTGGCACGGGGCATCCATCCACCCGCCCTCGACGAAGGCCTCGGCGCCGCGCTCGCCGGCCTCGCGGCGCGGAGCGACCTGCCGGTCGAACTCGTGATCGACCTGCCCGAGCGCCCGTCTCCTGCGATCGAGACGATCGCCTACTTCTGCGCCGCCGAGCTGCTCACGAATGCGGCGAAGCACAGCGGCGCCCGGCCCGCCAAGCTGGAGGTGCTCCACCGGCCCGGCCTCGTGACGATGCGCGTCAGCGACGGCGGCACGGGCGGCGCCCGGCTCCAGCCCGGCGGAGGCCTGGCCGGCCTTGCGGAGCGCGTCAAGACCGTCGATGGCAGGCTGCAGATCGAAAGCCCCGCCGGCGGCCCCACCGTGGTCACCATCGAACTGCCGGCTCACGTCTGAAGAGCCTCGAATGCGGATCGTCATCGCCGAAGACTCAGCCGTCATCCGGGCCGGACTGGTCGAGATCCTGGCCGACCGGGGACACGAGACGGTGGCCGCCGTCGGCGATGCCGAGGCTCTACGGGCGGCCGTGGACGAGCACGAGCCGGACGCCGCCATCGTGGACGTGCGAATGCCGCCCGACTACACCGACGAGGGTATCCGGGCGGCAATCGCCATCCGCCGCGACCACCCCGACACCGGAGTGCTCGTCTTCTCCCAATACATCGAGACCCGCCACGCCGCCGAGCTCCTCGCAGCGGCATCGAGCCGCGGCGCCGCCGGCATCGGGTACCTGCTCAAGGACCGGGTCGGCGACGTCGGCGAGTTCGTCGACGCACTGAGCCGGGTAGCGGCCGGCGGCACCGCCCTCGACCCCGAAGTCGTCACGCAAGTCCTAGCGGCCAGCCGGCGCACCGACGACCTCGACACGCTCACCCCGAGGGAGCACGACGTCCTCTCCCTGATGGCCGAGGGCAGAACGAACGGCGCCATCGGCAACGCCCTCGTGATCACGGAGCGAGCAGTCGAAAAGAACGTCGCCAACATCTTCGCCAAACTCGGACTGGCACCCTCGGACACCGACCACCGACGCGTGCTCGCCGTCCTCCGCTACCTGGAGTCCTGACCCCTCGGGATGTCGGGCCGAGAATCGCCGCCGACGCGTTGGGGGAGGATGGATCTATGAAACCCAGCGGTCGCAGATGCCGGCGAACGAACAGGCCGAATGTGCCCGAAACGGCCCGAGAGCCGGTCGACCCTTGCCACCGGGTTGCCATCGTTCGCGCCGCCGAGGCGACATGGCGAGCAGGGGTCGCTCGCCGGCTAGAACCGTTCTTCGCACCCCAGCGGTCATCAACCCGGTAGAAGCGAAAAGCCCCGCATCTGCAGGGCTTTTCGGAGTAGCGGGGGCAGGATTTGAACCTGCGACCTCCGGGTTATGAGCCCGGCGAGCTACCTGGCTGCTCCACCCCGCGTCGCAACCCGGAATTGTAGCACCGTCGTTACGATCCGACCGATGTGGAATTGGCTCATCTATGCGGCTTTGCTCGCCGGCGCGCTCGCGATCTTCGCCTCGCTCCTCTTCCTCGCCGCGCGCGTCCTCGAGGCCTGGCGCGACTTCAAGCGCCTCCGCCGGCACGTGGCGAAGGAGCTCGACCTGCTCGCCGACGCCGGCGAGCGGCTCGCCGACTCCGCGGCGCGCGCCTCGGACACGTCGCGGCTCGACGAGCGCGTCGCCGGCCTGCGCACGACGCTCGCCCGCTACGCCGTGCTGCGTGAGGCGATCGACGAGGTGACGGACACGTTCGGCCGCGTGACGGCGTTCATCCCCTCGAAGTAAGTGCGCGTCGCCGCGGTCGATCTCGGCACGAACACGACCCGGCTGCTCGTCGCCGACGTCGACGGCGGCACGCTCGCGGAGGTCCACCGCGAGACGCGCATCACGCGCCTCGGCGAGGGCGTCGACGCGCGCGGCCGCCTCCTCCCCGCGCCGATCGCCCGCGTGCGCAACGTCCTCACCGACTACCGGCGCACGCTCGAGTCGCTCGGCGCCGAGCGCACGCTCGCCGTCGCGACGAGCGCCGTCCGCGACGCGGAGAACGGCGAGGCGTTCCTCGGCGAGGTCGAATGGAGCTACGGCTTCAGGACGCGGCTCCTCGCCGGTGAGGAGGAAGCGGAGCTCACGCGCCGCGGCGTCGACCCCGCCGCGGGAACGCTCGTCGTCGACATCGGCGGCGGCTCGACCGAGCTCGTCCTCGACGACTTCCACACGAGCCTGCCGATGGGAGCCGTGCGCTTCACCGAGCGCTACGCCGAGGACGTCGCGCGCTGCGCGGAAGAAGCCCGCGCGCTCCTCCCCGACCTCGCCCCGCGTGCCGCAACCGGTGTCGCCGGCACGGTCACGACGCTCGCCGCGCTCGACCTCGGCCTCGCCGAGTACGACCGCGACCGCGTGCACGGCCACGTGCTCACGACCGGAGCAGCCCGCGCGCAGCTCGTGCGGCTCGCCGCGCTCACCGTCGACGAGCGCCGCGCCCTGCCGGCGATGGAGCCGGGGCGCGCCCCGGTCATCGTCGCGGGGGCGGCGATCCTCCTCGCCACGCTCGACGCGTACGCGCTCGACGCGATCGAGGTGAGCGAGCACGATCTGCTCGACGGCGTCGCGTTCGCAGCCGCGGAGCTGCCCGAGCACGCCGAGGGCGACGCTCCGCCCGGCGCCTACACCTGCTGCTAGCCCACTTCGACCGCGGGCGGCTCGTCCTCGGCGAGACGCCGCTGCACCACCGCACGGGAGAGCACGCCGACGAGCCGTCCGTCCTCGACGACGGGCACGCGCTCGAGGTCGCGGTCCTCGAGCATCCGGTACGCCTCGTCGAGCGGCAGCGACGCGTCGAACGTGAAGAGCGGCGGCTCCGCGATGGCCCCGAGCGGAACGGAGGTCGGATCGAGACCGGCGGCGACGACCTCGCGGACGAGCGTCTTGCGCGTGATCACGCCGACGAACGCCCCGTCGCCGCCGCACACGAAGACCGCCCGCACGTCGGCGCTGTCCGCGAGATAGCGCCCGGCGTCCTGCGCGGTCGCGTCGGCGGCGAGCGACGTCGGCTCCGGCACCATCGCGTCGCGGACGGTGTTCACGGGTAGATCCCCCGCGCCTCGAGCGCGCCGGCGACCTCACGGATGGCGGCGACCATCGCCGCCTGCCGCAGCGTGATCCCCTTCTCGGCGGAGACCGACCAGACGCGGTCGAATGCGTCGTTCATCTTGTCGGCGAGCCGGCCGCGGATCTCGTCGCGGTCCCAGAACAGCCGGCCGAGATCCTGCACCCACTCGAAATACGAGACGGTGACGCCGCCCGCGTTCGCGAGGATGTCGGGCACGACGGGGATGCCCCGCTCCGCGAGGATCGCGTCCGCCTCGAGCGTCGTCGGGCCGTTCGCGCCCTCGACGACGAGCTTCGCGTGCACGCGCGCCGCGTTCTCGCTCGTGATCTGGTCCTCGCGCGCGGCGACGACGAGCAGGTCGCAGGGCAGCTCGAGGAGCTCCTCGTTCGTGATGCGCGTGCCGCGGTCGTACCCCTCGAGCGAGCCGTGCTCGGCGACGTATGCGTGCAGCTCGGGCACTTCGAGGCCGTCGGGCGAGTAGACGCCGCCCGAGATGTCCGACACGCCGAGCACGGTCGCGCCGCGCACGTGCAGCTCGGTCGCCGCGACGCCGCCGACGTTGCCGAAGCCCTGGACGACGCAGCGCTGCTCGCCGATCTTCTTGCCGAGCCGGTCGCAGGCGCGCTCCGCGCACATGATCACCCCCGCCCCGGTCGCCTCGCGACGGAAGACGGAGCCGCCGATCGAGATCGGCTTCCCGGTGACGACCTCGGGAACCGCGTAGCCCATCTGCGTCGAGTACGTATCCATCATCCACGCCATCGTCTGCTCGTTCGTCGCCATGTCGGGCGCCGGGATGTCCTCCTGCGGGCCGATCGCCGCAAACAGCTCGGACGTGAAGCGCCGCGTCAGCCGCTCGATCTCCGTCGGCGACAGCGCGTGCGCGTCGCAGCGGATCCCGCCCTTCGCGCCGCCGTACGGGAGCCGGAGGAGAGCGCACTTCCACGTCATCCACGCGCTCAAGGCGGCGCACTCGCCGAGCGAGACCTCGGGGTCGTAGCGGATCCCGCCCTTCGTCGGCCCGAGCACCGTCGAGTGCTGGACGCGGTAGCCGGCGAAGATCTGCCAGCGGCCGTCGTCGCGGCGGAGCGGCACGCTCATGATGAGGGCCCGCTCCGGGAAGCTCAGCCGCTCGGCCACCATCTGCGAGACGTCCGCGAACGGCAGCGCCTGCTCGAACTGCGCGCGCGACATGAGAAACAGCGGCGAATCCCATTCGAGCGGGCGCTCGAGCGGCGATGCCTCGACTCCGGTCACGCGCCGCAGTCTAGTGAGGTACCGCGGAGCATCTACGCTCTTTCGGGTGGATATGCGTTCGAAGACCACAATCGCGGGCGCGGCCGCCGTCCTCGCGCTCGCCCTCGCCGGGAGCGCCGCCTCCTCACCCGGCCCGGAAGGCCCGCCGCTCGAGCCCGGCGCCGTGCTCGCTCCGGCCGGCGCGCCGTCCCTCGGCGAGGCCGTCGACGGCATCGGCTGCGAGCGGTCGGAGCAGGTGCTCTTCCATATACACGCGCGCGTGACCGTCTACGTCGGCGGCCGGCCGCGCCGGATCCCCTCCGGCATCGGCATCGCCCCGCCGCGCGAGGTGGCACCGACGACCCGCGGCGCCTTCGTCGTCGGCGGCAGCTGCTTCGCGTGGCTGCACACGCACGCAGCCGACGGCGTCGTCCACATCGAGTCGCCCGTGCGGCGGACGTTCACGCTCGGGAACTTCTTCGACGTCTGGGGCGAGCCGCTGAGCACGTCCCGCGTCGGGCCCGCGCGCGGCCGCGTCACCGCCTTCCTCGACGGCAAGCCGTGGCCCGGCAACCCGCGCTCGATTCCGCTCGAGGCGCACGCGCAGGTCCAGCTCGACGTCGGCAGCCCGGCGGCGAAGCCCGTCCTCATGCCCAGCTCGAGCTGGCACGGGCTCTAGGCGCGGGCGCGACCCGCCAGCCGGCGGACGAACAGGATGAGCGTCGCGAGCAGGACCCACTTCGGCCAGAAGCTCGCCTCCGTCCCGGTGAAGAGCCACACGAGGATCGACACGACGTTGAGCGTGGCGTACTGGGTCGCGAGGGAGCGCCAGCGCCGGTCGCGCGGGCGGAGGCTCGGCAGCTTCACGGACGGCAGCTGCCGGAGCGCTTCGTGCAGATCAGACTCGGTTCGCGCGGCCTGTACGCGCTCGAGCCGCCCCTCCAGCTCGTCGACCGTCAGCCGGCCGGCCTCGTAGTGGCCCCGCAGGTCGTCGGCGGCAGTGCGGCGCTCGGAGTCGCCGATGAGGAGATCGGGGTGCTCCGTCATGCGATGCCGGGGGCGGGGCTCGAACCCGCATGACCGAAGTCACCCGATTTTAAGTCGGGCGCGTCTGACCAGTTCCGCCACCCCGGCGGCGTCAGGGTAGTGCGGCAGTCGCGAACCGTCCACCGGCCGAAGTCGTAGATTGGAGGGCATGACCCACGACACGATCGTCGCGCTCGCGGTGCTCGGCGTCGCCGGACAGGCGATCGTCGGCGTGCTCCTCCTCACCGGCGTCCTCGCCGTCGCCGGCCTGACCGCGCCGCTGCGCGCGCTCCGCGCCGCACTCTGGGGCTACGAGCTGTGGGCGGCCTTCGTCGTCGCCGCGCTCGGCACCGGCGGCAGCCTCTTCCTCTCCGAGATCGCCGGCTTCGTCCCGTGCGACCTGTGCTGGTTCCAGCGCATCTGCATGTACCCGCTGTCGATCCTCCTGCTCTTCGCGGCGTGGCACGGGGACTACAAGGTCACCCGCTACCTGCTCCCGCTCCCGCTCGTGGGCGCGTGCATCTCGACCTACCACCTGCTCATCGAGAACAAGGTCATCACCGAGCCGGCGTCGTGCCGGATCGGCGGCTCGGGCTGCGTCGTGAAGTGGATCAACGAGTTCGGGTACGTGACGATCCCGACGCTCGCGCTCACGGGCTTTCTGCTCCTCATCGGATTCTTAGCCCTCGCCCGGGCCGAGTCGAGCGACGAGGCCGCTACCCTTCCGGCCGGTGCCTAGCGGCAAGAAGAGCAGAGAGCGCCGGCGGACCCAGCCGCCGCCGGTGCAGTCGAAGGGCTCCGCGCGCGCACGTCAGGCGTCGCCGCGGACGCTCCTCATCGGCGGAATCGTCGTCTTCCTCGTCGTGCTCGGGATCGGCCTCGCCTTCGCCTTCAGCGGCGGCGGCGGGGGCGGCGGCCTGCCGAAGAACGCCCAGGCGACGGGCGACCTCGCCAACGCCCTTCCCGGCGCCGCCGACGTCAACTCGATGCTCAAGGGCATCCCGCAGACCGGCCGCACGCTCGGCTGGCCGTTCGCGCCGGTGACGATGACGGAGTACATCGACCTCCAGTGCCCGATCTGCCAGCAGTTCGAGACCCAGGTCTTCCCGGACATCGTCCAGAAGTACGTCCGGACGAAGAAGATCAAGGTCGTCGTCGAGCCGTGGGCGTTCATCGGCAACGACTCGTTCCGGGCGCAGGACGTCATGCTCGCGGCCGCGAAGCAGAACAAGGCCTTCAACTTCGCGGCGGTCCTCTACGCGAACCAGGGCACGGAGAACACCGGCTGGGCAACCGACAACATGCTCTACCAGATCGCCGCCAGCGTCCCCGGCATGAAGATCGCGCCGCTGTTCGCGGAGCGCGGCTCGTCCTCGGTCAAGAAGGACGCCGCGCAGATCGCCGCCGACGCCCAGGCGAACAAGGTCTCCGGGACGCCGACGATCTTCGTCAGCAAGGGCGCCGGCAAGCCCACCGAGGTGCCGATGGCGAACGGCCTCGACGAGCCGACGCTCGTGAAGTACCTCAACGCCGCCCTCGCCGGCTAGGCCCCGAGGCCGCAAAGAGCGGCTTTTTTCTCCTTGACGGCGGCCGGGGCGCGGACATAGGCTCTTCGAGCCGGTTCCGATGAACCTTCGGGTTGGTCGGGGCCGGCATTTTCGTGGTCCTCCGTCCGACGGCCCCTCTAGCGTTCGTCGGCCCGATGGTCATCGGACTCCTCATCGGCCTCCTCCTCGGCGCCGCCGGCGCGTGGCTCGTCCTGCGCGCGCGGCACACCGCGCTCCGGGTCGAGCTCGCCCACGAGCGCGACCGGGCCGAAGAGCGGTCCGCCCTGGTGGAGCGGACGAACCAGGAGGTCACCGCCCGCTTCGACGCGCTCGCGGCCGACGCCCTGCGCAAGAACAACGAGACGTTCCTCGAGCTCGCCGCCGGGCGGCTCGGGCAGAAGGAGCAGGCCGTCCAGCAGCTCGTGCAGCCGCTGAAGGACTCGCTCGCGAAGGTCGCCGAGCAGGCGGAGGCGCTCGAGCGCTCGCGCCGCCAGGACTACGGCTCGCTCACCCGCTACGTGAAGGACCTCGCGACGACGAGCGAGGGCGTGCGCGCCGAGACGGCCAACCTCGCGACGGCGCTCCGCTCCTCGGAGGTGCGGGGCGCGTGGGGACAGATGCAGCTGCGCAACACGGTGGAGACGGCGGGGATGCTCGCGTACTGCGACTTCGAGGAAGAGGTTCACCGCAGCGTCGACGGCCGCGCGCTCCGGCCCGACCTCGTCGTCCGCCTCCCCGGCGGGCGCCGCGTCGTCGTCGACGCCAAGACGCCGCTCAAGGCGGTTCTCGACTCCCTCAACGCCCCCGCCGACCAGCGCGAGTCGCTTGTCGCCGACTACGCGCGGCACGTGCGCGAGCACGTCCGGCAGCTGAGCGCGAAGAGCTACTGGCAGCAGTTCGAGGACACGCCCGACTTCGTCGTCATGTTCCTCCCCGGCGAGGGCTTCTACCGGACGGCGATCGAGGCCGACCCGACGCTGCTCCAGACCGGGAGCAACGAGCGCGTCGTCCTCGCGAGCCCGATGATCCTGATCACGATGCTCCGCACGATCGCGGCGGTCTGGAACGAGGAGAAGGTCGCCGAGAGCGCCCGCGCGGTGAACGAGCTCGGACGCGAGCTGTACGAGCGGCTGACCGTGATGACGGGGCACTTCGTCACGCTCGGCAGCAGGCTCGACAGCGCCGTCCAGGAGTACAACAAGACCGTCGGCTCCCTCGAGCGGCGGGTCCTGCCGCAGGCGCGCAAGCTCACCGACCACGGCGTCCGGCCGAAGAAGGAGCTGCCGGACGAGCTCGAAGCGGTCGAGCACACCACCCAGCCGCCGCAGACGCTCGAGCTGCCCGTCGCGAAGCGCGCGCTCGACGCCGCCTAGGTCCAGCCGCCTCGGGAACGTCCTTCCGCCCGAATTCGTTTAATACAGGGCAACCTTCGAACAAGGACGGACATGAGCGACACGCATGAGCTGATCATCGTCGGCGGCGGCCCCGCCGGCTACACCGCCGCCCTCTACGCGGCCCGGGCGAACCTGGAGCCCCTCGTCATCGAGGGCTTCAACTGGGGTGGCCAGCTGATGATCACGAGCGACGTCGAGAACTATCCCGGCTATGCCGACGGGATCATGGGCCCCGAGATGATGGCGGATTTCCGGCGCCAGGCCGAGCGCTTCGGCGCCGAGTTCGTGACCGACGACGTGACGCGCGTCGACTTCTCCGCGAAGCCGTTCCGCATCTGGGTCGAGAGCGAGGAGTACCGCGCGAACGCGGTCATCGTCGCCACCGGCGCGAGCGCGCGCTGGCTCGGCCTTCCGTGCGAGCAGCGCCTCCAGGGCCGCGGTCTATCCGCGTGCGCGACTTGCGACGGCGCCTTCTTCAAGGACAAGGAGCTCGTCGTCGTCGGCGGCGGCGACTCGGCGATGGAGGAGGCGGCGTTCCTCACGCGCTACGCGACGAAGGTGACCGTCGTGCACCGGCGCGACGAGTTCCGCGCCTCGCAGATCATGCTCGACCGCGCCCGCTCCAATCCGAAGATCGAGTTCGTCACGAACGCGATCGTCGAGGACATCCTCGGCGACACGAAGGTCGAGGGCGTCCGCCTGCGCGACACGCGCACGGACGAGGTCTACGATCTGAAGACGGACGGCGTCTTCGTCGCCATCGGACACGACCCGAACACGGCGCTCTTCGTCGAGCAGCTCGATCACGACGACGCCGGCTACCTCGTCACGAAGCCGCGCTCGACCGAGACGAACATCGAGGGCGTGTTCGCCGCCGGCGACGTACAGGACCACACGTACCGCCAGGCGGTGACGGCGGCCGGCTCCGGGTGCATGGCGGCGCTCGACGCCGAGCGCTACCTCGCGGCGCTCGAGGGGCACGCGGGCACGGCGCTCACCGCGGCGCGGCCGGAAGCCGCGGAGGTCTAGGCACCGGTACGTCGAATCGCGGCCGTATGGCCGCGACCTGGATCGACCTGCTCGACCCGAGCCCCGAAGAGGTTCGCGAGAAGGCGCCGAAGGCGCTCGAAGAGCAGGCGATCGAGCGGCTCCTCGCACCGCCGGAGCACGAGGACGAACCGCGCCCGACGCTGCAGGGCCACGGCGACTACGTCTTCGGCGTCCTCCTCGTCGCCGTCGCGGTGCCCGACGACGACGACGTCTTCTACCAGGAGATCGACCTCGTGCTCACGCACGACACGCTCCTGACGGTGCGGAAGACGCCGGAGGGGAACCGCGCCGCGTGCGACGTCGCCATCGTCAAGAAGACCGTCAAGCCGACGGACTCGGCAGGGATGATGGCGTACCGGCTCGTCGACGAGATCGCGGAGCGCTACCTCGACCTCGTCGACGCGCTCGACGAGGAGATCGACGAGCTCGAGGACAAGGTCGAGGACCAGCCGGCGGAGCTGACGCGCAACCGCATCTCTACGCTGCGGCACGACCTGCTCCACATCCGGCGGACGCTCTCCCCGATGCGCGACGCCGTGCGCCGCGTCATCGACGGCGTCGTCGACGTCGACGAAGGCCCCGAGGTCTTCCCGCACGACGTGGAGGTCGCCTTCAACTCCGCGTACGACAAGCTCATGCGGGCCTTCGACGGCCTCGAGCTCTCGCGCGACCTGCTCGCGAGCGTGCGCGACTACAGCCAGGCGAAGATCGCGAACGACCAGAACGAGGTGATGAAGCGGCTGACGGTGGTCGCCTCCCTGCTGCTGCCGCCGACCTTCATCGTCGGGCTCTACGGCCAGAACTTCGTCGACATACCCGAGTTGCGCTGGCACTGGGGCTACGGCTTCTCGTGGGCGCTGATCATCGTCACGACGGTGCTGCAGCTCTTCTGGTTCCGCCGAAAGCGGTGGTTCTGACCGAACCCCGGTGCCAGGCACGTGCCAGGCAACCGAACGGAACCGTCACGAGATCCGCGCGATAGGTTGCCGCGAATGGCACTGACGGTCTACCGGATCCCGTTCTCCACCAATGTCGAGCGCGTCGCGCTCGCGGCCGGGCACAAGGGCGTGCCGGTCGAGTGGGTCGACGTCGACCCCGACGACCGCTCGCCCGTCCTCGCGGTGAGCGGACAGGAGCTCGTCCCGGTGCTCGTCGCCGGCGACGGCGAGGTCGTCGCCGACTCGACCGCCATCGCCGAGTGGCTCGAGGAGCGCTTCCCGGATCCGCCGCTCCTCCCTCGCGATCCGGCGCGGCGGGCGGAGGTCCGCATCTTCGTCGACTGGTTCAACCGCGTCTGGAAGCGCGCGCCGAACGCGATCGCCGACCGCGGCGCGACGGACGCCCTCGCAGAAGAGATGCGCGCTGCGATCGGGTTGTTCGAGGAGCTCCTCGCCGGCCGCGACTACCTCTTCGGGGAGTTCGGGCTCGCCGACGTCGTCGCGTTCCCGTTCCTCAAGTACGCCGTCCTGGGCATGCCGCCGGATGACGGCGAGCTCTTCCACCGCGTCCTCGTCGACCACCAGCCGCTCCTTGACGACTCACCCCTTCACGCGTGGGTCCGCCGCGTCGACGCGCACCCCCGTAGCTAGCCTGAATTCATGCCGTACTTCATCTGCCCGAACTGCAAGGAGCGGTCGATCGACAGCGACCGCGTCGAGGGGCTGTACAACGAGCCCGTCGCCTGTCACCACTGCGGATTCGGCTTCCTCTTCGAGCTGCTCGACGACTACTACCCCGCCCCGGGCACGGGCTTCGTCGTCTGTGACAAGGAGGCGCGTATCCTCGCCGTCGGCCGCGGCGTCTTCGAGCTCACCGGCTGGTCGGAGACCGACCTGCTCGGCGTCGACCTCGTCACGGGGCTCGGGCTCGCGGGCTTCGAGGAGGAGCGCAACCCCGCGAAGCTCGCGCTCGAGTGGGGCGTCCGCCGGCTGAACGAGCTGCTCGAGCTGCGGACCCGCTCCGGCCACACGAAGGCGATCACCGGCGACTTCTTCCCGGCGTACGACGACGACGGCGGCCTGCTCGTCGCGATCACGCCGCGCGCCGCCTGAGCCGGACCAGACGGCTCGGCTGAGCCTTCGAGTACACTCGCCGCACGCCAATGAAGCTCTGGCGGGAGGCGTCGCCTCCGAACCGCCGTCCCGACGGCTGATGGCTTCTACCCACGCCGTACCACGCGACGAGGGAGACCGTCGGGGCGATGCCGCAGCTGGACGATGGGCTGATTCAAGCACTGCAGCTTGGGACGATCCTCGTCCTCTCGCCGCTCGTCACGGGCGTCATCGCCCGGGCGGAAGCGATGGTCCAGATGCGGCACGGCCCACGCCTCCTGCAGCCGTACCACGACATCGCGAAGCTGTTCCGCAAGGAGACCGTGCTCCCGGAGGGCGCCGGACCGGTGTTCCGGGCGGCGCCGTACGTCTCCTTTGCGTGCTACTGCATCGTCCCGCTGCTCATCCCCGTGTTGACGAGCTTCCCGCCGCAGGGGTCGTTCATGGGCGACATCCTGGGCGGCGGCCTCATCCTCGGCCTCGCGAGCTACGCCGTCTCGCTCGCCGCGATCGACAGCGGCAGCCCGTATGCGCAGCTCGGCTCGAGTCGCCTGCGCACGTTCGGCGCGCTCGGTGAGCCGACGATCCTGTTCGTCGTCTTCACGGTCGCGCTGATCACGCAGACCGACCTGCCGTACGTGTTCGCGGCGACCTTGCGCGGCTCGGCAGCGGAGATCGTCCGGCCCGCTCATCTCCTCGCCGTTGCGGCGTTCTTCATGGTCGTCCTCTCCGAGACCGGTCGCGTGCCGATCGAGAACCACGGCTCGACGCTCGAGTTCGGGATGATCGACGAGGGCAGGACGCTCGAGCACTCCGGGCCCGGCTTTGCGCTGCTGCGTTGGGGCTCGTCGATGAAGCAGCTGATCCTGTACACGATCCTCGCCGATGTCCTCGTCGTTCCGTGGGGCCTCGCCGGCA
>CAVWBZ010000010.1:0-64669 GCA_963753295.1 uncultured Actinomycetes bacterium | reverse complement strand
GGAGTTGGACGAGCAGCCTGGGGAGGCCGCTACAGTTCCGGCCTAGCAACTGACCCGCCTAAGACCGCTGGCAGGCCTCCTTGAGGGGACAGAAGACCAGTCGAGGTGAGATGAAGAGAGATCAGAAAGAACAGGTTGTCGAGGAGCTGGCCGGCCGCCTGAAGGCGGCGGACACGCTGCTCGTCGCCGACTACCGCGGCCTCACGATGCCGCAGATCGACACCCTGCGGACCCGCCTGCTCGAGAGCGGCGCGCGGTTCACCGTGGTGAAGAACACGCTCACGCGGCGGGCTGCGGAGGCGGCGGGCGCGGATGCGCTCCTGGCGCTCCTCGAGGGCCCGACGGCGATCGCGTTCCTCGAGGCCGACGGCGACATGCTCGCGGCCGCGAAGGCGCTCGCCGACATGGCCCGCGAGTCGAAGGTCCTCGCGATCCGCGGCGGCGTGCTCGAGGGGAAGGTGCTGTCGGCCGAGGAGGTCGAGAGCCTCGCCTCGCTCCCGTCGGTCGAGATCCTGCGGGGCCAGGTCCTGGGCGCGATCGTCGCTCCGCTGACCGCCCTGCTGGGTCTGGTCACCGCGCCGGTCCAGAACCTGTACGGCTTGATCGAGGCACGCATCGAGCAGCTGGGCGGGGAGGGCGCAGCTCCCGGCCGGAGAGCCGGTCGCCGAGGAGCCGCCGGCCGCCGAGCAGGACACAGAGGCGACCGCCACAGCGGTCGCCGACCAGGAGACGGAAACAACCACTGAAGAGGAGAGCTAGTAAATGGCCGGTGTAGACAGCATTTTCGAGAGCCTCGGCAAGATGTCGGTGCTCGAGCTCGTCGAGCTCAAGAAGAAGATCGAGGACGAGTGGGGCATCACGGCCGCGGCTCCGGTCGCGGTCGCACCCGCCCGGCGGCGCCGCACCGGCCGAAGTCGAGGAGAAGACGTCGTTCGACGTCGTCCTCACGGGCGCCGGTCAGCCAGAAGATCCAGGTGATCAAGGTCGTCCGCGCCGTCACGGGCCTCGGCCTCAAGGAGGCGAAGGATCTCGTCGACTCGGCTCCCAAGCCGGTCAAGGAGGGCATCGCCCAGGACGAGGCCGACACGATCAAGGCACAGCTGGAAGAGGCGGGGGCCTCCGTCGAGCTGAAGTAGCGAGGGCCGGAGCCCGGCCGTCGCTTGCCCCCCATTTTTTTTTTTTTTTTTTTTTTTCGCGGCGCCGGGCTCCGACGCGCACTTTTTTTTTTTTTTTTTTTTTTTTTTTTTTGCTACATTGATGCGCACATTCCGGCGACGGCCGTTGGCCACGCTTGCGGTGAGGGGGTCAGTTTCGGTACCCTGACGGGTTGCGCCGACGTTCCGGTCCGCCGCACCCTCGCACGCCTGAATTCGCCTGAGCTCGCACGTCCCCAAGGGAGGCTTTTCTTTGACCACCACGGTCGCTTCGCCCCGCGCGCGTAAATCCTTTTCCAAGATCGAGCACGTTCTCGACCTCCCCAACCTCATCGACATCCAGAAGGCCTCGTTCCAGTGGTTCCTGGACGAGGGCCTCAGAGAGACGATCGACGACATCTCTCCGATCGAGGACTACACCGGCACCCTCGCCGTCGAGTTCGGCGAGTACCTGTTCGGGGAGCCCCAGTTCACCATCAAGGAATGCCGTGAGAAGGACCTGACCTACCAGGCTCCTCTCTCGATGACGGTCCGGTTCGTCAACAAGGACACGGGCGAGATCCGTGAGCAGACCGTGTTCATGGGCGACTTCCCGATGATGACCGACGTCGGCACGTTCATCATCAACGGCACCGAGCGCGTGATCGTCACGCAGCTCGTCCGTTCCCCCGGCGCGTACCTCATGGAGCCGAAGGACGCGACGAAGCAGGTCTTCACGGCGAACCTCATGCCGAGCCGAGGGTCGTGGCTCGAGCTCGAGATCGACAAGAAGGGCATCGTCTACGCCCGCATCGACCGGAAGCGCAAGCTGCCGATCACGACGCTCCTCCGCGCTCTCCCGGCAGAGGACCCGTCGACCGGCTTTGCGCTCGACACGTCGACGAACGAGGCGATCCTCGCCCTCTTCGACAACTCGTCGTACATCGTCAACACGCTCGAGAAGGACCCCTCCACGCGCGAGGAGGAGGCCCTCATCGAGGTCTTCAAGAAGCAGCGCCCCGGCGAGCCCCCGACGCTCGACAACGCGCGGAACCTCCTGCGTGCGCTCTTCTTCGACCCCAAGCGCTACGACCTGACGAAGGTCGGCCGCTACAAGCTGAACCAGCGGCTCGGCGTCTCGGTGCCCGAGGACGTGCGCGTCCTCACCACCGAGGACATCGTCGCGCTCGTCCGGCGCCTCATCGCGCTGCCGGTCAACCTCGGCGTGCCGGAGGACTCGAAGGACTTCGCCGCCGAGGCCATCGCCCTCCCGCGCGCGCCGATCGCGGCGGAGCTCGACGAGTACGAGCACTTCGGCAACCGGCGCCTGCGCACGGTCGGCGAGCTGATCCAGGAGGCGTTCCGCGTCGGCCTCTACCGCATGGAGCGCGTCGTGCGCGAGCGGATGACGACGGAGGACGTCGACACGATCACGCCGCAGACGATCATCAACATCCGGCCGGTCGTGGCGGCGCTGAAGGAGTTCTTCGGCTCCTCGCAGCTGTCGCAGTTCATGGACCAGACGAACTCGCTCGCCGGCCTCACGCACCGCCGCCGCCTGTCGGCTCTCGGCGCGGGCGGCCTGACCCGCGAGCGCGCCCCGATCGAGGTGCGCGACGTCCACCCGACGCACTACGGCCGCATGTGTCCGATCGAGACGCCGGAAGGCCCGAACATCGGCCTCATCGGCTACCTCGCGTCGTACGCGACGGTGTCCGAGTTCGGCTTCATCCAGACGCCGTACCGGCGCGTCACCGGCGGCAAGGTGACGGACGAGATCGTCTACCTCGACGCCGTCGAGGAGTCGCGGTACACGATCGCGCAGGCGACCGCCGCGACGGACAAGAACGGCAAGCTCCTCGAGGCGGCCGTGCTCTGCCGGTCGGCGGAGGGCGAGGCGGTCACCGCCGCGCCGAAGGACGTCGAGTTCATGGACGTCGCGCCGGCGCAGATCGTCTCCGTCTCGACCGCGCTCATCCCGTTCCTCGAGCACGACGACGCGAACCGGGCCCTCATGGGCGCGAACATGCAGCGTCAGGCCGTGCCGCTGCTCGTGCGCCAGGCGCCGCTCGTCGGCACCGGCCTCGAGTACCGCGCCGCGGTCGACTCCGGAGACGTCATCGTCTCCAAGGCGGCGGGCAACATCGCCGACGTCGACGCCGAGAAGATCGTCGTCGAGACGAAGAGCGGGCGCGACGAGTACACGCTCACGAAGTTCATGCGCTCGAACCAGGGGACGCTCATCCACCACAAGCCGGTCGTGCGCCTCGGCGACAAGGTCGACGCCGGCCAGGTGCTCGCCGACGGCAGCTCGACCGACGCGGGCGAGCTCGCGCTCGGCGCGAACCTCCTCGTCGCCTTCATGTCGTACGAGGGCTTCAACTTCGAGGACTCGATCGTGCTCTCCGAGCGTCTCGTCAAGGACGACATCCTCTCGTCGATCCACATCCACGAGTACGAGGTGGACGCGCGGTCGACGAAGCTCGGCGACGAGGAGATCACCCGCGACATCCCGAACCGCTCCGAGGAGTCGCTCGCGCAGCTCGACGAGCGCGGCGTCGTCCGGATCGGGGCCGAGGTCAACTCGGGCGACCTGCTCGTCGGCAAGGTCACGCCGAAGGGCGAGACGGAGCTGACGGCGGAGGAGAAGCTCATCCGCGCGATCTTCAAGGAGAAGGCGCGCGAGGTTCGCGACACGTCGCTCAAGGTCCCGCACGGCGAGGGCGGCGTCGTCATCGACGTGAAGACGTTCTCGCGCGACGGCGGCGACGACCTCAGCCCGGGCGTCAACGAGCTCGTCCGCGTGTACGTGGCGAAGAAGCGCAAGATCGCCGAGGGCGACAAGCTCGCCGGCCGCCACGGCAACAAGGGCGTCATCTCGAAGATCGTCCCCGAGGAGGACATGCCGTTCCTCCCGGACGGCCGCCCGGTCGACATCATCCTCAACCCGCTCGGCGTGCCGAGCCGCATGAACATCGGCCAGGTGCTCGAGACGCACCTCGGCTGGGCGGCGGCGCACGGCGTCTTCAACGAGAACAAGAACGGCGACGGCATCGACTGGAAGCACCGGCGGCAGATCGTCGCCGCGCCGGACCCGTACCCCATCGCGACGCCGGTGTTCGACGGCGCGTCGCCGGCCGACGTCGACGCCGCGCTCATCGAGTACACGAAGCAGAACCCCGACTCGCCGGTCCAGTTCGTCGTCGACCCGAAGCGGCCGGCCGGACGCCAGTGCTCGGGCAAGGTGCAGCTCTACAACGGGCGCACGGGCGAGCCGTTCGAGCAGAAGATCACCGTCGGGTACATGTACATCCTCAAGCTGCTCCACCTCGTGGACGACAAGATCCACGCGCGGAGCACGGGCCCGTACTCGCTCGTGACGCAGCAGCCGCTCGGCGGCAAGGCGCAGTTCGGCGGCCAGCGCTTCGGCGAGATGGAGGTCTGGGCGCTCGAGGCGTACGGCGCTGCGTACACGCTGCAGGAGATGCTCACCATCAAGTCCGACGACACGGTCGGACGCGTGAAGGCCTACGAGGCGATCGTCAAGGGCGAGAACATCGCCGAGCCGTCGATCCCCGAGTCCTTCAAGGTGCTCCTGAAGGAGATGCAGTCGCTCGCCCTCGACGTCCACGTCCAGTCGGACGACGGGCGCGAGGTGGAGGTGCGCGAGGAGGAGGACGAGCTCCTGCGCGCCGCCGAGGAGCTGGGCATCGACCTCTCGCCGGGCTCCCTCCGCGCCGTCGGCCGCGAGCCGACCGCCGAGGAGGCCGAGGAGGGCCAGGAGCGCGTCGACCAGGACGGCGAGCTCGCCCTGCCGGCGGACGAGACGCTCGGCGACCTCGACGACGTCGAGGTCTCGGAGGACGAAACGGCCGAAGAGGAAGCGGACGCCGAGGTTGGACCGCTCGGCGAGCCGGACCTCGTGGATCTGGAACTCGAAGACTGATTGGGAGCTGAGAGAGAACCTTGATCGACATCAACGATTTCGACGCGATCCGGATCGGGCTCGCCTCGAGCAAGCAGATCCGCGACTGGTCTTCGGGCGAGGTCACCAAGCCGGAGACGATCAACTACCGCACGCTGAAGCCGGAGCGCGACGGCCTCTTCTGCGAGCGCATCTTCGGGCCGACGCGCGACTGGGAGTGCTACTGCGGGAAGTACAAGCGCGTCCGCTACAAGGGCATCATCTGCGAGCGCTGCGGCGTCGAGGTGACGCGGCAGAAGGTCCGGCGCGAGCGCATGGGGCACATCGACCTCGCCGCTCCCGTCTCGCACATCTGGTTCTTCAAGGGCGTCCCGAGCCGTATCGGGTACCTGCTCGACATCGCTCCGCGCGAGCTCGAGAAGGTCCTGTACTTCGCAGCGTCGATCGTCACCGCGGTCGACGTGGAGAAGCGGGCCACCGACCTGAACGCCCTCGAGGACCAGGTCAAGGCGGAGTCCGAGCGGATCTACGTCGACCGCGACGAGGCGCTCGCCGCGCTCGAGGACCGGCTCGCACGCCGGCGCGACTACTTCGGGAAGGGCCGCGAGCGGAACTTCGACGAGGACGACGACTTCTGGGGCCGCGGGCTCTCGAACTGGGCCGAGGAGCAGGCGCTCCCGACCCTCGAGGACGTGCGCGGTCTCGTCGGCGGCCTCTTCGTCGAGCTCGTCGGACAGATCACGACCGAGGACTCGAAGAAGATCCGCGAGCTCGTCCGCAACGCCGCGATCCGCGACGACCGCCGGCTGACGCCGCGCGAGCTCGACCAGGTCGCAGCCGCCGCCGAGCAGATCCTCGCGGCGATCGCTCCGCTCGAGAAGCAGCTCGCGAAGGCGACGGGCGCGAAGAAGGGCGCGATCACGAAGCACCTCCACCGCATCGTCGACGGCCTGCTCGCCGGCGACGAGCTGAACGAGGAGGACGCTCAGCTTGCTTCGGGCGTCGATCTCAAGAACCTCGAGAAGGCGCGCGACCTCGGCAAGGGGCTGCTCGCCGACGTGCTCGACTCGGCGGAGCCGGACAGCGACATCCGCGAGCTGACGAACGACCTGTGCCTCCGCACGGACGGCCGCATCCAGAAGGAGGACCTGGACGCGATCATCCAGTGGGCGCTGAAGGTGCGCGAGATGTACCTCGACATCGAGTCTCGCCGCGAGGACGCGCGCGAGGCCGCCGTCGACTCCGTCCGCCGGCTGGAGCAGACGTGGCAGCTCTTCCGCGAGCTCGAGCCGAAGCTCATCGTCAACGACGAGCAGATCTTCCGCGAGCTCAAGGACCGCTTCGGGTCGCCGTACGGGTTCGGCGTCTACTTCCGCGGCGGCATGGGGGCGGAGGCGATCCGCGACCTGCTCAAGGACCTCGACCTCAACGCCGAGGCCGCGAGCCTGCGCGAGACGATCCGCACCGCGAAGGGGCAGAAGCAGCAGCGCGCGATCAAGCGGCTGAAGGTCGTCTCGGCGTTCCTGACGTCCGAGAACCGCCCCGAGTGGATGATCCTCGAGGCAGTCCCGGTGATCCCGCCGGAGCTGCGCCCGATGGTCCAGCTCGACGGCGGCCGCTTCGCCACCTCGGACCTGAACGACCTCTACCGGCGCGTCATCAACCGGAACAACCGCCTCAAGCGGCTGCTCGACCTCGGCGCGCCCGAGATCATCGTCAACAACGAGAAGCGGATGCTCCAGGAGGCCGTGGACGCGCTGTTCGACAACGGCCGGCGCGGCCGCGCGGTCACCGGCCCGGGCAACCGCCCGCTCAAGTCGATCTCGGACATGCTCAAGGGCAAGCAGGGCCGGTTCCGCCAGAACCTGCTCGGCAAGCGCGTCGACTACTCGGGGCGCTCGGTCATCGTCGCCGGGCCGTACCTCAAGCTCTACCAGTGCGGGCTGCCGAAGCTCATGGCGCTCGAGCTCTTCAAGCCGTTCATCATGAGCCGGCTCGTCGAGCGGAAGATCGTCCAGAACATCAAGGCGGCCAAGCGGCACGTCGACCAGATGCAGGCCGAGGTCTGGGACATCCTCGAGGAGGTCATCCAGGAGCACCCGGTGCTGCTCAACCGCGCTCCGACGCTCCACCGCCTCGGCATCCAGGCGTTCGAGCCGGTGCTCGTCGAGGGCAAGGCGATCCAGGTCCACCCGCTCGTCTGCCACGCGTTCAACGCGGACTTCGACGGCGACCAGATGGCCGTGCACGTGCCGCTGTCGGCGGAGGCCCAGGCCGAGGCGCGCATCCTCATGCTCTCCTCGAACAACATCCTCTCGCCGGCATCGGGCCGCGCGCTCGCGACGCCGACCCAGGACATGGTGCTCGGGTCGTACTACCTCACGTACTCGGACAAGAACTTCGACGAGCTGTCGGTCGAGACGATCGACCCGCGGCCGAAGCGCTTCCGGGCGGAGGAGGACGTCGAGTTCGCGCTCGACGCGAAGCAGATCGACCTGCAGCAGCCGATCGAGTACCTGTGGGAGGGCGAGCTGGTGCTCACCACCGCGGGCCGCGTCATCTTCAACGCAGAGGTCGACCGGGCCCTGCGCGAGGCGGTCGGCGAGCTCGAGGGCGAGTTCACGACGTACCACGACTACATCAACCGCACGATGTCGAAGCGGGAGCTCGACGACTTCATCTCGAGCCTCGTCGACGAGTACGGCGCGCACACGGTGTCGTCGGTGCTCGACACGATCAAGGAGCTCGGCTTCCGGTATGCGACGCGCGCCGGGGTGACGATCTCGAAGAACGACGTGATCATCCCGCCGGAGAAGGAGGCGCTGCTCGCCGAGTACGAGGGGCGCGTCGGCAAGGTCGAGCAGGCGTACGAGCACGGTCTCATCACCGAGTCCGAGCGTCACGAGTCGATCGTGAACATCTGGACCGAGGCGACCGACACGGTCTCCGAGGCGATGATCAACAACCTCAACGAGCTGAACCCGCTGTTCATGATGGCCAACTCCGGTGCCCGCGGCTCGTTCGCGCAGCTCCGCCAGCTGGCCGGCATGCGCGGACTGATGGCCAACCCGAAGGGCGACATCATCGAGCGCCCGATCAAGGCGAACTTCATGGAGGGCCTGTCGGTGCTCGAGTACTTCATCTCGACGCACGGCGCCCGCAAGGGCCTCGCCGACACGGCGCTCCGCACCGCCGACTCGGGTTACCTGACGCGGCGTCTCGTCGACGTCTCGCAGGACGTCATCATCCGGGAGCCGGACTGCAAGACGAAGGACTTCGTCGAGCTTCCGCTCTTCACCGCGGACGGGCTGAACAAGAGCGTGACCGCGCGCATCCTCGCGGAGGACGTCTACAAGCCGCTCGCCTCGGGCAAGCCGGGCAAGACCGTGATCGCCGAGAAGGGCGAGGAGATCACCATGCCGCGGCTGCGCGAGATCATCGAGGAGCTCGGCGACGCAGCCCAGGACTTCCGCGTCCCGGTGCGGTCGATGCTCAAGTGCAAGGCGGAGCAGGGCGTATGCCAGGCGTGCTACGGCACGTTCCTCGCCACCGGCGAGATGTCGGAGATCGGCGACGCGGTCGGCATCATCGCCGCGCAGTCGATCGGCGAGCCGGGCACGCAGCTGACGATGCGGACGTTCCACACCGGCGGTGTCGCCGGCGCGGACATTACGCACGGCCTCCCGCGCGTCGTGGAGATCTTCGAGGCGCGGAACCCGAAGGGCGCCGCGCAGCTCGCCGAGATCGAGGGCACGATCGCGATCGAGGAGACCGAGCGGCAGCTGAAGATCACCATCCTCCCCGACAGCGGGAAGGAAGAGGACGAGCGCTCGTTCACGGTGCCGCGGCGCACGCGGCTCCTCGTCGCCCAGGGCCAGCGGGTCGAGGCCGGCGACGCACTGCACGAGGGCTCGATCAGCCCGGCCGACCTCCTACGCCTCAAGGGCTACACCGCCACCGAGCTGTACCTCGTCGGCGAGGTGCAGAAGGTCTACAAGTCGCAGGGCGTCGACATCCACGACAAGCACATCGAGCTCATCGTCCGCCAGATGCTGAAGAAGGTCCGCATCGAGAACAACGGCGGCACGGAGCTCCTTCCCGGCCAGCTCGTGGACAAGCTCGTGCTCGACCGTGAGAACGCACGCGTGAAGAAGGAGAAGAAGGACCAGGCGACGTCCGAGCCGCTGATCCTCGGGATCACGAAGGCCTCGCTCGCGACGGAGTCGTTCCTCTCCGCCGCGTCGTTCCAGGAGACGACGAAGGTGCTGACCGACGCCTCGATCGAGGGCAAGGTCGACCGCCTCCTCGGTCTGAAGGAGAACGTCATCATCGGCAAGCTCATCCCGGCCGCGACCGGCCTGAAGCGCTACCGGACGATCGAGATCGGCCCGTCCGATGCGGTTCCCGCCGGGGCGTACACCCGGCCGCAGACGGAGGAGCAGCTGCTCGCGGCGCTCGAGGAGATCGGCTCCGACGGCGGCGACAGCCTCGCCGACCTCGGCCTCGACTTCGGCGGCGCGCCCGAGACGAGCGACGGGAACGGCGCCGGCGGTCACAGCGACCTGGAGGCCGAAGAGGTCCCCGAGGTCGACTCGCCGCTCGACGAGGGGTAGTCCTCACGTAAATGCACCGTAAGACGGGCCGCCTCCGGGCGGCCCGTCTGGTATCAAGGGACGGGGTCGTGAAGAGGGCGCTCGTCTCACTCGTGGTCCTTCTGGCGTGGCCGGCGGCCGCGCATGCGGCGACGCCTGCGCCGTACGCGGGGCAGTGCGGCGTTCCGGCGACGCAGCCGGTGTGGGCCGAGTTCGGATATCAGCTGCCGCAGTTCAACGCGATCCTCGGCAAGGCCGGGATCGTCGTCGGCGTCGGTAGCGGCACGTACGGGTCGCAGATGCGCGCCGCGGGCGCGGCCACGGTCTATTTCGATCTCAACTTCAAGAACCGCGTCGGCACGACGACCAAGCCCGCCGATCCGTCGCTCATCCCGGCACGTGTGCAGAGCTTCTTCACGTTCGCGCAGCAGCAGACGGGTTGCGCGACGCCGGTGATCGTCCTCAACGAGCTCTCGGGGCCGGGGCTCGTCACGCCGTGGTCGGACAACAACGCGCAGTACCGCCAGGACGTCCTCTCCTTCGTGCAGGGGCTTGCGGCGGATGGTGCGCATCCCGTGCTCCTCCTCCCGTCGAAGCCGTACACGGGCGGCGACGCGCTCGCGTGGTGGCAGCAGGCGGCCCAGTCCGCAGAGCTCGTGCGGGAGATCTACGTGCCGGCGCCGTCCACCTGGAGGCTCGGCCCCGTTCTCGGCAACCGCACCCTGCGCGCGGACTACCGGCAGGCGGTGACCGACTTCACGTCGATGGGGATCCCCGCGAACCGCGTCGGGATCATGGTCAGCTTCGCGACGACGAAGGGGTACGGCGGGCGCAACGAGCTGCAACCGGCCGAGGCGTGGTACGAGGTGGCGAAGTGGCAGTCGCTGGCGGCGCAGCAGGTCGCGTCCGAGACCGGGATCGCATCCGTGTGGTCGTGGGGTTGGGGGGAGTGGAACGCCGCCGAGAAGGACCCGGACAAGCCGTACGCGATGTGCGCCTGGCTGTGGGCGCGGTCGGCGTCGCTCTGCGACGCGCCGAAGGCGATCGCGGGCTTCAATCCGTCCCGCACCGAAGGGCAGCTCTCGGTCCTGCCGCCGGGGGCGCAGTGCCTCGTCGACAAGCAGCTGTTGACGAGCGCGGCGGTGAGCCAGCTCGCGCGGGTGACCGGCGACCCCGAGACCGCGTACAGCGCGCTCTTCGAGCGCCTCGTCGAGAATGCGGAGCAGCCCGTGCCGCAGGCGGACGTGCTCGCGGCGGAGCGGGCGGTGATCAGGCAGGCGTTCCGCGGCAGCCGGTCGCTCTACGTCGCCGCGCTCGGTCGTGCGCACGCGAGCGTGGCCGTCGCGCGCGGCATCCTCTCGGACGAGCTCCGGCGCGCGCGTGTGGAGGCCGGCCTCGGCTCGAGCGCCCCGACCGCGTCGGCGGTGAAGACGTTCTACACCTCGTACCCGGAGCTGCAGGTGCGGATGGTGCAGGCGAAGCCGTCGCCGGCGTGGCTCGGCCGTCAGGGGCAGGGGCTGGCGCTCGCCGACGTCGCGCCCGACCGCCTCTTCGCTCTCTCCACCGGCAAGTCGGCGACCGTGCTGACGAGCACCGGCTCCTACGCGGTGAAGGCGCTCCAGGATCCGCTGCCGCTCGGCGCCGTGCCGCTCGGCCGTGCGCGCCCGGCGATCGTCGCCGCGCTGCGCGCGTTCGCGCAGGGCGCCGCGTTCGAGAACTGGACGGTCGGCAAGCAGCGCGTCGCCCTCGCCCAGGCAACGTGCGCGCAGGACGACCTGCCGCAGCCGGCGGCAGTCGACCTCGTCCAGTACATCCCCTTCCTCAGGCTCGGTTGAAAGTGCTGCGCACTTTCAACCGGTGAAGGATCCCGCTTCGCGGAGAGCGCTCGTGGGCGGAGCCCGCGAGCTCTTATGATTTTGGGCGGCGGTCTCGTTCTGCGCGCGCAGTGGTGGCTTCGCCATCCCCGCGCGCTCGTCCGGCCGCCGCTAACGGGGTTAGCGGCGGCCCTGGTCGCGGGCTCGTCTCCGGCGTCTACGGATGAAGGCGGCGTCGCGCGGGAGTCCCGACACTCACGTGCCGGTACCTGGTACCGGCCCTCCGGCTTCGGCCCTGCTGAGCCAACGGCTGGTGGCAGCCACCGGTACGGAGGCGCTACGCCTTCCTCACGCGCTTGCCGTGAGTGCACACCTGAGGCCGGAGCGTAAGCCGGGCGCAGCCGGCTTACGCGGAGGCCGGACTGACGCGGGCGGGGATGCGCGAAGCGCACCACCGTCCGCGCAACGCCGCGCATCGCTCACGCCAGAGTAAGAGCGTGCCGGCTTTGCCGGCGCGCGCTCGGCGAAGCAGAAACTCTCCGCGGCTTCTGCCGTCAGGCAGAAGCCGCAATAGAGCGGCCCTTGCCGGCCTCTTTGGCGCTGTACAAGGCGCGGTCGGCGCGCTCGAAGAGCGACACGGAGTCGTCGTCGCCCTTCAGCTCGGCGAGGCCGGCGGAGAGGCGGAGGCGTCCCGCCTGGCCGATGGCGCGGCTCGAGATCACCGTCTGGATGCGGGTGAACAGCTGCTCGGCGTCCTCGAGCGACGACTCCGGCATGATCACCGCGAACTCGTCGCCGCCCACGCGGCAGGGGACGTCGGCGCTTCGCACGACGGCGCGCATCCGCAACGCCGCCTCGGCGAGGACGGCGTCGCCGGCGAGATGGCCGATCCGGTCGTTGACCTCCTTGAAGTCGTCGAGGTCGAAGACGACGAGCGCGAGCTTGCGGGCGTACCGGTGCGCGCGGACGACCTCTCGCGCGAGCGTCTCGTGGAAGTAGCGCCGGTTGTGCAGGGCGGTCAGGGCGTCGAGGTCGGCCAGCTGGCGGGCCTCGCGGAAACGGCGCGCGTTCTCGATCGCCGGGGCCGCGCGGTGCGCGATCTCCTCGAGGCGGAGGAGCTCCTCGTCGGAGAAGCGGCGACCGGCCGCGCGGGTGAAGACGACGACGGTGCCGATCGGCCCCGCCTCGTCCGCGAGCGGCACCGCGAGCCCGCCGCGGAGGAGCGCGTCGCCGCCCTCGATCTCGTCTACCTGGCCGTACCGGTACGTCAGCTCGACGGCGCGGACCTCGCTCCCGGCGGGCGGCACGGCCAGCGCCTGGCGCGGGGCTTCCTCGTCCGGGAAGCCGAGGGCGGCGACGATCGGGGCGCCCTCGGTGCTCGTCTCCACGCGGATGATCGCCGAGTCGACGCCGGGCATGGCGCCGAGCGCCTCCAGCGACCGGCCCAGCACCTCGTCGAGGTCGAGCGACCCCGAGATCTCGCCCAGGAGGCGGGTTCGCCGGCCCTGCTCCTCGGCCTGCTCGACCGCCCCGCCGAGGTCGGCGGCGAGGTCGTTCAGGCGCCGCTCGACCTCCGCGACCCGGCTGTTCGAGCGCCTCAGGAGCGTCACGAGCAGCCCGACGAGCAGGAGCAGGCAGACGCAGAGCGCCGCAGTCGCCGCAATCAGTGGGTGGCTCACGGGGCGCAAGGACTCTAGACACCGGCGCGACGTCGCGCTACGCCCGAAAAGGGGCTTTCGGCCGAATGGGCGATCCCGCTTCGGGAGCCGGTTTGACGGCCCTCGGGGCCTTCGCTACCATGCTGCGGGCCGGTTGGCAGGGGCCTCCGCCCCAGCCGACCGTCTCTTTGTGTGGAGAAGGACTAGACGAAGGACTCATGCCGACTGTCAATCAACTCGTGCGCAAGGGGCGCAAGGTCGCCAAGGCCAAGACCAAGGCGCCGGCGCTCGCAGGCTCGCCGCAGAAGCGGGGCGTCTGCACGCGCGTGTACACGACCACCCCCCGCAAGCCGAACTCGGCGCTGCGGAAGGTCGCCCGCGTCCGGCTGACGAACGGCATGGAGGTCGGGGCCTACATCCCCGGCGAGGGCCACAACCTGCAGGAGCACTCGGTCGTGCTGATCCGCGGCGGACGCACGGCCGACCTGCCGGGGTTCCGCTACAAGATCATCCGCGCCGCGCTCGACACGTCGGGCGTGACCGACCGCAAGCAGGCGCGCTCCCGCTACGGCGCGAAGCGAGGCTCGTAGTGCCGCGCCGAGGCGAGGTTCAGGTCCGCTCGGTCGCGGGGGACGCGGTGTACGGCTCGCAGCTCGTCACGCAGGTGATCAACAAGGTGATGCTCGACGGCAAGAAGTCGACCGCCGAGGACATCGTCTACACCGCGCTCGAGACCGTGGGCACGAAGACCGGCCGCCCGCCGGTCGAGGTGCTCGAGCAGGCGGTCAAGACGGTCACGCCCGTGCTCGAGGTCAAGGGCCGCCGCGTCGGCGGCGCGAACTACCAGGTGCCGGTCGAGGTGCCGCAGCGCCGCGCCCGCACGCTCGCCGTGCGCTGGCTCGTGACGTTCGCGCGCGACCGGCGCGAGAAGGGCATGAGCGACAAGCTCGCCAACGAGATTCTGGACGCGCTCAACCAGCAGGGCGGCGCGTTCAAGAGAAAAGACGACGTCTACCGGATGGCGCAGGCGAACAAGGCCTTCGCGCACTACCGCTGGTAGGCGGGGGAAAGGGAGATTTGAGCACCAAGGTTGCAGAGACACAGGTCGCGCTCGACCGCGTCCGGAACATCGGGATCATGGCCCACATCGACGCGGGCAAGACGACGACGACCGAGCGCATCCTCTACTACACCGGCCGCACCCACAAGATGGGCGAGGTGCACGAGGGCGCCGCGACGATGGACTGGATGGCCCAGGAGCAGGAGCGGGGCATCACGATCACGTCGGCCGCGACGACGGCGTTCTGGCGCGACTTTCGCATCAACATCATCGATACGCCCGGGCACGTGGACTTTACCGTCGAGGTGGAGCGGAGCCTGCGCGTCCTCGACGGCGCCGTCGCCGTCTTCGACTCGGTCGCCGGCGTCCAGCCGCAGTCCGAGACCGTCTGGCGGCAGGCTGACAAGTACAAGGTCCCGCGCATCGCGTTCATCAACAAGATGGACCGCACCGGCGCGAACTTCTTCGCCGCCGTCCAGTCGATGAAGGACCGCCTCGGCGCCAACCCGGTGCCGGTGCAGATCCCGATCGGACAAGAGGACAAGTTCCAGGGCGTCGTCGACCTCGTCGAGATGCAGGCGACCGTCTACAAGGACGAGCTCGGCCAGCAGTTCGACACGACCGACATCCCGGAGGGACTGCGCGAGCAGGCGCACGAGTACCACCACCAGCTCATCGACGCGATCTCGCACTTCGACGACGAGGTGCTCGAGGCCTATATCGAGGACGAGTCCTCGGTGACGCCGGACATGATCCGCCGCGCGCTCCGTGCCGCGACGCTCGCCGACGAGATCACGCCGGTCCTGCTCGGCTCGGCGTTCAAGAACAAGGGCATCCAGCCCTTGCTCGACGCCGTCATCGACTATCTCCCGAGCCCGCTCGACGTGCCGCCGATGATCGGCGTCGACCCGAAGACGGGCGCGGAGGTCGAGCGCAGCGCCGACCCGAAGCAGCCGTTCTCCGCCCTCGCCTTCAAGGTCATGTCCGACCCGTACGTCGGCAAGCTGACGTACTTCCGCGTCTACTCGGGCCACATCAAGGCCGGCGACCGCGTCCTCAACACGTCGACCGGCAAGACCGAGCGGATCAGCCGCATCCTCCAGATGCACGCGAACCACCGCGAGGAGCGCGACGAGATCTTCGCCGGCGAGATCGCGGCCGGCGTCGGCCTGAAGTTCACGACGACGGGCGACACGCTCGCGGCCGACAACGCGCCGATCGTGCTCGAGTCGATGAGCTTCCCCGACCCCGTCATCTCGGTCGCGGTCGAGCCGAAGTCGAAGGCCGACCAGGACAAGCTCGGCGCCGGGCTCCAGCGCCTCGCCGAGGAGGACCCGACCTTCCGTGTCACGACCGACGACGAGACGGGGCAGACGCTCATCTCCGGGATGGGCGAGCTGCACCTCGAGATCATCGTCGACCGCCTCAAGCGCGAGTTCAACGTCGACGCGAACGTCGGCCGCCCGCAGGTCGCGTACCGCGAGACGATCTCGAAGCCGGCCGAGAAGGTCCAGGGCCGCTTCGTCCGCCAGACCGGCGGCTCGGGCCAGTACGGCGACGTCGTCATCAACCTGTATCCGCAGGAGCCGGGCAAGGGCTACGAGTTCACCGACAAGATCGTCGGCGGCAAGATCCCGAAGGAGTACATCCCGGCCGTCGACGCGGGCATCCGCGAGGCGATGGATGCCGGCATCCTCGCCGGCTACCCCGTCGTGGACGTCAGGGTCGAGCTCGTCGACGGGTCGTACCACGACGTCGACTCGAGCGAGCGCGCGTTCAAGATCGCAGGCTCGATGGCCTTCAAGGAGGCGCTGAAGCGCGCCAAGCCGAAGCTGCTCGAGCCGGTCATGCTCGTCGAGGTGACGACGCCCGAGGACTACCTCGGCGACGTGATGGGTAACCTCAACAGCCGCCGCGGCCGCGTCGAGGGCATGGAGCCCGTCGGCAACGCCCAGGTGATCCGGGCGATCGTCCCGCTCGCGGAGATGTTCGGCTACGCCACCGACATTCGCTCCATGAGCCAGGGGCGAGCGACGTTCCACATGGAGTTCGACCACTACGAGGAAGTTCCCCAGTCGATTGCGAGCGAGCTCGTCGACTCCGGGGCCAACTAGGACAAGAAGGAGACCAGGGAGCCACCCATGGGCAAGCAGAAGTTCGAGCGCACAAAGCCGCACGTCAACGTCGGCACGATCGGTCATATCGACCACGGCAAGACGACGCTCACCGCCGCCATCACGAAGGTCCTCGCCGAGCAGGGAACCGGCACCGCCGCGACCAGCTTCGACGAGATCGACAAGGCGCCGGAGGAGCGGCAGCGCGGCATCACCATCAACACCGCGCACGTCGAGTACGAGACCGCCAACCGGCATTACGCGCACGTCGACTGCCCGGGGCACGCGGACTACATCAAGAACATGATCACGGGCGCCGCCCAGATGGACGGTGCGATCCTCGTGGTTTCCGCCGCCGACGGCCCGATGCCGCAGACGCGCGAGCACATCCTGCTCGCCCGCCAGGTCCAGGTGCCGGCGATCGTCGTCGCGCTGAACAAGGCCGACATGGTCGACGACCCCGAGCTGCTCGAGCTCGTCGAGATGGAAGTCCGCGAGCTGCTCACCCGGTACGAGTTCCCCGGCGACGACATCCCCGTCGTGCAGGTCTCGGCGCTGAAGGCGCTCGAGGGCGACGCGGAGTGGACGCCGAAGGTCCTCGAGCTGATGGAGGCCGTCGACTCGTACATCCCGGAGCCCGTGCGCGACGTCGACCGGCCGTTCCTCATGCCGATCGAGGACGTGTTCACGATCACCGGCCGCGGCACCGTCGTGACCGGCCGCATCGAGCAGGGGCAGTGCAAGGTCGGCGACGAGGTCGAGCTCATCGGCATCCACCCGGAGACGACGAAGACGGTCGTCACCGGGCTCGAGATGTTCCAGAAGACGCTGGACTTCGCGCAGGCCGGCGACAACGCGGGCGCACTCCTCCGCGGCATCAAGCGCGAGGAGGTCGAGCGCGGGCAGGTCGTCGCGAAGCCGGGCTCGATCACGCCGCACACGCACTTCAAGGCCGAGGTCTACGTCCTGTCGAAGGACGAGGGCGGCCGCCACACGCCGTTCTTCAACGGCTACCGGCCGCAGTTCTACTTCCGCACGACGGACGTGACCGGCTCGATCAAGCTCCCGGAGGGCCAGGAGATGGTCATGCCGGGCGACAACACGAACATGGAGATCGAGATGATCCAGCCGATCGCGATGGATCAGGGTCTCCGCTTCGCCATCCGCGAGGGCGGCCGCACGGTCGGCGCCGGCGCGGTGACGGAAATCATCAAGTAGGAACGAGGGAGAGGCGCCGGTGCCACAGCAAAAGATCCGAATCAGGCTGAAGGGCTACGACCACCAGCAGGTGGACAAGTCCGCGAAGGACATCGTGGACACCGCCCAGCGCACCGGCGCCACCATCACCGGTCCTGTGCCCCTGCCCACCGAGAAGAACGTGTACTGCGTGATCCGGTCCCCGTTCAAGGACAAGGACTCGCGGGAGCACTTCGAGGTGCGCACGCACAAGCGGCTCATCGACATCCACTCGCCGACCCCGAAGACGGTCGACTCGCTCATGCGGCTCGACCTTCCGGCCGGCGTCGACATCGAGATCAAGCTCTGAGATGAAGGGCATCCTCGGAAAGAAGCTCGGCATGACGGCGCTCTTCGACGAGGAGAGCGGCGCCGTGACCCCGGTGACGGTGATCGAGGCGGGCCCGTGTCCGGTCGTCGCCGTGCGCACGCCGGACGCGGACGGCTACGAAGCGGTGCAGCTCGCATGGGAGCCGGTCGCCGAGCGGAAGATCTCGAAGGCCGAGCGCGGCCACCTGACGAAGAACGGGGTGCCCGGCGCATACCGGCACCTCGTCGAGTTCCGCGGCCACTTCGCCGAAGCGGTGCAGGGCGAGAACGTGACGGTGGAGATCTTCCAGGCGGGCGACAAGGTCAAGGTCGCCGGCACGTCCATCGGCAAGGGCTTCCAGGGCACGATCAAGCGGCACAAGTTCCACCGCGGCCCGGTCACGCACGGCTCGCACAACATCCGCAAGCCGGGCTCGATCGGTGCGTCGGCGACGCCGTCGCGCGTCTTCAAGGGCATCAAGATGGCCGGCCGCATGGGCGGCAAGCGCGTCACGCAGGTCGGCCTCACGATCCACGCGGTCGACGTCGAGAAGAACCTGCTGCTCGTGAAGGGCGCCGTTCCGGGCCCGAAGAACGCCATCGTCGAGATTCGGGAGGAGTCGTAGTGGCTGCGCCCAAGGCTCCACTGCTCGGCGGCAAGGCGGCGAAGGAGGTCTCGCTCGAGGAGAGGATCTTCGGCGCCGAGATCAAGCCGCACCTCGTGCACGAGGCCGTGCGCGCGGAGTTGAACGCGCGCCGTCAGGGCACGCGCGCGGCGAAGAGCCGCGGGCTCGTCTCCGGCGGCCGCTCGAAGCCGTGGCGCCAGAAGGGCACCGGCCGCGCCCGCGCGGGCACCATCCGCGCCGCGCAGTTCACGGGCGGCGGCGTCGTGTTCCCGCCCGGCCCGCGCGACTTCTCCGTCAAGGTGAACAAGAAGGCGGCCAGGGCTGCGCTGCGCGCAGCGCTGAGCGACCACGTCGCCGGCGGCACGCTCGCGCTGCTCGACGGTGCGTCGTTCGACACGCCGTCGACGAAGGCCGCGTTGGAGCTCTTCGCGAAGTGGGGCGGCGAGACGCCTGCCGTCGTCGTCGTCACCGAGGACGAGGCCGGCCTCGCGAAGTCGTTCCGCAACCTCGACCGCGTCATCGTCACCGTCCCGGCCGAGCTCGAGGTGGCCGAGGTCGTGTGGGCGCGCTCGCTGCTCGTCAGCCAGGCGGCGCTGCCGCTCGTCGAGGGGAGGGCGTCATGAGCCTCCATCCCGGCGAGGTGCTGATCCGCCCGGTCATCTCGGAGAAGAGCTACGAGCAGATCACCCAGAACCGCTACACGTTCAAGGTCCACAAGGACGCGCACAAGACGCAGATCCGGCAGGCCGTCGAGGAGCTCTTCGACGTCAAGGTCGTCGCGGTGAACGTCATCAAGGTCCAACCCAAGCCGAAGCGGCGCGGCGTCACGAAGGGCGTGCGCAGCGGTTGGAAGAAGGCCGTCGTCGAGCTCAAGGCCGGCGATTCGATCGAGATCTTCCAAGGAGCGCAGCTCTGATGCCGATCCGCCGCTACAAGCCGACCTCTCCGGGCCGCCGCTTCATGTCGGTCTCCACGTTCGAGGAGATCACGAAGACGAAGCCGGAGAAGAGCCTGACGACGCCCGTGACGAAGAAGGGCGGCCGGAACAACAACGGCCGCATCACGACGCGCCACCAGGGCGGCGGGCACAAGCGGCTCTACCGCGTCATCGACTTCAAGCGCCAGAAGGACGGCGTGCCGGCGAAGGTCGCCGCGATCGAGTACGACCCCAACCGGTCGGCACGGATCGCGCTGCTCCACTACGCCGACGGCGCGAAGAGCTACATCCTTGCTCCGGCGCAGCTTCGCGTCGGCGCCGTCGTCGAGTCCGGCCCGGCCGCCGACATCAAGATCGGCAACGCGCTGCCGCTCGAGCACATCCCGACCGGCACGCTCGTGCACAACGTCGAGCTGCAGCCGGGCCAGGGCGCCAAGATGGCGCGCTCGGCGGGCTCGGGCATCCAGCTCGTCGCGAAGGACCAGGGGTTCGCGGTCCTCCGTCTACCGTCGGGCGAGATGCGCCGCGTCCCGCTCACGTGCCGCGCCACCGTCGGCCAGGTAGGCAACGTCGACCACCAGAACATCACCGGCGGCAAGGCGGGCCGCAGCCGCTGGCGCGGCAAGCGTCCGTCCGTGCGCGGCTCGGCGATGAACCCGGTCGACCATCCGCACGGCGGCGGCGAGGGCAAGACGAAGGGCGGCCGCCATCCGGTGACGCCGTGGGGCGTCCCGACGCTCGGCAAGCGCACGCGCCGCAAGCACAAGGAATCGGACAAGCTCATCGTCCGCGCCCGCCGGCGCGGCAAGGGGAAGCGAGGCTCATGAGTCGTTCCAGTAAGAAGGGCCCGTTCGTGCAGCAGCGGCTGCTCGACCGCATATCCGCGATGAACGACGCGGGCCAGAAGACCATGGTCCGCACGTGGTCGCGCTCGTCGACGATCTTCCCGGAGATGGTCGGGCACACGATCGCGGTGCACGACGGCCGCAAGCACGTTCCCGTGTTCATCTCGGAGCAGATGGTCGGCCACAAGCTCGGCGAGTTCGCTCCGACGCGGACGTTCCGCGGTCATGCCGGCGACCGGGCGGCGAAGGTCAAGAGGTAATGGCGACGGTCGAGACACAGCAGACGGTTCGCGCCCAGGCGAAGCGGGTCGGGGCGAGCGCGCGGAAGGCGCGGCTCGTCACGGACCTCATCCGCGGACGCTCGGTGCCGGAGGCGCGGACGATCCTCGCCTTCTCGCAGCGCGCGGTCGCCAAGGACGTCGAGAAGGTGCTGCGCTCGGCGGTCGCGAACGCGGAGTCGCGCCCCGACCTGCACTGGAACGGCGACGACCTCGTCGTCGTCACCGCGTACGCCGACGAGGGGCCGACGCTGAAGCGCTGGAAGGCGCGCGCGCGCGGCCGCGCCGGAAAGATCTTCAAGCGGACGTGTCACATCACGGTCGAGCTCGCGCGCAGCGCGGAGTCGATCGCGGCGACGGAGACGGCGGCGGCGAAGCCGCGCCGGCAGCGTGCGCCGAAGCAGGCTGCACCGGCTGCCGCAGAGGCGGCGCCCGAGACGACCGAGAGCGAGGAATAGTGGGACAGAAGATCCATCCCGGCGGCCTGCGCGTCGGCATCATCCATCGGTGGAAGTCGAACTGGTACACGGGCAAGAAGGAGTTCCCGGCGTACCTGCTCGAGGACGTGAAGATTCGCGAGCACATCTACAAGAAGCTCGCGCACGCCGGCCTGTCCGACATCCTCATCCAGAAGGACAAGCAGCGGATCACCGTCGACATCTACACGGCCCGCCCCGGCATCGTCATCGGCAAGTCCGGCGTCGAGGTGGATGCGCTCCGCCGTGAGCTGCACGCGCTCACGCAGAAGAACGTCCATATCAACATCAACGAGATCAAGCGTCCCGAGCTGGACGCGAAGCTCGTCGCGCAGTCGATCGCCGAGCAGCTCTCGAACCGCGTCGCGTTCCGGCGCGCGATGAAGCGCGCGCTCGCCTCCGCGATCCGCTCGGGCGCCGCCGGCGTGAAGATCCAGTGCTCCGGCCGCCTCGGCGGCGGCGAGATGAGCCGCCGCGAGACCTACAGCGAGGGCCGCGTGCCGCTGCACACCATTCGCGCCGACATCGACTACGGCTTCGTCGAGGCGAAGACGACGTACGGCCGCATCGGCGTGAAGGTCTGGATCAACAAGGGCGAGATCATGCCCGAGGGCTACGAGGGAATTCAGGCCGGCGACACGCGCCTCGGCGACCAGGACACGCGTCGCCGTCGTGGCGGAGCGGTCGAGGGTCTCGGCGCGTCGCGCGAGAGCGGCCGCGGCCGCGGTCCCGACCGCGAAGGCCTCGGCCCGGTGCGCCAGCGCCGCCGCGGCCCAGGGGGCCAGGGCGGCGGCGGACGGCCCGGCGGGCGCGGACGCGGCCCGGGCGCGGGCGCGCGTCCTGCAGGCGGCGGCGGCGGGCGGCCGCGCCGCGACCAGCAGGCGCCCGAGGCGCAGAAGCCCACGAACGAAGCGCCTCCCACGGAGGAGACGCCGAAGCCCGTGAACGAAGCGCCCGCCGCCGAGGCGCCGGAGGCTCCGGCCGCTCCTCCGGCCGAGGAGAAGCCGAAGCGCGCGCCGAGGAAGCCGAAGGAGTCGTAAGCGATGTTGATGCCGAAGAAGACGAAGTTCCGGAAGGTCCATCGCGGCCGGCGCGCCGGCTACGCGAAGGGCCAGACGACGGTCCAGTTCGGCGACTACGGGCTGAAGGCGGTCGAGCGCGGGTGGATCACGAACCGCCAGATCGAGGCCGCCCGTATCGCGATGACGCGCAAGATCAAGCGCGGCGGCAAGGTCTGGATCAACGTCTTCCCCGACAAGTCGTACACGAAGAAGCCCGCGGAGACGCGCATGGGCTCCGGCAAGGGCTCGCCCGAGGGGTGGGTCGCCGTGATCAAGCCCGGACGCGTGATGTTCGAGCTGGCCGGCGTGCCGGAGACGCTGGCCAAGGAAGCGCTGACTCTCGCCGGACAGAAGCTGTCGATCAAGGCGAAAGTCGTGAAACGGGAGGCCGAGCTCTTTGACTAGGGCGAGCGAATTGCGTGAGCTGACCGACGACGAGCTCGAGCATCGGCTGAGCGAGCGCCGGCACGAGCTGTTCAACCTGCGTTTTCAGGCTGTGACGGGTGCGATCGAGAACAGCGCCCGGCTCAAGCTGACGAAGCGCGAGATCGCGCGGATCCTGACGATCCGCACCGAGCGTGAGTTTCAAAAGGGACGGAGCTAGAGGACATGAGCGAAGACGAGACCAAAGCGCGCAGCGCAGAAGAGACCGAGAACACCGAGGCAACCGGAGAGCCCGTCGCCGAGGCGGAAACGCCGGCCGAGCCGGAGGCTGCGGTCGAGGAGACCGTGGAGCCGGAAGCCGCCCCGGAGGAGCCGGTCGCCGAGGCGGCGCCCGCGGCCGAAGAGGCGCCTGCCGCTCCGCCTGCGCAGTCGGGGCCGAAGAAGAAGCGGAAGATCCTTCCGCGCAGCGAGCGCCCGAAGAAGGGGCGGCGCGTCCACACCCCCTCCGCCGAGCGCAAGCCGATCTCGAGGCTGCCGAAGCCGGATCACGAGCGCGGCCGCACGCAGGAGCGCCGCGGCGTCGTCGTCTCGAACGCGATGGACAAGACGATCGTCGTCAAGGTCGACGTCATCAAGTCGCATCCGAGGTACAAGAAGGTCGTCCGGCGCTCCGTGAAGTTCCACGCGCACGACGAGCAGAACGCGGCCAACGTCGGCGACGTCGTCCGCATCGTCGAGACGCGCCCGCTGTCGGCGACCAAGCGCTGGCGTCTCGCCGAGATCGTCGAGGCAGCGAAGTGATCCAGCAGGAGTCCCGTCTCAAGGTGGCCGACAACACGGGCGCCCGCGAGCTCCTCTGCATCCGCGTGATGGGCGGCCACCACCGCCGCTACGCGCGCGTGGGCGACATCATCGTCGGCACCGTCAAGACGGCCACGCCGCAGGGCGCCGTGAAGAAGGGCGAGGTCGTGCGGGCGGTCGTCGTCCGTACGCGGAAGCCGTTCGGCCGCGTCGACGGCACCACGATCGCGTTCGACGAGAACGCCGCGGTGATCATCGACAGCCAGCGGAACCCGCGCGGCACGCGCATCTTCGGGCCGGTCGCGAGGGAGCTGCGCGAGAAGAACTTCATGAAGATCGTCTCGCTCGCCCCGGAGGTGTTGTGACATGGCCCAAACGATGAAGATCCGCCAGGGCGACGTCGTGCACGTGCTCCGCGGCAAGGACCGCGGCAAGGAAGGTCGCGTCATCGCCGCGCTGCCGAAGGAAGGCCGCGTCATCGTCGAGAACGTCAACATGGTCAAGCGCCACCAGCGCCCGCGTCCGATCTCGGACTCGAGCCGCATGGGCGGCCCGCAGATCATCCCGGGCGGGATCGTCGAGAAGTCGGCGCCGATGCCGGTGTCGAACGTCATGGTCGTCTGCCCGACGTGCAAGAAGCCGACGCGGGTCGGCACCGTCATGAAGACCGTCAAGGACCGCACCGTGCGCGTTCGCGTCTGCAAGAACGAGGGCTGCGGCCAGGAGATCGACAAGACATGAGCGCCACAGCGACCGACACGTACACGTCGCGCCTCAAGGAGCAGTACGAGCGCCGCATCCGGCCGCAGCTCAAGGACGAGCTCGGGCTGCGCTCGGTCATGCAGGTTCCTCGGCTCGAGAAGATCACGCTCAACATGGGTGTCGGCGAAGCGAAGACCGACGCGAAGCAGCTCGACTCGGCGATGGAGGAGCTGTCGACGATCGCGGGCCAGCGCGCCCAGGTGCGGCGCGCCCGGAAGTCGGTCGCGCAGTTCAAGATCCGCGAGGGCATGCCGATCGGCGCGAAGGTGACGCTGCGCGGCGAGCGCATGTACGAGTTCCTCGACCGGCTGATCTCGATCGCGCTCCCGCGCATCCGCGACTTCCGGGGGCTGAATCCGGGCTCCTTCGACGGCCGCGGCAACTATTCGCTCGGCGTCCGCGAGCAGATCATCTTCCCGGAGATCAACTACGACGACATCCAGCAGGTACGCGGCCTCGACGTGACGATCACGACCAGCGCCGAGACCGACGACCACGCCCGTGCGCTGTTGCAGGCCCTCGGCCTGCCGTTCGGCGAAGGGCCAAGGAGGGACTAGTGGCAAAGACGAGCCTCGTCGTGAAACAGAAGCGGCCGCAGAAGTACAGGGTGCGCAACTACAGCCGTTGCAACCGGTGCGGCCGGCCGCGCGCGGTGTTCCGCAAGTTCGGCCTGTGCCGGATCTGCCTTCGCGACCTCGCCCATCAGGGCTCGATCCCGGGCATGACGAAATCGAGCTGGTGACCCCATGCTGACCGATCCGATCGCAGACATGCTCACCCGCATCCGGAACGCCAACAAGGCGCTCCACGACAAGGCGGTCATGCCGACGTCGCGCATGAAGGTCGAGATCGCCCGCCTCCTGAAGGAGGAGGGCTACATCCGGGACTATCACGTCGAGAAGGGCGAATCCTTCGATACCCTGGTCATCGACCTCAAGTTCGGCCGGAATCGCGAACGGGTCATCTCCGGCCTGAAGCGCGTCTCCAAGCCGGGCCGCCGGGTCTACGCGAGGAAGGACCGCCTCCCGCGCGTGCTCGGCGGGATGGGCGTCGCGATTCTGTCCACGTCGACCGGACTCGTCACGAGCCGGACCGCGCAGGAGCGCGGGATCGGCGGCGAGGTCGTGTGCTTCATCTGGTGATCGAATGAGCCGAATCGGAAGAAAGCCCATCGAAGTCCCCGCCGGCGTCACGGTGTCGGTGGAGCCTGGGCGCGTCGCCGTCTCGGGACCGCTCGGCACGCTCCAGCAGCAGGTGCCGGCGCGGATGACGATCGAGCAGGAAGACGGGACCGTTCTCGTCACGCGGCCGACCGAGCGCGGCGACGATCGCGCGCTGCACGGTCTCACGCGCACGCTCATCGCGAACATGGTCGAAGGCGTCACGAAGGGCTTCGAGAAGCGCCTCGAGATCCAGGGCGTCGGCTACCGGGCCTCGCTCAAGGGCAGCGACCTCGAGCTCCTGGTCGGCTACTCGCACCCGGTGACGATCAAGCCGCGCACCGGCATCAGCTTCGAGGTTCCCGTTCCGACGCAGGTGATCGTCAAGGGCACCGACAAGCAGCAGGTCGGCCAGACGGCGGCGGAGATCCGCAAGGTGCGGCCGCCCGAGCCGTACAAGGGCAAGGGCATCCGCTACGACGGCGAGTACGTCCGCAGGAAGGTGGGCAAGCGTGCCTAGCCTCACCGTCAGGGAAGGTCGCGCGCGGCGCCACAAGCGCGTCCGCGGCAAGGTGAACGGGACGGCCCAGCGGCCGCGCCTCGTCGTCTTCCGCTCGAATCGCGGCATCGAGGCGCAGCTCGTCGACGACCTCGGCGGCCGGACGATCGCGTCCGCGTCGTGGCTCGCGGTGAAGAAGTCGTTCAAGGGCGACAAGAGCGGGCAGGCGGCCGAGGTCGGCAAGCTGCTCGCGGCGAGCGCCAAGAAGGCGGGGGTCGAGACATGCGTCTTCGACCGCGCCGGCTACCTCTACCACGGTCGTGTCAAGGCGCTGGCCGACGGCGCGCGCGAGGGAGGACTGAGATTCTGATGTCTGTCGACTTCTCCGAGACCCGTGAGCTGAAAGAGCGCGTGGTCGAGATCAACCGCGTCGCCAAGGTCGTCAAGGGCGGACGCCGCTTCTCGTTCACGGCGCTCGTCGTCGTGGGCGACGAGGTCGACCGCGTCGGCGTCGGCTACGGGAAGGCCCGCGAAGTGCCGCTCGCGATCACGAAGGCCGTCGAGGACGCGAAGAAGAACCTCTTCACGATTCCGAAGCACGGCTCGACGATCACGCACGAGGTGCTCGGCCGCTTCGACGCTGCCCGCGTCATGCTCCGCCCGGCGTCCGAAGGCACCGGCGTCATCGCCGGCGGCGGCGTTCGCGCCGTGCTCGAGCTCGGCGGCGTTCGCAACGTGCTCGCGAAGAGCCTCGGCACGACGAACCCGATCAACATGGCGAAGGCGACGGTCGTCGCGCTGAAGGAGCTGCGCCGGCCGGAGGACGTCGCGCGGATCCGCGGCAAGCAGATCAGCGAGGTGCTCCCGTTCAAGACGGTCGCGCCGACGATAGAGGAGCCGCTGCAGGAAGCGGTTGCTGCGGTGGCCGCCGTCGTCGAGGCGCCGGCGCCGGTCGCGGAGCCCGAGCCGGAGGCGGAGGTCGCCCCCGAGCCAGAGTCCGAGGCCGCTCCGAAGCCCGTTGCCGAAGAGGCGCCTGCCGCTCCGGCCGCCGAAGAGAAACCGAAGCGGCGCTCGCTCCGGAAGAAGAAGGACGAGTCGTAGATGGCGAAGGTCAAGATCACGCAGGTCAAGTCCCAGATCGGCCAGAGCGAGCGCCATCGCGGCACGCTGCGCGCCCTCGGCCTCGGCAAGATCGGCCGCACCGCCGAGCACGACGAGACGCCGGTGCTCGCAGGCATGCTGCGGAAGGTGAATCACCTCGTGAAGGTGGAGAAGAGCTGACATGGCGAAGTCGCTGAACCTCACGAACATCCAGCCCGCGCAGGAGCGCGTGGACCGCAAGCGCGTCGGCCGGGGCCCGGGCTCGGGCACGGGCAAGTACTCCGGCCGCGGGATCAAGGGGCAGAAGTCGCGCGCCGGCTCGCACAAGATGCGGCCCGGGTTCGAGGGCGGCCAGATGCCGATCTACATGCGCATCGGCAAGAGCCGCGGCGCCACGTCGAAGGACGCGATGCCGATCGGGCCGTTCCGCACCGAGACCGTCCCGGTGAACATCCGCGACCTCGACCGCTTCGACGCGGGCGCGGAGGTGACGCCCGAGTCGCTCGTCGAGAAGCGTCTCATCAAGAACACGAAGACCGACGTGAAGCTGCTCGGCACGGGCGAGATCTCGAAGAAGCTCGTCGTCCGCGTGCACGCGATCTCGGCGACGGCCCGCGAGAAGATCGAGGCCGCCGGCGGCAGCGTCGAGCTCCTCCGCGAGCCGAAGCTGAAGAAGGCGCGTCACCACAAGGCCGCGGCGCCCGCGGCCGAAGAGACGGCGGAAGCCGAAGAGACGCCGGCGGAGGAAGAGGCGGCGGAGTAGGTGTTCTCCTGGCTCGCCAACGCGTGGCGCGTTCCCGAGCTGCGCAAGCGCGTCCTCTTCACGGCAGCCGTCCTCGCGGTCTACCGGCTCGGCTCCTGGGTGCCGGCGCCGGGTATCGACCAGAGCGCGATCCAGCAGTACTTCAACGGCGCCGGCGGCGGCATCCTCACGCTGCTCAACCTGTTCTCCGGCTCGGCGCTCTCGCGCTTCTCGCTCTTCGCGCTCGGGATCATGCCGTACGTCACGGCCTCGATCATCATCCAGCTCCTGACGGTCGTGATCCCGACGCTCGAGCGGCTGCAGAAGGAGGGTGAGGCCGGCTACGCGAAGATCACGCAGTACACGCGCTACCTCACGGTCGCGCTCGCGGCGGCGCAGTCGACCGGCTACGCGTTCCTCTTCAAGCGTCAGGGCGCGCTGCCGAACGTGAACGCAGGCAAGCTCGTCATCATCGTCCTCACCCTCACCGCCGGCTGCACGCTGCTCATGTGGATGGGCGAGCTGATCACGAAGCGCGGCGTCGGCAACGGCATCTCCCTCCTCATCTTTGCGTCGATCCTCGCCTACGCCCCGACGGGCATCAGCGCATGGGTCAACGGCGGCACGACCGAGCGGCTCTTCTTCCCGATCGTCGCCATCTGCGTCGTCGTCGCAGTCGTCTTCGTGCAGGAGGGCCAGCGCCGCATCCCGGTGCAGTACGCGAGACGGCAGCTCGGGAACCGGCAGACGACCGGCGGCGCGACCTACATGCCGCTGCGCGTGAACATGGCCGGAGTCATCCCGGTCATCTTCGCCGCCGCGCTCCTCGCGCTCCCGCAGACGGTCGCCGGCTTCGTCCCGCGCTGGTCGACCTGGGTGAACGCGAACTTCATCTCGACGAGCTGGTACTACCTCATCACCGAGGCGGCGCTCATCATCGTCTTCACGTACTTCTACACGTCGGTCCAGTTCAACCCGGTCGACCAGGCGGACAACCTGCGCAAGTACGGCGGCTACATCCCCGGTATCCGCCCGGGCCCGCCGACCGCGGCCTACCTCGACCGCGTGCTGCAGCGGCTGACGCTTCCGGGCTCCCTCTTCCTGGCGACCGTCGCGGTCGCGCCGAGCATCTTCATCCACTACTTCGGGTTCTCGCAGGCGACTGCACGCGCGCTCGGCGGCACGTCCGTGCTCATCGTCGTCGGCGTCGCGCTCGACACGATGCGCCAGATGGAGTCGCAGATGATGATGCGGCACTACGAAGGCTTCCTCCGGTAGCGGGCGCGCGATGAACATCCTCGTGCTGGGCCCGCAGGGTTCGGGTAAGGGAACCCAGGCCAAGAAGATCGCGGCGACGTACGGCGTCCCGCACATCGCCACGGGCGACATGATCCGGGAGATGAAGGAGCTCCCGACCGATCTCGGACGGGAGCTCAAGGAGGTCTACGACCGGGGCGACCTCGTCGAGGACGAGCTCATGATCCGGCTCATCCGCGACCGCCTCTCGCGCGGCGACACGCTGCCCGGCTTCGTCCTCGACGGCTTCCCGCGCACGCTGCCGCAGGCGGAGGCGCTCGACCGGCTCCTCGACGGGCTCGTCCGGAACATCGACGTCGTCTTCGAGTTCCAGGTCGCCGACAGGCAGGAGCTCCTCGACCGCATGCTCAAGCGGGCCGAGCAGGAGGGCCGGTCGGACGACACGCCCGAGGCGATCGAGCGTCGCCTCGAGACGTACTTCCGGGAGACGGCGCCGCTCGTGGACTACTACCGCACGCACCGCGCGAACGTCGTCGGCATCCACGCCGACCGCAGCATCGACGCGGTGTTCGCGGAGATCCGGGATGCGCTCGACGCCGTGGCGGCCCGCGCATGATCATCCGCAAGTCCGCCGCCGAGATCGAGGGCATGGCGCGCGCGGGCGCGCTCGTCGCCGAGACCCTGGCGCTCTGCGCGGAGCAGCTCGAGCCCGGACTGTCGATGCTCGAGCTCGACCGGATCGCCGAGGAGCACATCAGGGCGCACGGGGGCGTGCCGACCTCGAAGGGCTACAAGGGCTTCCCGGCGGCGCTCTGCATCTCGCCGAACTCGATGGTCGTCCACGGGATCCCGACCGGCTACCGCGCGCAGGAAGGCGACCTCATCTCGGTCGACCTCGGCGTGACGCTGAACGGCCTCGTCGCCGACAGCGCCGTGACCGTGCCGGTGGGGGAGGTCGGCGCCGACGCCCAGCGGCTCCTCGACGTCTGCCAGGAGGCGCTCGCGGCCGGGATCGAGCAGGCGCAGGTGGGAAACCACCTCTCCGACATCTCCCACGCCGTCCAGACGGTGGTCGAGGAGGCCGGCTTCTCGGTCATCCGGAGCCTCGTCGGGCACGGGGTCGGGCGCAGCTACCACGAGGATCCCCAGATCCCCAACTACGGCCCGCCCGGGCGCGGCCCCGTCCTCCAGGAGGGGATGACGCTCGCGATCGAGCCGATGATCACGGCCGGCGGCCCGGACGTCTACGTCCACGACGACGACTGGTCGATCTCCTCGGTCGATTCCTCGCTCGCCGCCCACTTCGAGCACACCGTCGCCCTCACCGCCGAGGGCCCCCGCGTGCTCACGAGAGCCGGAGCCGCTCTGCTACGATGACCGTTCGCCGCGCACCGGCTTTGCCGTGCGCGCGCATCCCTCTGGAGTAGAAAGGAAATGCCGACCAAGGAAGAGAAGATCGAGGTTGAAGGCGAGGTCGTCGAGGCGCTCCCCAGCACGATGTTCCGGGTGCAGATCGACGGCGGGCATGACGTACTCGCGACCATCTCCGGGAAGATGCGCAAGCACTACATCCGCATCCTGCCGGGCGACAAGGTCAAGGTCGAGCTCAGCCCGTACGACCTCAACCGCGGTCGGATCACCTACAGGCACCGCTGATCATGAAAGTTCGCCCCTCCGTCAAGCCAATGTGCGAGCGCTGCCGCGTCATCAAGCGGCACGGCACGACCATGGTCATCTGCTCGAACCCGCGACACAAGCAAAGGCAGGGCTAGCCGAATGGCGCGTATCGCCGGAGTCAACCTCCCGAACCAGAAGCGGCTCGAGATCGGGCTGACGTACATCTACGGCATCGGCCAGCCGACGGCCCGCAAGGTCGCGGAGCAGCTCGGCCTGTCGCCGGACACGAAGATCAAGGACCTCACCGACGACGAGGTGACGAAGCTCCGCACGTACATCGACGGCGAGCTCGAGGTCGAGGGCGACCTCCGCCGCGAGCGCCAGCAGGCGATCAAGCGGCTGTCGGAGATCGGCGCCTACCGCGGCGTCCGTCACCGGCGCGGGCTGCCCGTGAACGGCCAGCGGACGAAGACGAACGCGCGGACCCGCAAGGGCCCGAAGAAGACCGTGGGCCGCGGCAAGAAGGCGGCGAAGTAGCGTGGCGCCTCCTCGCCGTACCGCGGCCACGAGAGGCCGCACTCGTCGCAAGGTCCGCAAGAACATCGCCATCGGGCAGGCGCACATCAAGACGAGCTTCAACAACACGATCGTCGCTCTGACCGACAAGGACGGCAACGTCATCGCCTGGGAGTCCGCCGGCTCGGCCGGCTTCAAGGGCTCCCGCAAGTCGACCCCGTTCGCCGCGCAGGTCACCGCCGACGCGTGCGCGCGGAAGGGGATGGAGCACGGGCTGCAGAAGGTCGAGGTCTTCGTGAAGGGGCCGGGCTCCGGCCGCGAGACCGCGATCCGCTCGCTCCAGGCGGCGGGCCTCGAGATCCTCGGCGTCAAAGACGTGACGCCGCAGGCGCACAACGGCGTTCGGGCGAGAAAGCGGAGGCGCGTCTAGTGGCCCGCGATCTCGGACCGAAGTGCCGCATCTGCCGCCGCGAGGGCATGAAGCTCTTCCTCAAGGGCGAGCGCTGCCTCACCGAGAAGTGCGCGATCGAGCGCCGCTCGTATCCGCCGGGTGAGCACGGCCGCGGCCGCATCAAGCAGAGCGAGTACCTGACGCAGCTGCGCGAGAAGCAGAAGGCGCGCCGCTACTACGGCTTGCTCGAGCAGCAGTTCCGCACGTACTACGAGAAGGCGTCCAAGCGCTCCGGCGTCACCGGCGAGGAGCTGCTGCGGATGCTCGAGACGCGACTCGACAACGTCGTGTACCGCCTCGGCTTCGCGGCGTCGCGGGCGCAGGCCCGCCAGCTCGTTCGCCACGGTCACTTCCAGGTGAACGGGCGCCGCGTGAACATCCCGAGCTTCCAGGTTCGCCCGAACGACGTGATCACCGTGGCCGCCAACTCGGCGGCGACGCAGGTGATCCGGGATGCGACCGACCTCGTGTCGACAGTCGCGCCGTGGCTGCAGGCCGATCACGACGGCCTCACCGGCAAGGTGCTGAAGCAGCCGGAGCGCGCCGAGATCGACACGCCGGTGCAGGAGTCGCTCATCGTCGAGCTCTATTCCAAGTAAGTCCGACAGGTACGTCCGACAGGAGAAGGGATTTCTTTGGCCACACGCGTTATGGACTTCCAGCTTCCGCGCATCGTCCACGAGGAAGTGGGCGAGCACCGCGGTGTGTTCGTGATCGAGCCGCTCGACCGCGGCTTCGGCCACACGTTCGGCAACTCGCTCCGCCGCGTGCTGCTCTCGTCGCTCGAGGGCGCCGCAGTCACCTCGGTGAAGGTCGAGGGGACGGCGCACGAGTTCACGACGCTGCCGGGCGTCCGCGAGGACGTCACCGACATCGTGCTGAACCTCAAGAACCTCGTCGCGCGCTTGCACGGCGACTCGCCTGAGGTGGAGGTGCACATCGCGCGCAAGGGCCCGGGCATCGTCACCGCCGCCGACATCGAGGCGCCGGCCGATCTCGAGATCCTCAACCCCGAGCTCGAGATCGCAAACCTCTCCGACCGCGGGCGCCTCGAGCTGACGCTCACGATCGGCCGCGGCCGCGGCTACAACCCGGCCGAGCTCAATCGCGGCCCGCAGCACACGATCGGGGTCATCCCGATCGACTCGATCTTCTCGCCCGTCCGCCGTGTCTCGTACGCGGTCGAGGCGGCGCGCGTCGGTCAGCGCACCGACTACGACAAGCTCACGCTCGACATCACGACCGACGGGTCGGTCGACCCGAAGGACTCGCTTGCCGAAGCGGCCGAGATCCTCATCCGCCAGCTCGCGATCTTCACGGACATCGAGAAGATCGAGGGCTTCGGCGAGCCGGCGGCGGTCGCCGGCGACGGCATCGGTCCCGAGGCGGGCCTCGCGCGCGGGATGGAGAACTTCCCGATCGAGGAGCTCGAGCTCGGCGTCCGCTCGTACAACTGCCTCAAGCGGGTCGGCATCGAGACGATCGGCGATCTCGTGATGAAGACCGAGAACGAGCTCGCGGCGATCCCGAACTTCGGCAAGAAGTCGATCGAGGAGGTCAAGGAGACCCTTTCGCAGCACGGGCTCGGCCTCCGCGGCGACAACGGCGGGGGCGTCGAGTAACGCGATGCGGCACGCACGGACCGGCAAGAAGCTCGGCCGCGACTCGTCGCACCGCAAGGCGATGTACTCGAACCTCGCCTGCTCGCTCATCGAGCACGGGCGCATCAAGACGACCGAGGCGAAGGCAAAGGCGGTGAAGCCGTTCGCCGAGCAGATGATCACGCTCGGCCGCCGCGGCGACCTGCACGCCCGCCGCCAGGCGCTCGCCGAGCTCCGCTCGCAGGAGATCGTGCACAAGCTCTTCGCGGACGTCGGTCCGAGAATGGCCGAGCGCCCCGGCGGCTACTCGCGCATCGTCAAGCTCGGGCACCGGCAGGGGGATGCGGCTGAGATGGTCTACCTCGAGTTGGTCGACTACGTGCCGTAGTCCTTCGGTCGAAAGTGCTGCGCACTTTCGACCGTAAGAGGTTCGCCGCTTCGCGGGAATCGGGCGCCGGCTGAGCCGGCGCCCTTTGTTTTGGGCGTCTGGGCGGAGGGGCGTGCTGCGCGTGCGGTCGTGCCTTCGGCAGGACCGCACGCTTCGTCCGGCCTCCGCTAACGCTGCGCGTTAGCGGAGGCCCGAGGCGGTTTACGGGCTCGAAGCCGCTCGAATCCATCCCCCGGGCAGGGCCGGAGCGTAAGCCGCGCGGGCGCGGCTTACGTGGACGCCGGACTGACGCGGGTGGGGATGGCGAAGCCACCACCGCCCGCGCGCCACTCGCCGTCGCCCGCGTCCGCTCTGCGGAGCACAACCATCACCCGCGGGAAGAGCGCAGCTCTTCACGCGGACCCGACGGCGGCGCTCACGACCGCGATGGCCACGCCGCCGAGCGTGACGGTCACGAACGACCGCACGAAGCTCGTCTCGAAGAAGCGGTAGCGGAGGAAGGCGAGCGTCACGAGCTCGAAGCCGACGACCACCACGGCTGCGACGAGGGCGGTGTGGTACTGGGTGATGAGGAACGGCAGCGTGTGCAGGATGCCGCCGATGAACGTACCCCCACCGGTGATCGCACCGCGGACGACCGGGCTGCCGCGGCCGGTCTCGTGGCCCGTGTCCGAGAGGCCCTCGGAGAACGCCATGCTGATCCCTGCGCCGATCGCGGTCGCGACGCCGGCGATGAACGCATCGAACGGCTTGTGCGTGTGCAGCACGATCGCGAAGATCGGGGCGAGCGTCGACAGCGAGCCGTCGACGAGACCGACCATCGCCGGCTGCGCCCGCTGAAGGAGGAAGACGTGGCGCTCGTCCGCCATGAGCTAGATTATATCAAGCAGTGTGCAAGTCACTAGAGCATAAGGCAGGCCTGACAAGTCCCGTCAGGCGACCCTGACGTGCGCCTGAGACTGACGATCGAGTACGACGGCACGCCGTTCCGCGGGTGGGCCGCGCAGCCGGGACAGTCGACCGTCGAGGGAGCTCTCCGGGACGCGCTCGCCGCCACCTTTGCGTCCTACGACCGGCTGGCGGTCGCCGGCCGGACCGACACCGGCGTGCACGCGCTCGGCAACGTCGCCACGGTCGACGTCGAGGGCGGCCCTCCGCCGGCGCGCGCCGCGGAGGCGCTGAACACGCGTCTGCCCGACGAGGTCTCGGTCGTTGCCGCGGAGGAGGCGCCGGACGGCTTCCACGCCCGTCACTCCGCGCTCGCCCGCGCGTACCGCTACCGCCTCTACACGCGCCGGGCGCCGTCGCCGTTCGAGCACCGGCGCAGCTGGTGGGTGCCGCGCCCTCTCGACGAGGCCGCCCTGGCCGCCGCGGCCGAGCTCCTGCCGGGCGAGCACGACTTCCGCGCCTTCACCCCGACCGAGACGCAACACGCGGTCTTCGTCCGTTCCGTCGAGTCGGCGGGGTGGACCCGCCGCGGCGACCACGTCGACTTCGAGATCACCGCCGACAGCTACCTGCGCCACATGGTCAGGACGCTCGTCGGGACGATGCTCGACGGCGTCGACCTCGCTCCGCTCCTCGCGGGCGCAGCGCGGGCCGAAGCGGGGACGACCGCTCCGCCGTGGGGCCTCTACCTCGTGTCCGTCAGGTACCCGCGAACAGCGCCCTGATCGGGCGCGGCACGCGGGCCCGCATGACGGCGAGCGCGAGGATGAAGCCGCCGACCGCGATCACGACGTCCCCGACGGAGAAGACGTTCGAAAGCGGGATCCAGTGCGGGGCCGCCCAGCGGTCGACGAGCCACGGCAGTGCCGGATGGTTCATCGACTCGCTGTTCATCGACACGTGGTAGTGGAGACCGGCGTCGCGAAGCGCGCTCGGCAGCGCCGGCATGTGCCCGCTGTTCGCGAGGATGGCGGCGAGGTTCATGCCGAGCCCCGCGGTGACGAGCGGGACGCCCGGGAGGCGAAGATTGCGGAGCATGACGACGACGAGGATCGAGTCGGAGGCGATCCAGAGCCCGATCGCCGCGCCGTCCGACGTCTGCCACGGCAGCCAGCTGTACGGGAATGCGACGACCTGGAGCGCGAAGGCGAGGTAGATAAGGCCGAGCCAGCGCATCCGCATCTCGGCGAGCGCGCTCAGGCGGCCGCCGAAGAGCAGGGCCACGCCGGCGCCGATCAGGAAGGGGAGCGCGAGGGACATCAGGCGAGGGCGAAGGCGAGAGCGGCCCGGTGCTTGTCGCTGCTCGGCGCGCTCGCGAGACAGGCCTCGAGCGCGAGGACGGCGGAGTGCTCGAACTGGGTGCCCATGTTCGCCTGCAGCTCGGCGAGCGCGTATTCGACGCTCTGCGCGGGGCGGTACGGCCGGTTCGCGGTCATCGCCTCGAACGCATCGGCGACGCGGATGATGCGGGCGCCGAGCGGGATCTCCTCGCCGGCGAGGCCGTCCGGGTATCCGCGCCCGTCCCAGTCCTCGTGGTGGTGCAGGACCCATTCGTCGATCGGTGCGATGCCGAGGCCCTCGAGGAGCGAATAGCCGAGCGCCGGGTGCGCCTTGACCGCCTCGAACTCCTCCGGGGTGAGCGCGCGAGGCGCCTGGAGCACCGCGTCCGGGATGCCGATCTTGCCGATGTCGTGCAGCAGCCCACCGAGGGCGAGCTGGTCGATCGTGTTCTCGTCGAGGCCGAGCTGCACGCCGATCGCGGCCGCGAGCGCCGACACCGTCTCGGAGTGGTTCGCGGTCGACGGGTCCTTCGCGTCGACGAACCGCACGATGTTCTTCGCAGCGCGGAGGCGCGCCATGCGCTCCGTCTCCCACTCGAGCTCCTTCGCCGAGTGGATGCGCACGACCTTCGGGCTGTAGACGAAGGAGCGGTTCTTGCCGTGGTGCTTCGACCAGTAGAGGGCGCCGTCCGCCATCCGCTGCAGGCCGTCGGCCTCGTTCGCCTGCGTCGGATAGCTCGCGATGCCGACGCTGATCGTCACCGGCGTCAGCCCGAGGCCGGCCACAGCTTCCTGGATCTCGGTGACACGCTCGAAGGCACCCGTGCCGTCGCCGGCGAAGATGAGCGCGAACTCGTCGCCGCCGCACCGGTAGGGATTTGCTCCTTCGGAGTTGCGGAGGATCTCGGCGAGCGCGACGAGGACGTCGTCGCCGACCTGGTGCCCATAGGTGTCGTTGATCCGCTTGAAGTCGTCGACGTCGACGATGCCGAGCGAGAACTCCGCCCCCGTCCGCTCCGCGTCCTCGATGCGCTCGCGGAGCGCGGCCTGGTAGGCGCGGTGGTTCCCGAGGCCGGTGAGGTTGTCGGTGTTCGCGTCGCGGACCGCGATGCGCGACCGCAGCGCGGTGCGCTGGTACAGCGCGAGGGCGAAGAGCGGCCCGGCGAGGAGCACCAGGAGCTCCGGCCGGATGTTCCAGAGGTTCGCCGCGAGCGCGGCGAGGAAGGCCATGATCGCGAACGCGGGGCCGGAGTAGCGGATGTTCGTGCTGAAGGCCTGCGTGTACGGCATGTCGGTCGACAGCGACACGGCGCCCGCGACGACTGCGACGTTCACGACGACGAAGAGCATGCCGCTCACGAACGCGTAGACGGTCAGGCGGCCCACGTCGTGGCTGGCGACGGTGCCGAAGACTTGAGTGAGGGCTGCGCCGGACGCGGCGATGGCATACGCCGCGCTGTTGAACGAGATGCGGAGCCCCGGACGGCGGCGCCCGATCTCGGACGGCATGATGCTCAGGGCGGCGATGATGATGCCGACGTCCCAGCCGAAGATGAGCCGGGACGCGATGATGAAGACGAATGCGAGCGAGACCTCGTTGCCGTGCTCGTCGAGCGGCACGGGGCGGAGGTCGGCGCCGAGCGCCAGCGCGAGGAAGAGCCCGATACCGAGCCAGGTGCGGTCGCTCGGCGGGGACGACGCGAGGTGCGTGCCCGCGATCGCGAGCGCCGGGATGGCCAGGCCGATCATGCTCGCCACGTAGACGAACAGGCGCGGCGTGAAGCCGAGAATCGTTCTTTCCGTGGATTCGCTCATTGCGAGAAGGAGCCGGGGAGCCGGTAGCCGGCCCCCCGGACTAGTCGCTTAGAACCAATTCAGGATCGCCGAGAGCTCGCCCCAGCGCAGACCCGCTCCCGAAGCAACCAGGAGAGAGGTGAACGCGCCGAGCGCGACGACGGCCTTGAAAGATGTCGCACGCCAACGAACCATCGCAGGAGTACCTCCAGTCGAGATAGCCGCAGTACCTGCGTAGCGCATGATCTCGCGCCACCGTGCGGTCAAGCTAGCCCCCGTTTGGGGGATGCTGCCCACTACCACCACCGCATTCCCGCGCCCGAGCCGATCAGCAGCGCCGAGAAGGCGCCGACGGCCAGAGCGATCTTCAGAACAGAGAGATTCCAGCGCACCATTGGGGATTTGCCTTCCGTAGAGAATGCCGCACTACCTTCGGGGCGCATCCCCCTGCGCCCCGCCGGCGAAGCTCGTTCCGGTCTACCACCACCGCATCCCGGCGCCCGAGCCGACCATGAGGGCGGCGAAAGCACCGAGCGCGATCACGATCTTCAGAAACGAAAGATTCCAGCGCACCATTGCAGGATCACCTCCATCGAGATAGCCGCAGTACCTGCAAAGGGCATCTTCTTGCCACAAACCCGGGCGGCCGTCCCCCGGAGGGGTGATCTTCGGCGTCTCGAACGAGGGATTCGCAGCGGGCCGGTCGCTCCGGTGCACGTGGATACGATCGGCTCGTGCCGCGCTTCCCGGTCGTCCTCTTCGATCTCGACGGAACCGTCATCGATTCCGGCGCGATCATCCTCGCCTCGATGCGCCACGCCACCCGGGAGGTGCTCGGCCGGGAGTACGAGGACGAGGAGCTCATGGGGTCGGTCGGAGGCCCCGGCCTCGAGGCCCAGATGGCCGCTTTCGACCCCGACCGGGTGGACGAGCTCGTCACGGTGTACCGCGCCCACAACGAGCCCCTCCACGCCGAGCTCGAGTGCTGTGCCGGGATGGAGGACGCCCTCGCCCGCCTCCATGCGGAGGGCCGCCGGCTCGGGATCGTGACCGCGAAGCGCCGCTCCACCGTCGAGCTCGCCTTCGCCGCGCTGCCCCTCGGGCATCTCTTCGACGCCGTCGTCGGCGGCGACGAGACCGAGCGTCACAAGCCCGATCCCCAGCCCCTCCTCCTGGCTGCCGAGCGGCTCGGCGCCGACCCGGCGGAGACGGCCTACGTCGGGGACTCTCCTTTCGACGTGCGCGCCGCCAGGGCGGCCGGCATGCACGCGATCGCCGTCACGTGGGGCCGGATCCACGACCGCTCGCGACTCGCGCAGGAGGAGCCGGACGCGATCGTCGACGATGCGGAGGAGCTGCTTGCCGCCCTCTGATCCAGCGCGGCGCGCGGCCGAGCTCCGCGAGATCCTCACCCGGGCGCTGATCGCGTACCACGTCGAGGACGCGCCGATCATGGACGACGCGGCCTATGACGTCCTCTACGACGAGCTGGCGGCGCTCGAAGCGGAGCATCCCGAGCTCGTCAACCCGGAGTCGCCCACGCAGCGGGTCGGCGCGCCTCCCTCCGAGCGGTTCCAGAAGGTGCGGCACCTCGTGCCGATGGGGTCACTCGAGAAGGTCACCACCGACGAGGCGATTCGGAAATGGACGGACGACGTCCGTAAGCGCCTCGGCGGCGACGAGGCCGTGGCGTTCGTCCTCGAGCCGAAGATCGACGGCCTCGCCATCAACCTCACGTACGAGAGCGGCCGCTTCACGCGTGGGGCGACGCGCGGCGACGGCATCGAGGGCGAGGACGTGACGCCGAACCTGCGCACGATCCGCGCGATCCCGCTCCAGATGGTCGGCGAAGGCACGCCCTCGCTCGTCGAGGTCCGCGGGGAGGTCTACATGCCGCTCTCCGGCTTCGCCGGGCTGAACGAGCGGCTCGTCGCCGAGGGCAGGAAGCCGACCCCGAACCCGCGTAACGCGGCCGCCGGCTCGCTCCGGCAGAAGGACTCCTCGATCACGGCCGCCCGTCCGCTCTCGTTCTGGGCCTACGGCGTCGGCGCGCACGAGGGTGTCGAGCTCGTCACCCACTGGGAGACGCTCCGGTGGCTCAAGCAGCACGGCTTCCCGATCAATCCGTTCGCCGAGCGGGTCGAGTCGATCGAGGAGGTGGCGGAGGCGTGCCGCGGCTGGGAGCTGCGCCGGGCCGAGCTCGACTACGAGATCGACGGCATCGTCATCAAGGTCGACTCGTACGACCAGCAGCGCCGGCTCGGCGCTCTGCACGAGCGGCCGCGCTGGGCGCGCGCCTTCAAGTGGGCGCCGATGACGGCGGTGACACGCCTCAACGAGATCAGGATCCGCGTCGGGCGCACCGGTGCGCTCAATCCGTGGGCGCTGCTCGAGCCGGTCGAGGTCGGCGGCGTGACCATCTCCCGCGCGACGCTCCACAACGAGGAGGACATCAACCGCAAGGACATCCGGGTCGGCGACGACGTCATCGTGCAGCGCGCCGGCGACGTCATCCCGCAGATCGTCGGCCCGGCGGGCGCGCACCGGCGCGGCACGAAGCCGTTCCGGATGCCGGAGACGTGCCCGCTGTGCGGGACGAAGGTCGTGAAGCCGGAGGGCGAGGCGATGCACCGCTGCCCCAACCGTGCGTGCCCGTCGCGCGGGCTCGAGTCGCTCGTCAACTGGGTGATGGCCGCGGCAGACATCGACGGGGTGGGGGAGCAGTCGGTGCGACGGCTCTGGGATCTCGGCATCGTCCGCTCGGTCCCCGAGCTGTACAGAGTGACGCGCGAGAAGCTGATGGGGCTGGACGGCTACGGTGAGATCAGCGCCGGCAACGCCGTCGCCGCGATCCAGGCGTCGAAGGCGATCCCGTTCTCCCGGGTGCTCTTCGGGCTGAACATCCCCGACGTCGGCTGGGTGACGGCGCAGAATCTCGCCCGCCACTTCGGCACGGTCGACGCGCTCATGAACGCGACGCAGGAGGAGCTCGTCGAGGCCGAGGGCATCGGCCCCGAGCGGGCGGAGGCGATCGCCGAGTGGTTCCGCGACGACGAGAACCGGCGCCTCGTCGAGGAGCTGCGCGCTCTCGGGCTCCGCTTCGAGGCCGGCGCGGAGGAGCAGCCCGTCGAGGGTCCGCTCACCGGGCACCGGTACGTCGTCACGGGGACGCTCGAGAGCATGACGCGCGAAGAGGCGGAGGCCGCGCTCGAGGCGCTCGGCGCGAAGGTCTCGAGCTCCGTGTCGGCGAAGACGACCGGTCTCGTCGTCGGGGAGGAACCGGGCAAGTCGAAGCTGACGAAGGCGGAGAAGGCGGGCGTGCCGCTGCTGACGGAAGCCGACCTGCTGACGCTACTCGGCCGCCGCTAGGTCGACGGCGAAGGCGTCCTCCACGTCGCGGGAGCCGGTCCAGGAGACGGGGTCGCCGTTGACGATGACCGAGAAGACATAGCGGTCGCCGGCGAAGCCCGAGAGCGCCGTGGAGTTGTCCGTCGTCCCCGTCTTCGCGCGCACGACGCCGGCGGCGGCGGTGCCGCGCATCCGGTCGTGCAGCGTCCCGGTGCGGCCGGCGAGCGGGAGCGCATGGAGGAGCACCGGCTGCGTCTGCGGATCGACGCGCATCACCTCGAGCAGGGCGACGAGGGAAGCCGGCGTGAGCCGGTCGTAGAGCGACAGCCCGGAGCCGTCGACCAGCCGGACGCCGGCGAGCGGGATCCCCGCAGCGGCGAGCTGGGCGTAGACGACGCGAATGCCGGCGGCGGTCGTCCCTTGGCCGAGCTGCACCGCGCCGAGCTCCTTCACGAGCATCTCCGCGGTGAAGTTGTCGCTGAGCTGGTCCATCGAGTGCACGATCGTCGCGAGCGGCGGCGAGTCGACGGACGCGAGTGCGACCGCCCCCTCGTCGGCCGCGCCGAGCGAGGCCGGATGCCGGACCCGGACGCCCGCGCGTGCGAGCGCCTTCGCGAAGAGCTGCGCGGCCGAGAGCGCAGGGTTCCTCGACGTCCGGCCGCGAACGACCGCGCGGTCGACGATGAGCGCCGACAGCGGCGGCGACTCGTTGAGGTAGAACTCCGCCTTCCAGCCCGGGGCGGTGCGCCGCGCGTCGAACCACGTCTCGTCGCCGAGCACGCGCCCGGTGACGGCCGTCACGCCGTCGGCGCGCACCTGGCGCGCGAGGGCGCCGAGCTCCTGGACGGAAAGGGTCGGGTCGCCGTATCCCTTCAGGACGAGATCCCCGTCCCAGGCGGTTCCCTCCTGCGTCCCTTCGCCGAGGACGTCCGTCTCGATCCGGAACGACGGCCCGAGCGCCGTGAGCGCGGCGTACGTCACCGTGAGCTTCTCGTTGGAGGCGGGCCGCAGCGGCGCCGTCGCGTTGTGGGCATACACGACCGCGCCCGTCGACAGGTCGACGACCTCGGCGCCGGAGCTCGCGTAGCTGACCGCCGGCGCGTGGAGCGCGCGGTCGAGGCGCAGGCCGAGAGATCCCGCGGCGCTGCTCGCGGCGGCTGCGACGAGCGCGGCGGCGACGACCCCGACGGCGGCGAGAAGGCGGGCGCCCACGTCGCGTTTCATTGTTTGGAACCGCATTGGCGTCGTCAAGGGCGATGGGTCCGTCGGCGCCGAAGATGGGTCGGGCGGCCCATGTAGGCGCACGGAGACGGGCTCGATAATCGGTGGTCGTGGGCGAAAACGACCGAGTCGTGCTGGAGCGGATCGAGGAGCTGCTCGACGCCCCGTCGGACGGGGTGGCGGCGCCGACGCTCGCGCGCATGGAGGAGACGCTGACGGAGGGCTACGCCGAGGCGCTCGCGCTCGAGGCGGAGCGCCTGCGGGTCGAGCGCCGGCTCGGCGAGGTCGCCGGCACCGCCCACGAGCCGTCCGTCGCGGAGGAGCTCGCCGCGTTGGCGCGCCGGCGTACCCACGCCGACGTCGAGCTCGGCAAGCTCCGTGCCGTGCTCGGCCGGCTCCAGGCGCGCACGCGCGCCGTCCGGCACGCGAACCTCTAGACGATCCCGCTGCGGACCGCGTACACCGCAGCCTGGATGCGGTTGTCGATCTGCAGCTTCATGAGGATGTTCGAGATGTGGTTCTTCACGGTCTTCGGACTGATGTGCAGCTCGGCGGCGATGAGCGCGTTGTCCTTGCCGTTCGCGATGAGCTTGAGGACCTGGATCTCGCGTTCGGACAGCTCGGACCTGATCGTGTCGGCGATCTCCGGCTGCGCGCTCGTGGCGCGGACGCGTTGCAGCACCTTCGCTGCGATCCCCGGCGAGATGAGCGACTCGCCGCGCGACGCCGCCTCGATCCCGGTCATGAGCTCGTGGATCGACGAGTCCTTGAGGAGGTAGCCGCAGGCGCCGGCCATGATCGCGTCGAGCACGTCGGCGTCCTCGTCCGAGATCGTGAGGACGACGACGCGCGTCAGCGGCGCGATCGCGGCAATGTGACGGGTCGCCTCGACGCCGCCCATGCCCGGCATGTTGAGATCCATGACGACGACGTCCGGCGCGATCTCGCGCACGGCGCGAACCGCCTCGGCTCCCGACCCGGCCTCGCCGGCGATGTGCACGCCCTGCTCCTCGAGCAGGTTGCGCAGCCCCGTGCGGAACAGGTCGTGATCGTCGACGATGAGAACGCGAAGCGTCTCGACCCCGCGTCCTTCGGTTGCCGGCAACGGCTCGCTCATGAAACCCCCCTTACGGCGCCCAGTCTAGTGGAGAGTGATCGTGACCGTACGCCGGCCCCACTCCAGCGCCTGGCCCAGGGTCGGGAACCAGAGATCGATCATCGCGCCCCGGATGCCGCTGCCCACGTCGGCGGCCACGCCTTCGCCGTAGCCGGGGATGGTCATGCGCGTTCCGAGCGGGATGACCGTCGGGTCGACGGCGACGACGCCCCAACCGACGGGCAGCCCGGAGGCGGTGTGGCCCGGCAGCGAATAGCCGGTGGCCGAAACCGTGAGCGTCCGTCCGCCCGCCACCGGTGCGGGCGCGGGTGCAGGCGGAGCCGTGCTCGTGGTCGAGGTGAGCGACACCGCCGGTCCGCTCGCCGCTGCCGCGGCCGTGAGCGTCTGCGACTTCGCCTCCGCCAGCCGGACGCTCGCCTCGAGCGACCGGATCTGCGACGTCTTCAGCGCGCGCTCCGCGCGCAGCTGCGAGATGAACGACACACGATCCGCCTGGGCCGCCGCGAGCGAGGTCGTCGTCTGCTGCGCGGATCGCACGGCGGCTGCGATCCGTGCGTGGCGCGTCGTCAGCTGCGAGCGCAGCGCGACGAGTCGCTGCGCGGCGGCTCTCGACGCGTGCACGTACCGGCTGCTCTGATCGGCGACGCGCTTGAGGTTGTCGAGCGTCGTGACCGCTTCGTTGAGGGATTGCGCGCCGAGTATCACCGCGATCGGATCGGGATCGCCGGTCTCGTAGAGCACGCGCAGGTTCGCGCCGAGATGCCTCTCCGACATTGCGAGCGTGCGCCGCGTCGCTGCGATCTGCATCGCCAGCGTCCGCTGCTGCAGCTGGAGCCGGGTCGCGGTCGTTTGCAGCACCGTCAGCCGTGAACGGGCCGTGGTGAGTCGCGAATCGAGTGCGTAGAGATCGAGCGACGCGCTGCGCTCCTTCGAGGCGAGCGCGCTCGCCTGGGCGCGGAGGTCCCGCTCGCTCGGCCCGGGGCCCGCGCCTGCCGCCGCGGAGGCGGCAGCGAGCACGAGCACTGCGGAGATGCCTGCAAGCAGCGCCGCGGATCGTGTCCTTCGGCCGCTCACCGTCGCGGGACCGTACCACGGTCCAGGAGCGGTTTGGTGAGTTTGTGCGAGGTCTTTCTCGCCCAATCTGGCTCGGGCATGTGCCAATTTGCGGCAACTTTTGTGGCATTTGGCGGTTGCCAGCATCCGAGCACCCTGGTAGCGTCCTGACCTTGTGACGTGCGGGAAGCTCGGCGCGGACGCTCCGAGTGAACGTCGGGAGACGTCATCAAGGTTCTGAAACGACAGGCCCCGATAGTCGCTCTCGCCCTCGCTGCGGCAGGCATCGCAGCCGGCGGGGCGACGGCGGACCCCTCGATCGGCGCCAAGCAGGCGGAAGCCCAGCAGGTGATGGCGCAGATCCAGCAGCTGGATTCGAGCCTCGAGCGTGCGCGGACGGCCTACGACTCGGCGACGTTCAAGCTCGCCGGCATTCAGCACAACCTCAAGATCAACCGCATCGGCCTGCACGTGGCGCGCGCGAATCTCGTCGTCGCGCAGAAGACGCTCGCGCAGCGGCTCGTCTCCATCTACACGGGGCGCGACAACCAGACGGCGCTCGCCGTCATTCTCGGCGCAACGAGCATCGACGACCTCGTCAACCGCATCGAGTCGGTGCAATCGGTGTCGGCGCAGGATGTCGCCGTCGTCAAGCAGGTCGTCGGGTTCAAGCACGAGGTGACGGTTCGCCAGCACGCGCTCGTCAGTGAGCGCAAGGCGCAGGCCGCGCTCGTCCAGACGCGCGCGCACGCGAAGAGCCGGATCAGCTATCAGCTCGGCAAGCAGCAGCGGCTGTACTCGTCGATCAAGGGCGAGATCGCGCGGCTCGTCGCGGCCCAGCATGCACGCCAGCTGGCGCTCGCACGTCAGGCCCAGCAGCGCTACGCCGCGTACCAGGCGCAGCAGGCAGGCAACCTCGCAGTCGACAACCCCGGCACCGACCCCTCGTACACCACGCCGCCCTCCTCGGCGTACACCGGGGTCGTCGCGATCGCGATGCAATACCTCGGTGTCCCCTACGTCTGGGGCGGGTCGAGCCCGAGCGGGTTCGACTGCTCCGGCTTCGTCGCGTACGTCTACGCCCAGGTCGGCGTCTCGCTTCCGCATTACACCGGAGCGCAGTGGAATGCGGGCGTCCCCGTCTCCCAGGGCGATCTCGAGCCGGGCGACCTCGTGTTCTTCGACGGTCTCGGCCACGTCGGCATCTACATCGGCGGCGGCGAGTTCATCCACGCGCCGCACACGGGCGACGTCGTGAAGATCGACAGCCTCTCCGAAGGCTGGTACGCCGCCACGTACGACGGCGCCCGCCGCATCACCGGCTAGGCAAGCTCCCGTCCGCTCTGCGAAGCACAACCTCGACTACGCGTACATCCTCTCGATCTCGTCGCTGAAGTGGTCGTGCACGACGCGGCGGCGGAGCTTCAGCGTCGGCGTCAGCTCGCCCTCCTCCTCTGAGAAGTCGCGCGGCAGGATCGCGAAGCGCTTGATCTGCTCGACGCGGACGCGGTCGCGATTCACGTCGTCGACGAGCTCCTGCACGAGCTCTTCGGCCTTGCGCCCGGTCGCGCTCACCTCCGGCCAGTCGAGCGTGATGAGTGCGGTGACGTACGGCCGCCGGTCACCGACGACGACCGCCTGTGAAACGAACCGCGACGCCTTGAGGGCGTTCTCGAGGTTCTGCGGCGCGATGTTCTTTCCCCCGGCGGTGATGATGAGGTCCTTCTTGCGATCGGTGATCTTGATGAACCCGTCGTCGTCGATCTCGCCGACGTCTCCCGTCCGGAACCAGCCGTCCTCGGTGAACACCGCCGCCGTCGCCTGAGGCTCCTTGTAGTAGCCGGCGAACACCGAGTCGCTGCGTACGAGGATCTCGCCGTCGGAGTCGAGCTTCACCTCGCAGCCGTCGACCGCACGCCCGACCGTCCCGAAGCGGTAGTCGTCCGGGTCGTTGACGGCGAGCGAGCTCGACGTCTCCGTGAGCCCGTACCCCTCGACGACGAGCATGTTGAGCGAGTGGAAGAACTCGAGGACGTCGACACCGAGCGGGGCCGCGCCCGAGATGCCGATCCGCAATCGCCCGCCGAGGCGTGAGCGCACCTTCGAGAAGACGAGCGCGTCCGCGACCCGGCCCTCGAGCCGGAGCCCGACCGGGAGCGGCGCGCCGCTCCGCTCGAGCTTGCTCGTCCGCGAGCCGACGCCGAGCGCCCAGCGGCCGATCGCGCGCTTGCCGGAGCTCGAGCGCTCGATCTCGCCGAGCGCGTTCGCATGGATCTTCTCGTACACGCGCGGCACCGCCGGCAGGATCGTCGGCCGCGTCCGGATGAGCGCCTCCTGGACGCGCGCGACGTCGGCCACGAGCGCGACCGTGCTGCCGAGCCACGCGGCGGAGTGGTGAACGATGCGGGCGAAGCTGTGCGCGAGCGGAAGGAAGAGCAGGACGGTGTCGGTCTCGTCCTCGAGGTCGTCGTTCACGCCGAGCGCGGCCGTCACGAGGTTCTTGTGCGTCAGCATGCAGCCCTTCGGCGGTCCGGTCGTCCCCGACGTGTAGATGAGCGTCGCGACGTCGTCCTCGCCGACCGGCTCCGGCCCGTCGGCGCCGGCGCTTCCCTCGAAGCCGGCGAGGTCGTCGAAGCCGACGATCTCGCGCAGCGCGGGCAGGCCCTCCCGCACGGCGTCCAGCTTTTCGCGCTGGGCGTCGTCCTCGACGAATGCCAGGACGGCCTCCGAGTGACCGAGGATGTACGCGCACTCGCTCGCGGTGTTCGTCGGGTAGAGGCCGACGACGACGGCGCCGATCGACATGATCGCCCAGTCGAGGAGGATCCACTCGAGTCGCGTCCGGGCGAGAACGGCGACGGCGTCGCCACGGCGCACGCCGTGGGCGAGGAGGGCGCGCTCGAGGGCGTCTACCCGCCGGGCCGCCTCCTCCCACGAGACTTCCCGCCAGCCTTCCGGCCGCTCCTCCAGGTACGCGGGCGTGGCGAGCTTCCGCCCGACCGTGTCGCGCCAGAGCGCCGGTGCCGTCCGAGTCGTGAGTGTCACGATTTCAATCGTATGCGGGAGGGAAGGCCGCGATGAGGGCGAACAGTCCCGGTCCCTCTACACTTTTCGAGGCCCCATGAGAACCATCTGGAACGGATCGATCAGCTTCGGCCTGGTGAACATCCCCATCGGGCTCGCGCTCGCGACCCAGCGCAGCGACGTCGCGTTCCGCACGCTCCATCGCGAGTGCGGGACGCCGATCAAGCAGAAGCGCTGGTGCCCGTTCCACGAACGCGAGGTCGAGGCCGAAGAGCTCGTCAAGGGCTGGGAGGTCGCCAAGGGCGAGTTCGTCTTCGTCGAGGAGTCCGACCTCGAGTCGGTCGCGCTCCAGCGCTCGCAGTCGATCGAGATCCTCCGCTTCGTCAAGCTCGCCGACGTCGACCCGGTCTTCTTCGACCGGACGTACTACCTCGCACCGGCGACGACGGATGCGCAGCGCCGCCCGTACGTCCTGCTCCTCCGTGCCATGGAGCAGTCGGGGATGGCGGCGGTCGGCAAGTTCGTGCTCTGGGGCAAGGAGAACCTCTGCCTCATCCGGGCGCAGGGTGGCGCGCTCGCGCTCGAGACGCTCTTCTTCGCCGACGACGTCCGCTCGAAGGCGGACATCGAGGAGGCGGTCGCGGCGACGAAGGTGCAGAAGGCCGAGCTCGAGCTCGCCGGCCAGGTGATCCAGAGCCTCGTCGGCGAGTGGAACCCGGACGACTTCGAGAACGACTACCGGCGCGACCTGAAGGCGATGCTCGACGCGAAGCTCGCGGGCGAGTCGATCAAGCGGCCGGAGCCCGTGCCCGAGACGCCCGTCGTCGACCTCATGGAGGCGCTGCGCCGCAGCGTCGCCGACGTCCAGGGCCGGCGCACCTCGGCCGACGGCGCGAACGGCTCGAAGAAGACGAAGGCCGCGCCTAAGCGCAGGACCGCCGCCGCTCGCAAGAGCGCCTAGATCGACGCGAACACGAGGGCCTGAGCGTAAGACGCGAAGCGGCTTACGCGGAGGCCGCACGAAGCGTGCGGTCCTGCCGAAGGCACGACCGCACGCGCAGAACAAGACCTTCGCTCAGACACAAAGAGGACGGCGGCTTGGCCGCCGTCCGCTCTGCGGAGCACAACCCTCAGCGGAGCGAAATCGCAGATTTCGATCCGGTGACCGCCTGGAAGAGATGCTTGTCGATCTTTCCTTGGTAGATCGGCACGCCTTCCTGCATGCAGACCCGGATCACCTCCTGCCGATCGAGCCCCAGCTCCTTCGACAGTTCTTCGGGCGTGAGGTGATTTGCCATCCGGCCTGCTCCTTCCTCGGGAACGAAAAAACCCGCCGGCGCCGAGCGCTCAGACGGGCTTGTCGTCTCCCTCGCTTGTCGTCACGACGGGCATCACTCGGCCCGTCCCACCAAAACATCCATTGGGGAAAGAATATGCCCTGGTGGTGACGGATGCCAAACCGGTCATTCCCGGATTCGAGCCGCGGCAGCTCACGCATGCGGGAACCCGGATCCGGTACCTCGCGGGCGGCTCGGGGCCGCCCGTGGTGCTCGTCCACGGGCTGGGCGGAGCGGCCTCGAACTGGCGCCTGATCGCGCCCGAGCTCGCCCGGGAGCGGCGGGTGCTCGTCCCCGAGCTGCCGGGCCACGGCCGCTCGGACCCGCTCGGCGGGGCGACCTCCCTCGACCCGTTCGCGGAGATCGTGCTCGCGGTGCTCGAGCGGGAGGAAGCTCTTCCGGCCGCCTGGGTGGGGCACTCGCTCGGCGGGCTCGTCGCGGTCCGCGCCGCCGTCATGCGCCCCGAGGCGGTGACCGGGATCGTCCTCGCCGCGGCGGCCGGCATCTCGTCCGCGAGCCGCATCGGCAAGGTGACGGTCACGCTCATGGGCGTCGCCCGGCCGGGGAGGCTCTTCGCCGCGCACCGCGAGCGCGTCGCGCCGTCACGCACCGGGCGCACGCTCGCGTTCGGCTGGTGGGGGGTCGCCGATCCCGCCGGGCTCGATCGCGAGATGGCGGAGGCGTTTCTCGCCGGGCCGGCCGAGCACACCGACACGCTCACGGCGGGCAAGGCGCTCGTGCTCTCCGACCCGCGCGAGGATCTCCACCGCGTGACCTGCCCGTGCCTCTGTCTCTGGGGCGCGTCCGACAACTGGGTGCCGCTGCAGGACGGGATGGAGTACGCGCGCCGGCTGCGCGCGCCGCTGCGCACGATCGCCGACTGCGGCCACCTCCTCATCGGCGAGCGCCCCGATGCGGTCCTGCGCGCGACGCGCGAGTTCCTCTCGACGCTCTAGCCCGCGACCGCCGCTTCGAACGGAATCACCTCCGCCCCCTCGTCCGCGCTTCGCGCGCGCGGGTCGCCGCCGAGGAACTCGACCCTCCGGGCGACGACCTCCACCGCGTCGCGCCGCGTGCCGTCCTGCTCCCACGTCCTGCTCTTCAGACGGCCCTCGACCCCGACACGTCTGCCCTTGGCGAGGAACTCCGCGCAGAGCTCCGCCTGCCGGTCCCACGCGACGACCCAGACGAAGTCGGCGCCGGCCTCCCGCGCGCCCCGGTCGACGGCGAGGAGGAAGCTCGCGACCTTCTTGTCCTCGCCGACCTCGCGGAGCTCGACGTCGGTGGCGAGGTTCCCGATGAGATTCACCGTGTTCATGGGGCGAAGGTAGACGGCGACCCGTCACGAAAGTTGCGCAGCTTTGTGACTTTTCGCAGCTAGACTCGGTTGCCCATGGGACTCTTCACTTCGATGACCGGTTTCGGCGGCCGCGACATGGCGGTCGACCTCGGGACCGCGAACACGCTCGTCTACGTGCGCGGGCGCGGGATCGTCCTCTCCGAGCCGTCGGTCGTCGCCATCGACCAGCGCTCCGGCGAGGTGCACGCGGTCGGCGTCGAGGCGAAGCGCATGCTCGGCCGCACGCCCGGGACGATCCAGGCGATCCGGCCGCTGAAGGACGGCGTCATCGCCGACTTCGACGTCACCGAGCAGATGCTGCGCCACTTCATCCAGAAGGTGCACCAGCACCGCTTCGCGCATCCGCGGGTCGTCGTCTGTGTGCCGTCCGGCGTCACCGGCGTCGAGAAGCGCGCGGTCGAAGAGGCGACGCTCTCGGCGGGCGCACGGCAGGCGTACCTCATCGAGGAGCCGATGGCCGCTGCCATCGGCGCGGGCCTTCCGGTCGCCGAGCCGACGGGGAACATGATCGTCGACATCGGCGGCGGCACCACCGAGGTCGCCGTGATCTCGCTCGGCGGCATCGTCGTCTCGCAGTCGCTGCGCGTCGGCGGCGACGAGATGGACGAGGCGATCATCAACCACATCAAGCGCGACTACAAGCTGCTCATCGGCCAGCAGACGGCGGAGGAGATCAAGCTCGAGATCGGCTCCGCGTGGGACCAGAAGGAAGAGCTGCAGGCCGAGGTGCGCGGGCGCGACATGCTCACCGGGCTGCCGAAGACGGTGATCCTCACGTCGGAGGAGATCCGGCGCGCGCTCGACGAGCCCGTCACGCAGATCATCGAAGCGATCAAGTCGACGCTCGACAAGACGCCGCCCGAGCTCGCCGCGGACATCATGGATCGCGGCATCGTGCTCGCCGGCGGCGGCTCGCTCCTCACCGGCCTCGACGAACGGCTCCGCCACGAGACGCAGATGCCCGTCCACCTGGCCGAGAGCCCGCTCACCTGCGTCGCCGTCGGCTCCGGGCGGAGCCTCGAGGAGTTCGAGGCGATCCACCGCTCGAACCGCGCCCGTGCGCGATCTCGTAACGGTCGTCGCTACTCCTAGCGCCCGGCCGGAGCCGAGGGCCGGAGGCCTTCAGCCCGACCCGATAACCTAGGTCGTCGTGGCACCACCCAACCGCTCCGCGCGCGTGGCGGTGCTGGGCTCCTCGCTCCAGCGCTCCAATCCCGGCCCGCGTCCGTCCCGGGTGCGTAGCGCGATGGTCCGGCGCGCGGTCCTGGCGCTTCTCGTGATCGCCGCGCTCGCGTTGCTGACGATCTCGTTCCGCTCGCCGACCTCCGGCGTCGTCCACGACGCGCAGAGCTACGGCGCCTCGGCACTGCGGCCGTTCGAGGTGGCTGCGACGCGCGTCGCTCGTCCTTTCCGCGACGCGTACAACTACGTCAGCTCGCTCTCGAACGCGAAGTCGGAGCTCGCGAAGTACAAGAAGATGGCGCGCGACTACCGCGAGCAGGCGCTGCTCAACGCGGCGGCCGTTCAGCAGAACAAGAGTCTCCAGAGTCTCCTCAACTACGAGACCGGCCCGACGTATCCGCAGGACTTCCGCGCGGTGAACGCCGCCGTCGTCTCGTTCCCGTCGGGGCCGTTCGCGCAGCAGCTCGAGATCGACGCCGGCACGAACCAGGGCGTCCATCTGAACACGCCGGTCGTGAGCGCCGACGGGCTCGTCGGTCGTGTCACGAATGCAGGCCGGAGCACCTCCGTCGTCACGCTGCTCACCGATCCCGACAGCGCCGTCTCTGCGCGCGACCTGAAGACGCACGTGAGCGGGCTCATCCGGCACGGGCAGGGCGGGACGCTCATCCTCGACCGCGTCGCGAAGAACCAGGTCGTGAACAAGGGCGACTGGATCGTCACGCGCGGGACGGTCGACCGGCGCTACCCGGACGAGTACCCGTACGGGATCCCGATCGGCCGCGTGATCGCGGTCGGTACGAGCGACATCGCGAGCTTCCTCACCGTGCAGGTGCAGCCGCTCGCACAGTTCGACTCGCTCGACTCCGTCGCCGCCCTCATTCCGACGAAGCGCGCCCGCTCGCAGCCGTGACGCTCGCCGACGGCCTCAAGGCCGCGGCGCTGCTCTTCGTCGCGGCGATCGTCCAGGTCTCGATCTTCACCCAGGTGGACATCTTCGGCGGCGTTCCGCAGCTCGTGCTCGTCATCCTCGTCGGCGTCGCGCTCCTGCGCGGGTCCGTCGCCGGCGCGACCGCGGGCTTCTTCGCCGGCCTCGTCGTCGACACCGCGACGCTCGGCACGATGGGATTGACGTCCCTCGTGCTCACCGTCTCCGGCTACTGCATCGGACGCTACGGCGAGACGACGGGGCGGGACCGCGCGCATGCGCCGTTCCTCTCGGTCGCCGTCGTCACGATCCTCTACGCGTTCGGCGTGCTCATCGTCCACTTCATGCTCGGCGAGCGCGCACCCGCCGGCGCGGTCATGCGCGGGGTCCCGCCGACGATCGTGCTCAACCTCATCCTCACCGGCCCGGCGTATTGGCTCGTCCGCCGGCTCCTCCGCCCGCGCGAGCGCGCCGACTTCGCCACGGAGGTGCAGTTGCTTGGCTAGCACCACCGGGGAGCGCCCGCGTTCGAAGCGGTTCCTGCCGCCGAGCAAGAGCGTCGTCGAGCCCTACCGCCCGAGCGCGGGCCTCCTGCGGCGTGTGAGCATCCTCGGCATCGCGATGCTCGTCATCTTCGCGGTGCTCCTGCTCCGGCTGTGGGCGCTCCAGGTGCTCGCGGGCACGAAGTACGTCGACCAGGCGCAGGCGAACTCGTTCCGGACGGTCAGGGTGCAGGCGCCGCGCGGGGAGATCCTCGACCGCAACGGCGTCCCGCTCGTGACCAACGCCCCGGCGACGGCGATCGAGCTGTGGCCGGCCGACCTGCCGAAGGTGTACGCCAAGCGCTACGCCGAGCTGCGCGCGCTCGCGCACCTCTCGCGCGTCCCGCTGTACGAGATCGCGGCCGGGATCAAGACGCGGCGCAACAGCAACGACCTCGTCACACCGGTGACGGTGCGCGAAGCGGCGAGCGAGCCGATGATCGACTACCTGTACGAGCACGCGTCGCAGTTCCCGGGCGTGACGACATGGCGCACGTACATTCGCCACTACCCGTACCACTCGCTCGCCGCGCAGGTGCTCGGCTATGTCGGGCAGATCTCGCAGCAGCAGGTCGACCGGCTCGCGAAGCAGGGCTACGCGCCCGGCGACGAGATCGGCCAGGCGGGCGTCGAGGCGACGTACGACAGCTACCTCCGCGGGGTGCCGGGGACGGCGCGGCTCCATCACGACGCGCTCGGCCGCCCCCGCGGCGGGCTCACGACGACGACGCTGCCGAAGCAGGGGAATGCGCTGCGGCTCACGCTCGACCTGAAGCTCCAGCAGGCGGCCGAGAAGGCGCTCCAGTACGGGATCAAGCTCGCGCAGGCGAACAAGAAATGGGCGGCGCGCGGCGGCGCGATCGTCGCGCTCGACCCGGTCGACGGCTCGATCCTCGCGATGGCGTCGTCGCCGACGTACGACCCGTCCGTCTATGCGGGCCACGTGACACCGGCCGAGCTCGCCGCCGCCGGCCTCACGGAGAAGACGGCGGAGGCGAAGAACATCCCGTCGCTCAACCGCGCCATCTCCGGCCTCTATCCGCCCGGGTCGACGTTCAAGCCGGTGACCGCGATCGCGGCGATGCAGGAGCATCTGCTGTCGCCGTACTCGTATCTGCCGTGCACGCCGACGTACAGCGCGCCCGAGGACCGCTCGCACCGGACGTTCCACAACTGGGACCCGAACGTCGACCAGGCGATGGACCTGCCGACCGCCATGGCGTACTCGTGCGACACGTACTTCTACAGGGTCGGCAACAGCTTCTACCAGCTGCCCTCCGATCGCGGGCAGCCGCTGCAGAAGTGGGCGGCGGAGTTCGGGTTCGGCCAGACGACGAACGTCGACATCGGTCCGGAGGCGAGCGGCCTGCTGCCGACGACGCCGTGGAAGCACCGCCGTTACACCGCGGCGACCGACCCGGGCCACTGGCAGGTCGACCGCCTCTGGAAGCCGGGCGACTCGATCGAGCTCGCCGTCGGCCAGGGCGACCTGCTCGTGACCCCGCTGCAGATGGCGCGCTTCTACGCGGTGCTGGCGAACGGCGGCAAGCTCGTGACGCCGCACCTGCTGGACGACGTCGAGAGCCCGAACGGGTCGCGCGTCCCCGTCCCGGCGCAGCCGGCGCCGAAGCCCCTCACCAACCTCGACCCGGCCGCGCTCCAGGTGGTGCAGAAGGGCCTCTGGGACGGGACGCACCTGCCGTTCGGCACCTCGTACGCCGTCTTCGGGAAGTTCCCCGTCTCGATCGCCGGCAAGACGGGCACTGCGCAGAAGGTCGTGACGCTCCCCGGCTACACCGGTCTCCAGAACCAGTCCTGGTGGTGCGGATACGGCCCGACGGCGGCGCCGACGATCGTCGTGTGCGCCGTGATCGAGAACGGCGGCTACGGCGGCGACGCCGCCGCGCCGGCGGCGGCGCAGGTCTTCGCCTCGTACTTTCACGTGAAGTTCCACATCCTCGGCCCCATCCACAGCGACTGACGGCGACGATGGGCAAACTCCACTGATGCTCGAGTACGCCGGATCGCAGCGCGCGGGCCGCCACGCCGACCGGGGCGACGGGCTGCCGTTCGTCGGCGTCCTCCGCTCGCTCGACTGGCTCCTGCTCGGCGGCGTCGCCGGCCTCGTCGCGGTCGGGCTCTGGGCCGTCTCCGGCGCGACGCGCTTCGCGGTCGCGGGCAACCCGAGCTACTACCTCGACCGGCAGATGATCTACGCCGGCGCCGGCGCCGTCCTGCTCGTCGTCGCAACGTTCGTCGACCCGGACATCTACCGCCGCTACTGGAAGGTCGTCTTCATCGGGACGAGCGCGCTCATCGCGTTCGTGTTCGTCGTCGGCCATGCTGCGCGCGGCTCGACCCGGTGGATCAACGTCGGCTTCTTCACGTTCCAGCCGTCCGAGTTCGGGAAGCTCGCGTTCGTCCTCGCGATCGGCGGCTTCCTCGCCGAACGCGCGCGCGCCGGCGGCGACGTGGGCACGACTGCGCGCGCTCTCGGTCTCGGCGCGATCCCGGTCGTCCTCGTCTTCGCGCAGCCCGACCTCGGAACCGCGCTCGTCTACCTCGTCGCGCTCGCGGCGATGCTCTTCGTCGGCGGCGTGCCGTGGCGCCAGCTGTCGGTGCTCGGCACCGTCACCGTGCTCGTCATCGTCGGCGTGCTCTGGGCGGGCCCCGCCGTCGGCGTGAACTTCCTCAAGAGCTACCAGCAGGCGCGCCTCACGTGCTTCGTGCACCCGTCGCAATGCTCCGACCAGGACACGCGGTACAACCTCGAGCAGTCGATCGTCGCCGTCGGCGCCGGGCAGGTCTCGGGACGGGGAGTGAACAACGCGACGCAGACGAACCTCAACTTCCTGCCGGAGCACGGCACGGACTTCGTGTTTGCGTCGTACAGCGAGCAGCGCGGCTTCGCCGGAGCGTCGCTCCTGCTCGCGCTCTACCTGCTCGTGCTGTGGCGTGCGCTGCGCATCGTCTCGGTCGCGCGCGACTTCTACTCCGCAATCGTCGCCGGCGGGATCGTCGTCGGCCTCCTCTTCCAGATCTTCGTGAACGTGGGCATGACGATGGGCATCGCACCCATCACCGGCATCCCGCTCCCGTTCGTCAGCGTGGGCGGCTCGTCGATGATCGCGAACCTCGCCGCGATGGGCGTCCTGCTCGCGATCTACGCGCGCGGCCGCGCGGCCCGTCGGAGACGGTGATGAAGACGCCGGTGTCGATCGGCGCCGTGCGGAAGCTGATCAAGGAGCTCCAGTCGTCGGCGCGCGATACGAAGCCGCTCGCCGTCGGCGGTGCGAGCGAGCTCGCGGTCGTGCTCGCGCGCGAGCTGACGCGAGGAGGGGACGCGTCCGCCGTGCGTATCGGCGACCCCGAAGGCGCGTCGGTGTACGTGCACGTCGCGACCGGCGACGACGAGGCGGCCCTCACGCGCGCGCGCCGCGCCCGCGTACCGATCGTCGCAGTCGCATCCGGCGACGTCCCGCTGCCGTTCGTGCTCGAGACCGACGTCGTGCGCGTCCACGGCGGAGAGGCGCTGCCGATCGACGAGATCGTCGCCGTCGTCGCGGCGCGGCTCGGCGACGAGGGCGCGCCGCTCGCCGCGCGGCTGCCCGTGCTACGCCGCGCGGTCTGCGACCGGATCGTCGCGTCGTTCGCGCGCAAGAACGCGCTCGTCGGCGTCGCGATCTTCATCCCGGGCGCCGACCTGCCGGTGCTCGCGCTCAACCAGGTGCGGATGCTGCTCCTCCTCGACCAGGCGTACGGCCTCCAGATGGAGCCGCGAGAGCGGCTGCCGGAGGTCGTCGCCACCGTCGGCGCCGGCCTCGGCCTGCGCACGGTCGCGCGCGAGCTGCTCGATCTCGTCCCGGTAGCGGGGTGGGCCGTAAAGGGCGGCGTTGCGTACGCCGGCACGCGCACGCTCGGCAGAGCAGCGGTCATGAGACTCGAGGCCGTCCACGGAACGCATTCATAGAGCGGGCTTCGGACGCCGCACCTGACGCAAGCGCGGAGGGCCGGCGCTAACGCGAAGCGTTAGGGCCGGCCGGATGAGCGGGTGATCCCGCCGCAGGCGCGATCGCCGCGCAGAACGACCAGTCGCCGAGACTCATAAGAGCTCGTCGGCTCCGCCGACGAGCGCTCCCGCGAAGCGGGAACATCGACCGGCTGGAAGTGCGCAGCACTTTCAGCCGACTTAGGCGGCCGCAGGCCGGCTGAGTCGAGCGCGTCTTGCCTTGATCGCGCGAAGCCGCTGCTGGAGGCGCGCCCAGGCCCAGGGCTCGATCTCGAGGTAGCGGGCCTCGGTCTGGCCGCGGATGGCTTCGCCGTACTCGAACCAGGCGTCCGCCTCCTCGATCAGCAGCAACTCCTCGGCCTCGCGCTTCCCCGTCACGGTCACACCTCCAGGGTCGGGATTGCCGGATCGTAGGACCGGGGTCGGACGGCGCCCCTGCTACGCTGGTCCCATGCTTTTGCACATCGACCTGCAGCGCGCGCGCCGCCCCGAATCGCGGGCCGGCGCCGTCGCGCGCATTAACAGAGGAGATTTTTCTTGCCCTGGTTCCGACGACGGAAGAACGAATCCGACGCCCCAGCCGCTGAGCCGGCTGCACCCCAAGGCCTTCCAGAGCCTGTTGTAAGCGAGCCGGCCGCGAGCGACGCGGCCGACTCGAGCGATCCGACGAAGCCCAAGCGCCGCCGCGGCAGCCGCGGTGGACGCGGGCGCAAAAAGCCCGTCTCCGAGGCTTCCGCCGAGACCAAGGCGCGCAGCGCAGCGCCGAAGCCGCGTGGAGAGAAGAAGCCGCAGGCCGAGCGCAAGCCGGCGAAGCAGCTCTCGCAGCGCCAGGAGCGCCGCCGCTCCGAGGGGGGCAGCCGGCGACGGCAGGCGCCGCGGCGCGCTCCGCTCCCGGCCGCGAAGCGCGAGCTCCTCGTCTCGGTCGATGTCGGCGAGCAGCGTGTCGCCGTCCTCGAGGACGACCGGGTCGCCGAGGTCTACCTCGAACGCCCCGAGCGCCGCTCGATCGCCGGGAACATCTATCTCGGCACCGTCGACAACGTGCTGCCCGGCATGGAGGCGGCGTTCGTCGAGATCGGCCTCGAGAAGAACGGCTTCCTCTACGTCGACGAGATCGTCGGCCCCGAGCTCGAGCGCGGCCACGGCCGCCGCATCCAGGATCTCATCAGCCGCGGGCAGACGATCCTCGTCCAGGCGGTGAAGGACCCGATGAAGACGAAGGGCGCGCGCCTGACGACGCAGATCTCGCTTCCGGGCCGCTTCGTGGTCTTCGTCCCACAGGGCGAAGGGCTCGGCGTCTCGCGCCGGCTCGACGACGACGAGCGCGGCCGTCTGAAGGAGATCCTCCGCAAGCTCGAGGTGAAGGAGGGCGGCGTCATCGTCCGCACGGCGGCCGAAGGCGCATCCGAGGACGACATCGAGCGCGACCTCGTGTTCCTCCAGCGCCTGTGGAAGTCGATCCAGGCGAAGGCGAAGACCGCCGCCGCACCGGAGCTCATCTACCAGGAAGCGGAGCTGCCGCTGCGCGTCACCCGCGACCTCTTCACCGGCGACTTCGAGCGCGCGCTCGTCGACAACGACCAGGCGTACAAGCGCATCACCGGCTATCTCAAGAAGACGTCGCCGCACATGGTCGAGCGCGTCATCCGCTACCGGGACAAGCCGCCGCTCATGGAGGCCTACGGCGTCGACGCGGAGATCAAGTCGACGATCGGGCGCCGCGTCGACCTTCCCTCGGGCGGCTACCTCATCTTCGACTACGCCGAGGCGTTCACCGTCATCGATGTGAACACCGGCCGCTTCGTCGGCTCGCGCGGCAAGAGCGCGGGCGGCCGGCTCGAGGACACGATCACGAAGAACAACCTCGAAGCGGTGAAGGAGGTCGTTCGCCAGCTTCGCCTGCGCGACATCGGCGGGATCATCGTCATCGACTTCATCGACATGGCGAATCCGAAGAACCGGAAGACGGTCGAGGACGCCTTGCGCGAGGAGCTCGAGCGCGACCGGACGAAGACGTACGTCGTCGAGATCTCGCCGCTGGGCCTCGTCGAGATGACGCGGCAGAACGTGACCGACGGCCCGCGCGAGGTGATGACGCGGAAGTGCCCGACGTGCGGGGGCGACGGCATCGTCTACTCCGAGGCGTCGGCGGCGATCGACGTCGAGCGCCGTCTGCGCGCGCTCGTCGCAGGCTCGCGCTCGCAGGCGTATCGCGTCGAGCTCGCCGCGCCGATCGCGAGCGCGCTCATCGGGCCCGGCGCACGCCGGCTCGTCGAGCTGGAGGCGCTGACGAAGCGGCGCTTCTTCCTCGAAGGCAAGCCCGACACGCATCTCGACCACTTCGTCGTCCTCGCCGAGGGCAAGCTCGCCGACCTCGCCCCGGCCGCACCGGTGGAGGAGGGCGCCGAGCTGCAGATCGAGCTCGTCGAGGTCGACCGTCACGACGCGTCGGCGGGCGTCGGCAAGCTCGACGGCATCGACATCTGCGTCGGCGAGGCCGCCGGCCTCGTCGGCAAGCGCGTGAAGGTGCGCGTCGAGCGCGTGCTCGACGGCACCGCGTACGCGACGCTGACCCGGCGCGCGAAGACGGTGGAGCCGCTCACGGCGGAGGCGGAGGCGGAGAAGCCGACGCGCAAGCCGCCGGCGCGCAAGGGCGCCGAGGCCGCCGTCCCGGGCGTCGACGCCGACGCCGAGACGGAGGAGATCGAGGACGCGGGAGAGATCGCCGACGACGCCGAGGAGCCGGGGGAGCTCGAGGCTTCGGAGGAGCTCGACGTCGTCGAGGCCGGGGCGGAGGCCGACGGCACCGCGCCCGCGACCCCGAAGAAGAAGACGCGGCGCGGCTCGCGCGGCGGCCGCGGCCGGAAGAAGCCGGCCGGAGCGGCGGCCGCAGCGACTGCGGGCACGACCACCATCCACCTGCCGCCCGACGACCTCGGCGCACCGAAGGAGAAGGAAAAGGAGAAGGAGAAGCCGGTTTCCCCGGTGCCCGACGCCGAGCCGGCGACCGGCCTCGCGGCGGAGGAGCCCGCCGCCGAGGAGGCCTCCGAGAACGGCGCCGCTCCCGCGACGCCGAAGAAGAAGACCCGGCGCGGCTCGCGCGGCGGCCGGCGGCGCAAGAAGCCGGCGGCGGCAGCCGCTTCGGCGAACGGCGACGAGCCGGTGGCGGAGACCGGCCTCGCCGAGCTCGAGCCCGAGCTGGAGGACGCCGACCCGGAGGCCGTTGCCGAGCCCGAGGAAGCGCCGGCAGACGAGCCCGAAGCGGCCCCGGACGAGGAGTGGGGCTACGTCCCCATGTCCGAGTGGGGCGACCAGTTCGAACGCTGATTTCGGCTACACTGCAGGCCTCGCGGGCCCCAGGGCCCGCGTTTCAGCGCCATGAGCTACGCGATCATCACACTCGGCGGCAAGCAGTACCGCGTCCGTGAGGGCGAGCGGCTCCTCGTCGACCGGCTGAAGGAGGACGAGGGGAAGACGTTCAACCCGCGCGTGCTCCTCGTCGGCGGCGACGGCAACACCGATCTCTCGCCGACGACCACCGTCACGGCCCGCGTCGTCGACCACCTGCTCGGCGAGAAGATCCGGATCGGCAAATACAAGAAGCGCACCGGCTACCGGCGGCACAACGGCTACCGCAGCCGGCTCACGCGCATCGAGATCGAGGCGATCGGCGCGAAGAAGGCCACCGCGGCGAAGAAGGCCGAGCCCGCGAAGAAGGAAGCGGTTGCGCCGAAGGCGGCGGAGAAGCCCGCGGCCGCAGAGACGCCGGCGCGGACGGCCCATCCGCCGAAGGGGTACGACGAGATGTCGATCGCGGACATCAAGGAGCACGTCTCGGACTGGCGGCGCCCGAACGTCGAGGCAGCCCTCGAGTACGAGAAGGCGAACGCGAACCGCAAGGGCGCGATCGCCGCGCTCGAGTCCGCGCTCGCGGCGAAGGAGGAGCACTAGATGGCACACAAGAAGGGCCTGGGGTCGTCGCGGAACGGCCGTGACTCGAACCCCCAGATGCTCGGCGTCAAGATGTTCGCCGGCCAGGAAGTCTCGTCCGGGATGATCCTCGTCCGCCAGCGCGGCACGCGCTTCCGCCCCGGCCCCGGCGCGAGCATCGGCAAGGACGACACCATCTTCGCGACGCGACCCGGCAAGGTCTTCTTCCGCACGAGCGGCGAGCGACGCTACATCAGCGTCCAGTGAAAGTGCTGCGCACTTTCACTGGGTAGGGGTACCCGCTTCGCGGGAGCGCTCGCCGGCGGAGCCGGCGAGCTCTTATGAGTCTGGGTGAAGGTCTCGTTCTGCGCGTGCGGTCGCGCCTGCGGCGGGACCGCACGCTCCCTCCGGCCTCCACGAACGCCTTCGGCGTTCGCTCCGGCCTTGTGCCGTACCGTTTGACGTGATGTTCAACGACAGGGCGCGTATCTGGGTTCAGGGCGGCCGCGGCGGGGACGGCTCCATTCACTTCCGGCGCGAGAAGTACGTGCCGAAGGGCGGGCCGGACGGCGGGGACGGCGGCGGCGGCGGCGACGTCGTGCTCGTTGCGGAGCCGCGCCGGCGCGACCTCTCCGGCATCCGGCCGAACCAGAAGGTGCGCGCGGGCCGCGGCGGTGCCGGCGGCGGCCGCCTCTCGCACGGGGCGCGCGGCGAGGACGTCGTGCTCGCCGTCCCGGTGGGCACGCAGGTCTTCGACGCGGACGATCGGCTCGTGGCCGACCTCGCCCGTCCGGGTGCGCGCGTCGTCGTCGCGAGAGGCGGCGGCGGTGGACGCGGCAACAAGCACTTCGCCGGTCCGGTGCGGCAGACGCCCCGGTTCGCCGAGGTCGGCCTCCCCGGCGAGGAGGGCGAGATCGAGCTGCGCCTGAAGCTCCTCGCCGACGCGGCGCTCGTCGGGCTTCCGAACGCCGGCAAGTCGTCGCTGCTCGCGCGGATCTCGAACGCCCGGCCGAAGGTCGCCGACTATCCGTTCACGACGCTCGAGCCCGTGCTCGGCACCGTCGAGATGCCCGACGGGCGTCAGCTCGTCGTCGCCGACGTTCCCGGGCTGATCGAAGGCGCGAGCGAGGGTATCGGCCTCGGCCACGAGTTCCTCGCGCACCTCGAGCGCGCCCGGGTGCTGCTCCATGTGATCGACTCGGGCGAGGACGACGCCGACGAGCGCTGGCGGACGATCGACGCCGAGCTCGCCGCCTACGGCGCCGGCCTCGATCAGCGCCCGCAGATCGTCGTGCTGAACAAGATCGACCTCAGACCGGAACCGCCGGCGTTCGATGTCGCGGACGAACGCATCGTGCGCATCGTGCGCGTCTCCGCCGCCACCGGCGCGGGGATCGACGACTTGAAGCGCGCGCTCTTCGAGCTCGTGCCGCAGGAGGAAGTCGTACCGCTGCCCGAGCAGTCGGAGCTCGTCGACTTCCTCGTCTACCGCCCGCAGCCGGCGCGACGCACCTACCGCGTTTTCCGCACGGACCGCGGATTCCGCATCACCGGCAAGCCCCCGGTCGGGGCCGAGCTGGAGGCGATCCTGAAGGTTGCGGGCGTGCGCGAAGGCGACGAGATCGAGATGGGCGAGGAGACGCTCGAGTGGCAGTAGTGCTCTTCGGCGGTGCGTTCGATCCGCCGCACGCGGGCCACGTCGCGATCGCGGCGGCCGCGAAGGAGCGGTTCGGGCTCCCGCTCGTCGTGCTCGTGTCCGAACACCCGGGCCACAAGGACGTCGAGCTTCCCGCCGACGTCCGGCTCGACCTCGCGCGTGCGGCGTTCCCGGGCGACGATGTCCGCCTCGACCCGTACCCGCGCACGATCGACCTGCTGCGCGGCGAGCACTTCGACGACCCGGTCTTCCTCGTCGGCGCCGACCAGTTCGTCGGCTTCCTGGGGTGGAAGGAGCCGGAGGCGGTGCTCGAGCTCGCGCAGCTCGCGGTGGCGACGAGGCCGGGGTTCGACCGCGGGCTCCTCGACGAGGTCCTCCGCAACCTCGAGCGCCGTGACCGCGTCCTCTTCTTCGACGCCGAGCCGAATCCCGCCGCCTCGCGGGACATCCGCGCGGCGCTGGCGGCGGGCGAGCCGCTCGCGGGCATCGTCCCGCCGGCGGTGGAGCGGGTCATCCGGGAGCGCGGGCTCTACGCGGGCGACTGATGTCCGCAAGCCCTGGATAGACTGGAGCCAGTTGACGCCGCTCGATCACGCACGTCGCATCGCCGCTCTCGCACAGGAGAAGCTGGCGGAAGACGTGGTCATCCTCGACATGCGGCCGGTGTGCACGTTCACCGACTTCTTCGTCATCTGCACCGGACGCAACGCACGGCAGACGGCGGCGATCTGGGACGAGGTGCACGGGCGCATGAAGCGCGAGCACGACCTGATCGCGCGCAGCGCCGACGGCGTGCAGGAGGGGACGTGGATCCTCGGCGACTTCCTCGACGTCGTCCTGCACGTGTTCACGCCGGAGGCGCGCGCCTTCTACAAGCTGGAAGACCTGTGGGGCGACGTTCCGGCAGTGCAGCTCGAAGCCGCTGCCGGCTGACTACGCCGCCGGGCCGTTCCGCGTCAGGACGACATCGGCCGGCGAGGCCGGGAGCCCGGTGACCGCCTGCCCGGCGACCGTGATGTCGAGGGCTTCGGGGCGGCCCATCCGCACCCACAGCCGCGAGCTCACCGCGAACCGCTTCGCCTGCCCCTGCTCGAGGATGCCCTGGAAGAGGACGGCGCCTGCGGGCCCACCCTGCCGTACGAGGATCCAGCTGCGCCCGCGGGCTGCGGTGATGGACGCGAATGCGGGCTTCTGCGGAGCCGTCTGCGTCGCGGTCGTCGCGGGAGTCGGCGTGGCCGGCGCGGCGACGCTGCCGCCTCCCGTCGGCGGCGGCTGTGCCGCCTGCCTCGGCGGCGTCGACGACCCGCCGAGCTGCCAGGCGGCGAGCGCCGCGACGCCGGCGCCGAAGACGAGGATGGAGGCGAGCGTGAGGAGCACGCTGCGCGGGACGCCGCGCCGGTTGTCGACGGTCGCGTGGGGTACGAGCGACTGCGGCTCGTCGTCGTGGCCGGCGATCCGGGCGTTGTACTCGTCGATGTAGAGGTTGCCGTTCAGGCCGAGGAACTCGGCGTACGTGCGGAGGAAGCCCTTCGTGTAGGCCTCGCCGGGGAGCATGGCCCAGCGCTCTTCCTCGAGCGCGGTGAGGTAGCGCTCGCGGATGCGAATCGCCTTGTGGACGTCGGCCGGGCTCAGGCCCCTGCGGGTCCTGGCCTCCCGGAGGCTGTCGCCGATCTGGAACATGCCGTGTGTGAATTGTTGCCAACGCTGTGGAAAAGCGCCAGGGGCCGGTGGAAACGATGTGGATAACCCGCGCCCTGCACCGGGCCGGCCCGATCAGGCATGCTGGACGCGGCGTTTTTCCCTGCGGCGGAGAAAGAGGTGTGTCGGTGGCTGTTCGTTCGACCCGCGGTGTGTTCGGTCCAGGCGAGTGGGCGGTGATGGGAAACGACGGCGTCATCCACCTCGCGGAGATGTCGAGCGGGCTCCCCTCGAGCGGTGCGCGCTGCGGCGCCGTCGGGACGGCGTTCCTCGTGTCGACCCCGGACTGGGGTGCCGACCGTCTCTGCAAGCGCTGCGTCGAGCTCGCTCAGCCGCCCGTGGGCGCCACCGCGGCGTGAGCCGCTCGGGCCCCGGCGCCTGAGCGAGCTCGGACAGTTGCCCTGGCGCGGTCAAGGCGACGAGCCCGGCCGGATCCTCGTGCCGCTCGACTAGGAAGCGCCGTCGACCCGGGGGTCGTCCGCGGCGAGCTTCCACCAGACGGCGAAGAAGTACGGGAGGCCCGCGAGTTTCGCGGTGCCGACGACGAACGCCGCGGGGACGGTCGACCCGTCCTTGCGGTGGACGAGCCGGACGCCCTCGCGAAGCGTCGGACGCTGGAGCACGCTGCGGTCGATGCCGCCCTCCGTGAAGTCGGCGACGTCGTGCACGAGGATCTCCTCGCGCGAGTAGCCGAGGAGTTCGGCCGCACGCTTGTTCAGCGCGACGATGCGTCCGTCGTCGTCGTAGACGCTGATGCCGACGAGCGCGCTGTCGGCGGCCTCGCCGAGGAGGGCCTGATGGAGCAGGTCGGGTGTCGGAACGCGGTCGGGGGGAGACATGCGGTGCTCCGGGGCATCCAGCATGAACCGCGCGTCGCGGTCTACGCAACCCCCTTTGA
>CAVWBZ010000009.1:0-63419 GCA_963753295.1 uncultured Actinomycetes bacterium | reverse complement strand
GTAAACGACGTCGAGCAACTGGGGGAAGTCTGCCTCGATGTCCCGGGCGGCCGCATGCGGCTCTTTCGGGTCGGCGTGGGCCCACTTCAGCCGAACCTGCGCAGTGAAGCGGGTGTCCGGAACCCACGCTCCGTCTGCGACCCTCTCGACCTTGATGAGGCGTGCCCGACACCCCTGCAAGACGACGCCGGGATCGAGCGATCGCACTTCAAGGCCCCCTCTGGCTTCTGCGTCGGCTGAAGTCGGCCGCTCGGAGCGCACTTCCTATAGGCCGGGGCGAAGTTGGTGGCAGACGCAAGCCGCAGAAAGCGTGCGCTCGCTACGTTCCCGTCGTGATGGCCGCCATCGACATCTCCCCGCTCTTCGATCTCCGGCTGGTCACCCCGCGGTTGGAGCTGCGTCTGCCGACGGCGGAGGAGCTAGTCGAGCTCGCGCAGGCGGCCCAGCAAGGCGTCCACGCACCGGACGAGATGCCGTTCCTCATCACTTGGACAGACAACCTCGACTCGCCGTCGTTCGTGGACGATTTCGTCCGCTACCACGAGGAGACGCGGGCGGCGTGGTCGCCGGACAACTGGCGCCTGGAGCTCGGGGTCTGGCAGGGCGCAGCGCCGCTTGGCAGCCAGGTCATCCACGCGAAGAACTTCGCCCGCGAGCGCACGATCTTCAGCGGTTCCTGGCTTGTGCAGCGCGTTCACGGCAACGGCTACGGCACCGAGATGCGCGCCGCAATCCTCGCCCTCGCCTTCTCTGGTCTCGACGCCGTCGCCGCTGGGTCGGGCGCGCTCGAAGGGAACGTCGCCTCCGCGCGCGTGTCGACGAAGCTCGGCTACACGGATGCAGGTGAGCGGTGGCCGCTTCGCCACGGCGAGCCCGTGCGCGAATACCGGTTCATCCTTCCGCGTGAGCGCTGGGAGCAGGTGAGGCGGCCGCCTGTCGAGATCATCGGCTTGGAACAGTGCCTGCCGCTGTTCGGCCTGGCGGTCTAGGAGGGGATGTCTTTCGCCGTCGGGTTCGGGCGGGAGACGCCCACCGGCGCCTACATCGTCGTCGGCGCACACGCAGAAGCCAGAGGAGGCTTCAAGGTGGCAGTAGCAGCCCGAGCCGAGCGAACGCCCCTCCTGCTCCACGTTGTAACCGGGGCAGGGAACGTCAGGAACCGACACACCGATGATCGACCGCCGGGGTAGCCGGATCGGGCTGAGGGCGATCGCGCCGAAGATCAGGCTGGCTCCACCGGCAGCGAGGAAGCCGAGAACGATGGGGCTCGACCAATGCTCGTTGCGGCCCGTAGCAACGACAGTGGGGCCTGCGATCCAGGCCGCCGCACAAGCCCCCAAGAGGATCGACGCGAGCGTTTGCCGTCTGCCTTCCATCTGGCGTAACTATCCCAGCGTTCCGCTCCCCGGCGCGACTGGTTGCGGGCCGGTCCGCCCGCGCGGTAGGCCCGTCGTACCATCGACGGCATGGAAGAGCCCAAGCTGAGCCCGGAGGACGAGGTCGTCCTGCGCGAGCTGATCGACTACCTGCTCCATGACCCACGGGGGGCCGCCCTTCTCGAACGCGACGACTTCCACGACCGGCTAGAGGAGGGCATAGGCGCAGCGCTGCGCGAGTCCGGCGACTCGCTCCTCGACACACTGCTGGAGCGGGCACCCGAGATGCTCGTCGAGCGCCGGGCGTATCGCGTGGCGTTCGAGGCAGACCTCCTCACGTTCTGGGGCGACGCGTTCGACCTCTACGAGACGCTGCATGTCTGCTGCAAGGAGGCGGGGCACGACTTCTTCAAGCGCTACCTCCCCGGCCCCGAGCTTCCGCACGATTTCGTCTTCGACGCCTTCATGCGCTTGCACGCCCGTGCCTGCCTCGTTGGAAGCGAGGTGTCGACGCTTCTGCGGGCGGGCTTCCCCTCGGGCGCGCACGCCCGTTGGCGGACGATCCACGAGCTCGCGGTAGTCGCCTACTTCATCAGCGAGCACGGGCAGGAGATGGCGCGCCGCTATCTCGCTCACGGTGCTGTACAGCGCTACAAGTCCGCCCTTCTCTACAACGAGCACCACGAGGCACTGGGGTACGAGCCCCTAGACCCCGGCGACTTCGAGGCGATCGAGCAAGCGCGTGACCGCGCGGTCGACGAATTCGGGGCTGGCTTCGGCAAGGAATGGGGCTGGGCAGTCCCGGCGTTGGCGGACGGCGTCCAGCCCAACTTCAGGGCGATCGAGGGGGCCACCGGGATGGACCACCTCCGCCCGTACTACAGGATGGCGAGCGACCCCGCCCACGCGAACGCCCACGGCTCGTTCTTCGACCTCGGTCTCCATGTCCCGGCCGGAATTCTCGTCGGGCCGAGTCCGACCGGCTTCGCCGACCCCGCCGTAGGGGCGTGCCTGTCTCTCGTGCAGGTCACCGTCACCGTCCTCGGGTACCGACCCGACTTCACAAGCGTGATAACGATGGAGGCGCTCGCCAAGATGCGCGACCGGGTCAGCGAAGCGTTCCTCGATGCGCAAGAAAAGGCGGATGCCGCCCTGGAGGCTGGGCACTGGGAACCAGACGAGCCTGAGACCGGGTCCGATTCCACCGCTGAACAGTCGTAGTAGGGCGAATCGGGATCAGCCGCAATCCCGCCCTGCGAACCACAAAGCGAATTCTTGGTGCTTCCCCACTTTTTCAGACGTTGCGCAAACCTCGGGTGTGGCGAGGTAGTAGCTGGGCTGGATCTCGGCTTTACCGTTGACGCGGAGCTCAGCGACGAGCTCGCGGATCAACGCCTTGGCCTTTCGCGGTTCGCCCGCGGTGAGGAGCTGGTCGAGGTGGTCGGCCACGGCGGCGAGGTCGGCGACCGTGGGGCCACACGTGCCGTCGTGTGGGGTCGAGAGGGAGAGTTCGGCGTGTTGGGCGTGGAGGTCGTCCAGCCGCGTCTGGAGCCGGGTGAGGCGTGCTTCGCAGCGTTCGGGTGAGAGCTTGCCTTCCTCGAATGCCTGGTAGTAGCGCTCCAGGGCTTGCTCGTTGCGGGTGATCTCGGCCGAGACGGCGGCGAGCTGCTGCTCGACCTCCGGCTGCCGTTCGCGCGCTTCCCGTTCGGCGTCGGCGAGGACGTCTCCGACGAGATCCGTGTCGCGGTAGAGCCGCGTGAGCTGCGCGATGACGGCCTGTTCGAGCTTCTCGCGTGGGAGCCGTTCGTTGTCGCAGGCTTTGGGTCCGTACTTTTGGCGGCCGCTGCAGGCGTAATAGGTGTAGTGGCCGCCGTTGCCGCGCGCAGACATGCCGACGTAGGCCTTGCCACAGCGCCCACAGCGGAGTACGCCGGAGAGCAGGAACTCGCTCGGGTTGCCGCGCCGCCGCGAGATGTCTTCGCCACGCTCGGCAAGGATGGCCTGCGCCAGCTCGAACGTCTCCTGATCGATCAGCGGTTCGTGGATGCCGTCGAAGAGCTGGTCGCGCCAGCGGACCTTGCCCGTGTAGGTCGGGTTGGTGAGCACGAAGTGGATGCCGGGATGCCCCCAGCCGGCCGCCGGCGCCGGCGCGTTCTTGGCGCGGAGGTGTTTGGCGATCTCGACGGCACCGACCCGGTCACGGGTGTAGAGCCGGAAGATCCGCTGCACGACCGGCGCCTTCACCGGGTCCGCGATCAGTCGCCGCTCCTGGTCCGAGAACGCGTAGCCGAACGGCGGTCGACCCGCGTACCAGCGTCCCTCCTTCGCGCGACGCTCGATACCAGCCGTGACGCGGTCGACGATCGTCGCGTGCTCGAACTCCGCAAACACGCCGAGCATCTGCAACATCATCCGGCCCGCCGCCGAGCCAGTATCGAACGGCTCCGTTGCCGAGCGTAAGACGACGTCGAGCTTGTCCAGCTCCTCGGCGAGCTGCGCGAGCTGACGCACCTTCCGGCTCAAACGGTCGACGCGGTAGACGAGCAGCATGTCCACCTGCCCGCTCCTCGCGAGATCGAGTGCTGCTTGCAGCCCGGGCCGGTCGAGCTTCGTCCCGGTCGAGCGATCCTCCTGATGCGCGACGACACGCCAGTCTTCCTGTGCCGTGCAGAACGCCTGTAGTCGCTCTCGCTGCGAGTGCAGTGAGGTCGGCTGGTTCTCCTCATCCGTCGAGATCCGTGTGTACAAGCAGACCCTGATCACGACGGCACCACCTCCTTCAGCGTTGGCCGAGGCCGTCGGGTCGTCCATTCAGCCATCCAAACCCCTGAAGCGCAAATCGAGGGTACGGCCGCTGGCGGCCGTGCCGGCCCCGCCGCCCCATGAGCCACATTCGAAGCGCCTCGTCTCCGGACGATGAGCGCTGAGCGCGGTCGAGCGAACCGCAGAACCGTAGGCCGACGAACGGGCCGGCAGGACCACCGGACCGGCCGAGCGCACCTCGTCGGCTGGCCGCTGGGCAGCGCCTGAGGGAGCATGCACGAGGCCGCACCGGCAGTACTTGGCAGGTCGACAGAGGACGCGAGCCGACTCGAGCGATCGCATGACAGGCAGTGAGGCGAGCGGCACCCGCTGGTGTGCCAGCGCCAGCAGGCACACCAGCAGTTCGGTGCGAGTACCTCGGCCAGGAGAAGGCGTGAGCTGGAGCGCCGCGATGGCGGCGATCCAGACGGCCAATCGGCCGGACAGCGTGCATCGAGGAAATAGGTAGGGAAGTCGCCGTCACTCGCACCCCGAGAACCCCGCTGGTCATGCGGCATCGAGCCGCCTCGACCTGGTCGTTCGTGGAACGACCACATGAAACGACCACCTGAACGACCGCATGGAACGACCAGTCGCAACCGCTGAGCATCACGCGACCTTCCGCCCCTTCGTCGCGCACGCAGGAAACGGCACGACACGCCCGCCACTCTCGCCGGCAACATCGGCGCCGTCCGCGGAACGGCCACGCTCGGCCACGTCGAGAACGAGTTCGCTCAGCAACCGGACCGCCGCCTGCCGCCGCTCAGAGGAGAGCGGCAGCAACCGCGGTGGGAACAACCTCATCTCATCACGCTTCGCCAATCATCGCCCGGGGCCAGCGGAGGAGCGGGCACCACTCACGACGGACGAAGGACCCGCGCGCCCGCTCGATCAGTTCTGCACCGTGTGGACCTGCCGCGGCCGAGGCGAGAGCGAGAACCTCCATCCACGATACATATGCCGATTTCAGACCCGGATCCGTACACCCAAGTTCCGGACCCACCCACAACCTTTACGAGCCGCGGCGAGCGACGAGAGCGCCGCAGTCCGCCCTGATGTTGCAGCAGCGCCGCGCCCGTATCAGCCGTCGGCTCCGCCTGAAACGCAACATCCGCGCCGCACGGTTGAGCCACGGGAGTGTCTCTCTGGAGCCTCTGCCGGACAGACAGAGCATGGGAATCGAGCGGATGCCCTAGAGTCGTTGACGTGATGAGACGCTCGGTGCCGGTCCTGTGTGTCGCGGCCGTCGTCACCCTGGTCGGCTGCGGCAGCACTACCGTTCGGACCGTGATCAAGACGCGTACGGTGACCGTCACGTCAACAGCTACAAGAACAGCCGAGGCACCACAACCGATCTATGTGCCTGAAACTGGCGGGCCGCCCCAGTACAAGCCCAGCGCGATCTACATCAGCGGGGACGCGGGGGACATCTGGTCCATCAGGCGCTGGATCACCTACGGAGGCGACACGGCAGAGGCGATCGCGACAACTTCAACCAACGACTGCGACCCGACCTGCGCTTCGGGTCACGAGACGAGTGCGACCGTCAGAATCCTCTTCAGCAGCCGGATTCCTTGCAAAGGTGTTCCAGCTTATGCAGGCTTCGAGGTGATGCGATCAAGCAACGCTTCGGTAGCGCCAGTAGGAAGCGAGCGCGACCTCGAGCTTCTATGTCGCGGGTGAGTAGATCCTCCGCCGGAGTCGAGCAACCGTCTCGGCTCGGTCTCCGTGGGCGTTTGGTACGAGCACTTCTACTGGCATCCGTGAGCGTCGGAGCCCTCGGGTTGTTTCTTACTCCGGCTCTTGGCGACAATCAGCCTTCGTTTCTTCAAGTGACGGTCACGAACGGTGCACCGTCACATGTCTCGATCCCTCTAGCTGCACCCAATGGCGTCCTCATGCAGGTCACTGACTCACAACCGAATCAGTACGCCGACTGCCCGCCGCAGGGCTCGATCCTCTGGGCTTACGACAAAGGACCGTTCCAAGCAGGCGATTCCGTTCCCGTGAATGTCGTTCATTACAGCGAGGACTGGAGCCTTGGCGGCTCCTTCACCGCTTCGCTGTACCTCCCAGGAAAGCCGCCTTTCTCCTTCTCTGGTGTTTCCGTTGGAACGACGCCCCCTGGCGAATGCGATGGCGGAGATGTCGCTTTCATTGCCCCGAGTGACAACTCCTACCGCATCGACTTCGGCGTACAGTCGGGCACGTATACCGCTCATGTCGATGGACAAAGCTTCACGGTCGCGGGACCAGTCTCGCGGCAAATAGCCCTTCACGCGGGGGTCAACGTGATCTCAATTGACACTCCTGGCGGCGCTTCATGGTCGGTTTCCGGTGACGACATGCCTCCGAGTCTCACGTTCCCGAGCGAAAAGCGAACTTCGGGCGGCGTGGGCTACACGGATACGTTCAGCGTCGGCCTTACCGAGAGCGGAACAATCAAGGTCGACGCGCTCCGAGGAGGTCACTTGGTCCGAGAACTCGTGACGAGCGACACGGCTTCCGTGGGCGCATATCGATTTACGTGGGACGGTACGTTGAGTGACGGCTCAGCAGCGCCAATCGGCAGCTACGACATCCGAGTGACAGAGACTGATTGGAAAGGGCGCACCGTGAGCCACGACTTCCAGTACGGGATCAGCCGCCCCACCCCTGACCCTGCATGGAAGAAGGCAGCAGGACGCATCGGGTTACAGCTCTTGGCGCCCCCGGCTCAGCCGACGCTTCATTTGAACGGCGTGCAAGTCAATCAGGGGAAGGCGTACAAGGGAACGAAGCCGACGTGCGTCACCGCGCACTACCGATCGAGCCTCGGTGCGACGATCGAGATTTCCGAAGCGCACCCCGACGGGACGTGTGGCCAACTCGGAGAGGATCAGCCATTTGCCACGCCCATTGTCGGATCGGCTCGCGCAGGACTCTTTACTACGTGCCGCCGGCACGACTGCGCAGGACAGAAGCCGATGTATTACATGGAATGGCGCCACGGAAAACTAGACGTCACCGTCTTCACGCACGGGCTGTCACGCGGCGATGTCCTCGCGTTCGCCCGCAGCATGCGACCGGTCACTTGACCACACAAACGCTCGGCTTTGAGACAGACCCTGGCTTCCTCAGGCCGTAACCTGAACACACGATAATGGGCAACTTCCGATCAGTCCCGCCGAGAGGCATGGCCCAGAAAGTTCCCGAACTTCAGAGACGCCTGCTCGACATGGCGTGCCCGGTTCACGGGAAAGTCACCGAGGTGATGGCCAGCCCAACAGGCGGCATCACTTTGAACGTCTATTGCGACGAGCAGCGGCAACGGGCCGAACAGGTGCTTGCCGACATGGCTTCCTAGGCCCCGCTAGCGCGACCGAGAGCTCCTCGCCTCGGATCGTGCGCAACGTCTGGGTCTCCCCTGTTTTCGGACAATCTCGCTTCCGTGGCAGCCCCTCGCCTTGACGCAGCAACGACAACCGTTCTATTGAGCGGACCCGCGTGGCCGTTACGTCCGGGCGGTGGATTGATGCCGCCAGGACCGTGGCTGCGCGCGCAGCCGAGAGATGGTGCGACCACCGGTCCGCGCTTTCTCCGACCGGGAAGCAGGGACTTCACGCCTCGGACACAGCCCGGCGGTTACCTGTGGTTTCTACCTCGATGACTGCCTGTCTGAGTCTTGATCTGGCAGCTGTCCGATCGGCACGACCAGGCCCTTGGTTAGAAGTACTGGATTGCCAAGGCGACGATGTCAGAGGCCCTCAGCACCACGCGCGAGTCGGAAACCTCCTCGTAACTTGACCTGGCGTTTCTCCTGGCCTTGATTGGCGCAATTAGCACCAGCTCACGGTTATCGGGTGCCGCTTCTTGAACCGTGTAGTAGGCAACGGGTCCAGCGACCGACCTGCCGTCGCGAAGTTCCACTGTTGCGAACGGCTTGCCTTCGGTCTGCGGCTGCAGAAGTTGGTGCCAAACCGAATGCTGACGAAGCGTGGCCGGAGATCCTCTATGCAAGCGCAGCGCGAGTCGCCAAGCGAGGAGAAGACTGCCCGCGAAGACGACGAGCAGGAAGCTGAAGACAGGCGCTGGATGAGCGAGCGCGTATGGGGTTCCGCCAACGCCGAGACCACGAAGGTCTACCCAGCCAGTCCATCGCGCCAGGATCAGGCCAAGCATCAGCGTCACTGCTGAACATGAACCGCCTACCGTGACAAGTTCGGCAACTTCGAGCAGGGATGACCGGGCTGGTCGCGGATCGCGGAGTTCGGCAATCCGAACAAACACGTATCCCGGCCCGAGACTCGCCGTCAAGACGAGCAGGCCGAAGACCGTGCTCGGGATCACTCGCCCTGTTCAGGTGGCGGTGCGGGAGGCGCCGCCTCTACTGAGTTTGTGGGGGTCGGCGGCGGCTCTGCTGGCGGGAGGCCACCGGGTTCTGGGACGAGCCCCGTTACAGGGGCCGACTGAACGATGTTGATTCCACGCCAGCCTTCCGCGAACTTGCTCGCCTCGGCCATCTCGCTAACCCGCTCGCTCCTGGAGGGTGCGGGCTCCGGTGCCGGAGTTTCCTGTTGCTCGTCACTCATGTCCTTCAGGGTACTCCGACGGCCGGAGGAAACACGCCTGAGACAGGGCGATCAGTCGAACCGGAGTGGCTCCCCTTCCAGCACGGCGCGGTTTGCGCAACGTCTGGTTCTGCCCATCGCATCGCATCGCAGCACGGGTGCGGCCAGCCTCGTCGTCCGGGTCGATCGTCTCGAGCCGGTTGAACTCGGTAGCGGGCAGAGATAGCGTGTGACCGTGCCGTTGCGCATAGCCACGCTCGCCGCCGTCGTCGCGGCGTTTGCATCGTTCGGCGCCGGAGTCGCGGGCGCCGCTGTGCCCGGGGCGCCGACATATGCGTTCGCCACGGCCGGCGATGGGCAGGTGACGGTGACCTGGAACGCGCCTGCGTCGAACGGCGGTTCCACGATCACGAAGTACATCGTCTACAGCTCCGCCGACAACGCACCAACCTGCAACTGGACATCGGGCCCCCTGAAGTGCACGATCACCGGCCTGAACAACGGGGTGAGCTACTACTTCCGGGTGGCCGCCTTCAACGGCTCCGGCGCCGGGCCGCTCTCGGGTCCGTCGAACGTCGTCACACCGATCGGGGGACCGCCGCCGCCGCTGTCTGTCTCCGCGACCGCCGGCGATCGGCAGGCGACCGTCAGCTGCAGCCCGCCGGTGTCGGACGGAGGCGCGACGATCACGTCCTACACGGCGACAGCCTCTCCAGGCGGAACACATGCTTCTGGGCCGTCGTGTCCGATCACGGTCACCGGGCTCACGGACGGCACGACCTACACGTTCACGGTCACGGCGACGAGCAGCCTCGGCACGGGTCGCGCGTCGAGCCCGTCGAACAGCGTGACACTGGTTGATAGGCAGCCGCCGAGTGCCCCGTCCGGCCCGGCCGGAGCGATCTCACACGGCACGCTGACCCTGTCGTGGCAGCCGTCCACGGACAACGTGGGCGTCAGCCGCTACCAGGTGGACCTGAACGGGAGGCCGGTTCTCAGCGTCGCGGGCACTACGACGAGGGCGGCACTCCGCGCCTTCGAACGGCACGGCAACAGTGTCTACACCGTGCTGGCGTTCGACGCCGCCGGAAACCAGAGCGCCGCGAGCACGTCGGTCACCGCCCGGCCGACGCCCTATCCGAAGAACGCTCCGAAGAACGTCCCGTCCTGGACGTGGAAGCTTCTCGCCTGGCAGTCGCATCACAAGGGCGCGCGGCCGAAGACGCCGAAGCACCTGCCTGCGTGGTACGCGGCATGGAAGCACTGGCGGCAAGCGCCGTTCCAGCTCGTCTCCTGACCCGACGACCGCCGCGAGCACGTAGCGCGTAGGTTCTGGTTGCGATGGGCTTCGTCTCACACGCTCGTGTACTCGACCGGCGTCATGTTCGAGTTCGTCGCTCTGGCCCGCGGCCTCAGCCACACGGCGGCCCGCATGCTCTTCCACGAGCAGCACGGCTTCGACACGGAGGAGCTCCCGGACGGGTTTCTACGCCTCGGCCTGCAGCTGGCGGACGGCCGCCGCGCCGCCAACATCGGCGGCCTTGCGCAGCGCAGGCTCATGAACCCTGAGACCGAACCGGAGGAGCCCGTGTTCGTGCAGCGTGGAGGAGGCGGCGGGCACGCCGGAAACGACCGCGTGTCGATGAAGCCGGGCTACTGGCTGTGGCCGCTCCCACCTGCAGGCGCGCTGAAGATCTCGTGCGAATGGCCGATCGTCGACGTCCCGCTCACGACCGTGGAGATCGACGCGCGCACGATCGCGGACGCGGCATCGCACGCGTCGGGGCTCTGGGAGACGCGTTGACGTATCGGCCGCGACGACTGCTCATCGTCGCGGCTGCCGTCGGCGCGTGCGCTTGGCCGTCCGCAGGTTCCGCGCATGCCCCCCAACACGCGGTCCGAGTCGCGGTGACTCCGGTCTCCTCGGTCGAGGACGAGCCCGTCCGGATCACCGTGACCGGCCTGACCCCACGCGAGCAGGTTTCCGTCGACATGCGCTCGACCGACGCGAAGGGGATTCCCTGGAGGTCGTCGACCGTGTTCGCGGCAGATGCGTACGGTCGTCTCGATCTCGACCGAGCCCCCGCGATCAGCGGCAGCTACTTCACCGGTGCGACATACCGGCCCGTGTGGGGCATGGGCGCGATCGCGACGATGCAGCCCACGAAGGTCGCCCCTGCGGGCGCGTACTTCTGGGGCGGCGAGCGGCGATTCACGGTGACGGTGCTCGCGGACGGGCACACGCTGGCATCCACGGTCTTTCGCCGCCGCTTCGCCGCCCGCGCTCCTCACGGCGAAGAGACGACGCTGGCCCGGGACGGCTTCTTCGGTACCTACTGGGCGCCGTCGCGCCCGGGAAAGAAGCCGGCGATCCTCGCGTTCGGGGGCTCCGAAGGCGGCGAAGCCACGAACGTGCTCGGGGCCCTCCTCGCCGCCCACGGCTATCCGACGCTCGCGCTCGCCTACTTCGCCGAGTCCGGCCTGCCCCAGACGCTCTCCAAGATCCCGCTCGAGTACTTCGCCAAGGCGCTGCGCTGGCTGAGTCGCCGGCCGCAGGTCGATCCGAAGCGGATCCTCACGCTCGGCGTCTCCCGCGGAAGCGAGGCCGCGCTGCTGCTCGGCGTCCACTATCCGAGCCTCGTGCACGGCGTCATCGCCTCCGTCCCCGCCGACGTCGCCCTCTGCGCCTATCCGGGCTGCGGCGGCCCGGCCTGGACGCTGGGCGGGAGGCCGCTGCCGTACACACGGCAGTTCGACGACCCTCACCCCACCGACGACCCCGCCGCCGTCATCCCGGTCGAGCAGATCCGCGGCCCCGTCTTCCTCGACTGCGCCGGCATGGACCAGATCTGGCACTCCTGCGCCTACGCCGAGGCCATCGTCCGCCGGCTCGACGCGCACCACGACCCCTACCCGCACCCCCTCGACCGATCCCCCGGCGCGGGCCATTACGTCGGCAGCTTCATCCCCTACGAGCCGACGTCGGCCGCTCCGGATCCCAGCGACGAACAGGCACGCGAGCAGCTCTGGCCCCGGCTGCTCGCCTTCCTCGCGCACCTCTAGAGCAGATCCCCCAAACGGAGCATGCCACCCTGCTGCTCCTGGTCAACATGAGGCGGGTAGCGATCCTCGAAGCTCGGAAGGACGAGATCCGAATGATCCGATGGGACGTCGAGGTTCGCCCGAGGTGAGTACGTAGCACGTCCGATACGCCGCGCCGCAGACATCAAAACGCCAGTGGGGCCGCCGCAAGGCGGCCCTACCTTCACCCGAGGGCGAACGGCGGCGGCTCGATCGCGCGCACGCACCGCGTCGCGAGACCGACCGCGCTCGCACGGTCGATGAAGTCCGAGACGAGGCCGCCGAGGCAGCCGTACTGCCCGACCGCGTGCCCGTAGCCCGGGACGACGATCACCCGCGCGTTCGGGAACGTCGCCCGCAGGCGCGGCAGGTTCCCGACGGGATCTTGCGGGTCGGCGCCGCCGGCGAGCACGAGCAGCGGCACCTCGGAGCGCTCCGGCAGCACCCACGCCGCTGTCCGTTCGGACGGCCTCGGGACGGCGCTGCACGCTCGCCGGTACCCCGCGATCGTCTTCGCCGCGTACCCGTCGAAGTCTGTGTGCCACGGCCCCTTCGCGCCGAGCCCGACCCACGGCTCGTTGCACCAGATCGACCAGAACATCACCTGCCGGTCGCTCACGCCCGGCTCGATCTGCTCGTTCAGCGGCCCGTAGTCTCCGGCGGCCGCGCGCGAGACGACAAGCGGGATCGAGGCGGCGGTGTCGACGTCGAGGAGCATCGTCTGGACGACGCCGGCGAGCTCGTCGCCGGACATCGTCGCCTTCGCCGTGCGGCGTACCGGATGTGCGTTCCAGGCGTGGACGAGCCGCGTGAACGCGGTGCGCCAATGCGGGAACGTGCGCGCGCACGCGGCCTCGGCGGCACAGCGCTTCGCGACCTGGGTGAGCGCGCGCTGCGCGTTCCGCGCGAACCGCGCGTAGAACGGGACGCCGAGGAGAGTCGCGCCGTCGAGCGTGATCGTCCGCACCGAGTGACGGTGCCGCTTGAGATACACCTGCGCCGCGGTCGCGCCGTACGAGGTGCCGTAGATGTCGATCTGCGCGTAGCCGAGCGCGGCGCGAACGGCGTCGAGGTCGTCCATCGCCGCCTGCGTCCCGTACTGCCGAGGGTCGGCGCGCGATCGAGCGATACATGCTCGGAGCGTCGCCTTGCGCGGGCAGTCGAGCGGATTCGACCCGCCGGTGCCGCGCTGGTCGACGAGGAAGATGACGTGATGCTCGTTCACCGCCGCGAGCATCGAGACGATCGCATACGTCTGCTCGGTCGCGGCGCCGCCCGGGCCGCCGGTGAGGTATGTCACCGCATCCGGCTCGGCCTTCCCCCGCGCCGGCACGAGCACGACGCGAAGCCCGATCTGGCGCCCGTTCGGACGGCTCCTGTCCTCGGGAACGCGGAGCGTGCCGCAGCCGGCGAAGATGCCCTGGACGACGCACCGCTCGAGTGTGAAGGGCGGCGCCGGCGGTGCGGCGAAGAGCATGGAGCAAATTCTGACGCCGACCCGCCGTCGGCGCCAACGGAGATTTGCCGTGCGCGGCTCAGTGGAGCCAGGGCGTCAGCGCGGCTTCGATCTCCCGGCAGCCGTTCGGCTCGACGAGGCGCTTCCGGATCTTCCGCCCCTCGACGACGATGAGCGTCGGCACCACCTCGATGCGGAACCGCTCGCCGAGCTCGGGCCGCAGGTCGACCGCGACGCGGACGAGGTCGAACGTATCGTGGTTCTTCCGCCGCTGCAGCACCTGCGCGACGAACGCCTCCGTCCGTCGGCACTTCCCGGAGACGGACGAGTAGAAGAAGATCAGGCGAGGTCGCTCGGCCTGCGCGACGCCCGCCGCGGCGGGGAGCGGCGTTTCGTGCATGCCGGCTGTATACCCGCCTGAATACGCACCGAAACGCCGCTCCCCCCGCCGGGAGCTACTTGATCGGCTCCTGGACGAGCCGCCGCGTGGACACGCCGGCGAGCAGGCTGTCGCCCGGCTTCCGCGCGCGGACGAACATCACCAGGTCACCGCGGCGGAGCGGCATGTTCCGCGTCGGGTGGATCTGGATCGTCGCCCAGCCCGTCGAGTCCGTGGCCGTCTCGGGCGAGCCGAAGACCCAGCCGTACGGCAGTCCGACGACGTAGACGAGCGCGCCGGAGATCGAGAAGCCCCGCGTGTCCGCCACGTGGAAGCGGGCCGTGATCGGGCCGCGACCGAGCGCCGGGGACGGCGAGAACTTCACGCTGTCGATGACGAGCCGGTTGGGCAGGCTCACCTGCGCGACGGAGATGGCCGCGCCGCCCTGCGTCGACTTGGCCGGGGCGATGAGGCCGCTCTCCGCCGTGTTCGCCGTCGTCGACCCATGCGAGTTCTTCGCCGTCACCTGGGCGAGCACGGTGTGCGCGACGTCAGCGGACGTGAGCTGATACGTCGTGCCGGTGGCGCCGGCGATGCTGGTGCAGCCGCCGCCCGTACCGACGCAGCGCTGCCACTGGTACGCGTAGGCCGGAGCCGGAGAGCCGCTCCACGAGCCGGGGCTCACGGTCAGCGTGCTGTCCTCCTGCGGCGTCCCCGAGATCGTCGGGGCCGCCGTGTTCTTCGGCGCGGTCCCCGTCGCCTGGACGACGTCGGTCGGACGCGACTGCGCGACGCCGCTGCCCGAGGTGTTGGTCGCGGTCACCTGCACGCGCACGCGGCTGCCGACGTCGGCGGTCTGGACGGTGTACGTGCTGCTCGTCGCGCCGCCGATCGCCGCGCACGAGCCGCCCTGCGGGTCGCAGCGCTGCCACTGGTAGGCATAGCTCGACGGTTTTCCGTCCCAGCCCCCGTGCGTGGCCCGCAGGAGCGAGCCGTCGCGGGCCGAGCCGGAGATGGACGGCAGCGACGTGTTGGACGGCGTCGCCGCCGGTGAGCCGAGCGAGGCGGCGGCGACGACGAGCACCGTCGACGCAGCCATCCCCGCCGCGAAAACGAACCTCTTGAAGCGCATCGTGGACTTCCCCTTTGTCGGATGTGCACAAGGGAAATCCCCGGGCGACCAAAACTCATGTCTGACACGTGTAAGGATTCCGATAGGAGCGCCGGTGCACACAGCGGCCCAAACACTGCGCGACGTCAACATCGTGGCGTACACCGCCCTCGGGGCGGTCGCCCTGCTCTTCTGGCGGCGGCGGCGCGACCGGGCGGCGGTGTGGGCGGCGGCGGCGTTCGCGCTGCTCGCCGCGGTCGAGCTCCTGAGCCTCGTGCCCAACCACCCCGGAAACGGGCTCGAGCGGGCCGTCGTCCGGCTCGAGGTCTTCCTGCTCGTCCTCTTCCCGTACGTCCTGTTCCGCTTCACCGGCGCCTTCCGGCGCCCCACGCGCAGGCTCGCCAACGGACTCATCGTCCTCACCGTCGTCCTCTCGGTCTGGACGTTCGCGCTCCCGTCCATCCCCCGGTCCGGCGAGCACTGGCCGCCGTTCTTCGCCGGCTTCGTCGTGCTCTTCGCCGTCCACTGGACCGCGCTCTCGGTCATCTCGGCCGTCCGCCTCTGGCGGGCCGGCACCGGCCTGCCGACCGTCTCCCGCCGCCGGGTTCGCCTCATGGCCGGCGGAGCGAGCGCGCTCGCGCTCGCGCTCATCCTCGCCGCCTCCTCGAGCCACGCGAGCGGCGGCGTCGAGCTCGGCTCGCAGCTGCTCGCGACGATCAGCGTCGCGACGTTCCTCGTCGGGTTCTCCCCACCCAAGATGGTCCGCGCGCTGTGGCGACGTGCCGAGCAGGAGCGCGTCCAGCAGGCGGTGCTCCAGCTGCTGACGTTCGCCGAGTCGCAGGAGGAGGTCGCCGGGCGCGTGCTCGAGCCCGCCGCGGCCATCGTCGGCGCCCGCGCGCTCGCGATCCGGAACGCCGAGGGCCGCGTCGTCGCCGCGTGGAACGTCCCGAACGGAGAGCGCCGCGCGCTCGAGGAGCGGGAGGAGCCGCCGCGCCTGTGGGAGGACGCCGAGGTGGTCGACATCGACTTCCCCGGCGGACGGCTCGTCGTGTGGACGTCGCCGTACGCGCCGTTCTTCGGCGACGAGGAGCTCGCGCTCCTCAAGACGCTCGGCGCACTGACCGGCCTCGCGCTCGACCGCGTGCGCCTCTACCAGGCGGAGCATTCGGCGCGGCTCGCCCTCGAGCGGGCGAACGAGGTCAAGCTCGACTTCATCGCGCTCGCCGCGCACGAGCTGCGGACGCCGATGACGACGATCCACGGGTTCGTCACGACGCTCCACTATCTCGGCGACCAGCTGGAGGAGCGACAGCGGCACCAGGTCGCCGAGGCGCTCATCCAGCAGACCGATCGCATGGCGCGCCTCGTCGAGCAGCTGCTCGACCTCTCGCGGCTCGACGCGGAGGCGATCGAGATCGCGCCGGAGCCGATCGCGCTCCGGCCGCACCTACAGGAGATCGTGGCCGCCGCGGCGGCCGAGCCCGCTGCGGTCGAGATCGACGTCGAGGACAAGGCGATCGCAACCGTCGACCGGAACGCGCTCGACCGGATCGTCTCCAACCTCGTGTCGAACGCGTTTCGCTACGGCACGCCGCCCGTCCGCGTCCACGCCGAGCAGACCGACCGGCACTTCCGGCTCAGCGTCGAGGACACCGGTGCCGGCGTGGCGCCCGAGTTCGTGCCCGACCTCTTCGAGCGGTTCACCCGCAGCGAACGGGGCCGTCAGACCTCGGGCGGGACCGGCCTCGGCCTCGCAATCGCCCGCTCCTACGCGCGCGCCCACGGCGGCGATCTCTTCTACGAGGACGCCGAGCCGCACGGCGCGCGGTTCCATCTCGTCCTGCCGGCGAGGCGCTGACTTTCGGCGGGGCCGCGGTCCTGCCACACTTTCGGCATGGAGCAGCGGTTCGACCTGGAAGAGCTGCGCCGGCTCGCACGCGACCTCGCGTCTCGGCGCGAGCACGCGTATGCGGAGGTGCAGGGCGAGGTCGAGATGATGAAGGCCTCGCTCCGCGAGCGGGCGGCCGCCATCGGCGAGCGGGAGCGCGAGCTCGCAGAGCTCGAGCAGCGGCTGACCGACCACGGCCTCGCTGCCGAGATCGCGACGGCGCGGCGGCTCGCGGCCGAGGCGGAGGCGGAGCGGAGCCTCGCCGCGGCGGAGCGCGAGCGGCTCGAGGAGCGCGAGCAGCAGATCCGCCGCGTCGAGAAGGAGCTCGCCGCTCTCCGCGTCGAGCTCGCCGAACAGTCGCCCGCGCGGCGGCCGCCGGCGAACGTCCGCCAGAAGGAGCTCGACGCCCGCGAAGCCGCGCTCGACCAGCGCGAAGCGGCGCTCGAGGCGCGGCTGCGCGCGCTCGGCGACACGATGGAGCTGAGCTTCAGCGACGGTCTCGCGGCGCTCGCTCAGCCCGACTGAAAATGATTGACTGAGGGCGAGGCTGCGACCCGCAGGGGGCCGCGCCCGTCGCCATGCCCGAGTACGTCAATCCCGTCGACCCGCCGGACCTCGGCCTGCTGCCCACGTTCCGCAGGCTCCTCCGCCTGTGGTGGGGCGAGCGCCGCCTGGGCTTCGTGGGGCTCGCCTTCGCGTTCGCCTACGCGCTGATCTCGATCGCGATCCCGCTGCTCATGCAGCGTGCGATCGACCGCGCGATCGTCCACCACACGCAGGCGCTCTGGCCGTACGTGCTCGCGATCGTCGCGCTCGGAACGCTGCGCTTCGGGATCAACTTCTCGCGCCGCTACGCGACCGCGCGCATCGGCATCCGGATCGAAGCACGCATGCGCGAGCTGCTCTACAACGCGTATCTCCGCTACCCGCGCGCGTTCTTCGACCGGCACGCGACCGGCCAGGTGCTCTCGCGCGCGACGAACGACCTCTATCCCATCCGCTACTTCATCGGCTGGGGGCTCGTGCAGGGGATGCAGAGCGTGATGATGATCGTCGGCGCCGGCATCGTGCTCGTGATCGTCAACCCACGGCTCGCGCTGTACACCGCAGTCGCCATGCCGCCGATCACCGCGCTCGCGCTGCGCTTCGCACGGCGCGTGTCCCCGCTCTCGCGCCAGGTGCAGGAGCGCAAGGGCGACGTGACCGAAGCCGCCGACGAGGCCGTCGTCGGGATCGAGATGGTGCAGGCGTTCGGCCGCGAGGACGACGTGCGCGGCCGCTTCGGCGAGCGCGCCGAGGCGGTGCGCAGCACGGTGCTCCGCCAGGCAGGCGTCGAGGCGCGCCACCTCCCCGGGCTCTACTACCTGCCGTCGCTCTCGATCGCGGCCGTCGTCTACTTCGGTGGGCGACAGGTCATCGCGGGCCATCTCTCCATCGGCCAGTTCGTCCTCTTCGAGACGCTGCTCCTCCAGCTCGTGTGGCCGCTCGAGGCGCTCGGCTGGATCACGAACCTCGCGCAGCGCGCGCTCGCCTCCGCCGGCCGGAGCTTCGCGTGGCTCGAAGGGATCCCGCCCCTGCCGGAGCCGGCGCAGCCGAAGCCGCTGCCGGCCGGGCCGCTGCCCGTTCGCTTCGAGGCGGTCCGCTTCGCGTACGGCGGCGAGCACGACGTTCTCTGCGACCTCGACCTCGCGCTCGAGCCCGGGGAGATCGTCGCGGTCTGCGGGCCGACGGGATCGGGCAAGACGTCGCTCCTCAACCTCCTCCCCCGCTTCTACGACCCGACGGGCGGACGTGTGCTCGTCGGCGGCGTCGACACGCGCGACGTCGCGATCGCCGAGCTGCGCGCGTCGGTGGCGCTCGTGACGCAGCGCCCCGTGCTCTTCTCCGTCCCCCTGCGCGAGAACCTCACCGCCGGGCGCATGGACGCGCCCTGGGACGAAGTCGTCGCGGCTTGCACCGCCGCCGGCGTCGACGCGTTCGTCGACGAGCTCCCGGACGGCTACGACACGCTCATCGGCGAGCGCGGCATCAACCTGTCGGGCGGGCAGCGCCAGCGCGTCGCGCTCGCGCGGGCGCTCATCACGGGGGCGCGCGTCGTCGTGCTCGACGATCCCCTCTCGGCGGTGGACACGCTCACCGAGCGCAGGCTCGTCACGCGGCTGCGGCCCGCGCTCGCCGGGCACACGGTGCTCGTCGCCACGCAGCGTCTCTCGACGATCGCTCTCGCGCACCGCGCCGTCGTGATGGACGGCGGACGGATCGTCGAGTCGGGAACGCCCGAGGAGCTGCTCCGCGCCGGCGGCCGCTTCTCCGCGCTCTTCGGCGACGAGCTCGCGGCGGCATGAGACGGCTGCTCCGCTATCTCGAGGGAAGGTGGCCGCGCGCGATCCTCATGGTGCTCGTAGCCACGGGGAACGCCGCCTGCCAGACGGGCGGCTGGCTGCTCGTGCGCAACGCGATCGACAACGGCATCACCGCGAGAAACGTCCATCACCTGACGGTCATCGTCTCGATCTACCTCGGCGTCGCCGCGGCCGGCTGGGTCCTGCAGGCGTGGCTCATCCGCGGCCTCGCCGGTCTCGGCCAGGAGATCACGATCCGTCTCCGCCGCGACCTCTTCGACCACCTGACCGGGCTCTCCCTCCGCTACTTCTCGGAGCAGAAGGCGGGCTGGATCATCGCGCGGCTGACGAGCGACGTGGATGCGGTCTCCGACGTCATGTCGCAGGGCATGCCGACGCTCGTCTCGAACGTCGTCCTCCTGCCGGCGGCGCTGACCGCGCTGCTCATCGCCGACTGGCGGCTCGGGCTCGCCGTCTTCGCCGTCCTGCCGCCGACGCTCATCCTCACGCGCTGGTTCACGCACACGTCGCACGTCGCCCTCGTCGAGCAGCGCAACCGGATCGGCGCGGTGACGGCGCAGATCGCGGAGTCCGTCTCGGGGATGGCGGTCGTGCAGGCGTTCAACCGCGAGCGCGCCTTCCAGGCGCAGTTCGACGAGCTCAACGAGGCCAACCGCGCGCAGTCGACGTACGTGCAGAAGATCTTTTCGATCTTCTTCCCGTCGATCGAGTTTCTCGGTGTGATCGCGACCGGCGCCGTGCTCTACGTCGGCGAGAAGCTGCTCGCACACCACACGCTGACGATCGGGACGCTCATCACGGCGCTCTACCTGCTCCAGCTCGTCTTCCAGCCGCTGCAGGAGCTCTCGGATGTCTACGGCCAGCTGCAGTCGGGCGCGGCGGCGATGGTGAAGATCGCCGGCATCCTCGACGAGGAGCCGGGGATCCGTGACCGGCCGGGCGCGCAGCCGCTGCCGCGCATCGTCGGCGACCTCGAGATCGACGGCGTCGTGTTCGCGTACGGCGCCGATCCGGTGCTGCGCGGGGTCGACCTGCACATCCCGCCGGGCGGCTGCATCGCGCTCGTGGGCGAGTCCGGTCACGGCAAGTCGACGCTCGCGCGCCTCATCGGCCGCTTCTACGATCCGGACGCCGGCGCCGTCCGCGTGGACGGCCACGACCTACGCACGATCAACCTCCGCTCGTACCGCCGCCAGCTCGGCGTCGTCCTCCAGGATCCGTTTCTGTTCAGCGGGACGATCGCGTCGAACATCCGCTTCGCGAAGCCGGACGCGACGGACGAGGAGGTGGCCGCAGCCGCGGCCGCAGTCGGCGTCGACCGCGTCGCCGAGCGCCTCTCGGGCGGGCTCGAGCATGTCGTCCGCGAGGGCGGCGCGGGGCTGTCGGCCGGCGAGCGCCAGCTCATCTCCATCGCGCGGGCGCTGCTCGCCGATCCGCGCATCCTCATCCTCGACGAGGCGACGTCGAACATCGACCGACCGACAGAGGTGCTCATCGAGCGCGCGCTCGACCGGCTGCTCGCGGGGCGGACGTCGATCATCATCGCGCACCGCCTCTCGACCGTCCGGCGGGCGGACGAGATCATCGTCGTCGAGCGCGGCCGCCTCATCCAGCGCGGCACCGAGCGCGACCTGCTCGCACAGGAAGGGCCGTTCCGCCGGCTGGCGCACGCGCTCTCTTCCGAAGAAAGTGCTGACGCACTTTCTTCGGCTTGAGGTTCCCGCGAAGCGGGAACCTCTACCGGTTGAAAGTGCGCAGCACTTTCAACCGTGCTTCTCGCGCTCGAGCACGCCGAGACACGTCTCGACGACGCGCGGGTCGAACTGCGCGCCGGCGCCGTCGCGTAGTCGGCGGACTGCTTCCGGGTGGCCGAGGCGGCGCCGGTACGGGCGGTCGGTCGTCATCGCGTGGTACGCGTCGCAGACGAAGATGATCCGCGCCTCGAGCGGGATCTCCTCGCCGGCGAGGCCGTCGGGGTAGCCGCGGCCGTCCCACCGCTCGTGGCAGTGGCGGACGATGCTGCGCACCTCCTGGAGGCGGTCGATCGGGGCGATGATCCGCTCGCCGAGGACCGGGTGCATCTCCACCACGGCGCGCTCGGTCGCGCTCAGGCGGCCGGGCTTCGTGAGGATCGCGCTCGGCACGCCGATCTTGCCGATGTCGTGCAGCAGGGCCCCGAGCTCGAGCCGCTTCAGCTCGACGTCGTTCAGGCCGAGCTCGCTGCCGACGCGGAGCGAAAGGTCGGAGATCCAGCGCGCGTGCGTCGACGTGTACTCGTCGTTCGCCTCGAGCGCGTTCGCGAGCGCCTCCACCGTCGACACGAACGTCCGCTCGAGCCCCTCGAAGCTCGACGCGCTCGCGATCGCGAGCTTCGCCTGATGCGCGAGGCCGCCGAACAGGCGCAGCTCGCGGTCGCCGTAGTGGCCGTCCGCCGGGAGGGACGCCACGATGAAGCCGCGCCCGCCGTCGGCGTCCAGCGGTGCGATCGCATACGCGGACGTCGAGTCGAGCGGGTCGTCGACGATGGACGCGATCCGCTCCGCGCTGAGCACGAACGGCTCGCCGTCCGCCGGCATCCGCGTCATCTTGGCGACGTCGAACCGCCGCGCGGAGACGTTCGCGCGCTCCTCGGGGCGGTGGCCGTACAGCGCGCGCGCGACGACGTAGCCGCTGTCGTCCTCGAGCCAGATCGACGTACGCGGCGAGCCGAGGAGCGCCGACGTGAGCTCGACGACGCGCTGAAGGATGTCGTCGAGGCTCGGCGACGACGCGAGCTCGCGACTGAACTCGAGCAGCGCGGTGGCGCTCTCGGCCTCGCGGCGCGCAGAGTCGTACAGGCGTGCGTTCTCGACCGCGACGGCGGCGTGGCCGGCGAGTACCTCGAGGAGGCGGACGTCGTCCTCGTCGAACTGGTCGAGACCGAGCTTCGACACGACGATGACGCCGACGACCTCGGCGCCGTAGCGCAGCGGCACGGCGACGAGCGACTCCTCGATGACGGGCGTCCCGTTGATGCGGTGGCCGAACTCGCAGTTCGCGGCGTCGCCGATGAGCAGCGACTCGCCGCGCTCCGCGCACTGACCCGTGACGCCCACGCCGACCTTGATGCGAAGCAGCTCCATCGGCAGCGCGCCGGTGTTCGCTCCGAGCGCACCGCGGAAGGCGACCGGCACGAGCTCATCCCCGTCGGCGACGAACACGCGACAGTTGTGGTAGTCGATGAGCGACCGCAGCTCCGACGTGATCTCGTTTCCGATCTTGCGGACGTCGGTGAGGCGGTTGAGCTTGCCGGTGAGGCTCTGCAGCATCTTCATGTGCGCAAGCGAGCGGACGTCGCGCACGAGCATCGGCGCGTCGGGACGCTCGGTCGCGCCCTCCGCGTAGAGGACGACGCGATTCTTGCCCTGAGCCTTTGCGGTCATCATCGCCGCCTCGGCGCACGCGGCGAGCTCGCGCGGGTTCATCGCATGCTCGGGCCCGAGCGCGCTGCCGACGGAGACGGTGACCGTGCCGACACCCGGCGGCGTCTCGATCTCCTCCATTCGCGCGACGATCCGCCCGGCGACCGCCGTTGCGTCGGTGCCGTCGCAGCCGCTCATGATCACGCCGAACTCCTCCCCGCCGAGCCGGCAGACGATGTCGTCCGGCCGGACGGCGCCGCGCAGCGCGTCGGCGAGGGTGACCAGGAGCTCGTCGCCGACACCGTGACCGTGCACGTCGTTGACGCGCTTGAAGTCGTCTATGTCGAGCATGAGCACGGCGACCGGCAGGTGCGTCTGGCTCGCGCCCTGCAAGGCGTTGCGCAGGTGCTCGTGGAAGCTGCGGTGGTTGAAGAGGCCGGTGAGGGAGTCTGTCTGCGCCTGGTGCTCGAGCCGGGCGCGGATCTGCGCGTTGTCGATGGCGAGTGCGGCCGCGTCGGCGAAGCGCTTCGCGAGCTCGAACTCCGCGTCGGTGAACTCGACGTCGACGCCTGCGCGATAGAGGTTGAAGACGCCCTTGATCTGCGAGCGCGCGACGAGCGGGATGGAGATGAGCGCCTCCGGCTCGACCGGCGTCCCCGGGATCGTCTCGACGCGGGCGTCGAGGTGGGCCTGGTTCACGAGCACCGGCTCGCGCCGCCGCGCCGCCCACCCGGTGATGCCCTCGTCGAAGCGGACGCGCTTGCGCATGACCTGCTCCGCCCAGTCGTTGCGCGCGAGGACGGGATTGAGGATGCCTTGCGACTCGTCGGCCTCGTAGATCGTCAGCGAGCCGTGCGGGACGAGGTCGGCGAGCGTGTCGGCGATGCGCACGAGGAGCGCATCGAGGCTCTGCTCGGCGAGCACCTCGTGGAAGACGTCGGCGAGCCGCCGGTACGACTCGACGAGCTCGGGCTCGGCCACGCCGAGGCCGTCCCCCTCTTCAGGGAGCAGATCCAGGCGGCGAATCTCCGGACGCGCTATCACGGCGCGTCTTGGCTCTGAGGTGATGCGGACCGCAGGGCCGTGCCTCCTCGGGCTGAAGTCGACCGCCCTAGAATCGTCCCCCTTCGGCAGCCGGTGCCTCCCCCGGTCGAGGGAACCGGAAAGGGGTATTCGGCGTCCGCACAAGACACGACCGCCGCCTGAAGACCAAGAGGGCGCCGGCTCGGCCGGCGCCCGCTCTACGGAGTACAAACTCCAAACCGAGGCGACGCGAAGCGTCGCCGCGGTGGTTAGTCGCCCCAGTCGAAGTCGCGCGCGCGATCGACGGACCAGAATCCGTTCGACTCGGAGTCGTCGATGTCGGCGGCGACCGCGTTCTCCGCGGTCTCTTCGCCGGGCCAGGGCAGGGCCTGCTCGGTGACGAACGCGGGCTCGCCGTCGATCGTCTCCTCGAGGCGTGCCTGCTCCTCGGTCTTGAACAGCGGGTGGTTCTCGAAGGGGTCGTCTGCTTTGTAGCGGTCGATCGGCATGTGGCCGTCGAGCGTGGAGTTCTTCTCCTTCAGCTCGAGGTGATCCTTGATCACCTGCGCGAAGTACGACGGTGTCTCTACCGGCATTGGGTTCCTCCCGATCGGGTCCTTCCGGCCGTAGTCTATCCCCGGTTTCGGCCCAGATTCCGGGTCGAGGTTACTAAAAGCTCCGGATCGCCGCTGCGAGCTCGACCCGGTTCTTGCCCCGTCGCTTCGCCTCGTACAGAGCCCGGTCGGCGGCCGCGAAGAGCTCTCGCTCGCCGACTCCGCGGCCTAGTTGAGCCACACCGAAGCTGCAGGTGACCCGGAGAACGGCCCCGTCCCGGCCGAGGAACGAGCGCTCGGCGAGGGCGGTCCGGACGCGCTCGGCGAGCTGGATGCCGCCGTCGGCCTCGGTCCCGGGCAGGAGGAGGACGAACTCCTCGCCGCCCCACCGGCCGGCGACGTCGGACTCGCGCAACGTGCTGCGGAGGACGGACGCGAACTCGCGGAGCACGTCGTCGCCGACGACGTGGCCGTGCATGTCGTTGACGGCCTTGAAGTCGTCGAGGTCGGCCACGACGAGCGTGAGCGGCGTACCGAGCCGGCTCGCGCGCGCGATCTCCTGCGAGAGCGCGTCCTCGCAGCCGCGCCGGTTGGCGATGCCGGTGAGCCCGTCGACGAGCGCCTGCCGCTCGACCATCCGGTGGAGGCGCGCGTTCTCGAGCGCGATCGCCGCGTGCGAGGCGAGAGACGCTGCGGTCCGGCGCTGCTCGTCGTCGAAGGTGCCGATGAGGTCGAGCGTCCCCTGCGTCGACCCGCCGATGGTGAGCGGAAGCTCGATCAGCTCGCCGACGGCGTCCGAGTCGCCGGCGAAGGCGTCGCCGCCGTCGGCCCGCAGCCTCGCCGCGAAGGCCCCCGTCGACTCGAGCGCCGTCTCGACGACGACCTGGCGGAGGAGGTCGGGGTCGTGGGACGCCGAGAGCGCCTCGCCGAAGCGCTCGAAAGCATCGCGCAGCCGCCGCCGCTCGGCTTCGAGCTCGGCGAGCCGGGTCTCGAGCTGGTCGGCCATCTCGTTGAAGGCGACGCCGAGCGTCGCGAACTCGTCGCGCCCCTCCACCGGAACGCGCTCGGCGAGCCGCCCGTGGGCGATCGCGCGGGCGGCATCCGCGATCCCGCGCACCGCGCGCACGATGGAGCGGCCCTCGAGGAACGCGACGAGCGCGACGAGGATGGCGGCGCCGAGAAGCCCGAAGAGCACGCGGTCGCGCGCGGACGCGTCGGCGGCGTCGATCGACGACTGCAGCGTGAGCACGGCGAACGACGCGCCGGACGTGCCGGCGAGCGGCGGCGCGACGAGCGTGCGGTAGCGGACGCCGCCGATGCGCACCGGGGCGATGCGCCCCGCCGCGAGCGCGAGCGTGCCGCGGAGCGGCGGCGCGGCCGCGACGAGAACGCCGTTGTCGACGATCGCGAGCCGGTCGGCCGGTGCGAGCCCGGCCGCGGATCGCAGCGACGCGACGAGCTTCCCGTCGAGCGGCACCGACGCGACGACGACGCCGGCGAGCCCGTTGCGCGTGATGACGTCGGCCTCACGGTGGATTGCATTCGCGGGCGTCGCGCCGACGCGGAAGCTGCCGGCGTGGACGCTCAGACTCGGATGGTGCGCGAGCAGCGCGGTGACCGCGGTGCGGTTGCGCTTCTGCAGCGCGACCTGGAACGCCCGGTCGCCGGCGAGGCGCGTGGCCTCGTCGGCGGCCCCGTCCACGCGCTGCTGGTAGCCGACGAGGGCGACCCGGAGGTCGGTCTGAAGGCGGGCGTCGACGCGGTTCGCCTCGTTCTGGGCGGAGACGGCCGTGAACGCCCACGCGCCGGCGGCCACCGGCAGCACCGACAGGAGGAGGAAGTAGATCGCGAGCTTGACTTTGAAGCTGCCCAAGTAGCTGCCTCCGATGCTCAAGCCCCCGCCCTGTGATGCCGATACCTCGTTCGAGTGATGTAGTCGGCATCGGGGGTCGGAAACATGAGTTCTATCGAGCGGATGGTTGCAGCGGTCTTGCTCGCCGGTGCGGTGGCGGCCGCTGCGGCGATCCCGCGGTTCCTCGCCGGGCCTTCCGGCGGCCAAACGCCGTCCTTCGCCGCCTTGCCGGCCGGGATCCAGCCGGCGCTCGTCCACGCGGCGACTCTGCCCACGCCCCCGGCGGCCAAGCCGCTCCTCCAGGTCGTCCCGGCGGTGGGATTCCGCGCCGCGCCGGTGCTGCGCCTGCACCCGGCGGCAAAGCCGAAGCCGGTCGTCGTCCCGCGCGTGACGCCGGCGACGACGGCGGCCCCGAGGCCGGCGTCGAGCCAGTCGGCGGCCGCCGCACAGGCGCTGCCCACCCGGCACCCGGTTCCCGACCCGCAGGCGGCTTCCGCCGCCCAGCCGGCGGCGCCCGCGACGGCCGCGCCTGCCACCGCCGTCCGCGCAGCCACGTCCCAGCAGATGACCGCGGCGACGACCCCGGCGCAGGCCCCCGGCTCGACGGCGCGCGACGGCGGCAAGAGCCGGGACCGCGGCAACGGCCAGCAGCCGCAAGAGCGCGTCGTCGCGGTCCAGGTCGCTCCGGCCACTTCAGCTCCCGCGCCCACGTCCGTCACGGCGACGCCCGGCCCCGTCGCACCGGTCGGTCCTGCGACCGCGCCCCTGCAGCCGTCACTAGGATCGGGCAATGGCTCGTCGAAGCAGCAAGCTCCGTCCTGGACCGATTGCGGTCACGGTTGCCCTGATGGACATGTGGAAGCGCCTGTCCCCGGCTCAGCGACGCCAGATCGTGGCTATGGCCCGTCGTCATGGCCCGGCGGTCATGGCAAAGGCCAGTGAGCTCGGCCGCCGCCGGCCGCGCCGCTAGCCGACGGAGAGCGCAGCGCGGACGATCCTGTCCTGCTCGCGTAGATGCGCGGTGGGATACCCCTCGCTCGGGCTCGCGCGCCATGGCCGGCCGACGTAGCGGAGCGGGACGCCCTCCGGCTTCGCCTCCTCGAGGCGGTGGCGGATAGCCCGGAACGGGCCCATGTTCTGCGGCTCCTCCTGGACCCACACGAGCTCGCGCAGGTTCGGATACGCGTGCAGGAGCACCGACGCCTGCTCGACGGGGAACGGATACAGCTGCTCGAGCCGCGCGACGGCGACGCCCTGGGCCTCGCCGCGGCGTTCGTGGCCGACGATGTCGTAGTAGACCTTGCCGGAGCAGAGGATGAGTCGCGTCGTCTGCTCGCGGTCGGCGTCGGCGTCGTCGATGACCGGGCGGAACTCGCCGTAGGCGAGATCCTCGAGCGCCGACGACGCCTGCTTCAGGCGGAGGAGCCCTTTCGGCGTGACGACGACGAGCGGCCGGGCGACGGCGTCGAGCGCCTGCCTCCGTACGAGGTGGAAGTACTGCGCCGCCGTGGTGCAGTTCGCGATGCGGATGTTCTCCTGCGCGGCGAGCTGGAGGAACCGCTCGAGCCGCGCGCTCGAGTGCTCCGGGCCGTTGCCTTCGTAGCCGTGCGGGAGGAGCAGCGTCAGCCGAGACGTCTCCCCCCACTTCGACAGGCCGGCGGAGATGAACTGGTCGACGATGATCTGCGCGCCGTTCACGAAGTCGCCGAACTGCGCCTCCCAGAGGACGAGCGCTTCGGGAGCCGCGGCGGAGTAGCCGTACTCGAAGCCGACGCACGCGTACTCCGACAACGGCGAGTTGTAGATCTCGAACGACGCCGATGCCTCGTCGAGGTGCTGCATCGGCGTGAATGTTCCGCCGGTGTTCACGTCGTGGAGCACGGCGTGACGGTGCGCGAACGTGCCGCGCTCGGTGTCCTGGCCGGTGAGCCTGACCGGGATCCCCTCGACGAGAAGGGATGCGAACGCGAGCGCCTCCGCCTGCCCCCACTCGATGGCGGCGTTCTCGATCGTCCACCGCCGCCGCTCGAGCTGCTTCATGAGCTTCGGGTGCGGGGTGAACCACTCCGGTGTGCGCAGCAGCTCCTCGTTGAGCGAGCGCAGCCGGTCGGCGTCGACGGCAGTGTGGACGGCCGCGCCCCTCGTCCTCGGCAGCGGCTGTTCCTGCACGGGCTGCTCGGCGCCGAACGTCTGCTTCAGCCGCTCGTGCGCGGCCTTGAGCTCTGCCGCGACCTCCGCGACGAGCTCGTCGGCCTGTTCCTGGGTGACGGCGCCCTCGCCGACGAGCCGCGCCGCGAACTGCTCGCGCACGGTCGGGTGGGCCGCGATGGCGGCGGCGAGCAGCGGCTGCGTGTACGCAGGCTCGTCCTGCTCGTTGTGGCCGTAGCGGCGATAGCCGACGAGGTCGACGACGACGTCGTGCCCGAAGCGCCAGCGGTACGCGTTCGCGAGCCGGACGGCGGAGATCGCGGCCTCGGGGTCGTCGGCGTTCACGTGGATGATGGGGATGTCGAAGCCTTTCGCGAGGTCGCTCGAGTAACGGGTCGAGCGCCCGTCCTCGGGGTCGGTGGTGAAGCCGACCTGGTTGTTCGCGATCAGGTGCAGCGTGCCGCCGGTCGAGTAGCCGGTGAGCCCGTCGAGGTTGAGCGTCTCCGCCACCTCGCCCTGGCCGGCGAACGACGCGTCTCCGTGGATGAGGACCGGCAGGGCGATCGTCGGGTCGTGGTAGCCGTCGCGCGACGAGCGGTCGGTCTGCTCAGCGCGCGCCCGTCCTTCGACGACCGGGTCGACGGCCTCGAGGTGGCTCGGGTTGGACGCGAGCGTGACGGTGATCTCACCCGCGGCAGTTGTGCGTGTCCCCGCGGCGCCGAGGTGGTACTTCACGTCGCCGGTGCCGCCCTCGTCGCTCGAGACGACGGCCTCGATCGTGCGCTCGCCTTCGAACTCGCGCAGGATCGTGTCGTACGGGCGGCCGACGACGTGCGCGAGCACGTTGAGGCGGCCACGGTGGGCCATGCCGATGACGACCTCGTGCGAGCCGGCGTCCGATGCGAGCTCGATCGCCTCGTCGAGCATCGGCACCATCACGTCGAGGCCCTCGATCGAGAACTGCTTCTGGCCGAGGAACGAGCGGCGGAGGTAGTGCTCCATCCCTTCGACGCGGCTGAGGCGCGCCAGCAGCGCCTTGCGCTCGTCGGCGCCGAGCGGCTGCCGGTAGCGGCCGGACTCGATCGCGTGCCGCAGCCAGACGCGCTCCTCGTGATCGGAGAGGTGCTCGATCTCGTACGCGAGCGTGCCACAGTACGTCTCGCGCAGGTGCGGCAGCGCGTCGGCGAGCGTCTCGCCGGGGACGTTCAGACGGAGGACGGAGGCGGGGATGCGCGCCTGCAGCTCGGGAGTGAGCTTCGGAACGAGGCGCTCCGGCTCGAGCGCCGGGTCGCCGGGCGGCTCGGAGCCGAGCGGGTCGAGGTGAGCCGCGAGGTGGCCGTGCATGCGGAACGCCTTCACGAGCGCCATCGCCGCGGCGACGCCGCCGACGAGCTCGTCGTCGACGACGGCAGGCGCCGGGGATGCGGGCGCGGGCTCGGCGGCGGGCGCGGGCGCATGCCCGTTGCCGCCGTTGCGCTCGAGGAGCTTCGCGAGGCCCGGCTGCGTCGCGAGCAGCTCGGGCGGCGCGTTCTCGAAGAGCGCGCGCCACTCGGACGGGACGGCGCCCGGATTCTCGAGGTACTGCTCGAGGATCAGGGCCGCGTAGCCCGTGTTCAGCCCATCCATCCCCCTCGTTGTAGCAGGATGGTGCGGGCTACCAGAGCGCTCGCCCGGTGACGACCGAGATCGTCATCGCGAGGAAGAAGCAGAGTGCGCCGATCATGACCGCGGCGAGCGGCAGCCGCTTGCCGCGGCCGGTCATGGCGGCGCTGATCAGGGCGAGCAGCAGCGACGGCCCGAGGAGCCGGATCGGGTGCCAGGCGAGGGAGATCACGCTCGCGAAGATCGAGAACGACGCGAGGTAGCCCGCGACCACCTCGGTCGTGTGGCTCGGCCTGCGCTGCTCCTCGTACGGCAGGTCGCTGAAGGGCTCGGCGCTCATCGGCGCTCAGCGTACGTGCGCGTGTGCGCCGTCCGCGGGTAGGACCGTGTCGGGCCGCCGTGCGGCCGCCACGGCGGGGAGACCCGGCGCCGGCGGCGCCAGCGCGGCCCCTCGTCCTCCGGCCCGGTCTTCGCGGTGACCTCGGCGCCCTGCTCGGGCCGCGGCTCGGCCTTGATCGCGTAGTAGACGACGGTGCAGAGGTACACGATGGGGATCTTCAGGATCACCATGAGAAACACGATCTCCCAGACCGAGTCCGGCGCCACCGCTGGGGATTCTATCCACCCGCGCGGGCTCCGATCAGAACCGCTTTGGTTAGTTTCGCCTACGCCTGGGGATGGCATTCAACGTGGACCAGGATCAGCTGCGCATCCTCCTGGAGCACGGCGAGGAGCAGGGCTGCATCAACCTCTCCGTGTTCAACGACCTCGTCGTCGAGCTCGAGCTCGACGACGACGAGCTCGCGGCGCTCTACGAGCGACTCGAAGCGCGCGGCATCGACCTCATCGACGACTGCGCCGTCCCCGGGGCGGAGGAGTCCGAGGCGCACTACGCGAACGACGAGGTCGCGGCGATGACGACCGACTCGCTCCAGCTGTTCCTCAACGAGGCCGGCCGCTACCCGCTGCTGACGGCGGCGGAGGAGGTCGAGCTGGCGAAGCGCATCGAGAGCGGCGACCAGCAGGCGAAGGACAAGATGATCAACTCGAACCTCCGGCTCGTCGTGTCGATCGCGAAGAAGTACCAGGGGCACGGCCTGTCGCTCCTCGACCTCATCCAGGAGGGGATCATCGGGCTCATCCGCGCCGTGGAGAAGTTCGACTGGCGGCGCGGCTACAAGTTCTCCACGTATGCGACCTGGTGGATCCGGCAGGCGGTGCAGCGCGGAGTCGCGAACAAGTCGCGCACGATCCGCATCCCCGTGCACATCGTCGAGCGCGAGCAGAAGATCGCGCGCGCGGAGCGCGAGCTGACGTTGCAGCTCGAGCGCGCGCCGACCGACGACGAGGTGGCGAAGAAGGCGGGACTGAACCTGAAGCACGTGCGGGAGGTGCGCCACGCGGCGCGCACGGTCGCGAGTCTCGACAAGCCGGTCGGCGACGGCAGCGACACGGCGTTCGGCGACCTCGTCGCACGCGACGCGCGGGACGTCGAGGAGGAGGTCGTCGTCGGTCTCGGCGAGGACGCGGTGCGGCACGCGATCGAGCAGCTCCCGGACCGCGAGAAGACGGTCATCAAGCTCCGCTACGGCATGGACGGCGACCCCGACCCGAAGTCGCTCGAGCAGATCGGCCGCGAGCTGGGCATCACGCGCGAGCGCGTACGGCAGATCGAGCTGCAGGCGCTGCAGCGGCTGGCGGGGCAGCGCGAGATCGCGGCGCTCAGTCCCGCCGCCTAGCGCGACTCGGGCGAGAAGCGTTATCCACTGTGGGAGAATCCCTGCATGAGTCTCGTCCTGGGCATCACGAAGCATGCAGGCGTGCGTCTCGCCGAAGTCGGATTCCTTCTCCTCCTGATCGCCGGAGTCTGGCTCGCCGCATCGGAGTTCCTCGATCCGAAGACGTGGGGCGCTTTCCGGAGAGTCGTCGCGGGCAGCGCGCTCGCGGTCAGCGGAGCGCTTCTGATCGTCGCCGCGCACTGGGGTCACTTCGGCTAGGAGCCTCACCGCGCCCTGAGGTCGCCGCGGCGCCGGCGCCGGCTCACGGGACATTCCCACGCACCGGCGCACTCGAGTCCACCCTCGTTTCTGCGGCGTAAGCTGAGCAGGGGTGGAGACCCGGACGGACTTCCTTCGTTTCGACGGGCGTCGCGTCGCGTACGCAACTGTCGGCGAGGGGCAGATTCTCGTCCTGCCTGCATGGTGGGTCAGCCATGTGACCGAGGACTGGCAGGGCGATGCGTTCCGCCACTTCGTCGAGGCGCTGGCGACGAGGTACTGCGTCGTCCGCTACGACCGGCTCGGCACGGGGCTGTCCGACCGTGAGCGGTCGGGGACCACGCTGACGCTCGAGTACGAGGTTGCGCTGCTCGAGGCGCTCGTCGATCACGTGACCGATGGGCCGGTGACGATGTTCGGGATCTCGTGCGGCGCGTGCTCGTCGGTCGGATATGTCGTCGGGAATCCGGGCCGGGTCGACCGGCTCGTCCTCTACGGCGCATACGCGTACGGGCAAGAGCTCGGCACGCCTGCCGCCCGAGACGCGCTCGTCGGCCTCGTCCGCTCCGCCTGGGGGTTCGGAAGCCGGGCGCTCGTCGACGTGTTCGCACCGAGGATGAGCCCCGGCGAGCGGGACGCATTCGGCGCGTACCAGCGCTCGGCGTCGACCGCGCAGGCCGCCGGCGACCTACTCGGGCTCGTCTACCGGTACGACGTGCGAGACCTGCTCCCCCGCGTCGACGTGCCGACGCTCGTCCTCCACCGTGCCGGCGACCGCGCGGTGCCGCTGCGGGCCGGCCGCGAGGTCGCCGCTCTCGTTCCCGGAGCCCGGTTCGTCGAGCTGGAGGGCGACGCACATCTCCCGTGGCACGAGTCGGCGGATGAGGCGCTCGGCCCGATCGTCGAGTTCCTCGGCCTTCCGGCTCCTACCCATGAGGCCTCGGACGCAGGCGGGATCGACGACCTGAGCGATCGCGAGCGGGAGGTGCTGCGCCTCGTCGCCGAGGGGCTGAGCGACGCGGACATCGCCGCTCGGCTGGTGTTGAGTCCGCACACGGTGCATCGCCACGTGGCGAACATCCGCCGAAAGCTCGGCCTGCGGTCGCGATCGGCGGCCGCGGCGGCCGCCGCGCGCGCCGGGCTCTTCTGAATGGCCCGATAGGGCCATCGCAAGATGGCCGGGCCGGGCGAAGTCGAGCCGGCGGCGCCGCGCGAGAGTGTCGGCCATGCACGCACACGCACTCCACAACCGCAAGCTCGGCAAGGCCGTCACCGTCCGCCTCCTCGACGACGGCGACACCGCCGCCGTCGCCGCGCTCTTCGACCGGCTCGGCCCGATATCGCGCGAGCGCCGCTTCCATGCGGCAAAGCCGCGCCTCACATCCCACGAGCTCGACATCCTCGCGCGCGTCGACGGCGACAACCACGTCCTCGTCGCCTACGTCGACGGCGACCCGCTGCCTGCGGCGATGGCCCGCATCATCCGGGACGCGGGCGACCGCACCGCCGGGGAGATCGCCTTCGAGGTCGCCGACCGCTACCAGGGCTGCGGCGTCGCGACGCAGCTTCTGGAGCTCCTGCTCACGGACGCGCGCGCCGCCGGCATCACGCGCGTCGACGCCGTCGTCCAGACATCCAATCGCGCGGCGCTCGGCCTGCTCCGTCGGGTGCTCGCCGCGCCGATGATCCGCGTCGAGGGCGGCGAGACGGTCGTTGCCGCCGCCGTCTGACCCCGATCCGCCTCTCGACTCTCACCGCATCGACAGGAGGCTCGCACTGCCCCTCTCAGGCGTCAGTCGATCTCGACGTCGAAGTCCCAGGAAACGATAGGCGTCCCTGCCGGCGCCCAGCGCAGCTGCCCGTTGCCGGTCGGGAGCACGGCCTTCACCGTAAACACGACCGTCCGCCCCGAGTCGACGCGCGCCGGCAGCGCCCGCACGATGCGCGGATGGTGGATCTTGCCGTCCTCGTCGACGATCGTGAACGCGGACGCACGCAGCGGGACGACGCCGCCCGCCCGGTCGAGCGTGACCGTGAACGTGCACGGAGTGGTGGCGGGAACGGGGAACTGGCCCTCCTCCGGCACCGCCGGGCCGACGACGAGCGCGCGCACGCGCCCGCGGGCGAGATGGACCGAAACGACGTCCCCCTCGATCGCCCGCCACGGGTGCGCGGCGCTCGCCACCACCACACGGCCGACGTGGACGGTCGGCTTCGGGAGCCAGCTCGGGATGCCGCCGTACGTCGAGGCCGGCGCGCCGCCCGAGCGACCGAGGAAGACGCCGAGCGCGGCGGCCGCCGCGGCGAGCACGAGAACGCCGGCGGCGGCTAGGCGGGCACGGCGGGAGCCGAGCCCGAAGGCCCGGCTCCCGCGAGCAGCCCGGTCGTTGCCGAGACCCTCGATCAGTGGCCCGAGGGGTTGTTGAACACGTCCTTGCCGAACGGCGCGAGGCCGATCTGCGCTGCGTAGCCGAGGTGCCCGTCCCCGTCGATGCCCTTCGAGACGCGGCCGACGTCGAACAGGTCCTCCATCGTGCGCAGCCAGCTGTAGTGGTTGTAGAAGACGGTGCTCACCGTGCCGGGATCGATGTACGGGCTGATGAGCACGCTCCCGGTGTCGCCGCCGCCCGTGGTCGGGTCGACCGCGTCGTACAGGGGATCGTTCGCCGGCGTGTCGGCAGCGAGCGTGACGCCGCTGACGGGCCCGGTCGTCGTGAGCACGTTCCCCGACGCGTCGACGAGCGTGAACAGTCCGACGTCCACAGCCCCTCCGGCCGGGACGTCCGGGGCATTCGACGCGTCGTTGACGTGGCCGACGAATGCGCCCGCCGGGATGCCGCCGCCCGAGACGCCCCGGCCGGCGTCGGTGGCGACGATCGCGTCGTCACGGATCGTCGACACGCCGGCAGCCGCCGACGCGCCCGCGTCCGTGCGGGCGCCGGGCACGTGGTTGCCGAAGCCGAGGATGCACGTCCCGGCCGGCTGCGGCGGCACCGTCTGGGCGACGCAGGTGCTCGGCCGGTCGATGTAGCCGTTGAAGCCCGGCCCCGGGTAGAGCTCGTTGCCGCTCGCGTCCTTCGCGAGCGGCGTGTTCGGGCCGGTCGGCTCCGAGTGCACCGTCCTGCCGTCGATCGTCTCGCCCGCCGAGTCGGCGGCGAGCGACGTGGCGGCGGTCGCCGGCACGGCGTTCGAGTTCGCGAAGCTGTTGCCCGTGAACGTGAACGGCGGGAAGGCCTCGTCGAAGGTGACGTCGATCAGACCTCCGTCCTTGAACGCGGGCGACGCCTCGATCTCCGGGATGATGTGCTCGAGGAACAGGTCGGAGGCGTAGAGCCCGCCGGTGTGGTTCTTCGGAGCATTGATCGTCGTCGGACCGCTGAAGCCGCCGGAGAGGTTGTTGCCCTTGCAGACGGCGTCGTGCGCGTCGCTGCAGTTGTTCGGCGTGATCCAGCTGAACGCGGGCGTCGTCGACCGGCTCTGAAGGTCGTGGTAGAGGCCGTTGTTCGGATCGAAGACGTCGGCGATGTGCGACGCGTCACAGTCGCCCGACTGGAGGATGGACGAGAACCACGGGAACGGGAAGTGCTTCGGCACGTACTGGTCGTTCGCGTTCGCACTGCCCGGATTGGGCTGCGCGGTGCTCGCGGTGGCCCCCGGGGACGCAAACGGCGACCCGCAATACTGCACGCCCGCCGAGTGGTCGCCCTGCGCCGCCGTCAGGTCCTGCGCGTAGCCCTTCCAGCTGACGTGCGCTGCGTCGAGCTGGTCGAAGAGCGTCTTCACGCTCGTCGGGTACACGCAGCCGTCGGCGCCCGGCGCGGCATTCGGCCCCGCTGCGGACACGAGCTGTCCGTAGTTCGGGTTCGACCTGAGCGAGCCGGTGCTGCTCACCGTCCCCGAGAACTGGTCGTAGTACGGGCAGTCGGCCTGCGTGTCGGGCTGTGTCGCCTGCCCGCTGACCATGGAGATGTAGTTGTCGAGGCTGAAGTGCCCGGTGCCGTAGTAGTTCTTCAGCAGCACGCCCTGCGAGGGGAGCGTCTGCCAGAGAAACGTGTTGTTGTTGAGGCCGGTGAACGTCGCGTCGTAGGACTTGTTCTCGAGGATGATCAGCCAGACGTGCTTGATCTTCCCCGGGGCGACGCCGATTCCGTCATCCGCCGTCGCCTGCGCCTGCGCCTTGCCGGTGGTCGCGGCCGGCGACGCGCTCGCCAGCATGGTCACGGACACGGCGGCGGCAAGCACGACGGCGCCGACGGCCCCTCTCTTCAGCCTCCTGAGGTTCATTCTTCTCCCCTGCGGTGGGTTGACATACGACGCCCGAAGTCTCTGTCCGGCCGTGCCGGCGAGGGGTATCGACGCGGTGAAGAAGGGGTCTCGAACCGGTGACGTTAGGAGGCCGCGCGAAGCGCCGGCCGCAGCACGCGGAGCAGCTCTTCGCGCGCGCAAGCCTTCGCCAGCACATCGGTCGCGCCGGCGGCGAACGCGGCGGAGCGCAGCTCGGCGATCCCGCTCACGATCACGATCGGGATCGACGCGTCGCGTGCGTGCAGGTAGCTGCACACCGACAGCCCGTCGACGTACGGCATGTCGACGTCGAGCACCGCGGCGTCGAGCACGAGGCCGCGCTCGAGCGCGTCGAGCGCCTCGCGGCCGTCCGCGCACGCGACCACCTCGCAGCCGTCGTGCTCGAGCCATATCCGATAGAGGTCGCGAAGAGCGAGATCGTCCTCGGCGACGAGGATGCGGCGCATGGTTGGATGAAATCGGGGCACGCTAAGAACGACGTGAGCTGAGGGTTAAGCCGACAGAAGACCTGCGGCGGTCTTCCCCAAGCGCCGCCCCGCCTCGGTGAGCCGGTACTCGACCCGCGGCGGGCGCGTGTCGAGGACGCGCCGCTCGAGCACGCCGGCCTCCTCCAGCTCGACGAGGCGCGCCGCGAGGGTGCGCGGCGGGATCGTCTCGAGGGCCTGCTTGAACTCGTTGAAGCGCACGGCGCCGGCCTCGAAGGAGACCCACAGGATCGCGAGCACCCAGCGCCGCCCGAGGAGATCGGCCGTGCGGGCGACCTCCTCGGGCAGCGGCTGACACGTTCTACACCGCATGGAGCGAAGCCTTCGGCTTCGGCTCGAGCGCGAGGTCGAGGACCTCGCCGAGCGTCATCACCGGATGGAACCGCATCGCCTCGCGCACGTCCTCCGGGACGTCCTCGAGATCGGCGCGGTTGCGCTCCGGGATGATCACGTCGGTGAGCCCGGCGGCGTGTGCTGCGAGCACCTTCTGCTTCAGGCCGCCGATCGGCAGCACGCGCCCCTGCAGCGTCACCTCGCCGGTCATGCCGACGGTGTGCTTCACGGGTCGCTCCGACAGGAGCGACGCGAGCGCGGTCGCCATCGTGATGCCGGCGCTCGGGCCGTCCTTCGGGATCGCGCCCGCCGGCACGTGCACGTGGAACGACTTGTCGGTGAACGCCGACGGCTCGACGCCGATCTCCTCCGCATGCGAGCGGACGAACGAGAGCGCGATGCGCGCCGACTCCTTCATCACGTCGCCGAGCTGGCCCGTGAGCATCAGCTCGTTGCCGCCGTCCATCGACGTCGCCTCGACGAAGAGGACGTCGCCGCCCATGCCGGTCACCGCGAGCCCGGTCGCGACGCCGGGCACCGCGGTCCGATCGGCGGTCTCCTGGAAGAACCTCTGCCGGCCGAGCGCGTCGCGGACGACGTCGACGTCGACCGTGACGGGAGCCTCGACGTCCTCGGAGGCGATCTTCGTCGCCGTCTTGCGCAGGATCTTCCCGAGCTCACGCTCGAGCTGGCGGACGCCGGCCTCGCGCGTGTACTCGGACACGACGAGCTCGATGACGTCGTCGCCGACCGAGACCTCGTCCTCGCGCAGGCCGTTGCGCTCCCGCTGCCGCGGCCACAGGTAGCCGCGCGCGATCGCCGTCTTCTCGTCGGTCGTGTAGCCGTCGAAGCGGATGACCTCCATCCGGTCGAGCAGCGGACCCGGGATCGTGTCGGCGATGTTCCCCGTCGCGATGAAGAACACGTCGGACAGGTCGAGCTCGACGTCGAGGTAGTGGTCGCGGAACGAGTGGTTCTGCGCCGGGTCGAGCACCTCGAGCAGCGCCGACGACGGGTCGCCGCGCCAGTCGGCGCCGACCTTGTCGACCTCGTCGAGCAGGATCACCGGGTTCATCGTCCCCGCGTCGCGCAGCGCGCGCACGAGCCGGCCCGGGAGCGAGCCGATGTACGTACGGCGATGGCCGCGGATCTCCGCCTCGTCGCGGATGCCCCCGAGCGACATGCGGACGAACTCGCGGTTGAGCGCGCGCGCGACCGACTCGCCGATCGAGGTCTTGCCCGTGCCGGGCGGCCCGATCAGCGTCAGGATGGCGCCGCTCTTCTTGTCGTTCGCGATGCCGCGCTCCTCGCGGAGCTTGCGCACGGCGAGGTACTCGACGATGCGCTCCTTCACGTCGTCGAGGCCCGCATGATCGTTGTCGAGGACTTCGCGCGCATGCTTCGGATCGAGCCGCTCCTCGGAGCGCTTCGACCACGGCACCGAGGTCAGCCAGTCGAGATACGTGCGGATCATCGACGCCTCGCCGGAGGCCTCGCCCATCGACTCCAGCCGGCGCAGCTCGCGCTCGGCCTGAGCCCGGACGTCGTCCGGCATCTCGGCTTCCTCGATCTTCGTGCGGAACTCGTCGATCACGGAGCCCTCGTCCTCGCCGAGCTCCTTGCGGATCGAGTTGAGCTGCTGGCGCAGGAACCACTCGCGCTGCTGCTTCTGTGCGCCGGACTCGACGTCCTCGCGGATGCGGCGGCGAACCTGCAGCTCGGCGAGCCGCTCGCGCTGGAGCTTGACGGCGAGCTCGAGGCGCTCGACGACGTCGACCTTCTCGAGCAGCTCGACGCGCTGCGCGAACGAAATGTCGGGCGCGTACGCGCACGTGTCCGCGAGAGCACCTGCGTCGGTGATCGAGCGCAGGAACTGGCTGATGCGCTCGTCGGCCTCGCGGACCTCGAGGATCTCCTCGACGACGGCACGGTACTCGCGCTCGAGCTTGCGGGTCTGGACGGGCGGCGGGTTCTCGTCGGGCCGCTCCTCGACCTCGACGCGGAGCCGGCCCTGCGGGTCGGTGTGGGCGGCGCCGAGGACGCCGCGGTGCAGGCCGCTGAGGACGACGGCCGAGCCGCCGCCCCTGGGCAGGCGGACGCGCTCGTCCACGTCGGCGACGACGCCGACTTTCGCGTACTCCTGCTCGTGCTGGGGGACGAGCAGCACGCGGGTCTCCTCGCCGGTCTCGACCGTCAACGTGACGGTCATGCCGGGGAAGACGACGGTGTCCTCGAGCGGTACGAGGAGCAGGTCACTCACGATCTCTCACTCTCCATTCGGTGTACTAGGTATCGAAATTGTACCGATAGTTAACGTCCTCCGCGCGGCCCGCAATCCCGCGTTAACGCGGCCGCTGATTCCATGGAGCCATGCCGGCTCTGCTCCTCGCCGCCGCCCTCCTGCCCGGGTGGACGCACGTGCGCACGGGCCTCGACGGCGGCTCGGTCTGGATCGGACGCATCCCGAACCAGGTGGTCGCCTGGGACCGGCGGCCGAGCGCCGTCTACCTCCCGCCCGGCTTCACGACCGGCCGCCGCTACCCGGTCGTGTACCTCCTGCACGGGATGCGCGGCTCCCCGTCCGAGTACTGGGACGCGCTCGACATCGCCGACGTCGCGGACCGGCTCATCACGACCGGGCGGGCGTCCCCGTTCATCGCCGTCATGCCCGTCGCCGGCCCGCTCGTCCACCCGAACGGCGGCGAGTGGGCCGGGGTATGGGAGGACTACGTCGTCCAGGACGTCGTCCCGTGGGTGGACGCCAACCTGCCGGCGATCCCGGCCGCGCGCAGCCGTGCGCTCGAGGGCCTCTCCGCCGGCGGATACGGCGCGGTCGACATCGGGCTCCGCCATCCGGCCCTGTTCGGGACGCTCGGGTCGTGGGCGGGGTACTTCGCGCCCGTGTTCGAGGACGGCCCGTTCGCGGACGCCGGGACCACCTACCTCGACGCGCACACGCCGACGCTGCTCGTCCGCAGGGAGGCGGCCGCGCTGCGCCGGGACGGGACGCGCTTCTACGTGTCCGCGGGCGGCAACCACGGTGACGTCCTCGCGCGCTGGTCGCTGGACTTCGCCCGGGAGCTGCGCGCGCTCAGACTGCCGGTAGAGCTGTGGCGGCTCCCCGCCGCGGAGAGGGGGCACTTCTGGAGCGCGACGCTCCCGTCGGCGCTCCTCTACGCGACCGCGGCCTTCACCGCCTGATCGACGACGATCCGGGCCGCCCGGACGAGGGCCTCGGCCGACATCTCCGCCGGCACGTGGACGAAGCCGCCGGTCGCTCCGGGCCGTTCCCCTTCGAGCAGCCGCATGAGGACGTAGAAGACGTGGTTGCAGAGGTAGCCGCCGGCGTCGCGCGAGGCCTCGGCCGGGATGTCCTCGGCCCGCAGGGCGGCGACGATGACGTCGACCGGCAGCGTCGAGCGGTAGGCGGCCGGGCCGTCCGGGTCGATCTCGGCCGCCGAGACGGCGCCGTCGTTGTCCTCCGACTCGGCGCCGTCGAGATTGTGGGCGAACCGCTCGACCGAGACCGCCTCCCGGTCGGCCTGGCCGAAGCAGACGACCACGTCGGGGTCCGCCGCGCGTACCGCGGCGCGGAGCGCGCCGGCCGCCCGCGCGTACGACACGGGCAGGACGACGCCGCCGACGGCGTCCGCGATCTGCTGCGACGTGTTGATCTCCGAGCCGCCGAACGGCTCGAACCCGGTGACGAGGACCTTCTTCAGCTCCCGCGCCGGCGCGACCAGCCGCCGAGCTGGGAGTACACGAGCCCGAGGATCAGCGCGCCGACGACCGCCACCCAGACGAAGCCTCCGGCGAAGAGCGAGATGACGATCGCGATGACGTAGACCGTCCCTGCGGCAGCCCGGATGCGGTTGCGAAGCGTCATGCAACCGCGACCTTACTGCGCGGACCGGACGACCGGGCGGTGTGGAGGTACGCCGCGCTTGTCCTTGCCATGGCACCAGACGAGATGCTCGAGCCACGCGCCTTCGCCGTCGCCCGCCCGTCGACGGCGTACGCCGTGAGCCGCTCCTCGAGCGGGATCGGCTCGCCCGAGAGCCACGCCTCGTGATGCGCGAGCAGGTCGTGGGAGACGACGACCATCTTCGGCGGTGCGCTCGGGACGCGCAGGAGCGCACGGTTCAGCTCGACCGCCTCGCGCACCGCGGTCTCCTCGCGGGGCGCGAGCGCGACGAGCTCGTCGGCCGCCTCCTCGTAGAACGCGTCGAGGCCGCCGCCGAGGACGAGGCCGACGAGCGCATGCTGGTCGGCCGGCCAGAGAAGGCCGCCCCATGCGGGCTCGTCGACGAACTCGGGCCCGCCGCGCTGGATCGCGCGGGCGTGCTCGGCGAGGCGGGCGACGAGGCCGGCGATCGTCGGCGCGTCGGAGGTGGCGACGTGCTCGATGCCCGCGCGCACCGGTATCCCGTGCTCGGCCTCGAGCAGCGCGAGCGGCAGCTGCAGGAGCCGGTCGAAGTAGAAGAGGTCGGCGAGCCACCAGTACGTCTTCGCGCGCACCCAGTCGTCCTCCGGCATCGCGTCGGTGCCGATGACGATGTCGAGGTACTCCTCCACGTCGTTCGCGAGGTCGGCGCGGTCGTGCGGGTTGCGGATGAGCTGCGGCACCGTCCGGATGCCGAAGCGCTCGACGTAGTCCGGGTGCGCCATCTCCGCGTTCGGGAGCAGCGAGCAGTTGTGGAACTGGATGTGGTTGTGCTGGCCGTCCGCGATCGCACGGCCGATGCTGTCGGCGAACGCGTCGTAGCTCTCGCCCGGCAGGCCGAGGATGATGTCGGTGTACGTGTAGACGCCGTCGAGCGCGAAGCGCCGCTGCAGCTCGCGATACGACTCGGACGAGATGTTCTCGCGGCGGATGTTCGCGAGCGTCTGCTCGTTGCTCGATTGGAGCGAGAGCGTCACGCCGTACGCGTTCAGCGACTGGTTGAGGAGCTTCTGGATGCGGTACGCGCGGTCGGTCGCGTTCTTCGCGTTCTGTACGGAGAACGAGAAAGGAAAGCCGTACCGCTCCTTTGCGTCGACGACCGCGACGGTGATGTCGTAGTCGCGCCGGAGCATGCCGAAGTTCGCATCGCAGCAGAAGACGAAGCCGACCCGGTTCCGCCCCATCCACTCGACCTCGGCGAAGATCCGCTCCTCGTCGAAGCGGAAGACCTTCGACTGCGTCGCCGAGCCCCAGTCGCAGAACGTGCACGAGAACGGACAGCCGCGGTTCGTCTCCCACATCATGATCCAGCGCTCGTCCGGATAGGCGGCCTGCAGCGGAGCGAACGTGCCCTCGAGATACGGCGAAGGAATCGTCGTCATGTCGGTGATGCGCGGCGCCTTCCCGTGCTGCTCGTAGCTCCCGTCGGCCCGCAGGAAGCTGATGCCGGGGATCTCGCGCCGGTCGACGCCGTCGAGCAGCGCGGTGAACACCGCCTCGCCCTCGCCGTGGACGGCGACGTCGACCCACGGATGCTCCCTGAGCCAGCGCTCCGACCGGTCCGGCACCTGCGGGCCGCCGAACACGACGACCGTCTCCGGGCGCGTCTCCTTCACCGCCCGCGCGATCGCGAGCGAAAGGCGCTCGTTCCAGACGTACGCGCTGAAGCCGACGAGGTCGGCGTCGCGGAGGTGCGCCGCCGCTGCGTCCACCGGGACGCGCTTGTGGATCGGCAGGAGGAACTCGTGTCGGTCGGACGCGTGACGTTCGGCGTACGCCTGGAGGAGGCCGGCCGAGTAGGGGAGCAGGCCGAAGACGGGGGCCGGTCCTTGGCGGGTCTTCCCCCACGTGAGGCCCATGTTGATCTGGACGAGCCCGACCTCCACCACCGACGACCATACATCGCCCCACTAGGATCGTCACGTGCCGGCTTCGGCAACGCGCAAAGACCCGCCCGGTCCCTTCGATCCGGTGTCGATCGCCGACATCCGGGGGGATCCGTTGCGATTCCTGGAGCGACTCGTCGAAACGTACGGCGACATCGTCCGGCACCGCACCGAGGACACGACCGTCATCACGCTCAACCGCGCCGACTATGCGCGGCACGTCCTCCGCAACCGCGACCGCAACTACGTGAAGAGCGGCACACCCGACGACGCGATGCTGACGCCGCTCCTCGGGCGCGGTCTGCTCACGAGCGAGGGCGACGCATGGAAGCGGCAGCGGCGCGTCACCCAGCCGTTCTTCGAGCGCCGGCGCATCGAGAGCCTCGGCGAGCTCATCCGCGAGGAGACGCTCGCGCTCGTCGACCGTTGGCGCGGAGCGGAAGGCCCCGTCCGTCTCGACCACGATCTCTCGAGCCTCACGCTCGCGGTCGTCTCGCGCGCGATCCTCGGCTCCGAGCTCTCCGGCATCGGCCCGCGCTTCGGCGCGGCGATCGACACCGTCAACCGCTTCATGGGCCACTACGACCCGATGCTCCCGGGGGCCGAGGGCGACCGCGCGCGCGCGGAGTACGCGAACGCGCTCCGCTTCCTCGACGGGCTCGTGGCGCTGCTCGTCCAAGGGCGCCGCGCGAGCGGCGAGGACGCCGACGACCTCCTCGGCGCGCTCCTCACCGCGGGGTTCGACGGCGAGGAGATCCGCGACCAGGTCCTGACGATGCTCATGGCCGGCCACGAGACGACGGCCAAGGCGCTCTCCTGGACGAGCTACCTCCTCGACGCGCATCCGGACGTCGGCGCGCGGCTCGACGCCGAGCTCGCGCGCACGGACGACCCGCCGCTGCTCGCGCACGTGGTCGCCGAGGCGATGCGTCTCTACCCGCCCGTCTGGCTCGTCTCCCGCACCGCGCTCGCCGACGACGAGATCGACGGCTACCACGTACCCGCCGGCGCGCTCGTCTGCATCAGCCCGTACCTCCTGCACCGGCATCCCCTGTACTGGGCCGAGCCGGAGCGCTTCGACCCCGACCGGTTCGCCTCGGAAGACCGGCCCGAGTTCGCCTTCATGCCCTTCGGCGGGGGGCCGCGCCGCTGCATCGGCGAGCGCCTCGCGCTGTTCGAGGCGCGCGTCGTGCTCGGCCTCCTCCGCCGCCGCGTCGGCATCTCGCTCGTGCCCGGCCAATCGGTGGAGCCGGAAGCGCTCGTGACGCTGCGGCCCCGGCACGGGTTGCTCGCGAACGTCTCCGTCCGTGACGACTGAGTCGTACGACCCACGGCGGGCCGGGCTCGACGCCGAGCTCGCGCGGCTCGAGGGCCAGGCCGCGCTCGCGTGGGCTGCGGAGGAGCGCGTGCTGCGCGACCTCGGCGTCGGCGGCGTCGTCGTCGACGTCGGCTGCGGCCCGGGCTTCGTGCTCGAACGGCTCGCGCCGCTCGCCGGCCGGCTCGTCGGCGTCGAGCCGGACGAGGAGCTCGCCGCGCTCGCGCGCGTCCGCGTGCCGGCGGCCGAGGTGCTCGACGGCACCGCCGAGTCGATCCCGCTCACGGGCGGCTCCGCCGACGCAGCCGTCGTCCGCTACGTCTTCCAGCACGTCGCCGACCCCACCGCGGCGGCGCGCGAGATCGCGCGCGTCCTCCGTCCCGGCGGCATCGTCGCCGCCGTCGAGGTCGACGGACAGCTGTGGGGAATCGCCGAGCCCTCCGCGCCGGAGGTCGTGCCCGTGCAGGCGAAGATCTGGCGCGCACAGCGCGGGCGCGGCGGCGACCGCATGGTCGGCCGCAGGCTGCCGGGCATCCTCCACGCGGCCGGCTTCGCCGACGTGCGGACGACGGTGTACTCGTACTCGAGCTTCGAGCTCGGGCTCGACGCGTTCGACACGCACCTGCACCCGTCGCAGTACGCCGCCGCGGCTGCCGACGGCACGATCACCGCGGACGAGCTCGCGATCCTGCAGCGGGCGTACGAGCGCTTCCGCGCCGACCCCGACGCCTACGTCGTCCTGTGCGGGCTCGTCGTCTCGGCGCGGCTCCCGAGGATGAACTCGCCCACGGCCGGCTCGGCGTAGTAGTCGAGCCCGCTCGCGGCCGCGAACGCGTCCGCGTTGCCGCCGCCGAGCGCGCACGGCGCGAGCCCCATCGCCGTCGCGACGAGATACATCGTCTGGTAGAGGACGCCCACGTGCTTGAGGACGAGCGCGTACGCCATCGACTCGTACTTCCACGCGACGCGGCCGAAGCGGGCGGCCACGAGGAGCACGACCTGCGACGGCGTGTCCAGCACCGCCATCAGGCGGCTGTACTCCTGCAGGAGGATCGTGCGCGGGCCCGGCTCGGCGACGAGCCCGAGCGTATGCCCCTCCGGGTCGTAGTGGTACAGGCCCGGCTCGATGCCGTCGCACAGCCGGACGAGCGGATACAGCTCGAGCTCGTACGACGCGCCGCCGCTCGGGTACGGCCGCGACGACAGCTCCTGGTGCGCGTCGCGGAAGCGGCCGCGCTGGCGCGCGACGCGGTGGAGGAACTCGCCGAGCTGGGCCGCCGTGATCGGATGCTCGTCGTCCTGGTCGCGGATCGACCGGCGCGCGTCGAGCACCTCCCCGAAGGGGGTGTCCGACGACCAGTCCCCGGCCGGAGCCGGGAGCGGGAACGACGGCTCGAACTGCGGACGGACGGCCGGCAGCGGCTCGAACGCGCCCTCGAGCCGGTAGGAGCCGCCGTACTCGCCCAGGTGGCGGCCGACGCGGCTGCGCGCGTGCGCGAGCAGCTCGTGGAAGCTCCACTGCGCGAGCGCGAAGCCGTCCTCCTCGCCGGAGCGTGCGAGGAGCGAGCCGGTCGAGAGGAGCCGCAGGACGGCGAGCACGCCCTCGGGCGACAAGCCGAGCCGCGCCGCGTCGAGGTCGCGCGCCGCCACGGGCGCGGCGAGCAGCGGCACGAGCTCCGCGAGCCGCGCGTCGTGGAGCTGGACGCGAACGGATGCCTTCGGCGTCTCGAGCAGCGTCTCGCCGCCGTCCACCCGCAGGAACGCGAATCGCGAGAGGGCGACCGGCTCGGCCGCGCCGAGCGGGCGCACGACCGGCGCGAGATCGTGCCCGACCGGCCGCAGCGTCGCGACGACGCGGCCGTCGTCGACCGCCGAGCGCTCGAGCCAGCCGGTGGTGTCGAGCCGGCGCAGGAACAGCTGCAAGCGCATGAGCGCCTCCTCGCCCTCGGCCTCGACGGCGGCGTCGCAGAGCGCGTCCTCCGTCACGGGCCCCGCGGCGAGCGCCGACAGCGCGCCGTCGAGCGCGGGGCCGAGCTTCGCGAACGGCATCTTGATGTGCCCTTCGACCAGCGTCGCCGTTCCGTTCGCGCGCTCGACGGTCGCGTCCGCGCGAATGCGGATGGTCTCCACTAGAAGAAGATGCTGATCGGGTTCAGCTCGTCCTCGGACAGCTGCCGCTCGACCCAGCCGAGCAGCGGCGGGACGTCGTAGAGGCGCCCCGGACCGAGGCGGCGCCAGAAGTGGCGCAGGCCGGGAGCCATCACCTTGCAGACCGCGAGCTCGATCTCGGGCCGCGTCTGGTCGAGGACGATGGTCTCGATCCCGTGCGACGCGAGCCGGTCGACGCAGCGTCGCACGTCCTCCGCGATGTCGTCCGTGGCGAGCGGCTCGAAGTCGCCGGCGCGTGTGACGCCGAGCGACTCCTCCGGCACGACGTACGGCTCGGACTCGACGGTCGCCTGCGTCCACCATGCGAGCGCGTCCGGGTCGTCCATCCAGTAGCTCGTGCTCCCGTCGGGCTTCGTCGCCGACACGGCCGGCAGGAACTGGTTGATCTCCGTGAGCGCGCGCAGGACGCCCATGCGCGGGTCGACGTGCGCGCCGAAGCCGAGCACGATGTCCTCGACCTTCCGGTCGAGCCGTCGCGAGACGGCGGCGAACGCGGGGATTCCGAGATCGGTCGTGATGTCGAGCACCCAGAAGTCGCGGCCGAGCGACGCGTAGTGCTCGCGCATCAGGTCGACGTACGGCTCGCCGAGGCTGTCGAGGTCGACCGCGGGACGCCGCGCGCGGCTGTACCACCACAGCGCCACCGAGTCGCGCTCGACGAGCTCCATCAAGCCCTGCAGGACCGCCTCCTCGAGCGTGTTGCCGGCGGCGTTCCCGTTCGCGTCGCCCGTGCAGTAGAAGTCGCCGGCGACGTCGGGGTGCCCGAAGTACACGTACGCCGTCGGGACGAGGCGCTCGCGCTCGCCGGTGAGCGACCACGCCGGCGTCCAGTCGATCGCCCGCTCCGGATCGAGCCGCCGCGGGATGATGTGGTAGCCGGCCTCCTGCGCCGCATTCCACGCGTCGCGCTCCGCGTACTGGCGGTCGGAGAACATGAGCAGGCTCTCGAGCGGCACGGCGCGGTCGGCGACGTCCGCGAACCGCGCGTTCACGCGCGCGTCGCCGCCGCGGTAGATGCCGTTGAAGCGCTCGATCGCCTCGCACACCGCGCCGGCGCGCGCCTGTGCGTCGGTGCGCCCCTTGCCGCCGCTGCGGCCGCGGAGGTTCTTGCGCAGGAAGTACACGCTGTCCTGCATGAGCGCAAAGTTGTGACCCGACGCATAGCTGTAGGCGACGCCGTTGTCCGGCGACTGGCTCGCGAGCGCCGTCACGGCGCCGGTGACGGGGCTCACGTGCTTGCCGAGTCGCTCGAGCGTCCGCTGCGGCGGCTCGACACGATGGCCGCCGTCGGAGGTGAACCGCTTCGGCCGCGAGACGAGCCGCACGCGCGGGTCGCGACGGCTTGCGAGCGACGGGTCGCCGCACGCGGGACAGTGCGGCAGCCGCACGACGTGGTGGCGCTCGACCTCGAGCGACGGGAGCTCGACCGTCACGAGGACGCCGCCGGCGAGCATCGATCCGCCGACCGCCAGCACGGCATGCAGCTCCGTGGCGAGCAGTGCGGCTCCGGCCTCGCGCGTGCTGTCGAGCATCGCCTGGGCGCCGCGCGCGACGTGCGTGCTGCCGTTCTTCGTCGCGAGGTAGCGGTCGAGCTGGCGGTTGCCTGACAGCCGCTCGGCCAGGCACGCCCAGCAGGCCGTCTCGCCGGGGACGAAGTACGGGCCGAGCCAGAGCCGCCGGCCGGCGAGGCGTGCGAGCACCCATGGCTCGCCGGCCTCGACGCGGGCGCGGTTGAACGCTTCCAGCCCGGGATCGAGGTAGTCGTCGACGAGCACGACCGGAAGGCCTCCGTCGCCCACCTCCAAGCCGGCGCGCCGCAGCGCGGCGAGGACGGGCGCCGCATCGACCCCGCCGAACGCGGTCGCGGACACACGAAGCGCCGCCGCCTCCAGAGGATCGGCGCCGAGCGCGTCCCACCACGCGTCCACCGCGGCATCCCCGGTCCCAGGCCCGTCGACGAGGTGGCCGAGGCCCTCGAGCTTCGCGATCGTCGCGAGCACCTCGGGCAGCGGCAGGCCGTCGACCTCGGCGAGCAGCTCGTCGAGCTCGCGCGTCCCGTCGAGGAGCGGCGCGAGCGCCACGGCCGTGCGGCCCTCGACGAGCGTATGCCGGCCCTCGTCGAAGAGGAACAGCTTGTCGCCGTCGACGGACGCGCGTGTGAGGTACGCCTTGAGCCGCGGTCGATTCAGCATCGGGAGAAGTGTCGCAGCCCGGCGGATCGCTCCACCGGGCCGCAACGATCGCCTTCGGCTAGGTCGACGAGCAGCACGGGGTGCAGCAGCAGCAAACCGTCACGTCGCCGGCACCCGAGACGGTGTCGAGCTCGGCCTCGGACAGCTCGCCCGACTCCACCTGCGGCACGTCCGGGACGTACAGCGTGTAGGAACCGCTGCTCTCGCCTTCCTGCCAGATGCTCACCTGGTCGTCGAGCGAGCCCTCGCCGGCGATCGTGGTGACGATGTCGACGGTCGCGCTCGCGGGCACGCCGAGGCCGTACTCGGCGAGCACCGTGTGCGGGTCGTCCTGCAGCTGCCTCTTGAACGTGTCGTCGGACCACGCGTTCGTGAGGATCTTCGTGTAGCCCTTCACGAAGGCAGTTCTATCCATGCTCCTCCTTCCGCGGGTGGTCGTTGATCTCTCAGGTGGAGCTGCAGCACGGAGTGCAGCAGCAGCAGACGGAGACGTCTCCGGCGCCCGACACGGTGTCGAGCTCGGCCTCGGACAGCTCACCCGTTTCAACCTGCGGGACGTCCGGAACGTAGAGCGTGTAGTCGCCCGTGCTCTCGCCCTGCTCCCAGATGCCCACCTGGTCGTCGAGCGTGCCCTCGCCCGCAACGGTCGTGACGATGTTCACCGTCGCGCTCGAAGGGACACCCAGGCCGTACTCCGCGAGCACCGTGTGCGGGTCGTCCTGCAGCTGCCTCTTGAACGTGTCGTCGGACCACGCATTCGTGAGGATCTTCGTATAGCCCTTGACGAAGGTCGATCTATCCATGTTCCCCCTTCCGCGGGTGGCTGGCCCCCTACTGACTCGATCTTCTCATGCGCGGGGGCGATTGCAAGCAGTCAACCGGTGGGTGCGCGAACCGCCACCAAATCGTCGCTCTTCCGTAACCACTGCACGAGGGTGATGCCGAGGGCGACGACGATGTTCGCGACGAGCGCGGGGATGCCGATGAAGAGCGGCGTCCGGTGGTCGCCCCAGCCGAACGCGTAGCTCGACGACGCGAAGCTCACGCTCACGAGCAGGTACGTCCCGATCGCGGTGCCGACCGCCCAGCCGGCGAGGACGGCGGGCGCGGCGAGCTTGCGCCACAGCAGCCCGAGGAACACCGCCGGCAGCGTCTGGAGGATCCAGACGCCGGCCGCGAGCTGGAAGTTGATCACGAACGTCGTCGGGACGAAGACGACGAAGCCGACCGCGCCGAACTTGACGACGAGCGAAGCGAGCTTCGACACCCTCGTCTGCTCGTGCGGGCTCGCGCTCGGCTTCAGCTCGAGCCAGATGTTGCGAGCGAAGAGATTCGCCGCCGCGATCGCCATCATCGCGGCCGGGACGAGCGCGCCGATCGCGATCGACGCGAGGCCGAAGCCGGCGAACCAGCTCGGGAACACCTTGTCGAGCAGCGCCGGCACGGCGATGTTGTTCCCGTAGTGCTTGTCCGGCTGGATGCCGGCCGCGACCGCGAGGTAGCCGAGGATCGCGAGGAGGCCGAGCATGACCGTGTAGACCGGCAGGAAGATGGCGTTGCGCTGCACGACGTACTTGCTGCGCGACGAGAGCGCTCCCGTGAGCGTGTGCGGATAGAGGAAGAGCGCGAAGCCGCTCCCGATGGCGAGCGTCGCGTAGTCGGCGTAGAGGTTGCCCGGAAGCGTGAGCTTCGTCTTCGGCACCTTCGAGAACGCGTGCGCGTAGCCGCCGAGATGGAGCGGGATGTAGATCACGGCGACGATCACCGTGACCCAGATGAGGACGTCCTTGACGACGGCGATGAGCGTCGCCGACCGGAGCCCGCTGACGTACGTGATCACGGCCAGGAGCGCGAACGCCGTCCACAGGGACGCCTGGACGGGCAGGCCGATCTGCGCCATGCAGATCTCGATCCCGTACACCTGAAGCGCGATGTACGGCATCGTCGCGACGATCCCCGTCAGGGTGATCGCGGCGGCGAGCAAGCGGCTCTGGAAGCGGTCGCGGACGAAGTCGACGGGCGTGACGTAGCCGCGGGAGTTGGCGAGGAGCCAGAGCTTCGGCACGATCAGGAAGGCGACCATGTACGCGATGACGAGGTACGGCAGGGCGAAGAAGCCGATCGCTCCGCCGCCGAACACGAGAGCGGGAACGGCGATGAACGAGTACGTCGTGTAGACGCTGCCGCCCTGGAGGAACCACGTCAGGATGCCGCCGAACTGGCGGCCGCCGAGCGCCCACTCGTCGAGGTCGCTCATGTCCCCCTTCCGCCACCGGCCCGCGTACAGGCCGATGACCGTGATGACCGCGAACGACGCGCCGATCACGATCGCCTGCGTCGTCTCGATGGCGCCGACGATCATCGCTCGAGCGAGCGCTCCGTCCCGCGCAAGAGGTAGACGATCCCGGTGACGAGCCCGCCGAAGGCGACGGCGGCGAGCTGGTACCACACGAAGAACGGCAGCCCCGCGATCGACGGGCGGTCGTGGTCGTAGAGCGGCGGGTAGACGACGACGGCGACCGGCACGAGCAGCAGGAGCAGCGTCCACGGTCGCCGCTGCCGCGGCTCGACCGACTCGAGCGCCTCGAGCTCGTCGAGCGGATGGACGGGCTCGGCGCTCATGCGAGCTGCCTGCGCGCGAGCCGCTGGAACGGGCCCTCGACCTCGATGAGCTCGTCGTAGCTGCCCTGCTGCACGATGCGCCCCGCCTGGAGGACGACGATCTTGTCGGCCGCGCGCACCGTCGAGAGGCGATGGGCGATGACGATGCGCGTCGCGCGCAGCCGCTCGATCGCCTCGGAGACGGCCGCCTGCGTCTTGTTGTCGAGCGCGCTCGTCGCCTCGTCGAAGAGGAGGATGCGCGGCCGGCCGACGACGGCGCGGGCGATGAGAAGCCGCTGGCGCTGGCCGCCGGAGAACGTGCCGGCGCCCTCCGACACGAACGTGTGCATCCCCATCGGCAGCTCTTCGATGTCGGCCTTCACGCCGGCGACCTCCGCGGCCTCCCACGCGTCCTCGACCGTCAGCGGCCGCGCGCCGACGATGTTCGTGAAGATGTCGCCGGCCATGAGCCGCGCACTCTGCGTGACGACGCCCATCTGGCGGCGCAGCGCCCGCGGGTCGAGGCTCTCGAGGTCCTTGCCGTCGTAGCGCACGGTGCCGATCTCGGGGATCTCGAAGCCGAGGAGGATGCGCATGATGGACGACTTGCCGGCGCCCGACGGGCCGACGAACGCGACGAACTCGCCCGGCTCGGCGGTGAAGGTGACGTCGTCGATGATGAGCGGCCCGTCCGCCGCGTAGCGGAACGACACGTGGCTCATCTCGATGAGCCCGCGCAGCTCGCCCGGGTCGGACTTCACGAGGTCCGTCTCCCGCTCGGAGACGAGGATCGGCCTCGTGTTCTCCCACAGCGGCACGGCCTGCGCGAGGAACGTCGCCACCGTCGTCAGGCCGGTGATCGCCGTGAGCGCCTGGATGAACGCGGTATTGAACGCGAGGAACGTCGCGCCGGAGATGGAGCCGTTCTTCAGCGTCGCGGCGCCGACGATGAGGAGGAGCGTCCCGAGCGCCGGCACCGCGACCGTGAAGGCGGTGACGGCGGCGAAGCCGAGCTGCGCGTCGTAGAACGAGCGCTTGAGGACGATGAAGCGCTTGCCCCACTCGGCGAAGCCGCGGCGAGAGGCGTCGGCGACGCGCAGCTTGCCGACCGCCTCGACGAGCTGCATCGACACGCCGAAGAGGTCGTTCGTCGCGTCCTGCACCCGCCGCTGGCGCGGCACCTGATACCGGATGAGCAGGCCCATGACGACCGCGACGAGCAGGAGGGCGGCCGCGCCGAAGATGCCGAGCCGCACGTTGAGCACGAAGGCGAGGGCGAGGTTCGCGACTCCGATCGGAACGGCGAGGATCGCGGTGACGACGACCGAGGTCGCGAGCAGGCGGATCTGCTCGATGCCCATGACGCGCATGGCGAGCCCGGCGGCGGACGTCCCGCGGAAGAACGGGAGGGAGAGGTCGAGCACGCGGTCCCAGATCGCCGCCTGCACGTCGGTCGACGCGCGCCCCTGGAGGCGGAGGAACGCGAGCTGCTGCGCGAGCGCGAACGTGAACGACGACACCGCGAAGACGACGAGCAGCATCGTCAGCCAGATGAGGTTCGAGCGCTGCAGGCCCGGCACGACGTCGCTGAAGATCTTCTTCGTCAGGACCGGCGTCAGGAGCGAGACGCCGGCGGCGACGAGCGCGAACGCGCCGAGGCGGCGCAGGTCGGGCCAGAGCGGCTTGAGCACGAAGCGGAGGACGTCGCGGCTGGAGAGCGGATGCGCCGGCAGCGCGCGGTAGAGCATGTGTCCTTCCTCGCCGAGGAGCTTCGCCGTCTCCGGCGTGACGATCGTGCGCGCGCCGTCCGCGGGGTCGACGATCTCGAAGCCGTTGCGCTTGCGCGGCAGCACGGCGACCGGGCGGCCGTCCTCCTTCAGCTCCGCGAGCATCGGCCCCGCGTCGAGCTTCCACCATGCGCCCTCGAAGACGATCTTCCGGGCGCGGATGCCCGAGGCGCGCGCGATCGTGTCGACGGGGTCGGCGGTGGCTCCGACGGCGCCGCGCGGCGGCGGCTGGATCGTGATCCCCTGCGCCTCGCCGACGAGCTCGAGCGCGGCGAGCACGGCGCCCGTCTCCTCCCCGGGCCGCAGGCGCGGCACCTCGCCGCCGAGCACGGCGCCGAGCCCGGTGTACGTCGTCGTGCGCAGATCCTGCTCGTACTCCTGCCGTGTCTCGAGCAGCTCGACCGCCGCCTGCGCGGCGCCGTCGAGCCGCTGCCGGAGGCGCTCGAGGTACGCCTCGGCGAAGGCGGTGACGCCGGCCCAGCCCAGGCTCGTCGCGAGCGCCTCCGCGCCGGCGACGGGCACGACGGTGACGGCCGCGGCCGTGTCGACCCACGCCTGCGGCGGCAGCGGCAGAAGCACGTCGGCCGCCGTCCGCTGGTCGAAGAGCCGCAGGTCGCCCGCGCTCGGCACCCAGACGAGCCGTGTCGCCGGCCACGCGAGCCCGCCGCTCCGAATCTCGGCGGGCTCGTCGGCGACGAGCGAGACGCCCTCCTCCGACGGGAGCGGCTCTGCGAGCGTCAGCGCGAGCGCGTCGAGCCACGTCTCGACGAGCTGCGCAACCTCCTGGCCGGCGCCGTTCTGCGCGGCCGAGGCGAGGTCGGCGAGCGGAACCGCACCGACGACGGTGTCGTCCTCGAGCCCGACGACGAGGATGCCGAGCGGCGCGCCGGCGGGCGGCGGCAGGATCAGCTCGCCGAGCTCGACGGTGAGGAGCGGCTCGCGCGCCGCCGTCTCGACGTCGCGCCGGATCGCGAACACCTGCACGCGCCCCTGCGTGACGAGCCACGCCGTGGCGGGGTCGTCCAGCGCGAGCGGCCGGTTCGCCGGGACGGGCCGCTCGGAGACGGGCCTGATCGACGAGACGGCGCTCATTCGTGCGCGAGCTCCGCGTAGAGACCGCCGAGGGCGACGAGCTCGTCGTGTGTGCCGCGCTCGACCGCGACGCCGTGCTCGAGGACGACGATCTCGTCGCAGTCGCGGATCGTCGACAGACGGTGCGCGACGATGAGGCACGTGCATCCGCGTGCGCGGACGTGCTGGTCGATCGCCTGCTCGACGAGGGGGTCGAGTGCGCTCGTCGCCTCGTCCATGATGAGGATCGACGGGTCGCCCGACAGCGCACGCGCGATCTCCAGGCGCTGGCGTTGCCCGCCGCTCCAGTCCTTGCCGCCCTCCTCGATCGGGCGGTCGTAGCCGCGCGGACGCTTGACGATGTCGTCGTGGATCATCGCGTCCTTCGCCGCGCGCACGATCCGCTCCTCGGAGATGGTCGGGTCCCAGAGCGTGAGGTTGTCGCGGATCGACGCCTCGAAGAGCAGGATCTCCTGGTCGACGAACGCGAGCGACGCGGCGAGCACGCGCTTCGGCAGCAGCTTGCGCGGGATGCCGTCGAAGAGGATCTCGCCGCCCCACGGCTGGTTGAGGCCCGCCACCATCTTCGACACGGTCGACTTGCCGCTCCCGGTCGGCCCCACGATGGCGATGCGCTGTCCCGGCTCGACGACGAGGTCGAGGCCGGTGACGAGCGGCGGCTCGAGCGGGTTGTAGCCGAAGCTGATGTCGTTGAGCTCGACGCGGCCCGAAAGCCGGGCGGGCACGCGCTTGCGCACCGGACGGCCGTTCGTCGCCGGCAGGTCGATCTCCTCGACGTAGGGCCGCTCCTCGGACTCCGGGTCGGGGTGGTAGTTGAGGACGTCGTCGACGCTCGCGAGGTTGCCGCCCGCCTGCTGGAGCACCGAGCCGAAGCCGACGAGCTGCGCCACGGGCCCGACGAAGCCGGTCGCGAGCATCTGGAACGCGACGAGCGTGCCGAGCGACAGCGACTGGTTCATCACCTGGAGGCCGCCGTAGCCGAGAAGCACCGCGGTGTTGAGCGCGATGAGCATCGCCGGCAGCGACGAGAGCGCCGCCAGCGGCGCGCCGAGCTCCTGCGTCGAGCCGAGCACCTTCGCCTGGTGTCCGGCCCAGCGCGAGAAGAACGACGAGTCCTCGCTGGTCGCCTTCAGCGTCTCGATGTTCGCGAGCCCGGAGACGGCGACAGCGGTGAGCTTGCCGCTCTCCTGCACGAGCTTGCGGCTCACGTCCTTCTGCTTGCGCGCGGTGAAGCGCAGGAAGATGACGTTCACGGCAGCGAAGCCGACGGTTATGAGCGTCAGCTGCCAGTCGTAGATCACCATCAGAACGAGGTAGAAGAGCGACGTCAGCAGCGCGAGCAGCGACGACGACAGCTGGCTCGACAGCATGCTCGCTATCTGGTCGTTCACCTGGATGCGCGTGACGACGTGGCCGGCGTAGCGCTGCGAGAAGAAGAGGAGCGGCAGGCGGAGCACGTGCTCCATGAACCGCGTCGACATCGACATCGACAGCTTCGTCGACAGGCGCAGCAGCGTGATCTGCTGGAGCCACGTGAACGCGAGCTGCGCGACCGCAGCGAGGCCGACGCCGAGCACGAGCAGCGGCAGCCAGCTGCGGTTCCCCTGGCTCAGGACGTCGTTGACGAAGATGCGCGTCGCCGCCGGTACGAGCAGCCCCGGAACGAGCAGGCCCAGGCCGGCGAGCAGGCAGAGCGCGACGGCGGGCATGCCGCCGTGGAAGCGCGACGCGAGGCCCTTCACGAGCGACGGCGGCGCCCCCGCCTTCTCGAGCGATTCCGTCGGCGTGAGCTCGAGGACGACGCCGGTGAACGAGCCGTCGAACTCCTCCCACGTGACGCGACGGGGCCCGGCCGCCGGGTCCTGGAGGTAGACGCCCTTCGGTCCGTATCCCTCGACGACGAGGAAGTGGTTGAAGTTCCAGTAGACGATCGCCGGGAGCCGCACGTCGGCGAGCCCCTTCGGCTCCATCCGGAGGCCCTTGCAGTCGAACCCGTACGCGCGCGCGGCCTTGAGGATGTTGCTCGCCTTCGAGCCGTCGCGGGAGACGCCGCATTCGTTGCGGATCTCCTCGAGCGGGACCCACCGGCCGTAGTGCGCGAGGACGATGGAGAGCGAGGCCGCCCCGCACTCGACCGCCTCCATCTGGAGCACGGTCGGCGCCTTCACGCGACGGGCGGTCTTGCCGGTCGGCGCCTTCTGCTTCGGCGCAACCGCGGGGACGGCGGAGCTCACAGGACGTTGTCGATCGGGTGGTGCCTGCCCACGACGAACTTCACGTTCGCGGGCAGCCCGGCGGGCAGGTCGCCGGGCGGCCCGCCGCCGGCACCCCAGACGAGGCCGCTCGGGTTGCGGGCCGACTGGTCCATGACGATGACGACCTCGTTCGTCGGGCCGAGCTTCTGGACGGAATCGACGACGGACGAGTCCTGGAGGATGAAGTTCAGGCGCTCCGCCGTCGCGGGAAACTGACTGACGGAGTCGACCACGCCCTTCGCGTAGCCGAAGCGCGCGCCGATCCCCGCCCCGAAGCTCACCTGGACCGGGACTCCGGGACGCAGGCCGGCGGCGACGTCCGTCGGGACGTACGCATACACGACGAGCGGCCAGCCGACGGGCTGCACGAGCGCGAGGCGCGCGCCGGCGTCGACGAACGCGTGCGCGACGGTGTCCGCCTCGGTGACGACGCCCGTCTCCGGCGCGAGCACGGGCACGGACTTCCCGCCGACGGCGATGCGGCCGATCGCCTCGCCGGCGACGACGTGGTCGCCGATGCCGACGTCGAGCGACTCGACGGTGCCGGAGACGGGCGACTGGACCTGCCGCAGCCCGCCCTGCGGGAGCAGGTAGCCGGGCCCGGAGAGCGTCGTCGGCACGGCCGCGATCGCCGACCAGGCGACGACGCCGGCGACGATGAGGAGCAGCCCCGTGAGGCCGATCCAGCGCCGCGGCAGCGTGATCCGGAGCATGCGATCGAGCTGCTCCGGCGAGGACATCTTCTGAAGCGCCTTGTGGCGGAACTTCCCAGGGGTCAGCATCGCATCAGCACTCCGGGTTGCAGAAGCCGGCGAGCCTGTGCCCGCCCTGGCCGTCCATGGCGAGGATCCAGACGATCTGCGAGACGTCGTGCTCCGACGTGAACCGGAACGGGCCGAGCGGCGTGAGCAGCGCGACGCCCGGCAGCGCCCGCTGGAGCAACGTGCGCTTCGCCGCGATCGGCTTCGTGCTCGTCCCGACGCCGGCGCGCTGCATCGCGTCCGCGAGGATCTCGACGCCGACGTACGCCTGCGTCGCGAACTGGTCGGGGTTGGTCCCGTACGTCTGCCGGTAGGCGGTGACGAACGCGCTGTTGGCCGGGAAGTCGTTGCCGCGGTACCACGCGGAGGCGCTGCGCGCGCCCGTGCCGTCTCCACCGGCCAGCTTCGCGGTCGCGTCGCTGTTCATCGTGTTCCCGCCGAGGAACGTGCCCGTGAAGCCCGCTCTCTCGGCGGCCTTGATGGCGGCGGCGGCGGTCTGCCCGCTCACCGTGCCGATGAAGAGGACCTGCGGGTGTCCTGCGAGCGCGCGCTCGACGCCCGCCGCGACGCTCCCGGTCGCCGGCACGGCGACGTCGGCCGTGAGCCGCACGCCGTTCCGGCGGAAGCTCTCGACCGCGAGCTTCGCCTCCTGGATGCCGAGCACGTCGCCCCGCGCGTACACGATCGCGGCAGAGGACGGGTGCGCCTCGAGCGTGTACTCGGTGATGTCGGCTGGGACGGCGATCGCCTCGCCGAGGCTGTCGCGCCAGCTCCACCTGCACGAGTACGAGCAGGTCCCGACGATCCCCGCGGCGGTGTTGCTGACGCCGAGCACCGGAGTCGCCAGCTGGTTCGCCACCGGGTCGGCGGAGAAGGCGACGGCGGAGAGCGTCGGGCCGAGCACCGCGATGACGCCGTCGTGCTGGATCAGCGTCCGCATGGCGATCGTTCCGGCCTTGGGGTCGGAGTCGTCGTTCTGCTCGACGAGCTCGATCCTCGCGCCGTTCACCCCGCCGGCGTCGTTGATCTGACCGACCGCGAGCTGGGCGCCCTTCAGCTGCTGCGGCCCGAAGACGTTGCCGGAGCCGATGGTGGAGAAGAGGGTGCCGATCTTGATCGGCGGCGGCGCGGACGCGGATGCGGCGACGCGAGCCTCGCCGACGAGGCTCAGAACGGACGCACAAAGACAGAGCGCGCAGAGGGTGCCCCACCGACCCACGAGGGCGACGATACAGCGCCGAAGCCGCGCCGCCTAGAGCCGAAGGTCCCGGCTCACTCGTCCTCGAGACCTACCGCGGCGAGCGCAGCGCCGAGATGCGGGTGCTCCTCGACGCGCGCGACGCGGCCGTCGCGCGTCGTCACGACGGCGGCGTAGCGGCCGACGAGGTAATAGCGGCGGGACTGGAGCGGGCGCTCGTCGGTCTCGTCCGGCTCGATGCGCGAGAACCGCATGCTGAAGACGACGCGGTCGCCGACGCCGATGCAGCGGTCGACGGTGACGTGGTAGCCCTCGGCGACGCGCTCGGCGAGCACCTCGAGCACGTCGTCGCGGTCGAACGCTCCCTCGGCCTCCTCGCCGACCCACTCCACCTCGGGGTCGAGCATCTCGGCGATCGCGTCGAGGTCGCCGGCCACGAAGGCGCGATAGCCGCGGAGGAGAAGATCGACGCCTTCTTGACTCACGCGGCGAGCGTAGCGAGCGGAAACTCGACCTGCGCGTGCTCGATGAGCACCGGGTCGTGCGTCGCGCAGACGATCGCCGTTCCGGTCGTTCGCGCGAGCTCGGCGAAGAGCGCGCCCACCGCGCGCGCGTTCGCCTCGTCGAGCCGCGCCGTCGGCTCGTCCGCGAGCAGCATCGCCGGGCGGGCGGCGAGGGCGCGGGCGATGGCGACACGCTGCCGCTCCCCCATCGACAGGCGCGCGACCCGCTGCCCGGCGAGGTCGCCGAGGCCGACGGAGGCAAGCGAGCCGCCGGCGCGCGCGGACGCCTCCTCGCGGCCGACGCCGCGCAGCGCGAGCGCGAGCTCGACCGTCTCCCGCGCGGTGAGGAACGGGACGAGATCGGTGCCCTGCGTCACGAGCCCGATCTGCGCACGGCGCAGGAGCGCCCGTTCCGTCGCGTCGAGCCCGGAGAGCGGCGTGCCGAGGACGCGGACGTCGCCGGCGGTCGGACGGTCGAGACCGGCGAGCAGGTGGAGGAGCGTCGACTTCCCCGACCCGGACGGCCCCGTGAGCGCCGAGAGCTCGCCGGCGGCGAGCGAGAGCGAGAGCCGGTGGAAGACTTCGGTCGCGCGCGCGCCGGTGCCGTGCACCTTCGTGAGCTCCACCGCCTCGGCGACGACGTCCCCCCGCGCCGCCGGCGCCGGCGCTTCGGCGGCGCGGCCGGGCTCGGCGGCGATCGTGTGGACGAAGACGCCGCCTGCGGCCGGCTCGAGCCGCGCGCGCGTCGTCCGTCCGAGCAGCTCTTCGGGGATGCGGATCCAGCCGCCGCGATTCACCACCGCGTGGACCGCGTCGCCGGCGCGGCTCTCGCCGCTGACGCGGCCGTCGCGGATCTGGACGACGCGGTCGGCGACCGCGGCCGACTCCGGATCGTGGCTGACGACGAGCGTCGTCGCCCCGGCCTCGTGCGAGAGCTCGCGGACGAGCGCGTAGATCTGCGCCGCGTTCGCCGCGTCGAGCTCGCCGGTGGGCTCGTCGGCGATGAAGAGCTTCGGGCGGTGCGCGAGCGCGGCGCAGAGCGCGACGCGCTGCTGCTGGCCGCCGGAGAGCTCGCCCGGGAGCGCGTCGCGGCGGTCGGCGAGGCCGACGCGCTCGAGTAGGCGGTCGGCGGTGCGCGCACACTCGGCCCGGTCGACGCCGAGCAGGCTCAGCCTGAGCGCGACGAGCTCGCGCGCGCTCAGCTCCGGTGCGAGGGCGCGGCCGTAGTGCTGGTCGGCGTAGCCGAGCGTTCGGGTGCGGTAGTCGACGAGTGCGCGGCCGCGCAGCGTGCGGAGGTCGTGCTCGAAGACGCGCACCGTTCCCGCCGAGGGCCGGTCGAGCCCCGCGAGCATGCGCAGGAGCGTGCTCTTCCCCGAGCCGCTCGGGCCGAAGACGACGACGAGCTCCCCTTCCTCGATCGTCAGTGTGAGCCCCTGGAGCGCGGCCGCCGCGCCCTCCGCGGAGGGATAGATCCGGAAGACGTCGGCTGCCTCGACCGCGGTCACACCGTCCTCCTCACGGCGACCGCCGCGGCGGCGGTCGACGCGGCCGCGACGCAGGCGAGCGCAACCCCCACGAGCGGCCAGTCGAACGAGAGCGCGAGCGGCGGGAGCGGGCTCCCGGCCCCGGCGGTGACGGAGACGACGGCGACGACGAGCGCGCTGACGATCGCGCCCGCGGCGACTCCGCCGGCGATGCCGACCGCCGCCACGATCGCCGCGCGGAGCAGCAGGTGCCGGCGCAGCTCGGCGGGCGTGACGCCCTGCGCCTCGAGATCGAAGAGCTCGCCGCTCTCGTCGCGCCGGTCCCCGACGACGCCGAGGAGGATGCCGATGGCGGCGAGCGCGAGGCCGACGACTGCGGCGACGAGCAGCAGCGCGAGCGAGCCGCGCGCGAGCGGGTCGCCGCGCAGTCCGGCGAGCGTCGCGCGCTGCGAGACGACGGCGAGCGATGGGAACGCCGGGCGCTTCGCGGCGTCGAGCCAGATCTCGCTCGCCGTCGCCGTCCCGGGCTCGATCGTGTTCGCGGCCTCGAGCCACGTCGGCAGGTCGGCGACGACGAGGTCGCCGTCGACGGACGGGAAGTGCTGCGCGACGCCGACGACCTGACCTTCGATCGTCTCGTCTTCGACGTGGAGCGGGAGGATGCCCGCACCGCCGGCCGCGCGGGCGAGGTCCGGTGAGACTACGACCGGCACCGGCGAGCCCTCGAGCGGCTCGTGCGGCCGGAGGATCGAGTCGGCCGCGCGATTGACGACGTAGTGCAGGGTCGTTCCCTCGACGCGCACGCCGTTGCTCCCCGTCCAGCCGGCGAAGCGCCGGTCGAGGCGCAGCGCTCCCACCGACGCGTCGTTGACGGAGAGCGTCGTGCCGCTCTCGCGGTGCCCGGCGACGAACGAGGCGATCTGCGGGAACGAGAGCCGCACGGCGACGACGCGACCGCCGCGCGCTTCCCGCGGCAGACGGACCGTGCGCACGTGTGTGCCCCGGCCGAACTCGCCCAGGTCGACGAGCGTGAAGTCGCCGCGACGGTCGAGCACGTTCAGCTCGATGCCGATCTTGTCGCCGGTCACGGTGAACGGGAGCGTCAGCGTCGCCGCGCCGCGCGGCAGGTCGAAGCCGCGCAGGCGCGGCGTGACCGGCGGCGCGAGCAGCTTCGCGACCGCGGGCGGCGAGAGCGTGGAGAAGTCGGAGCGCCAGCCGTCGACGTGCGGGATCGCGGATGCAGGAAGTGCGAGCAGCGTGAAGTCGATGCCGCGATCGGCGGTGATGAAGCCGTCGTCGCGCAGCACCGGCGTCGCGCCCTTCAGATCCGGCGGCACGGCCTGCTGGACGGTGACGAGCTTGGAGAGATCCTCCTGGAGCACGTACGGCGCGGGGACCGCGTAGCGCGCCTGCTCGACCTCGCCCCGCTCGAGCGTCGCACGGTAGGCGATCGCGAAGAGCGCCACGCCGACGCTCAGCACGAAGAAGACGACGGAGAGCAGCACCCGGCCGGGCGACCGGGCGAGCGAGAGCAGCGCGAGGCGGACCGACGGCGGTCCGCGCCGCCCCGCCCATTCGAGCGCGCGCAGGAGCGGCGCGAGCACGCGCGCCGCTGCGACCGCGAGCACGAAGAGCACGAGTCCCGGCAGGAGGAGCAGGACGATCCCCGTCCCGCCGCCCGAGGCGAGCGTCGTCGTATCGGTCTTCCCGCGCGCGAGCGCGAGCAGGACGGCGCCGAGCGCACCGAGCGCGGCGACGTCGGCGGCGGTGACCGTGAGCCCGCCGAACGCGATGCGCTCCGTCCGCAGCGCGGCGAGCATGACGACGGCCGTCAACGCGGCGAGCGCCGCGGCGACGCCGAAGGCGCGCAGCGTGAAGAGCGAGTGCTCGACGGCGAGGCCGCCCGGTGCGCCGAGGTGGCGCGCCAGCAGCGCGCCGGCCCCGCTGCCCGCGATCCAGCCGGCGACGCTCGAGACGAACGTGATCGCGGCGACCTCGGCGGCGGCGACGAGGAGGATCTGCCCGCGCCGCGCGCCGAACCACGTCAGCCGCCGTCGCACCGCCTCGTGGTCGCGGCGCAGACGCGTCGAGGCGAGGACGGCGAAGCCGAGAAGGAGCACCGCGGCGTCGCCGCCGAGGATGAGCAGCCGCTCGCCCGCTACCCGGCTCGTCGCGCGCACCGCGGCGATCGTGTCGAGCGGCGCGCTCACACTGAAGATGTCGGTGCGCTCCTCGAGCTGCGCCTGCGCGCGGTCGATGCTCGCGCCGAGGCTCGCGAGATCCCAGTCGTGGATCGCCCCGGGCGCGAGCGGCACGACCCAGCCGTACGTCCGCGCGATGAGCGGCGCGTCCGGGAGCGGCGTGCGCGAGAACGGGAGGACGCCGTCGGCGAGGAGGATCGGAGGCCGGCTCGACCCCGCCGCCGCGAAGTACGCAGACAGCGGCGTGCCGGCGCGGAACGTCGCAGTGCCGACGACGTGGAGGAACGGCAGCTTCGGCGCGACGGGTCTGCCGCCGATCTGCACGAGCTCGCAGTCGGTGGGCGTGCACGCGCGCGGCAGACGCCCGCTGCGGAGCACGAGCCACCGTGAGAGGCCGTCGACCGCGCCGAGGTTCACGAACGCGCCGCCCCACGTCGCCTGGCGGAAGACCTCCACCGCGAACGCCGGCTGGTGGAGCACCGGCTCGAGCGCGGTGCGCGCGAGGCGGTCGAGCTGCGGATACGTGAAGTTCGACTGCGCGGGGACGCCGCTCCAAACCGCCTGGACGGCACGGTCGGAGGGCTGGAGCGCCGCGAGCGCGCGCTGGACGGCGCGGTCCTGGACGGCGACGGCGCCGACCGCCGTCATCGCGAGCACGGCCGCGCCGACGGCGATGCCCACCGCGACGACGAGGTTGCGCGCCGCGTGTGCGCGCAGGCGAATCGACGCGATGCGGAGCGGAACGAAGAACCTGCGCCCACGAGCCTGGCCGCCGCGGCGCGGTGCGGCCGCCTCGCGCGCGTAGGAGCTCCCCTCCACCGGCAAGACCTTAACGGTGGTTGCAGGTCGGCACTACTCAGCGGACCCCCAGTCGGGTATGAAGGACCGATGCGCATCCTCGTCGCCGACGACAGCCCTCATCTCGTCCTCCTGTACCGCGCGGTGCTCGAGGACGCGGGCTTCGAGGTCGTGAGCGTGAGCAACGGCATGGCCGCGATCGCCGCCGTGGAGGGCGGCGACATCGACGCGGCCGTTCTCGACGTGCTCATGCCGGGCGTCAGCGGCGACGCGATCGCCGAACGGCTGCGCCGGTCGCACCCCAGGCTGCCCGTGCTGCTCATGACGGGCGACTACGGCGAGCAGTTCGTCGTCGACGTCGGGGCGCCCGTGCTGCACAAGCCGTTCGCGCCGGAAGAGCTCGTCCGCGCCGTGCACGAGCTCGCCGGCTGACGGCGCTACACTGGCGCTCCTGGGGCCGTAGCTCAGCTGGGAGAGCGTCTGGCTGGCAGCCAGAAGGTCAGGGGTTCGAGCCCCCTCGGCTCCACT
>CAVWBZ010000008.1:0-48013 GCA_963753295.1 uncultured Actinomycetes bacterium | reverse complement strand
TCGAAGCGATTCCGAGCTCGCTCGGAAGCTTCTTGTCGGGTTTCGCTCTCGGAGAGGGAAGCTTCATGATCGTGTGCCGCAAACGCGCGGACTACGGTCGGAAGTGGAAGCTCTCCGCCGCCTTCAACGTCTCGCAGCACGATCGGGCTCCGCTCGATCTGTTCCACGAGACGCTCGGATGCGGCTCGCTTCGGCGGGCCGGCAACAACGGCTGGTACTGGGAGGTCAACCGCCTCCTCGACATCACCGGCCGGATCATCCCGTTCTTCGAGCGGTTTCCGCTCGTCGGGCAGAAGGCGAACGACTTCGGGCTGTTCAGGAGCGCGGTCGCGCTGTTGAGCAAGCCTGTCGTGAGCGACACCGACTACGTCCGGATCATCCAGCTCCGTGAAGGGATGAACCGTGGCGGAAAGAGACGCTACTCGGCTACGAGAATCCTCAGAGACTATACGCCGACCCCGTCAATGAGCGCGACGGGATGAGATAGTCCGATCTCACGGGCGACCGTGAGAGCCGGTCAGAAATGTACCGGCCCATTCACGAGATTATTCGCGAATGAGTAACAACAATGAACGGTCCTAAGGTAGCGAAATTCCTTGTCGGGTAAGTTCCGACCTGCACGAATGGCGTAACGACTTGGGCGCTGTCTCAACGAGGGATCCGGTGAAACTGTAGTTTCGGTGAAGATGCCGAATACCCGTGGTTGGACGGAAAGACCCCGTGAACCTTTACTACAGCTTGACGTTGAAGTTTGGGGTACGTTGTCCAGGATAGGTGGGAGGCTGTGAAGCGGGGACGCCAGTCCTCGTGGAGCCAACCTTGGGATACCACCCTTCGTGTTCTGGGCTTCTAACCCGCTGCCGTAATCCGGGGCGGGAACAGCGTCAGGTGGGTAGTTTGACTGGGGCGGTCGCCTCCTAAAATGTAACGGAGGCGCGCAAAGGTTCCCTCAGCACGGTTGGAAATCGTGCGTAGAGTGCAAAGGCATAAGGGAGCTTGACTGCGAGACAGACATGTCGAGCAGGCGCGAAAGCGGGCCTTAGTGATCCGGCGGTAACTAGTGGACGTGCCGTCGCTCAACGGATAAAAGGTACTCCGGGGATAACAGGCTTATCCTTCCCAAGAGTCCACATCGACGGAAGGGTTTGGCACCTCGATGTCGGCTCGTCGCATCCTGGGGCTGTAGCAGGTCCCAAGGGTTGGGCTGTTCGCCCATTAAAGCGGTACGCGAGCTGGGTTCAGAACGTCGTGAGACAGTTCGGTCCCTATCCACCATGGGCGCTGGAGCTTTGAGAGGAGTCGTCTCTAGTACGAGAGGACCGAGACGAACAGACCTCTGGTGTATCAGTCGTCGTGCCAACGGCGCTGCTGATTAGCCACGTCTGGACGGGATAACCGCTGAAAGCATCTAAGCGGGAAGCCCACCTCGAGATGAGAGCTCCCATCCCCTCGAGGGAGTAAGGGCGGTCGGAGACTACGACCTTGATAGGCGGCCGGTGCAAGCGCAGCAATGCGTTCAGCTGAGCCGTACTAATTGCCCGAGGTCTTGATTTGAACATCGGACAGAGTCGCTATGGAGTTTTGAGGGTGCAGCGCTCGGCGCTCCCCTTGACAGTTCGGCGGTCATACCGGCGGGGAAACACCTCTTCCCATTCCGAACAGAGAAGTTAAGCTCGCCAGGGCCGATGGTACTCGGAGGGCAACCTCCCGGGAGAGTAGGTCGCCGCCGATTTATCTTTGGAAAAGGGCCCGCGAAAGCGGGCCCTTTTCGTTCTTGGTCATCACGCCGCCTCCTCGGTCGCGTCGAGAGCGCGCAGGCGCCGGACGCGCTCCTCGACGGGAGGATGGGTGACGAACATCTTCGCGAGCCCTGTGTCCAGGAAGGGGTTGAACGGCCAGAGCGGCTCGGTCGCCGGCGACGCCGCGAACGAGACGAGCTCCGCCGCCTGGTCGAGCCGGATGAGCGCGTCCGCGAGGCCGTGCGGCGACTCGCACAGCTCGGCGGCGCGGCGGTCGGCCTCGAACTCGCGGTTCGGCGAGAGGAGAAGGTGCGTGCACGCGGCGGCGACCGGGCCGAAGACGAACAGGAGCGCTCCCTGCAGCCAACCGCCGATGCGCGTCGCCTCGATCACCGACGCGGCGAGCACGACGACGGCCGTCTGGATCGCGACGTCGCGGTGCTTCACGTGCGCGATCTCGTGCGCGAGCACGCCTTCGAGCTCGGCGGGCGGGCACGCCCCGACGGCGCCGGAGCTGACGCCGATCGCCGAGTAGGTGGGGCCGCGACCGGTCGCGAGCGCGAGCGGCATCCCGTCGGGGATGAGATAGAGCTTCGGCTTCACGATGCCCGCGCGCGCCGCGAGCCGCTCGACGGTCGAGTGCAGCAGCGGCGCCTCCGCGAGCGGCAGCTCGCGCGCGCGGACCATGCCGAGCACGGCGCGGTCGAACGACCAGTAGGCGCCGCCGACGAGCAGTACCGCCGCGAACGCGAAGACCGACAGCAGCCGGATTCCGCCGATCGCCCAGCCGACGAGCGCGAAGAGGCCGCAGATCCCGAACAGGAGGAGCCAGGCCTTGACGATGTTGCGCGCCGCGATCAGCGCGCCACTCAGCCGTCTTCGGGCTCGCCCCGGCCGTCGTCGTCGAGCAGCCCGCGCGGCGGCCAGTCCTCGTTCTGGGGCGCGTCACAGCGGCTCGAGCAGTGGAGCGAGGCGATGTTCTGGAGCGGGACGAGGATGTGGCCGTTGAGCTCGATGTGCGCGACCTCGTCGACGTAGCAGTACGCCGTCAGGACGCCCTCCTGGTACTCGCCGCCGAAGAGTGCGACCTCGACCTGCTCGCCCTTGTACTTCCCCGTGTAGTCCTCCACCCGAGAGGTCAGTCTATCGCCCGGAGCTTCCCGTTCTCGTAGGCGAGCGGCCACAGGACGCAGTTGCCGAACCAGCCGTCCACTTCGGCGTCGATCGACTCCTGGACGCGGCGGAGGCAGCCGCCGTGGGCGACGACGAGGACCGTGCCGGTCGGATGCGCGGCCGCGATCCGGTGCACCGCCCGCAGGACGCGCTCGGCGTGGGCCTCGTGCGCTTCGCCGTCCCATTCGCGCTCGCCGACCTCCTCGCCCGTCAGACCCTCGCGGGAGCCGACGTCGATCTCGCGGAGATCGGGGTCGACCGTCACCGGGAGCCCGAGCCGCTCGGCGACGGCTTCCGCGGTCGCGCGTGCTCGGCTGAGGTCGCTCGCGTAGATCGCCTCCACCGGCTCGGCGGCGAGCTGCTCCGCGAGCGCGCGCGCCTGCTCGCGGCCGCGCTCGTTCAACGGGACATCCGTGTGCCCCTGCCAGCGATGCTCGGCATTCCAGTCGGTCTCGCCGTGTCGAACGAGCAGCAGAGTCGTCACGGAAACTAAGGTAGCGGCGCCATGGATCTCGGTCTCCGCGACACGGTCTGCCTCGTCACCGGCTCCACCGCCGGCATCGGTCTCGCGACGGTGGAGCTGCTGCGCGCCGAGGGCGCGAGCGTCGTCAGCACCGGACGGAGCGGCGGCGACATCCGAGCCGACCTGACGACGCCCGGCGAGGCCGAGCGGGTCGTGCGCGAGACCGAAGAGCGCCACGGGCGCATCGACGTGCTCGTCAACAACGTCGGCGGGACCGACATCCGCAAGCTCGAGGATCTCACCGACGCCGATTGGCAGGCGTCGTTCGATCTCAACCTGATGACGGCGGTCCGCGCGACGCGTGCGGCGCTGCCCGGGATGCGCACGCGTGGAGCGGGCACCATCGTGAACGTCTCCTCGACGGCGGCGAAGCGGCCGTCGACGGGTATGCCGGACTACTCGGTGATGAAGGCGGGGATGCTCTCGTTCTCCCGGCTCGTCGCCGATCTGTACGCAACGGACGGCATCCGCTGCAACGCGGTGACGCCCGGGCCGACCGCGACCGGCGCATGGCTCGGCGACGGCGGCCTCGCCGAACAGCAGGGAAATCGCGACGAGGTGCTCGCGAAGGTCGGCGCGGGCCGCCCGCTCGGCCGGCTCGCCGAGCCGGAGGAGATCGCAGCGGTCATCGCCTTCCTGTGCTCGCCGCGCTCGAGCTACGTCACCGGCGCGGCCTGGAGCGCCGACGGCGGCACGGTTCCGATCATCATCTGAGCCGAAGCCGTGACCCTTGCGGCACGGCTTCGGATTTAGCATCGATGGCGGGTAAGGGGGGTCGGGTCGGGACCCGAATTACACGCGTGTACCAGGTCCCCGGCGGTCACTTGCACCCGCCGCCTCAGCCACTACGCTGGCTCCATGTCCCCGGAGCTCGCCGGGCGGGTGGCCGACGCCTTCGAGAGCCTCGTTCGCGAGAACGAGGAGCGCTGGCTGTCGCCGCTCGCCGTACGCTCGTACGACTCGCGCGGGCGCAATCTCCCCGAGGAGGAGTGCCGGCTCCGGACCCCGTTCCAGCGCGACCGCGACCGCATCGTCCACTCGAAGGCGTTCCGCCGGCTCCGGCTCAAGACGCAGGTGTTCGTCGATCCGGAGGGCGACCACTTCCGGACGCGGCTCACGCACACGCTCGAAGGCGCGTCCATCGCGCGCGGCGTCGCGCGGGCGCTCAGGCTCAACGAGGACCTCGTCGAGGCGATCGGCCTCGGCCACGACCTCGGCCATCCGCCGTTCGGGCACGCGGGCGAGCAGGCGCTCGACGAGCTTCTGCGCGAGCGCGGCGGGCGCGGCTTCCGCCACAACGAGCACTCGCTCCGCGTGGTCGAACGGCTCGAGCGTGACGGACGTGGGCTCAACCTCACGTGGGAGGTGCGGGACGGCATCCTCAAGCACACCGGCGACGACGAGCCCGAGACCCTCGAGGGGAAGATCGTGCGCATCGTCGACCGCGTCGCGTACATCAACCACGACATCGACGACGCGATCCGCGCCGGTCTCCTTGCGCAGGGCGACCTGCCCGAGCACGAGATCGCGCTGCTCGGCGCCACCGGCTCCCGCCGGATCGACACGCTCGTGCACGACCTCGTGGAAAGCTCGGCGCGAGCCGGGGACATCGTGCAGAGCGAGGAGATCGGCGAGGCGATGCTCGCGCTGCGGCAGTTCATGTTCGACCGCGTGTACCTGCGGCAGGAGCACGCGCACATTCGCACGACGGTGCGCCGCATCTTCGATGACCTCGTCGACGAGCGCGGTTACGACCTCGAGGACGCGACCGACTACCTCGCCGGCATGACCGACCGCTTCGCCCTGGCCTACCTGTGACTCGCATCAAGGACAGCTCGGTCGAGGCCGTGAAGGCGGCGACCGAGATTCTGCCGCTCGTCGAGGACTACGTCCGGCTGCGGAAGACGGGCGGCACGTACAAGGGGCTGTGCCCGTTCCACCAGGAGCGGACGCCGAGCTTCATCGTCACGCCGGCGCGCGGCACGTTCAAGTGCTTCGGCTGCGGCGAGGGCGGCGACGCGATCGCGTTCGTCGAGAAGCTCGAGCAGGTCGACTTCGTCGGCGCGATCGAGTTCCTCGCGCAGCGGTTCAACATCGAGATGGAGTACGAGGAGATCTCGCCCGAGGCCGCCCGCAAGCGCGAGCGCGGCAAGCGGCTCGAGCAGCTGCTCGAGCGGGCGACGGTGTTCTACGAACGGATGCTGTGGGAGAGCGACGCCGGCGCGTTCGCGCGCGAGTACCTCGCCGGCCGCAGGCTCGGCGAGGACGTGTGCAAGGAGTTCCGCCTCGGCTACGCGCCCGGCGGGCCGACGCTCGGCAGACGCGCGCTCCAGGAGGGCTACACGCGGGAGGAGCTGCTCGCCGCCGGGCTCGCAAACCGGCGCGGCAACGACTACTTCTCGCGCCGTCTCGTCTTTCCGCTCACCGACGGGCGCGGCCACGTGCGCGGCTTCCAGGCGCGCAAGCTCCACGACGACGACCCGCTCCAGGCGAAGTACGTGAACTCGCCCGAGAGCGACCTCTTCAAGAAGGGCGACCTGCTGTACGGGCTCGACGGCGCGAAGAAGCCGATCGCGAAGGAGGACCGCGCAGTCGTCGTCGAGGGGAACACGGACGTCCTCGCGCTACGCCAGGCCGGCTTCCAGCCGGTCGTCGCCTCGATGGGCACGGCGCTGACCGAAGCGCAGCTGCGCGAGCTCGCACGTTTGACGCGCCGGCTCTATCTCTGCTTCGACGCCGACGCCGCCGGCCAGGACGCGACGCTGCGCGGCATGGAGCTCGCCGTGAAGCAGGGCTTCGCGGTCAACGTCGTTCCGTTGCCGAAGGGGACCGACCCGGCCGACGACCCGGCCGCGTTCGAGCGGCAGCTCGCCTCCCCGGTGAGCTACCAGGTGCACATGGTGCGGCTGCTGCACGCGCGCGCCGCCGACAAGCAGTCCTCGTACGGCGCCATCAAGCAGTTCCTCGGTACGCAGCCCGACTCGCCCGAGCGCCTCGACGCCATCCGCCTCGCCGCCGACCTCCTCGACCTCCCGCCCGAGACCCAGGCGGGACTCGCGCCGCCGCGCACGGGCGCGCGCACCGCCGGAGTCATCTCGCCACGGCTGCTCGACGCCGGGATGCGGCTCGAGCGGGCGGCGCTTGCGGGCGTCGCGGCGAACCCCGATCTCTCGCGCGTCCTCGCCGAGCTCGACCCGGAGCACTTCGACGATCCCCTCCACCGGCGCGCTCGGTCGAACCTGCTCGGCGAGGAGCCCGCCGACGGCGAGCTCACCGCGCTCCTCGCCGAGCTGTACGCACAGGCGGACGAGGAGAGCATCGGCGCGCTGACGGCGGAGCAGCTCCTGCTTCGCCTCCGCGAGCGCCGTCTCCAGCGCGAGCTCGCGGACGCGGGCGAGGACCGGATGGTCGACCTGCAGCAGGCCCTCCTCCAGATCCGCACAGCCATCAGGGAATTCGCGTGACGAGGCTAGAATGGCGCGCGCCGATCCCCGGTAGCTCAATTGGCAGAGCATCCGGCTGTTAACCGGAGGGTTGTTGGTTCGAGTCCAACCCGGGGAGCTTTGAACGACCGGTTCGACGAGCTGCTTCGTCGGCTCGGGGCGATCGACGATCTCGTGCGGGCCGGGACGCTCCTCGGCTGGGACGAAGAGACGAAGATGCCCCCGGCCGGTGCCGAGGCGCGCGCGGAGCAGCGCGCGACCGTCGAGGCGGCCGCCCACGAGCGGCGTGTCGACCCGGCGCTCGGCGAGCTGCTCGAGGAGCTCCGGCCGTTCGAGGAGGCGCACCCGCGCGACTCGTTCGAGGCGGCCGTCATCCGTGTAGCGCGCCGCGACTACGAGAAAGCGGTCCGCGTCCCGTCCGAGCTGCAGGCCGAGCTCGAGCGCGCCGGCTCGCTCGGCTACCGCGGCTGGCTCCGAGCGCGCGCGGAGAACGACTACTCCCTCATGCTCCCGCACCTCGAGCGCAACCTCGAGCTGCGGCGGCAGTACGTCGAGTGCTTCGCGCCCACGGGCGACCCGTACGACGTCGTCCTCGACGATTACGAGCCCGGTATGACGACGTCGGAGATCGAGGCGATCTTCGACCGTCTGAAGGAGGGCCTCGTCCCGCTCATCCGGGCGGTCGCGGAGGCCGGACCCGTCGACGACTCGTGCCTGCACGGGACGTTCTCGTACGACGCGCAGCGTCGCGTGTCGCTCGCCATCCTCCGGGCGTGGGGGATGGACGACGAGTCGTGGCGGCTCGACGACACGGTGCATCCGTTCGAGGTGTCGCTCGCGAACGGCGACATCCGGCTCACGACGCGCTTCGACGACGACAACGTGCACGGGATGCTGTCGTGCCTGCACGAGTTCGGGCACGGGCTCTACGAGCACAACGTCAACCCGAAGTACGCGCGCACGTCGCTCGCCGACGGCGTCTCGTCGGCTTTCCACGAGTCGCAGAGCCGCCTGTGGGAGAACCTCGTCGGCCGGCGTCTATCGACGTGGAGGTACTTCTATCCCGTCCTCCAGCGCGAGATGCCGGTCTTCGCGAGCGTCCCGCTCGAGACCTTCCACCGCGCGGTGAACAAGGTGCAGCCGACGCTTCGCCGGGTGGACGCGGACGAGGTCACGTACGGGTTGCACGTCATCCTCCGCTTCGAGATCGAACGTGAGCTCCTGAGCGGGCGGCTCCATCCGCGTGACCTACCCGAAGCGTTCGACGCGAAGATGGTCGAGTACCTCGGGCTGCGCCCGCCCGACCTCGCGAACGGCGTCCTCCAGGACGTCCACTGGTCGGACATGAGCCTCGGCTACTTCCCGACGTACCAGCTCGGCAACGTCGTGTCCGTCCAGCTCTGGGAACGGGCAGAGGCGGACATCGGCGACCTCGACGAGCGGTTCGAGCGGGGCGAGTTCGCGCCGCTGGCGGAGTGGCTCCGCGAACACATCCACCGGCACGGCCGCATGTACGAGCCGAAGGAGCTCATGCAGCTCGCGGTCGGTTCGCCGATCGACCCCGAGCCCTATCTCGGGTACCTCCAGCGCAAGCTGGAGGAGCTGTTCGGCGCGGCCGTCGCCTAGTACCGGCGGGCCCGACCTTCGGTAAGATCGGCATCGTGAGCTGGCTGTACATCGCCCTGCTCGCGCTTGCCGTCGCGGTGTTTGCCGGAGCAGAATGGCCGCGTCTCGCGCCGCGGATCGGGGCAGACGCCCGCCGACGCCGCCAACGCGCCAAGCGGAAGTCCACGCTGCGCGTGGTGGAGAGCGACGCCGACGACTTCGCCGCGAGCGTCGAGCGCGACCTCGCGAACCTGCCGACGATCGAAGAGACCGACCGCCGGTAGAGCTACCGAACGGTGAACGACGCGGTGAACGTCCGCGTGTTCGGGAGAATCGGTCCGACGTCCTCCATGTTGCGCGTCTCCTGGTAGTCGGCGACCACGACTCGCACGGTGTGCTTGCCCCTCGTCAGTCGGCCGGTTCCGACCGAGAGGACGCCGCCGTGGAAGCCGTGGTCGGCGAGGTGGCCGTCGACGCGCACGACGAGTGACGACGGGTCGACGCCCGAGCCGGCGTCCGTCACTGCGAGACGTGCCGGCTTGCCGCGCGCGACGCTCTTCGCGATCAGGCGCACGGACGGCGGCGTCGTGTCGCCGATCCAGAACCGGAACGTGAACTTTCCCGGGCGCGCGTTGGTGCGCGTGTCGAAGACGATGTCGTAGACCCCGGGTGCGGGCAGCACCGCGCCGACGACGGCTTCGGCCCGCCCGAAGTTGGAGTACGGGTTCAGGTCGACGGGCAGTCCCGTGTAGCCGACGAGCCGGTTCTCGTCGCCGTCGCGCACGAGCCGCGGCTCGACGTCGACTCCCGCGCCGTGCGAGATGACCGCCGCGCCGAAGTTCGCCACCGGCTGCTTGAGAACGAAGCGGAAGACCTGCTCCGGCCCGCCGAGGTCGGTCGGGATGGGCCCGCTGTCGGGGTAGCGGTACGACGACACGAGCGACGGCTTGCCGGCGGTGTCGCCGCTGTAGATGCCTGGGCGGGTGAGGGTCTTCGCCGGCTCGGTGCCGAGCTTCGGCGATTCGACGCGGAACCAGTATGGGATGCGCCGGACGTCCGTCCCGCGGGTCAGGAGGACGAAGCCCGCCGCCTCGCCCTGGGCGGCCGTCGGTGCGACCGTGAGCGTCAGCGCGACGGGGTCGCCGGCGACGACCGTGGGGACGGCCGGCGTGAGCGTCGCGCCCACCGGCGCGAGCTGCGTCTGCACGGACACGGTCCACGGGTCGGCGCCGCCGCCCGCGTCGGTCGTCTGGAGCGTCTGCGTCGTCGTGCTCCCGGGCTTGACGAGACCGAACGAGAGCCCGGTCGGGGCGGTGAAGACGAGCGGGTCGTCCGCCCGCGGCAGGTCGATGCGGCCGCCGCCCTCGCGCGTCGACGGCACCTCCGTCGTCGTCCCCGCCACGTGGACAGGGTCGCCCGTCGACTCGAGCGCGGACTTGATCTCCGCCACCGTCCACGTCGGATGGCGCTCCATCAGGACGGCGGCGGCGCCGGCGACGTGCGGGCTCGCCATGCTCGTTCCGCTCCAGTCGTGCGCCGACCAGGTGTTCCGTGGAAGCGACGAGAGGATGTCGACGCCGGGTGCGTCGACGTCCGGCTTCATGCCGAGCGAGATCGGAGACGGCCCGCTGGAGGAGAAGCTCGCGATCTCGTCGGCCGGACCGTCGTCGCCCTCCGTGGAGGCGGCCACCGTGATCGCCTCGGGGGCGGTGCCGGGCGAGCCGATCGAGCCGCGTCCTTCGCTGTCGAAGTCGTTGCCCGCGGCGATCACCGGCACGACGCCGGCGTCGGCCGCGTCGTCGATCGCCTTCACGACGATGTCGCGCGTCGGCTCGACCTCGGGCTCGCCGAGCGAGAGGTTGATGACGTTCATGCCGTCCGCGACCGCGGCCTCGATGCCGGCGACGATCTCCGGCGAGTTCCCGTCGAGGCCGAATCCGTCCGTCGGGATGGTCAGCACCTTGTAGTTGCCGAGATACGCCATGGGCGCGATCCCGGACACGTGGTACTGCTTGCCCTGCACCGTCGCGAGGGTGTTGTAGTCGCCCGCGGCGATGCCGGCGACGTTCGTGGCGTGGTCGGACTCGAGGGGGTCGAACGGCGTGCTCGCGTACTTCCACTGCGGCTCCGCGGGGGCGAACGCGCGCGCGGCGATGACCTTCGGCGTCGTGTACGCCGTGTTCCCCTTCGGGAAGCCGGCCGGGTAGCTGAACGTCGCTGCGCTGAAGAAGACGTGGGTCTGGTCGAGACCGTCGTCGATGATCCCGATCTTCATCCCCTGGCCGGCGGTGGCGAGGGTCGAGCCCCACACGGCGGGCGCCCCGATGAGCTGCGGCGTCCTGTCGAGGAGGCTGTGGTACGTGACGCTCGGCCAGACGGTCACTCCGTGCATGGCCTGGAGCCGCGCGAGCTGAGAGGTGGGGAGGACGACGGCGATGCCGTCCAGGACGACGCCGTAGTGCCAGCGGACCCGGGCGTCGGGGACGGTCGCCGCCACCCGGCTCTGGAGCTCGCGCTGCGCCGCGGCGAGCGTCCGCAGGTACGAGACGGCGGCGGTCGAGCGGAGGTTCAGCTTGTGGTGCGTCGTCGCGGCGGCGGCGAGCTCACGGTCGTGGAGGATCGCCTCCGAGAGCGGCGGCTGCGGCAGCGTGACGACGACCTCGGTGAGCGCGGCGGGCGTGGCAACCCTCGGCGCCGCGCTCGCTCCGCCCGCGCCGAGGAGCACGAGCAGTGAGAGGAGGAGCGCCGGTGCGGGGGCGAGGCGTCGCAGTCGCCGACACGGTAGCCCGGGCTACACTTCCGCCGCGCGCGGATGTGGCGGAATTGGTAGACGCGCACGGTTCAGGTCCGTGTGGGGGCAACCCCGTGGAGGTTCAAGTCCTCTCATCCGCATGGTCAACGGGTCGAGCCGCTCGACGTTCGTGCGGGCGGTACGGCCACGAAGCACGCGCTTCCGGCGGCGCCGACGCAGGTCACGCGGCGCAGGCCGGCAGATCCGGGCGGCTCGAGGTCTCTGTCGATCCGCCCGACGTGCGCGATGTGCACCGGCACGGTTCCACCGAACGGAGTGCCGACACCGGTGGGCAGGTCATGTGGGCCCGCCCACGCTGCGTTGGCCGCCCCGACGCCTGCGACGACCATTGCAGCCCCCCATCGGGCAACGGTCATGACGGTATGCTTCCTCTTGGCAGCAAGGAAAGCAAGCGGCGAGCCGCACAAACCCTCGTTCGAGGGAACGGCGAGTCGGAGCGGGGCCGGCGGCCCCTGAGTGGCGAGGCGCCTACCCGGCGAGGACGTCGAGGACGTCGTCGGCGTGCGTCGCCGGCTTCACGCCGTGCATGACCTTCTGAACCTTGCCGTCGGCGCCGATGACGAACGTCGAGCGGCTCACGCCCATGTAGGTGCGGCCCATGTACTTCTTCTCACCCCAGACGCCGTACTGCTCGGCGACTGCGTGGTCGGTGTCGGCCAGGAGAGTGAACGGCAGCTCGTACTTCTCACGGAACTTCACATGCGAGCGCTCGTTGTCGGGTGAGACGCCGAGCACGACGGCGCCGGCGCGCTCGAAGTCGCCGTACGCGTCGCGGATGCCACACGCCTGCGTCGTGCAGCCGGGCGTGTCGTCCTTGGGATAGAAGTAGATGACCACGGGACGGCCTCGAAGTGTCGAGAGGGTTACGTCCTCGCCCGCATCGGAGCGGAGCGTGAAGTCCGGAGCGGTGTCGCCTTCGCGAATCACCTGGGAAGCGTATCCGGAGGGGCTCTGGTCTTGACGCTCTCGCCTCGTTGGCCGATAGAGGAGAGGGGATGATCGAGACGAGCCGTGCGGACGGAAGTCGTGGCCGGCGGCGGCTGGTTGCCGTTCTCGCCGCGGTGGCTTTGCTCGCGGTCGCGTCGGTGTGCGTGTTTGTCTTCGGTTTCTCCTCACATGGGAAGGATGAGTCGGAGATCGTGTTCTTTTGCAACAAGAACGTGATCTGTGGGGTCGCTCCGGACGGCAGTCATATGCGCGTTCTCGTCAACGGAACGGCGGTCCTGAAAGACGGGAGCCCGTTCCCGGTCGGGCCGCCCGATGCGCCGAGCGAACAGGACTACCGGAACCCCTCCATCTCGGGCGACGGCAAGCGCATCGCCTGGATCGACATCGACCGTGACCTGTGGGTCGCGCGGTCGGACGGCTCCGAGCCGCGGATGATCCTCGGGTTTCAGGCCACCGATGCACTGGTCGACCCGGGCTACGCGACCTGGAACCCCGACAGCAAGCAGATTGCCTTCGCCGGCGGGAACGTGATCTACGAGATCAACGACGACGGGACCGATCTTCACCGGATCGTGGTCGCGCGTGCGGGCTCCTTCGGGGGCGCCTTCGGTTTCTCGGCGGACGGGAAGCGGATCGTCTTCGGGGCGCACTCGTGCAGCGCACACGAGACGGGCGCTGTCTCGGTCTACATCGCGAAGCTCGGGAAGACGCCGGTCGTCTTGCGCCCGACGGTCGTGTTCACACGCCAGCTCCGCTGGCATCTGGTGTGGGAGAGCCCGCGGGCGCGCTGGCTCACTCTGCCGGGCCCGCGCTGCGACCGCATCGGTGGGGGAGCTACGTGGTCGTCCCGGGGCCCCATCGCCTTCTATCTCGTCACCGAGCGCGATGTCCACACGCACCTCGTCACTGTCGATCCGAACAGGTGGCCGCGCGTCTTCCACACGCTTCGCAACGGAACCGCCGTATTGGAGGCGAGCTTCTCCCCGGACGGCGACAGGCTCGTGGGCCGCCTCGGCGAGCCGACCCGGCTGGCAACCCTCACGCTCGACGACCGCGTCCAGCCCCTGGCTGTTCCCTTCATCGGCAACGACCCGCTCCCAAGCTGGGGCGGCTAGATGACTGGTTCCGAAGTGCTGCACCCGCGGCGGGGCGCCCTTCTCGCCGGCGCCGCCCTGATCGCGGTCGCCGCCCTGCTCGGCGGCATCTTCGGCTTCGCCATACCCCGAAAGCAGCACGCGGAGATCGTCTTCCTTTGCAACACGCAGGTGATCTGCGGCGTCGACCCTGACGGCAGTCACCTGCGCATCCTCGTCGACGGAACCCCGCGCGGAAACACCAAGACCGCACCGGCAGACGCGCCCTGCAACCTCTGCGGCGTAGGCCCCGCCATCTCCCGCGACGGCAAGCACATCGCCTGGATCGACACGCGGCGCGACCTGTGGGTTGCCCGCCCGGATGGCTCCCACCCGCAGCAAATCCTCGCATCGCTCGGCGACCTCGCCTACCTCGCCTGGAATCCCGACAACAAGCGGGTCGCCTTCATCGACGGAAACGCGATCGACGAAGTCGACTCCGACGGAAGCGATCTCCACCAACTCCTCGTCGTCCGCGGCAGAACCTATGTGGACTACGCCGACGACGCTTTCGGCTTCTCCCCCGACGGCAAGCGGCTCGTCTTCGGCATGGCATCCTGCTGGGCGAAGGGGACCGACGCGATCTCCGCGTACATCGCGGCCCTCGGCGACACACCGGTCGTCATGCGCCCGACCGTTGTCTTCACTCGACCGCTCGGCTGGCACCTGATCTGGGTGAGCGCACGCGCGCGCTGGCTTACCGTCCCCGGCCCACACTGCGACCGCGTAGCCAACGTCCCGATCTGGTCGTCGCGGGGCGTGATCGCTCTCGATCTCACCGTCTCGACGGCAGGCGAGGACGAGACGAGCCTCGTCAGCGTCGACCCGGACGCGAGACCACTGGTCCTCCACGTGATCAGCGAGAAGTTCCGAAGCCAGAGCATGAGCTTCTCCCCGAACGGCAAGAAGCTCGTGTTCGGCCTCAACCTTCCTGAGCTCGCAATCGGAAGCCTCAGCGGCGGCATGCACCCCTTCACCATCCCCTTCGTCGCGTTCGGATCGAACCCCACCTGGGGCGGCTAGCCGAAGGCACGCGACGAAGTCAAATCGAGGGCATGCAGGCCGCGGGTTAGGGTCGAAGCGTGGCCGCTGCGGTGCCTGCATCCGACGCCCGGCGCGCGCGCCGGGCGACCGCGGCCGTGTTCGCGGTCCACGGCACCGTGACCGGGAGCTTCGCCGCGCGCGTCCCGTGGATCGCGTCCCATGTCGGCGTCGACGTCGGCCATCTCGGGGTCGCGCTGCTCATGCCGGGGATCGGCGCCATGTTCGCGATGCCGTTCTCCGGCCGCCTCGCGCACCGCTTCGCGTTTCGCCCGCTCGTCGGCGTCACCATCGCCGCCTGGTGCGCGTGCCTCGTCTTGCCGGCGCTTCCGACGTCGCTCGTCGCGCTCTGCGTCGTGCTCCTCGCCTTCGGGGCTGCCGCCGGCCTTGCGGACATGGCGATGAACGCGCAGGGCGTACTCGTCGAGAAGGCGTACGGCCGGTCGATCATGTCGAGCCTCCACGGCTTCTGGAGCGTCGGCGTCCTGACCGGCTCCGCGGTATCCGCGCTCTCGTCGCATGCCGGGATCGACGCGCGCGTCCAGTTCGCGGTGACCGCCGCCGCGCTCGTCGGCGCCGGGACCGCCGTCGCACGCTTCGTCCTCGAGGACGCCACCGCGAGGGACGCAGTCGCGCCGCCGGCGTTCGCGCTCCCGACTCGTCCGATCCTCCTCATCGGGCTCGTCGGCCTGTGCGCCGTCTTCGGCGAGCAGGCGGGCACCGACTGGTCGGCGCTCTTCATCCGGCGGGAGCTCGGCGGCTCGGCGGCGATCGCCGCGTTCGCGGTCTCGGCGTTCGCGGTCGCGATGGCGACCGTCAGGCTCGTCGGCGACCGCGTGATCAGGAGGCTCGGCCCGGTGAGGACGGTCCGGCTCTCCGGAGCCTGCGCCGCCGGCGGCGCAATGGCGGTCGTCCTCGCGCCAGACCTTGCCGTCGGCCTCGCCGGATTCGCGCTCCTCGGGACCGGCGTGGCTCTCGTCGTACCGCTCGTCTTCGCGGCCGCAGGCCGCGTCGGCACGCATCCGGCGCGCAGCGTCGCCGGCGTCGCCGGTGTCGCCTACGGGAGCGGTCTCGTCGCGCCCGGCGTCATCGGCGGCATCGCCTCGATCTCGTCCCTGACCGCGTCGTTCTGCGTCGTCGCCTGCCTCGTCGCGATCATGGCGCTCGCGGCCGGCGTGCTCGACGGCGATCGCTCCTAGCCGTCTGCGATCATCGACGGCGATGCTGACGGTGCACCACACGGTGGCATTCCTCGTGCTCGCCGTCACGTGGGGCGCCGCGCTCGTCGCCGGGATCACGTACATCCGGAAGCGGGAGCCGCGATCGATCGTCACTCACCTGCTCGCGCTGGCGCAGTCGGTGCTCGTCGCACAGGTCGCGCTCGGGCTGCTCCTGCTCTCCGAGCACAAGCGCGCCCCGGAGCGCCTGCACTATCTGTACGGGACGCTCTCGCTGCTCGCCGTCCTCGCCCCGTGGATGTACGCGCCCGCCGACCGGCGCGCCCGGCTCCGCTGGTTCGCCGGCGCTACCCTGGTGGCAGGAGCGCTTGCGGTGCGGGCGTACATGACCGGGACATGAGCTCGTTCTTCTCACGGATCAACCCGACGGTCCGAGGGTTCCTCATCATCCTCGCGATCGTCGCGCTCATCGTCGTCCTTCAGCTGGAGGCGACGCTCACCGCGCTGCTCATCATCGCGCGCGTCGCGTTCCTGCTCGCGATCGCGTTCTTCATCTTCCTCATGTGGCGGGAGCGGCGGGCGGAGATCTCGGAGTGGCCGATGCGCGCCCGCGTCGTCTTCTACGGCGGGGCCGTGCTCGCGGTCGCCGACCTCGGCGTCGACTGGTACGGCGGCGCGCACGGGGTGCAGGTGCTCGCGTTCGTCGCCGTCCTCGTCCTCGCCGGGGTCGCGATGTTCCGCACCTGGCGCGATCAGCACACGTACGGCTAGGTGTCGCCGGGCTCCCTGGCCCGTCGTCCCGAGGCGACCGTCCTCGTGGGCGCCGTCGCGATCGCCTTCTCGGGGATCCTCTTTCGCCTCTCGCACGTCTCGCCGTCGACCGGCGCGTTCTTCCGCTGCCTGTGGGCGCTCCCCGCCCTCTGGCCCATCGCCCTCTGGGAGCGGCGCCGCTGGGGTCCCCGGCCGCTGAAGGCGCGCGCGTTCGCGTGGCTCGCCGGCCTGTTCTTCACCGCCGACCTCATCCTCTGGCACAACGCGATCGACCAGGTCGGCGCCGGCCTCGGGACCGTGCTCGGCAACACGCAGGTCGTGCTCGTCGGCCTGCTCGCGTGGCTCTTCTTCCACGAGCGGCCGCAGCGCTCGTCGCTCGTCGCCATTCCCATCGTGATCGTCGGCGTCATCCTCATCTCCGGCGCGCTCGAGCACGGCGCGTACGGAGCGAACCCGGGCCGCGGCGCGGTCTACGGCGTCTTCACCGGCCTCGCGTACACCGGCTTCCTGCTCGTGCTTCGGTTCGGCCAGAGGGACGTCGTCGGGCCGGCGGGGCCGCTCTTCGACGCGACGCTCGCGTGCGCCGCCGGCTGCCTCGTCGTCGGCTCGATCGTCGGCGACCTCGACCTGACGCCGTCGTGGTCGGCGCAGGGATGGCTCGTCCTGCTCGCGCTGTCGGCGCAGGCGGCCGGCTGGCTGTTCATCTCCATCTCGCTGCCGCGGCTGCCGGCCGTCGTCACGTCGGTCTCGCTGACGCTGCAGCCCGTGTGCTCGGTGCTGTTCGCGGCGCTCATCCTGGGCGAGTCGCCGTCGTGGCTCCAGCTGCTCGGCGCCGCGGGAATCCTCTCGGGGCTCGTGATCGCGTCGCTCGGCCGGCGTCAGCCGGCGGAAACGCGCGTGGATGCGCCGTCGAGCGCATCGAGCGCCGCCCTGACGGACACGTAGCGGCCGACGAAGATCGGCGTGTCGCGCTCGGTGTAGCGGGACGCCTCGCTCTCGCGAAGCGTCAGCATGAGGTGCATGAAGTCGGCGGGCTCGTCGCACTCGAACGCCGTCATGAACTCCTGGTCGTCGATACCGAACGAGTACGTCGTGTGATTGTGGATCGTCTCGAACTCGTGGCCCACGCGCATGTGCTCGTCCATCGCGCGCTGGCGGTCGTCGAGCGAGAGCGAGTACCACGGCCGCACCTTCACGAACGGGTAGACGACGAGGTACGGCGAGCCCTTGGGGACGATCTTCCGCGGGCGGCGCGCGTTCGTGTACGACGACGCCTTCGTCGTGGCGAGGTACGAGTACGGCGTCTCGAGCCAGGCCGCGAGCGGCGTCCCGTTCAGCGCCGCCCCGAGCTCGAGCAGGTCCTCGTAGCGCTGCGTGATCTTCCAGAAGAAGAAGTCGACCTCCGGACGAACGCCCGACGTCGTGTAGCAGCGGAGCGCGTCGAAGCGCTCCGTCAGCTCCTCGATCGTCTCGGCGAACGCCTCCTTGCCCGCCTGGCGCTCGTCGATCGGCAGCCGCCGCCACGCCGGGTCGACGCGGTAGAACGTGTACGCGACGTACTGACCGCCGTCCACGGGCGAAATGCTACCCGGGCGTCAGCGTCCGTCGGAGCAGCACGGCCTTGCCGGGGTTCACGGGCGCGACCGCGGAGAGCCGCAGCCGGTACGTCGCGGGCTTGACCGGCACGCGCAGCGGGAGCGTCGTCGGCCGGCCGCCCACCGCGCGGCCGCGCTTCGAGACGAGGAGCTTCCCGGCGCCGCGGTAGAGCTGCGCGACGAACGAGCAGTCGATGTCGCACGTGAGCGTGAGGACGGCCCCCTTCTGGGCGACCAGGACCTTCGGCGTCAGCGTCATTCCCTGGCACTGCGCCACGACGCCGCGGCGCGCCTCCTCCATCGCGACACGTACGGGCGCGAGGCTCGACTTCGGCGTGTCGTCGGCGTAGTAGAGACCGGACTGCCATCCCGGCAGCGCCTTCTCGTCGACCGCGTGGAAGAGGAAGAGCCCCTTGACCGTCGGGTCGCAGAACGCGAGCTGGATCGCCTGCTCGTAGTACGCCGCCTGCGTCGCCTCGTCGACCGGCTGGGTCACCGCGACCTCGGCGCCGGTGTACAGCGCCTGCTTCGCGGCCGGGATCTGCGACTCGACGCCGAACTCGTCGAAGTAGATCGGCAGCGTCGAGCCCGCCTGTGCGGTGCCGTCGAACGCCTGGCCGAGCAGGGTGACGAGCTTCCCGTAGTCCGCGAGTGCGATCGTCGTCGTGTTCGGGTGCGTGCCGTCGGCCGGCGCGACGCTCGAATGGTCCTCGTACGGGTGGAGCGAGAGCGCGTCCATGATCGGCGCGGCCCGGCCGCTCGCCCGGTAGGCGGCGCCCAGGTCGGCGATGAACGCGGTGGGGGAATGGGTGGGACGGATTCCCGCGGGGTCGTCGCTGCCGCGCGGCGAGAGCGCGCCGCCGATCACCTCGACCGTCGGATCGGCGGCCTTCACCGCGTCGTACGTCCGGGCGAGGAGCGACTCGTACGCGGCGGCAGCGGCGTCGCTCCCGTCGGCGTTGAACTGCGGGAGCCAGTAGCGGTTGAGGTTCGGCTCGTTGCCGATGATCAGGTGGCGGAGATGCGCCGTCTTCGCCGTCGCGGCCGCGTACGCGGCGAAGTCCGCCTGATCGGCCGCGGTGAGCGGCGTGGTCTTGCTCCCGTAGTTCATCACCGTCGCCAGCACTTCGATGCCGTCGGCCTTCGCCGCCGCGACGACGTTCGCGAGGATCGTCGCGTCGGTCGCCGACGGCTGCGTCTCCCCGGGCGCCCAGACCTGCGTGATCCGTACGGCCCGGAACCCCGCCTCGGCGATCAGGTCCATCTGCTTCTGCGCCACCGCGGGGCTCGTCGAACGGACGGCGTCCTCCGTCGCACCGAGCAGCATTCCGGGGCCGCCGGCGTGCGCCGCCGGGGCGAGCGTGAGCGCCAAGAGGGCGGCTACGGTAATCAGGCCGTGTCTGAACGCGTTCAAGGTCAGCTCAAAGCATTGCCCACGAAGCCGGGTGTCTATCTCTTCCGCGACGCGGATGGGGAAGTTCTTTACATCGGGAAGGCGAAATCGCTGCGCCCGCGCGTGCGGTCGTACTTCCAGAGAACGGCCGACGGGCGCGTGCAGATCCGACAGCTGCCGGAGCGGGTCGCCGACGTCGAGGTCATCGTCACGGGCAGCGAGGTCGAGGCGCTCCACCTCGAGCAGAACCTCGTCAAGCGCCACCGGCCGCCGTTCAACGTCCGTCTCCGCGACGACAAGTCGTTCCCGTACATCGCCGTCACCGTCGAGGACGACTACCCGCGCGTCATGTTCACGCGCGAGCGCCACCGGCCCGGCGTCTGGTACTTCGGCCCGTACGCGAACGCGAAGAAGGTGCGCGAGACGCTCGACGTCCTCAACCGCGTGTTCCCGTACCGGCCGTGCGAGGGGCCGAAGCCGGGACGCCACTCCGGCATCCCGTGCCTCGACTTCCACATCGACCGGTGCCTCGCCCCGTGCGTCGGCTACGTCTCGCAGGAGGACTACCGCGCCATCATCGACGGCGTCATCGAGTTCCTCTCCGGCAACGTGCGGCCGATCCAGCGCGAGCTCGAGCAGAAGATGCAAGAGGCTGCGCGCGAGGAGCGGTTCGAGGACGCGGCGCGCTACCGCAACCGGCTGCGCGCGGTGCAGCACCTCGTCGAGCGGCAGGCGGTCGAGCGGCAGTCGGGCGGCACCGCGGACGTGATCGGATTCGCCGCCGAGGAGGATCGCGCCGTCGTGCAGATCTTCCCGTTGCGCGGCGGAAAGATGGTCGACCGCCACTCGTTCCATCTCGAGAACGTCGGCGGCCAGGACGTCACGACGATCCTCGAGTCGTTCTTCCTCGAGTACTACGGCAACGCCCCGAGCGTCCCGCCGCAGATCATCGCCCCGCGCGACTCCGGCGACCTGTCTGCAGTCGCCGAGCTCCTGTCGGAGCGTCGAGGCTCGCGCGTCGAGATTCGCGTCGCCGAGCGCGGCGAGAAGCGGCGGCTGCAAGAGCTCGCCGACGAGAACGCGCGCCACGCGCTCGCCGGAGCGCAGGCGCAGTCCGAGCAACGGCGCGCACGGCGCGTCGAGGCGCTCGAAGAGCTCCGTGAGGCGCTCAACCTCGAGTCGCTCCCGATCCGCATCGAGTGCTACGACATCTCGCACGCGATGGGGCAGGACCCGGTCGGATCGATGGTCGTCTTCCAGGACGCGGTGCCGAAGAAGTCCGACTACCGCAAGTTCGCGATCAAGACGGCCGGCTCCGACCCCGACGACTTCGCCGCGATGGCGGAGGTGATCTCCCGGCGGTTCGCGCGCGTGGCGGACCCGGTCGGGGAGCCGGCATGGACGACGGTTCCGAACCTCGTCGTCGTCGACGGCGGCAAAGGGCAGCTCTCCGCCGCGATCGCCGCGATGCAGGCGTTCGACCTGCCGCGCGTCGCCGTGATCGCACTCGCGAAGCGGATCGAGGAGGTCTTCGTGCCGGGACGCTCGGACCCGATCGTTCTCTCGCGGCACAACCCCGGCCTGCAGCTCCTCCAAAGCCTCCGCGACGAGGCGCACCGCTTCGCGCTCGGGTTCCACCGTCAGCGCCGCGAGACGCGCGGTTTCTCGTCGCTCTTCGACGAGCTCGAAGGCGTCGGCCCCGCGCGCCGGCGCGCGCTGCTGCAGCACTTCGGCTCCGTCGAGGCGATGCTCGCCGCAGCCCCGGAGGAGCTCGAAGGCGTCCCCGGGGTGCCGGCGAAGACGGCGCGGAGCATCTACGCGCAGCTGCACAAGGCAGGCCGCTGATCGCAGCACAGGCGGCGACCGGGCCGGCCGCGGCGCTCCGCCTGATCGGCCACCGGAACTTCGGCCCGTACTTCGTCGGCAACGCCGCGTCCGCGAGCGGGACGTGGTTCCAGAACCTTGCCGCAGCGCTCCTCGTCTACCGGCTGACGCATTCGGCGTTCCTGCTGGGCGTCCTCAACTTCGCGAACTTCATCCCCGTTCTCGTGCTGGCACCGTGGGCCGGGAGCGTCGCCGATCGCATGGACCGGCGGAGGACGGTGCTCGTGACGCAGATCGTGTCGACGGCGCTCAGCGGCACGCTTGCGGTGCTCGCGTGGTCGGGGCTCGCGCACGTGCCGGTCGTCATGGCCTGCGCGATCGGCCTCGGAATCTCGAGCGCGTTCGGAGCACCCGCGTCGCAGGCTCTCATCGGCGACCTCGTTCCCCGCGATGAGCTTGCGTCCGCAGTCGCGCTCAACTCGATGACGTTCAACCTCGCCCGAGCGGTCGGTCCGGCGCTCGCCGCCGCGGCGATAACCGCCTTCGGCATTCCGGCTGCGTTCGCCATCAACTCCGGCTCGTACCTGCTCCTCGTCGCGGGCGTGCTCGTCGTCCGCCCGGCGCCGCGCCGGCTCGCGTCCCGCGCGGAGACCCGGCTGCGCGAGAGTCTCCGGCTCGTCCGCGCGGAGCCGCGCCTGCTCGCATTCCTCGTGATCGTCGCCGCGGTCGGCTTCGCCTCCGACCCGATCAACACGGAGGCGCCGGCGTTCGCCCACGCCTTCCACCGCCACGACACGTGGGCCGGGCTCGTCATCGCCGCGTTCGGAGTCGGCGCGGTCACGGCCGCCTTCGTCCTCGCCGGCCGCGTGACCGGATCGAGGCAGCGCATGCTCGTCACCCTCTCGCTCCTCGGCGCCGGCGTCGTCGGCTTCTCGCTCGTCCCGTCGATCTGGCCCGGCTTCGTCTTGCTCGCCGTCGCGGGCTTCGGGTACCTCGCGTCGAACACGTCCGCGACGAGCCGCCTCCAACTCGAGGTCCACGAGGACCAGCGCGGCCGGATCATGGCCTTGTGGAGCGTCGCCTTCCTCGGACTGCGGCCGGTCGCCAGCCTGCTCGACGGGACGATCGCCGGGACGCTCGGCGTCCGCAGCGCCGGCGTGGTGCTCGCCGCGCCGGTGCTCGCCGGGGCGGCCCTGTTGTACTTCTTACAGCGCCATCACCGATCGCTAACGCACGCCCTCTAGCCTCCGACACATGGAGCTGCACCGGATCGAGGACGACCTGCGCAACCACTCGTGGTACGAGGAGCTGTTCGTCTCGACGATCGCCGAGGTCGAGGCGTTCGCTGACCGCTGGGCGGCGTTCGAGGCCGCGGTCGAGGGCTTCGAGCGCTTTACCGAATCCGTACGAGAGTCTTAGCGGCCTCTCAGGACGCTAAGGTCTCATCGGGTTATGAGAGCAGGCGCCCTCGTCGTCGGGGCTATGACGGCGGCACTCGCGTTCGCGGCCGCGGCCGGTGCGGCGCGCCCGGCGCCGGGGATCTTCCACGACCCTTCGACGAGCACCAACTGGTCCGGGTACGCGGCAACCGGCGCGGCGTTCACCGACGTGAAGGGGACGTGGGTTCAGCCCACCGTGTCCTGCACCTCCGTCGGCTCGACCTACTCGGCCTTCTGGGTCGGGCTCGGAGGCTACTCCGGAAACGACGGCGGGCTCGAGCAGATCGGCACCGAGTCGGACTGCGCGAACGGCCGGCCCGCCTACACGGTCTGGTACGAGCTGCTCCCGGCCGCGTCGATTCCCATCACGATGGACGTCTCGGCGGGCGACACGATCTCCGCGGAGGTGTCGGTGAGCGCCGCGGTCGTCACGCTGACGGTCACGGACGTGACGACGGCTGCGACGTTCACGACGCAGGCGACGCCGGATCAGCTGGACATCTCGTCGGCGGAGTGGATAGCGGAGGCTCCGTCGCAGTGCGGCCGCAGGTCGTGCCGGCCGCTACCGCTCGCCGATTTCGGGACGGCGGCATTCACCAGCTCCTCGGCGACGGCCAACGGCCACACCGGGACGATCTCCGACACCGCCTGGACGTCGACCGGCATCCAGCTCAACGGGCTCTTCGGATCAGCCGTGCCGTCGGCGCTGTCGACCGACGGCACGAGCTTCTCGGTCGCATGGCAAGGCACGGACGCGCGCGCGCAGATGCACCACCGGCCGCCCGGCTTCCGCCGGAATGGCTAGCAGCTAGTCCTCCGGCTGCATGAACGGATAGCGGTAGTCCGTCGGCGGCACGAACGTCTCCTTGATCGTGCGCGGCGACGCCCAGCGGATGAGGTTCCACAACGAGCCGGCCTTGTCGTTCGTACCCGACGAGCGCGCGCCACCGAACGGCTGCTGCCCCACGACGGCGCCCGTCGGCTTGTCGTTGACGTAGAAGTTGCCGGCCGCGTACCGCAGGCGCTCCCGCGCCTGCTCGACCGCGCCGCGGTCGCGCGAGAACACCGCGCCGGTGAGCCCGTACGGCGCGCCCGCGTCGATCATGTCGAGGGTGTCGCCGTAGCGCTTCTCGTCGTAGACGAACGCCGTGACGACCGGCCCGAAGAGCTCCTCGCGCATCGTGCGGAACTCCGGGTCGCTCGTCTCGATGACGGTCGGCTCGACGAACCAGCCGTCCGAGTCGTCGTAGCCGCCGCCGACGAGCACGGACGTGCCCTGCGAGCTCTTCGCCTCCTCGATCGCCTCGCGCTGCGTCTTGAACGAGCCGCCGTCGATGACGGCGCCCATGAAGTTCGAGAAGTCGCCGACGTCGCCGACGCGGAGACCCTTCACCTCCTGCGCGAGCTTCTCGCGCAGTGCGGGCCACAGGTTGGACGGCGCGAACACGCGGGACGCCGCCGAGCACTTCTGTCCCTGGTACTCGAACGAGCCGCGGACGATCGCGGTCGCGACCGCGTCCACGTCCGCGGACGGGTGCGCGACGATGAAGTCCTTGCCGCCGGTCTCGCCGACGATGCGCGGATAGTTGCGATACCCGCCGGCGGCGATGTTCGTGCCGATCGCCTTCCACATGTCGTTGAAGACGGCGGTCGAGCCGGTGAAGTGGACGCCGGCGAGGTCACGGTGAGCGAGCGCCGGGTTGCCGACCTCCGCGCCGCTGCCGTACACGAGGTTGATGACGCCCGGCGGCAGGCCCGCCTCCTCGTAGAGCTTCATGAGCCACCACGCCGAGTACGCCGCGGTCGACGCGGGCTTCCAGACGACCGTGTTGCCCATGAGCGCGGCCGACGACGGGAGGTTCGCGGCGATCGCGGTGAAGTTGAACGGCGTCACCGCGAAGACGAAGCCCTCGAGCGGCCTGTACTCCAACCGGTTCCAGACGCCCGGCGAGGACACCGGCTGCTCCTCGTAGATCCGCGTCATGAACTTGACGTTGAAGCGCCAGAAGTCGATCACCTCGCAGGCGGAGTCGATCTCCGCCTGGTGCGCGGTCTTCGACTGACCGAGCATCGTCGCCGCGTTGAGCGTCGCGCGCCACGGCCCCGCGAGCAGCTCCGCGGCGCGAAGGAAGACGGCCGCCCGTTCCTCCCACGGCGTGCGCGACCAGTCGCTCCACGCCTCGCCGGCGGCCGCGACGGCGCGGTCGACCTCGGCTGCGCCTCCCTTGTGGACGGTTGCGAGGACGTGCGACCGCTTGTGCGGCTCGACCGCCTCGAAGGTGTTCCCCGTCCGGATCTCCTCGCCGCCGATGACGAGCGGGATCTCGATCTGCTGCGACTCCATCTCGTGCAGGCGGAGCCGCAGCTCCTCGCGCTCCGGGCTGCCGGGCGCGTAGTTGCGGACCGGCTCGTTGTACGGCTCGGGCGCGTGGAAGATCGCGTGAGTGCTCATGGGTCGATTCTAGGATTCGGTGCGTGTCGACGGAGCACCTGGCCTACGAAGCCGAAGGATGGGGCGTGGGGGAGCTCGTGCTCGACGACGGCGTCGTCGTCTGGCACGAGCTGCCGAAAGCGTCCGCCGCCATGCCCACGGGCCGGCGTGTGGAGCTGATCGACCGGCTCCGGGCCTACTTCGCCGGCGAGCCGGTGACGTTCGAGGACGTCCCGCTCGACCTCGAGCACGACACGCCGTTCCTCACCCGCTGCGCAGAGGCGCTGCACGCGATCCCGCGCGGCGAGGTGGTGACGTACGGGGAGCTCGCGGCGATCGCCGGCTCGCCCGGAGCCGCGCGGGCGGCCGGGAGCTTCTGCGCGCGGAACAGGCTCGGGATCTTCGTGCCGTGCCATCGCGTCGTCTCGGCGGGCGGGCTCGGGTCGTACGGCTCGTTCGGGCTCGCGTACAAGCGCCGGCTGCTGGAGCTCGAGGGTGTCTCTCTCTGAAGACCTCCGCAACGAGCTCGCGGCGATCGCGCCGGCGTCCGACTGCGACCGCCTCGCCGAGCTGTCCGGGCTCTTCCACGTCGCCGGCAGCGTCCACCTGCGCGGCCGCGGCGAGGTCGCGCTCCACCTCGACCTCGTGAGCTCTGCGGTCGCGCGGCGCGCGTTCGCGCTCCTGCGCGCATTCGGTGTCGAGTCGGAGATCCGGACGTACCAGCGCGCCGCGTTCGACCACTCGACGCGCTACCAGCTCCACGTCGACGGCACCGAGCTCGCCTACGAGACGCTCCGGCGCGCAGGCGTTCTCGACGCGTCGCACCGGCCGATCGACCACCCGCCGCAACGCGTCGTCGCGAAGCGGTGCTGCCGCGGGGCGTATCTCCGCGGCGCTCTCCTCGGCGCCGGCTCGCTGAGCGGGCCCCTCGACCCGCATCTCGAGATCCGTACCGCCGAGATCGAGGGTGCGGAGTTCCTCGCGACGATCGCGGCTCTGACCGTCCTCGACCGGGGCCGGCATGCGATCGCGTACGCGAAAGGCACCGATGCGATCGCCGACGTCCTCGTCGCCGCCGGGGCATCCGACGTCGTGCTCGTCCTCGAGGAGCGGTCCGTCGTCGCCGCAACCCGCGCCGATGCCAATCGGCTGGCGAACGCCGACCACGCGAATCTCGTGCGGACGAGCCGCGCCGCGCATGCCCAGATCGAGGCGGTGAGGAGGCTCGACGTCGATGCACTCCCCGACGAGCTGCGCGAGCTCGCGCTGCTCCGTCTCCGCCATCCGACTGCGTCGATCGCCGATCTCGCCCGGCTGTGCAGGCCGCCGGCGACGAAGGCGTCGGCTTATCGGCGGCTGAGGCGGCTGGTGGAGTTGGCCGGGTGATCGCCGCACCTCCGTGCACGGCGGCCGCTGCAAGGGCGGCGATCGTCCAGACGCGCGTGCGCTCGAAGCTCGACGGCGACACCGTCCATCGCATCGACCCCGCGAGCGCCGACCGGGTCGTGTGCGCCGGTGGGACGCTTGCGGTGACGATCGCGAGCGGCGGGACCGCGGACGACGTCGGCTTCATCCTCTTCCGGCGAACGCAAGCGGGGTGGAAGGTCGGCCTCGTTCGCGGCGGCTACAAGCTCGGCCTCTTCCGCACGGGCGCCGACATCGTCTGGTCGCAGCCGGTCTACCGGACGAACGACCCGAACTGCTGCCCCACCGGCGGCTTCGACCGCGTTCGCTACCACTGGAACGGCACGAGGTTCACCGTCGCGCGCTCGTGGCACACGGCGTCCTTCAGGCCATCGTAGTACGACTTAGAAATCGTCTAGCGCGCCTGTCACATAAGTCGTCATACTCGGCAACGGCGGGTCCGCGCTCGTCCGGTGACGGATTCAGACCCCATCCATCACCACGGTCTCGGGTGTGGTTGCAGGACCGGGAGGGTCGTCCTCGGAGCTTCCCGGTCCGCCCGCCATCTCGCCGCGCGTCGCCAGGAAGGCGGGCGGACCGGCATCAGACGCCCGCCTCTACGTGCTGCGCGCAAAACGGGCAATTGCGCCTATCCATGCGGATTTCTCCGGACCAGGCGGCGTACCCGCCTGGCTAGACTCGGAGCGAGAAGGCAAAAAGAACGAAAGGCGACAACCATGACCAAGATCAGGGTCGGGATCAACGGATTCGGCAGGATCGGCCGGAACTTCCTGCGCGCACAGCTCGAGCGCGGCGGCGACTTCGAGATCGTCGCGGCGAACGACCTCGGCGACACGAAGACGATGGCCCACCTGCTGAAGCACGACTCGGTGCTCGGCAACCTCGATTCCGCCGTCGAGGCCGGTGACGGCTTCATCAGCGTCGGCGGCAACGAGATCAAGTTCTTCTCCGAGACGGACCCCGCGGCCCTGCCCTGGGGAGACCTCGGCGTCGACGTCGTGATCGAGTCGACGGGTCATTTCAACAACCGCGAGGGTGCCCAGAAGCACCTGGACGCGGGTGCGCGGAAGGTCGTCATCTCGGCGCCGGCCACCGAGCCGGACATCACGCTCGTCCTCGGCGTCAACGACGGCGAGTACGACCCCGAGAAGCACAACATCATCTCGAACGCGTCCTGCACGACCAACTGCATCGCGCCTGTTGCGAAGGTGCTGAACGACGCATACGGGATCGAGCGCGGCTTCATGACGACGATCCACGCGTACACGAACGACCAGAAGATCCTCGACTTCCCGCACAAGGATCTCCGTCGTGCCCGCGCGGCCGCGATCAATCTCATCCCGACCTCGACGGGCGCCGCCCGTGCGATCGGCGTCGTCATCCCCGCCCTCAAGGGGAAGGTCGACGGGATGTCGATGCGCGCGCCGGTCCCGACCGGCTCGATCGTCGACTTCGCCGTCCAGATCGCGAAGGGCACGCCGAGCATCGCGGACGTCAACGAGCTCTTCCGCTCGAAGGCCGACACCGGTGATCTGAAGGGCATCCTCCAGTACACCGACGAGCCGCTCGTCTCGAGCGACATCGTCCACTCGCCGTACTCGTCGATCTTCGACAGCGGCCTGACGATGGTGAACGGGAACCTCGTGAAGGTGTTCAGCTGGTACGACAACGAGTGGGGCTACAGCTGCCGTCTCGTCGACCTCACTGCGAGGATCGGCAAGACGCTGCCGGCCGCGGTCGCCGCGTAGAGGAGGACGACGAAATGCGCATGCCGCGCTCAGTCCGCGACGCCGACGTCGCGGGGAAGACGGTGCTGGTCCGCGCCGATCTCAACGTCCCGCTCGAGAAGGGCGCCGTCGCCGACGACACACGCATCCGCGCGTCTCTGCCGACGCTGAAGCTTCTCCTCGAGCGCGGCGCGAAAGAGATCCGCGTCTGCTCGCACCTCGGCCGGCCGAAGTCGGAGGAGGACCGCGCGAGGTACGCGATGGCCCCGGTCGCCGCGCACCTGCGTGAGCTCCTCCCCGACGGGCGGATCCACGTCCTCGAGAACACGCGCTTCAACCCGGGCGAGACGAAGAACGACGACGGCTACGCCCACGAGCTCGCCGACGGATGCGACGTGTACGTGAACGACGCCTTCGGCTCCGCCCACCGGGCGCATTCGTCCACGGAAGCCGTCGCGCGCCTGCTGCCCGCGTACGCCGGTCTCCTCCTCGAGGAGGAGCTCGAGCATCTGGGCAAGCTGCTCGGCGAGGTCGAGAGGCCGTTCGTGCTCGTCTCCGGCGGCGCCAAGGTCGACGACAAGATCGGCGTGCTCCAGCATCTCGGGGGCAAGGCCGACACGGTGCTGATCGGCGGCAAGATGGCCGAGCAGCTGCGCGTCGAGAACCCGCTCGACTTCGAGGCCGAGCTGCCGACGGACGTCGTCGGCGCGGCGGCCTTCGAAGCGGACGCCGAGTCCGGCGTGTTCGCCGTCGCCGACCTCCCGGACGGATGGCTCGGCCTCGACATCGGCCCGGAGACGCGCACCGCGTTCGCGGCGAAGCTCGCGGAGGCGCGCACGATCTTCTGGAACGGCCCGATGGGCGTGTTCGAGTGGCCGCGCTTCGCCGAGGGCACGAAGGCCGTCGCCGAGGCGGTCGCCGGCAACGAGCAGGCGTTCTCCGTCGTCGGCGGCGCCGACTCGGTGCGCGCCCTCAACGAGCTCGGCCTCGCCGGCAAGATCTCGTGGGTCTCGACCGGCGGCGGCGCGAGCCTCGAGCTGCTCGAGGGCAAGGAGCTGCCGGGCGTGGCGGTGATCCCGTCTTGACGATGATCATCGCCGGCAACTGGAAGATGTACCGCGGGCCCGACCCGCACGCGCTCACCGGGCTCGACGCGATCGTCTGCCCCCCGTACACGCGACTGCGCGAGTGCGTCGAGGCGGGCCTCACGACGTACGCGCAGAACGTGCACTGGGAAGCCGAGGGCGCCTACACGGGCGAGATCTCGGCGGCGATGCTCCTCGAGCTCGGCGTCACCGGATCGCTCGTCGGCCACTCCGAGCGGCGGCAGTACTTCGGCGAGACGGACGAGACGGTCGCAAAGCGAATGCGGGGCGCGCTCGACGCGGGCCTGCGCGTCATTGCGTGCATCGGCGAGACGCTCGCCGAGCGCGAAAGCGGCGAGACCGAGAACGTCCTCCGGCGGCAGCTGTCCGTGCTCGAGCCGCACCCGCAGCTCGTGCTCGCGTACGAGCCGGTGTGGGCGATCGGCACCGGGCGGACGGCGACGCCCGAGATGGCGCAGGAGGCGCACGCGTTCATCAAGTCGCTGCTCGACGCGCCGGTCCTCTACGGCGGCTCGGTGAAGCCGGACAACGCCGGGATCCTGCTCGCGCAGCCCGACGTCGACGGCGCACTCGTCGGCGGCGCCTCGCTCGACGTCGACTCCTTCAAGGCGATATGCGAGACGGCAGCACGTATCCCCTCGTAGTCCTCGTCATCCTCGACGGCTGGGGCATCGCCCCGCCCGGTCCGGGGAACGCGGTCTCGCTCGCGGACACGCCGGTCTTCGACCGGCTGTGGGAGCGATACCCGCACACGACGCTGAAGGCGTCGGGCGAAGCGGTCGGCCTGCCGCCCGGCCAGATGGGCAACTCCGAGGTCGGTCACCTCACGATCGGCTCCGGCCGGATCCTCTTCCAGGACCTCATGCGCGTGAACAAGGCGGTGGAGAGCGGCGAGCTGTTCGACAACGAGGTCCTGCGCTCCGCCTTCGAGCGCGGCGAGAACGTCCACCTCATGGGGCTCGTCTCGCATGGCGGCGTGCACTCGCACATCGACCACGTGCAGGCGCTCATGAAGTTCGCGCCCGAGAAGACGTGGCTCCACGCGTTCACCGACGGGCGCGACGTGCGGCCGCACTCGGCCGTTCACGACCTGGCGGAGCTGCCGACGGACCGGATCGCGACGGTCGTCGGCCGCTACTACGCGATGGACCGCGACAAGCGCTGGGATCGCATCGAGCGCGCGCTCGACGCGATCGTGAAGGGCGACGGCGAGCATGCCGACGACCCGATCGCCGCCGTGCAGGCGAGCTACGACCGCGACGTCACCGACGAGTTCATCGAGCCGATCGTGCTCGACGGCCGCCCGCGCCTCGACCCTGCGAAGGACACGGCGATCTTCTTCAACTTCCGCCCGGACCGCGGCCGGGAGCTCTCGCAGAAGCTCGGTGAGCTCGGTGTCGACCTGACGACGATGACGCAGTACCGCGAGGACTTCGACTTTCCGATCGCGTTCCCCGAGCAGAAGGTCGAGCTGGTGATGGCCGAGGTGCTCGCGCAGCACGGCGTCCGCCAGCTGCACGCCGCCGAGACGGAGAAATACGCCCACGTCACGTACTTCTTCGACGGCGGCCGCGAGGAGGAGTTCCCGGGCGAGATCCGCATCCTCGTCCCCTCGCCGCGCGACGTCCCGAGCTACGACAAGAAGCCGGAGATGTCGGCGCCCGAGTTGGCCGACCGCTTCGTCGAGGAGATCGGCAACGACTACGCCTTCGCCGTCCTCAACTTCGCCAATCCCGACATGGTCGGCCACACCGGCGTCATCCCGGCCGTCGTCAAGGCCGTCGAGACGGCGGACGCATGCCTCGGCCGGGTGGTCGAGGCGGTCGAGCGCCTCGGCGGCGTCTGCCTCATCACCGCCGACCACGGGAACGCCGAGCAGGAGCTCCAGGACGACGGCTCGCCGCACACCGCCCACACGACGAATCTCGTCCCACTGATCCTGACCGCCGAGGGCCTCTCCCTGCGGGAAGGCGAGCTCTCCGACCTCGTCCCGACGGCCCTCGCCCTCCTGGGCTACGACCGGCCGAATGTCATGACGGGGCAAAACCTCGTAGCCATTCGCGCATAACGGGGTTATCATGGGGCTCCTTGTCGCTGCCCCAGCCTGATCCTGGCGTCCTGCGGAAGGCGCAGCGGGGTGACGAACGCGCCTTCTCCATCATCGTGCGCGCCTATCAGGTGCCGGTGTTCAACTACGTGCTCAGGCTCGTGGGCGACCGGGCACTCGCCGAGGACCTGACGCAGGAGGTCTTCCTCCGCGTCTACCAGGGCCTGCCGCGGTTCTCGCTGCGGTCGAAGTTCACGACGTGGCTCTTCCAGGTGACGAAGAACCGGGTGCTCGACGAGCTGCGCGCGGTCGAGCGGCGCCCGCGCGCGACCGTCGACCTCGAAGACGTGCCGTCGCTCGAGGTGCTCGACGCGCCGTTCGAGCGAGTCGAGGCGATCGACGCCGTCTGGCGCGCGGTCGAGAATCTCAACGTCGACCTCAAGTCGGCGCTCCTGCTGCGGGACGTCGTCGGGCTCTCGTACACCGAGATCGCCGACTCGCTCGAGATCACCCTCGCCACGGTGAAGTGGCGGATCTACAAGGCGCGTGAGGACGTGCAGCTCGCGCTCGCACGCGAGGGCATCTACTTCTACGCGGCGTCCGAGCCGGACACGGCCGCGACGCCCGTCCTCTAGCGCGAGTAGCGCAGGAGCCATGAGGCGAGGTCGCGCGCCTGTTGCTGCGCGGTCGCGGCGTGCGGTACCGGCGCGACGCGCGGGGCGACGCGCGGCGGCGGCGCTTTCGACCCGCCCGTGCCGAGCACGGCCGCCGCAGTCCCCCCGGCGACGGCCGCGAGCGCGGCGGCGGCGAGGAGGAGCGCGGAGCGGCGCGGCCGACGCGGGGAAGCGGGGAGAACGATCGTCGTGCGCGCCTCGGGCAGGATCGCGGCGAGCTCGCGCGCGACGTCGGCCGCTGCCGGCCGCCGGCGCGGATCGGTCTCGAGGCAGCGCCGGACGACGGCGGCGAGCGCCGGCGGCGCGCCGGGGAGCGATGCCCTGCGGTCGGGTGAGCCGGTGAGCAGCTCGACGAGCACGAGCCCGAGGGCGTAGACGTCGGCCGCCGCGGTCACCTCGTCGCCGCGCGCCTGCTCCGGCGGCAGGTATGCGGCCGTTCCGAGCACCGTGCCGGCGACGGTGAGCCGCGTTCCCTCCGGGCCGAATGCGATGCCGAAGTCGCCGAGCTTCAGCAGCCCGTCGCGCCGGAGCAGGAGATTTTGCGGCTTCACGTCGCGGTGGACGAGGCCGGCCGCATGCGCCGCCGCGAGCGCGCGCGCCGCCTGCACCCCGAGCCCCGCTGCCTCGAGCGGCGGCAGCGTGCTCCGGCGGGCGACGAGGTCGGCGAGCGTCTCACCGTCGACGTGCTCCATCGCGATGTACGGGATGCCGTCGGCCTCGCCGACGTCGAAGACCTTGACGACGTTCGCATGCGACAGCCGCGCGGCGATCCTGCCCTCGCGCAGGAAACGCGCGCGCAGGTCGTCGTCGCGGGCGAGATTGTCGGCGAGCCGCTTCAGCGCCACGTGGCGGCCGAGCTCGACGTCGCGGGCGAGGTCGACCACCGCCATCGCGCCGTGACCGAGCGGGCGCTCGATCTCGTACCGGCCTGCGACAGGCGCCGTAGTCACCGATCTCCCGGCCCGTGGCCGTGGTGGTGATGGTCGTGACCGGGCCCGAAGCCGAACGGCGGATGTCGCGGCGACGGAGCCGGCGCCGGTGGGGCCGGGTTGCACGCGATCCGGCCGGGGAGGTCGTCGACGGCGGCGGTGAGCGTCTTCTCGTACCGCGCGGGGATCCGGTGCTCGTTCACGGCGAGCACCACCTCGCCGCGCAACTGGTCCGCACGTTCCTGGGCACGGCAGCCGTCCCCGGCGGCGAGCGACTGCGCGACGGCGCTCGCTTGCGCAGCGAGGTTGTGGGCGAGCGCCTGCGGGATGCGCGGCGGCGGCGGGGCAGCGCGGCGCGGCGCGCCTCCGCAACCCGCGAGCGCGAGCGCGACGAGAGCGATCGCGGCCGCTCTCACTCGCCGTGCGAGAGCCGCGCCGCCAGCGCCTCCGGTAGCCGGGCCTCTCGCATCTCGGCCTGCGTCCGCTCGACGTCGTACACGACGCGGTGGAAGGCGGCCGTGCCGCCGTCGAGATCGAGGAGGAGGTAGGCGGCGCGCGGGTCGCCGTCGCGCGGCTGTCCCACCGAGCCGGGGTTGAGGAGCACGCGCCCGTCGAGCTGCACCTCGGTGCCGGCGCCGGCGAGACCTCCGTCGAGCGCGTCGTCGATCCACCGCACCTCGAGCGCGACGTGGCTGTGCCCGACGAGGACGAGCGGCCGCGGGCTCAGCGCGAGGGTCGCGGCGGCCGCCTCGTCGGAGAGCACGTACTCCCAGACCGGGTCGCGAGCGCTGCCGTGGTAGAGCGCGATCTCGCCGCGTTCACCCTGCGGCTCGAGGGTGTCGAGAAAGGCGCGGGACTCGTCGTCGAGGACGCCGGCGGTCCACCGGGCCGCGACGGCCGCGTCGCCGCTGAACTCGCCCAGGTCGATCGTGCCGCGCACCGCGAGATCGTGATTCCCACCGAGGCAGATATCTGCACGTGCGCCGATGAGGGCGCAGCACTCGTTCGGCTTCGGGCCGTAGCCGACGACGTCCCCGAGGCACCAGATCTCGTCAGGGGTCTCCTGGTCGATCGCCGCGAGCACCGTTTCGAGCGCCGCGAGATTCGAGTGGATGTCGGAGACGACCGCGATCTGCACGCGCGAAAGCTAGTCCCGCGAGCACCGGGACGGTGGCCGCCACCGTCGACGTCGCGAAGAGGAGCAGACCCCAGGCGCCGGCGGCGAGGCCGGTTGCGATCGCGGCGCGCAGGCGCCGCCGGGCGATGACCCCGAGAAGCGCGGGCGCGAGGAGATCGAGCCAGCCCATCAGCGCGGAGCCGAATGTCGCGTCCTGGAGCGGCGGGATCGGGTGCCCGGCGACGACCGGGAGCGCGGCGTTGTGGAGCGCCGTCGTCACCGTCTCCACCTGCGGCGTGCCCCACACGAGAACGACGTCGACGGCCGCGACGGCGACGAGCCCCGCCGCGATCGACCAGTCGGGTGCGAACCGCGCGACGAGCTGCGCGACCGTGATCCCCGCGAGACCGATGAGTGCGACGCCCGCCCCCTGTGCGACGAGCCCGTGCGCGAGCCACGCGACGAGCCACAACGCGACCGCGACGGGCAGCCGCCTCCGACCGGCGGCGGCGAGGAGCGGCGTTCCGATCGCGCCGGCGAGCGCGAGTGCGTGCGGCCCGCCCGCGACGGCGCGGACGACGCCGACACCGACGCCGAGCATCGCCGCCGGGACGACGACGCCGGCGAGCCCGGCACGGCCACGCACGCGCGGCGGGCGCGCGGCCAGGACGACCGCGGCCTGCGCGGCGCAGAGGACGGCATACGAAGGGGCGAGGCTCAGGTCAGCTGTGGCCGGGCGCTTCGGGCAGGTTGCGGATCCCCTCGGTCGTCTGCCACTTCGACCAGGAGTCCTGCAACGCCGCCATGAGCTCCTCGACGAAGCGCGGAGAGGCGTTGATGCGTGCGACGACCGCCCCGGGGACGTCGCCTTCCTCCACCTCGTGCTCGATCCGCGCGAACGTCAGCGTGAACTCGTAGCGCGAGAAGCTGATGTTCGCGAAGTTCGCGTACGCCCCGGCGATGTCGGCGGGGTCGAGATGGATGTTGAGCCGGCGCTCGCCGGGCTGCGGGGCCTCCGGGACCTCTTCTTCGTCCACGGGGCCACGATACTAGGAACGTGGACCCGATCCGCCGCCTCCGCCAGGCCGAGCTTCTCCTGCTCAGTGTCGCGATCACCCTCGGCCTCGGGACGGTCGGCTTCCGGCTGATCCTGAAGGAGCCCTGGCTCCAGTCCTTCTACCGCGCGGTCGTCACCGCGACGCTCACCGGGCTCGACACGGTGCCGTCGTCGAACGGAGCCCGGCTGCTCTCGATCGTCATGATCCTCGCGGGTCTGACGATCATCGCGTACACCGGCGCGGTTATCGTCGAGGCGATCGCCGGCGGCGTGCTGACCGGCGTGCTGGCCGAGCGGAAGAGGGAGCGCACAATCGAGGGCATGCACGATCACTACGTCATCTGCGGGTACGGCCGGGTCGGCCGCCGCATCGCGGAGGAGTTTCGGGCGGCCGGCGTGCCGTACGTCGTCCTCGACTACAGCGAGGAGGCGATCGCGTCGGCGAAGGAGCACGCCGACCTGCTCCTCGAGGGGAACGCCACGCGGGACGAGGATCTCGCTCGCGCGGGAATCGACCGCGCCCGCGGTCTCGTCGTCGCGTCCGACAGCGACGCCGACAACCTCTACATCGTCCTGTCCGCGCGCTCGATACGGCCCGACCTGCAGATCGTCGCGCGCGCCGCCGACGAGGACGCGGCGAAGAAGCTGAAGCTCGCCGGCGCCGACCGCGTCGTCCTGCCGTACGCCACCGCCGGCCGCACGATGGCGAACCTCGTGCTCAAGCCGCAGGTGACGGCGTTCCTCGACGCGGTCACGACCGCGACCGGCCCCGACCTGCACATGGCGGAGGTCGAGGTGCACCGCACGTGCACGCAGGCGGGCCGCACGATCCGCGACATCCGCGTCCGGCATCAGACCGGCGCGCTCATCATCGCGCTGCGCAAGCGGGACGGGTCGTTCGACACGACGCCGGAGCCGGACGTCGCCATCGAGCCGGGGGACGTCATCGTCGGCATCGGCACAACGGAAGAGCTGCAGCGGCTCGAGGATCTCTTCGCCGTTGCCGGCTGATCCCGTCACCGAGCTCGCCGAGTCGCTCGGTCCCGACGTCGAGCTGGAGCGGCCGAGCGACGTCGAGCACGGCGACTTCGCCACGAACGCGGCTCTGAAGCTCGCCGGGGCGCGGCGGCGCCCGCCGCGCGAGCTCGCAGCCGAGCTGGCCGACCTCGCCGAGACGTTGCCCGCGGTGGAGCGCGCCGAGGTCGCGGGGCCGGGCTTCGTCAACCTCTTCCTCGCCGACGAGTGGTTCGCGTCCGCGCTCGGCGAGATCCTCGCAGCCGGCGACGCCTTCGGCGGCGGCAGCGCGGCCGAGGCGCGGCGCATCCAGGTCGAGATGGTGTCCGCGAACCCGACGGGCCCGCTGCACGTCGCGCACGCCCGCAACGGCGCGTACGGCGACGCGGTGGCGCGGCTGCTCGAGTTCGCCGGCCACGAGGTGAGCCGCGAGTACTACTACAACGACTCGGGCGGGCAGATGGACCGGTTCCGCGCGTCGGTCGACGCCGTGCGCCGCGGCGAGGAGCCGCCGGAGGACGGCTACCGGGGCGACTACATCCGCGAGCTCGCGCAGTCGCCCGGTGACCCGGTGCCCGAGATGCTGCGCCGTATCGAGGCGTCGCTCGAGAGGTTCCGCATCCACATCGACAGCTGGGCGCTGCAGAGCGTCGTCGAGCAGAGGCTTCCCGAGCTGCTCCCGAGGCTCGACACCTATGAGAAGGACGGAGCCCTCTGGGCGCGGTCGTCCGCGTACGGCGACGAGGAGGACCGCGTCCTGCTCCGCTCGGTCGAGCGGACGCCGACGTACCGTGCCGCCGACGTCCCGTACCTCGTCGACAAGCTCGAGCGCGACCTCGACCGCGCGATCTACGTCCTCGGTGCCGACCATCACGGCACGCGCAACTGGTACGCCGCGGTCGCCCGGATGCTCGGCTACGACCCGAATCGCGTCGAGGTGCTCATCTACCAGCTCGTGCACCTGACGAAGGGCGGCGAGCTGACGAAGATGTCGAAGCGGCGCGGCGACGTCGTCTTCCTCGACGAGTTCCTCGACGAGATCGGCGTCGACGCGGCGCGCTGGTATCTCGTCAACCGCGGTCCCGACCAGACGATCGAGATCGACACCGATCTCGCCGCGGAGCGCTCGCAGAAGAACCCGGTGTACTACGTGCAGTACGCGCACGCGCGCATCGCGGGCATCCTCCGCAACGCCGGCGACGCGGAGCCGTCGGCGGCCCCGGTCGGTCTCCTCTCCCCGGAGGAGCGGGAGCTCGTGAAGCGGCTCGCGGAGTTCCCGGCGGTCGTCCGCGAGGCGACCGAGCATCGCAGCCCGCAGGCGATCCCGGCGTACGCGATCCGCCTCGCCGACGACTTCCACCGCTTCTACCACGAGCATCGCGTGCTCGAGAGCGACCAGCAGGCGTTCAGGCTCGGCCTCTGCAAGGCGACGCAGTCGGTCATCGCCGGCTCCCTCCAGCTCGTCGGTGTCGACGCGCCCGACCGCATGTAAGTCCCGTAGGATCCCCGCCCGTGAGCGGAAGGCGGCAGGCGCCGGACCGGAACATCGCCATGGAGCTCGTCCGGGTGACCGAGGCGGGCGCGATGGCGGCTGCACGCTGGATCGGACGCGGCGACAAGGAGGCCGCAGACCAGGCGGCGGTCGACGCGATGCGCTTCGTCCTCGACAGCGTCGCGATGCGCGGCGTCGTCGTCATCGGCGAGGGGGAGAAGGACGAGGCGCCGATGCTCTACAACGGCGAGGAGGTCGGGAGCGGGGAGGGCCCGCAGGTCGACGTCGCCGTCGACCCACTCGAGGGGACGCGGCTGACCGCGCTCGGGCAGCCGAACGCGATCTGCGTCATCGCCGTCGCGGAGCGGGGGACGATGCTGTTCCCGGGCGCGGCGGTGTACATGGAGAAGATCGCGGTCGGGCCGCGCGCGATCGACGCGATCGACATCACGAAGACTCCGACGGAGAACGTCCACCGCGTCGCCGACGCGCTCGGGAAGGCTCCGCGCGAGGTCGACGTCGTCGTCCTCGAGCGCGACCGGCACGACGCGCTCATCGCGGAGCTGCGCGAAGCCGGCGCGCGCGCCCGCCTCGTCCGCGACGGCGACGTCGCGCCGGCGATCGCGGCGGCGCAGCCGGGCACGGGCGTCGACATGCTGTACGGCATCGGCGGCACGCCCGAAGGCGTGATCTCGGCGGCGGCGTTGAAATGCGTCGGCGGCGGCATCCAGGGCCGGCTCTGGCCCCGGGACGACGAGGAGCGGCAGCGGCTCGTCGCCGCCGGCCTCGACCCGTCGCGCGTGCTGCACACCGACGACCTCGTCTCCGGCGAGGACGTCTTCGTGGCGGCCACCGGCGTGACGACGGGCGCGCTGCTGCGCGGCGTGCAGTACACGCACGGCGGCGCCACGACCGATTCGATCGTGATGCGCTCGCGATCCGGCACCGTGCGAAGAGTCGTCGCGCAGCAGTCGCTCGAGAAGCTCTCCGCGCTCACCGGGTTCGAGTACACGTAGAGAAAGGGCGCCTTCCGGCGCCCTCGCTCTAGACCGCTACCGCCTCGCGTTCCATCGCGGGCGCGTACACACCCGTGCAGGCGGCGGAGTTCATCTTCGCGCGATGGTAGAAGGCCTGCTTGCCGGCTTCGACGTTCTCCGGCTTGCCGCCCCATGCCTTGATCGCGGCCGCCTGCAACGCGCGTCCGTACGAGAACGACAGCTGCCACGGGTGCGGGCCGCGTGCGTTCATCGCGTTGAGGTGCGCGGTCGCGTCCTCGTCCGACTGGCCGCCGGAGAGGAAGACGATGCCGGGCACCGCGGCGGGCACGTGCTTGTAGTACGCGTGGAGGCTCTGCTCGGCCACCTCGTCGGCGCCTGCGCGCTTCGAGGCTTCGTAGCCGGAGAGGACCATGTTCGGCTTGAGCAGGGTGCCGGCGAGGTCGACCCGCTGGTCGAACAGCTCCGTGTAGAGAGCCTCGAGCACGCGAGAGGTCACCTTCTCGCTGCGGGCGATCGTGTGCGTCCCGTCCTGCAGGACCTCCGGCTCGACGATCGGGACGATCCCCGCCTCCTGGCAGAGAGCCGCGTAGCGCGCGAGCGCGTGCGCGTTCGTCCAGATGCAGTAGTCGCTCGGAAGCTCGTCGGTGATCGAGTACGTGGCGCGCCATTTCGCGAACCGTGCGCCGAGGCCGCGGTACTCCTCGAGCCGGGCGCGAAGCCCGTCGAGCCCCTCGGTCACGGTCTCGCCGGCGGCGAACGGGAGCGGATGAGCGCCCTCGTCGACCTTGATGCCGGGGATGATGCCCTTCGACTCGAGCAGCTTCGGGAACGGCGTCCCGTCGAGCGCGCTCTGGCGGATCGTCTCGTCGAACAGGATGACGCCGCTGATGTACTCCTCGGCCCCCGGCGTCGTGAAGAGCAGATCGCGGTAGGCGCGGCGGTTCTCCTCGGTCGACTCGAGGCCGATCGTGTCGAACCGCTTCTTGATGGTGCCGGTGCTCTCGTCGGCGGCGAGGATCCCCTTGCCGTCGGCGACAAGCGCCTCGGCGGTCTCGTGCAGCTCGTTACGGGCCATGCAGTACCTCTCCGTGGTCGGTTGTCGTCACACGGAACGGTATCGGGCCGGCTCGATCGGCCGAATCAGGGTATTTGCGGGATTCCCGTCCGGGATGCGCGGCCGCGCGCGACCCCGGCGGCGGCCGACATCCCGGACGTACCCCCTCGCGTCACTCCACGTCTGCGGCCACAGCATCTGAGATGCCGCAGGCCGGCATTTCTTGCGGGGCTAGAATTCCGGGCCCAGCGCGGACGTAGCTCAGTTGGTAGAGCACTGGCTTCCCAAGCCAGGTGTCGCGGGTTCGAATCCCGTCGTCCGCTTAGGCCGGTGCCGCCGGCCAGGCGGCTACGAGCTTCGCCCGCGTTGCGGTCAGGTGCTCGGGCAGCACGCGGACGTCGGCGAGCACCGGCATGAAGTTCGTGTCGCCGCTCCAGCGCGGCACGACGTGCAGGTGGCCGTGGTCGACGATGCCGGCGCCTGCGATGCGGCCGACGTTCCAGCCGAGGTTGAAGCCCTCCGGCCGGTAGACGGCGCGGAGCGCATCGAGGCCCTGCGACGCGAGCCGGTGCACCTCGGCGGCCTCGCCCTCGTCGAGGTCGCCGAAGTTCGCACCGTGACGGTACGGCGCAACGAGCAGGTGCCCGGACGCGTACGGGAACTTGTTCAGGAGGACGAACGCGCGCGCGCCGCGATGCACGACGAGCTGCTCCGCGTCGTCGCCGGCCGCGGCGGTGCAGAAGACGCAGCCTTCGGCCGCGTCCGCGTTCTGCACGTACTCGAGCCGCCACGGCGCCCACAAGCGGTCCATCCGCTAGAGAACCTCTAGATTCCCGCCTACACAGTTGTGAACGGCTGAGGTTCTATCCGGCCCTCCTTTGAGGCTGTGGGTCTTCCCGGACTCCACGCTCAAAGGAGGGCTCGGATGTATCTGCACGCTAATGCCAAGCTCGGACTGGCTGGCCGGCTCGCGCTGGTGCACGCGATCGAGGATGGTCTTTCGCTGAAGGCGGCCGCGGCCGCCTTCAGCGTCTCGCCGGCGACGGCGCATCGCTGGTGGCATCGCTGGCTGGAGGGCGGCCGCCAGGTCGAGCGCGCTGCTGGATCGCTCGAGCCGTCCGCATCGCTCGCCGCGGCTGCTGGCGGCCGAGCTGCAGGAGCGGATCTGCGACTGCCGCCGCAAGACCGGCTGGGGTCCGCGCCTGGTCGCGGGCGCGACCGGCTTCGCGCACTCGACCGTCTGGAAGGTGCTCAAGCGGGCCGGGCATCTCGCGGCCGACCGCGCGCGGTCAAGGAGCCGGCCAACCGCTACGAGTGGCCCTGCCCCGGCGACCTGCTGCACATGGACACAAGCCGCTACGCGCGCTTCCTGCGACCCGGCCATCGCGTCACCGGTGATCGCTCGCAGCAGTCGCGGCGTTGGATGCGCTCCGAGACACGGGTCGGCTACGACTACGCGCACGCGATCGTCGACGACCACTCCCGGCTCGCCTACGTCGAGCTCCACGACGACGAGCGAGCCGCGACCGTGACCGGCTTCGTCGAGCGCGCGCTCGCCTTCTTCGCCGAGCACGGGATCATCGCCAAGCGGCTGATGACCGACAACGGCTTCAGCTACGCCCGCAAACCGCTCCCTGCGCCGAGCTGCTCGCCCGCCACGGCATCCGCCACCTCACCACCAAGCCCTACCGGCCCCGCACCAACGGCAAGGTCGAGCGCTTCCACCAGACGATGGCTCGCGAATGGGCCTACGGCCTCGCCTACCGCTCACCTCTCGACACCGCGCCGCCGCCCTGCCACACTGGCTCGACAACTACAACCGGCAACGACCCCACAGCTCACTCGGCGACCGGCCACCCATCAGCCGCGTTCACAACCTCCGTGGGTAGGACATCTAGAGCCAGCGCTTGTACCGGAAGAAGCCGAGCATCGACACGATGAGCGCGACGAACGACGCGAGGATCGCCCAGAACGCGACCTCGCTGCCGAAGCCGGGGAAGTTCACGTTCATACCGAAGAGCCCGGTGAGGAACGTCAGCGGTAGGACGACGACGCTGAAGATCGTCAGCACGTAGAGGATGTCGTTCTGCTGGTGCGAGATGAGCGACTCGTTCGTGGTCTCCAGCGCCTCGACGACTTCCTTGTAGTTGTCGAGCAGGTCCCAGATGCGCTCGCTCGCGTCGACGATGTCGTCGAAGTAGAGCTCGAGCTCCTCGGGCAGGAAGCGCTCGACGCCGCGCTCGACCTGCCTGAGCGTCGGCCGCTGCGGCTTGATGATCTTGCGGTAGGAGATGATCTCCTGCTTGACCTTGTGGATGTCGCGGACGAGGTCCTTCGCGCGGATCGCGATGTCGTCGATGTCCTCGTCGATCTGCTCGAGCTTGTAGCCGATCTTGTCGAGGATCGGGAAGCAGTAGTCGTAGAGGTCGTCGAGCACCTCGTAGAAGAGGCGGCCCGATCCACGCGCGAACAGCTGCTGCCGGAAGTCGGCGTTCTCGAACGCGCGGCGGAACAGCGCCGACACCGGGCGCAGCTCGACGGTCGGCAGCGTGACGAGGTAGTTGGCGCCGAGGAAGACGTCCAGCTCGCCGGCGTTCAGCCGGCCGATCGCCTTGTCGTACACGGGGAAGTGGAGAACGGCGAAGAGGTAGCTCTCGTCCTCGTCGGTGTAGACGTCGACCTTCGGGCGCTGGCGCCGCGACATGACGTCCTCGACGTCGAGGGGATGCCAGCCGAAGCGCCGGGCGAGCTGGAGCGCCTCGTCCTGGGTGGGGCCCTCGAGGTGGATCCACGTCAGGCCGGCTTGCTCGAGCTCCGCGATCCGCGGGCGCGGCGCGACCTCAGGTGCTGTGGGCGCGGCGACGCGCCGCGGACGGATGCGAGGCAGGCTCGGCATTGGTACTGAGGGGGTCTCCTGTTGCCTGTCTCGTCATGCCCCAAGTGTAACCCCGTCTCATCGCGGATTCATCTATCGCCGCTCCAATGCGGGCCGTGCACGGCGGGCCGGAAGGCAACGAGCGGCTGACCGCAGCCTCCGGGGCGGTCCTGTTCCTTCTGCTCGCGGCCGAGGGCGTCACCATCCTCTTCATCCGCCCGCTCCTGTCGACGCACGTCTTCATCGGCATGCTCCTCATCCCGCCCGTCGCCGTGAAGCTCGGGAGCACCGGCTGGCGGTTCGCCCGCTACTACCGCGGCTCGCGCGCGTACCTCGAGAAGGGGCCGCCGCTCCTGCCGCTCCGCCTGCTCGCGCCCGTCGTCGTCCTCTCGACGCTTCTCGTGTTCGGCACCGGGGTCGGGCTTCTCATCCGGGGGCCGGGCCAGGGCCTGCTCGTCGGCCTGCACAAGGCGAGCTTCGTCGTCTGGCTCGTGGCGACCGGCATCCACGTCCTCGCCTACGTGGCCCGCGTCCCCCGGCTCGCACTCGCCGACTGGCGGCCGCGGCGCCCGAGCGTCGGCGGCGCCACGGCGAGGACGATGCTCCTTGCCGGCGCGATCGTCGCCGGAGCCGTCCTCGCCCTCACCACGATCCGGTACGCGCACCCGTGGGTCCTCTGGCAGACCGCCTTCCACGGCCACGACGGCTGAGTAAGGCGAAGGTAAATCCGGTGCAAGTCTCAGGCCATTCTCAGCTCCACCTGGTCGAATGGACTCCGTGACCGAGGTGGCGATCGCACGCGCGGCCCGCGCGGCCGCTCGGCCTCGCGCCAACCGGACGGTCGGGCTGGCCGTCGTCTGGACGTTCGTCCTCGGCAACGCCGGCGGCATCGTCTGGCTCTGGGCCAACGGCGGCAACCTCCACGCGGCCACCACCGGCGAGGCGCTGACGAGCGTCGCGCGCATCACGGGACTTCTCAGCGCGTACCTCGCCCTCATCCAGGTGATCCTGCTCGCGCGCCTCCCGTTCCTCGAACGGCTCGTCGGCTTCGACCGGCTTACCGTGTGGCACCGGTGGAACGGGCACGCGACGATCGACCTCGTCGTCGCGCACGTGTTCTTCAGCGTCTGGGGCTACGCGGAGATGGACAAGTTCTCCATCGGCAAGGAGATCTCGACCATGCTCGGCGGCGGCATCTACCCGGGGATGATCACCGCGACGGTCGGCACCGGCCTGCTCATCGCCGTCGTCGGCACGTCGTACGTCATCGTTCGCCGGCGCCTGCGCTACGAGTGGTGGTACGCCGTGCACTTCCTCGCGTACGCGGGGATCGCGCTCGGGTGGTTCCACCAGATCCCCACCGGGAACGAGCTCGTGCTCGACCCGGTCGCCGCCGACTACTGGCGGTCCCTCTACGCTGCGACGCTCGCGATCCTCGTCGTCTTCCGCGTCGCGGTCCCCCTCGTCAACGTGTTCCGTTACCGGCTGCGCGTCGCCGCCGTCGTCGCCGAGGGGCCGGGCGTCGTGTCCGTCTGGATCACCGGCCGCCGTCTCGAGCGGCTGCGCGCGCGCGCCGGGCAGTTCTTCGTCTGGCGCTTCCTCACGCCCGGCCGGTGGTGGAGTGCGCACCCGTTCTCGCTCTCCGCGGCGCCCGACGGGCGGTCGCTGCGGATCACCGTGAAGGCTCTCGGCGATCACAGCGGCGCGCTCGCATCGCTTCCGGTCGGCACGCGCGTGCTCGCCGAGGGGCCGTTCGGCGTGTTCACCGACGCGAGCCGGCGCGGCGAGAAGATCGCGCTCGTCGCCGGCGGCATCGGCATCACGCCCGTGCGTGCGCTCATGCAGGAGGCGGGCGGCGACGTCGTCGTCCTCTACCGCGCCCTCACCGACGACGACCTCGTGCTCCGCGAGGAGATCGAGAAGCTTGCCGCGGATCGCGGCATCGCCGTCCATTTCCTCGTCGGCGACCATGCGACGCCCGAGGGAGCGCGACTCCTCGCGCCGGAGAGCCTGCGCGCGCTCGTCCCCGATCTCGCCGAGCGGGACGTATTCGTCTGCGGGCCGCCCGGCATGGCCGACGCCGCGGTTCGCAACGTCCGCGCCGCCGGAGTCTCCCGCCGTCACATCCACGTCGAACGCTTCGCCCTCTAGAAAGGAACGACGCATGCACAGATCGATCACAGCGGCCGTCGGTGCCGTCGCGCTGGCCCTCCCGGTCGCGAACGCCGCGGCCGCGGCGAACAGGAAGGTCATCACGTCGACCAAGACGGTGACCGGCCCGCAGGCGGTCGCCGACCGCTGGGGCTACGTCCAGATCACGCTCGTCGTGAAGAAGACGACGACGATCGTCGGCAAGCACAAGAAGGTGACGAGGAAGATCACGAAGGTCGGCGTTCCGGTCTACCCGAACCACACCGACCGCTCGGTCTTCATCAACGAGCAGGCGCTTCCATACCTGACGCAGGAAGTGCTGCAGGCGCAGTTCAACCCGAACATCGACATGATCTCGGGCGCGACCGCGACGAGCTTCGCGTTCGAGCAGTCGCTGCAGGCGGCGCTCCTCCAGGCGAAGAAGGTCTGAGGGCTCATGGTCCGGGTCGAGCACGTCATGGGGATGCCGGTCGTCGTCGAGGCCCGCGACGGCGACGTCCCCGACGAGGTGTTCGACTGGCTGCATCGCGTCGACGAGACGTTCAGCACGTACAAGGACGGGAGCGAGATCTCGCGGCTACGCCGAGGCGAGCTCGACCCGGCGGACGCGAGCGACGACGTGCGCTTCGTGCTCGGCCGCTGCCGCGAGCTCCGGGAGGAGACGGCGGGCTACTTCGACATCGACGCCGTGGGGCTCGACCCTTCCGGCTATGTGAAGGGGTGGGCGGTCGAGCGGGCGGCGGCGATCCTCGAGCGCGCCGGTTCGAGCGACTACGCGATCAACGCGGGCGGAGACATCCGCACGCGCGGCCGGTGGCGCATCGGCATCCAGCACCCGCTCGAGTCGAAGGCAGTGGCGAAGGTCGTCGAGGGCGACGATCTCGCGATCGCGACATCGGGCGCCTACGAGCGCGGCGACCACGTCCGCGACCCGCATACGGGCGCCGCGCCCACGGGAGTTCTGTCGGTGACGGTCACCGGGCCGGATCTCGCGACCGCCGACGCGTACGCGACGGCCGCGTACGCGATGGGCCCGCGGCGCGCGATCGACTGGACTGCGCGGCTGCGCGGCTACGAGGCGCTGACGATCCTCGCCGACGGGCGCGTGCTCGCGACACCCGGCTTTCCGTCCGTCGACTAGCCGCCCGGCTGCCAGATCATGAGCGCGAGGATCGCGACGACGATCGCGGCCGACGCGTAGTTCGCGGCGCGCGACCGGCGATCGTCGAGGAGGCGGCGAATCGCCGCGACCTCGCCGCCCTCGCGCGCGAGCACGCGCGCTCGGCGTGGACCGCGGCCTCCGGCCGCGCCGAGGAGCGACGCGAGGACGAAGAGGGCGAGCGCGGCCGACACCCATGCGTCCCCGAAGCCGGCGCCGGTGAGGTGGACGAGCCAGAGGCCGAACGCGAGCACGAGCAGCCCGCCGGCGGCGACCAGCACGACGCCGATCCGCGTCACGCCGAGGAGGAGCGCGATCTCCCGCGCTTCGCTCCGTCGGCGTGCCGACTCGAAGGCAGCGCCGGCGACGACGATGCCCGATACGAACAGCAGCGCGCCGAGGACGTGGAAGAAGAGCGCGACGTGCTCGGTGTTCATGCTGCCCTCATCTGCCCGGGGAAGAGTAGGCGACGATGATCGTCCGCCCTGCACTCGACCGCCTCGCGACGCGCTTTCCGGGAGGACCGCGCGGGAACCGCCATCTGACGGCGCTCCTCGGCGCCGTCCTGCTCGCGGGCATCCTCGTCGAGCTCGCGACGCTGATGCTCGGCCTGCAGCAGACGCTCACCGTGCACATCGCGGTCGGCGTCGCGCTCATCCCGATCGTCCTCGTGAAGCTCGCCTCCACGGGCTGGCGGATGATCCGCTACTACACGCGGTCGCCCGCGTACCGCGCGGAGGGGCCGCCGCGCTCGTTCCTCCGCGGGCTCGCGCCGCTCGTCGTCGGCGCGACCGTCGCGCTCCTCGGAAGCGGCGTCGGTCTCGTGATCGTCGGTCCGCACTCCCAGTTCTTCCGCGCCGTGCATTCCGCCAGCTTCGCGCTCTTCCTCGTCGTCGTCGGCGCGCATGCCGTCGCGCACCTCCCGAAGGTGCGCCGCTTCGCGTTCGCCGACTGGGCCGGGGGCAGGCGCGCGCAGGGGCACGCGTTGCGCCGCGCCGTGGTCGCATGTGCGCTCGTGCTCGGAGGCGGAATCGCCGTCGCCGCCGCTCAGAACGCCGGGCCCTGGGTCGCCGCGATCCAGCACGGCGTCGGCGGCTGATCTACGCGCGTCACGGTCAGCCGCCGGGGAAGTGAATCCTGCGCGGCCGGTACCGCTCGCAGGCTTTCACCGCGCTCCGGAACTGCGGCGACGCCGCGTCCGGCGTACCGTCCGATCGGCGGCCACGAGGCGCAGCCCCCTGGTACTTCTCCTCCGGCGGATCAGGCATTTGCCCCGATCCGGGCGCATCTGTGGCGGGAGATGCTTCTTGTGGAAGCCAGTGCCTCAACGTGTGGACTACGGGATCGATCTCTACTGGTTGCCGCTCGGCGCGGGCGGACAGTTCGTTCGCTGGAACGGCCGCTTATACGAGGCGGCCGTGGCGCTGCGCGAGCGGCGACCCCGCTTCGACCTCTACCACTCTGCTCTGGAGGTGCGAACCGGCGAGGGCCGGTATGTGATCGAGTCGGCGCCGATCCGTGCCGCCGATGGGCCGGACAGAGGGGTTGTCGCCGAAGGCCCAGTCGGATCGCGGTTCCTCGGGCGCTTCGAGATCTTCCGTTACGAGCTCCGCTTCTGGCGCGACGGCGTCATCGCCGACCGTGCCGAAGCCGTCGATAGCCCGGTTCGCCTTGTCGAGGGTGAAGCGCCGGCGGGTTGCCTGCTTGCTCTTGCCTCGTCGGTGCCGACTGCAGTCTGGGGCCGCGACGAGCTTCGTACCGGCGACATGTGGACTCGAACTCGATCGTCGCCTGGCTGCTCGAACGAGTCGGCATCGACGCAGCCGCGATCCGCCCGCCCGCGCATGGCCGCGCGCCGGGATGGGACGCAGGCGTCATCCTCGCCCGCCGGACGACCTCGTCCCAGTTCGCTACCGAGAGACCACTTCATGAGCGCTACCGGCCGCGCCGACGGGGCCACTGGCGTGCCGGATTGCACCAGGCGCCTGACCTCTCTGCCGCGCACGTTGCCGTCGGGCGACGAAGTTGCACACGCCCGGTCATGGCGATATGCGAAAGACGGGTGGTCGGGCGGAGTCCTTCCGCAGGGGGTACGCCGACCGAGACCGACGCGTCGGGGCTCGGCAGTGAGCTGAGTGAG
>CAVWBZ010000007.1:0-33168 GCA_963753295.1 uncultured Actinomycetes bacterium | reverse complement strand
GATACGGGCGACCTTCAGGTGCGCCTTGCGCCGACCGACGTCCGCGCCGTCCTCGGCGACGCCGTCAACAGCGCGCAGCACGGCGTTCCGAACGGCCACCAGTTCGTCGTCGACCTGCCGGAGGAGCCGGTCGCCGCGAACGCAGATCCCGACAAGCTCCGCCAGGTGTTCGCCATCCTGCTCGACAACGCCGTCCGCTACTCGCCCACCGGAGGCACCGTCCGCGTCGGAGCCGAGCGAAAGTCCGAGACCGTCGAACTGGTCGTCTCCGACGAGGGGATGGGGATCCCGCTCTCCGACCAGGACCAGATCTTCCGGAAGTTCTACCGCGGCGCCGACGCCGAGGCCCGTGTCGGTGCGGGCGGCACCGGCCTCGGGTTGTTCATTGCCCGTGGGTTGGTGACCGCCATGGGTGGAAAGATCTCCGTGAGCTCACGGGAAGGGGAGGGCGCGACGTTCGCAATCGAGCTACCGCTGGCGGCGTCGGCAGGGACGGGCCGGTGACGCGCGTTCTCGTCATCGACGACGAGGCGCCGATCCGCCTCCTCTGCCGCGTCAACCTCGAGGCCGAAGGCATGGACGTGCTCGAGGCGGGCGACGGCCCGAGCGGGCTCGACCTCGCACGCGCGGAGTGCCCCGACGTCGTGCTCCTCGACGTGATGATGCCGCGGCTCGACGGCTGGCGCGTCGCGGAGCAGCTGCTCGAGGACGAACACACGGCGGATATCCCGATCATCTTCCTCACGGCGCGCGCCGAGTTCCGCGACCGCGCGCGCGGGCTCGACATCGGCGGCATCGACTACGTCACGAAGCCGTTCAATCCGCTCGAGCTGGCGCCGCTCGTGCGCGGGCTGCTCGACCGGATCGAGCGCGGCGAGCGCGACGAGCTCCGCGGCGAGAAGCTCGCCGAGCTCAGAAGCTTGATGCAGACGGAGTAGCGAGGATCAGCGGGCCGTCTGGGCGATGGCGATGCCGGCGAGGACGACGGCTGCGCCGGCGAGCTGGGCCGGTCCGAGCGACTCCCCGAGCCAGATCCAGGCTGCGAGCGTGGCGACCACCGGCTCGAGCATCGCCGCGATGCCGACGCGCGTCGCCGTGATGTGGCGCATCGCCCCGACGATCAAGGTGAACGGCACGGCGGAACCGAGGACGATCACCCAGAGCACGAGCGCCCACACGGGAAGGTGCACGGAGCCCAGGCGGCCCTGCAGTGAGACGGTGCGCGCGACGGTCGAGCCGGGGAAGCTCCACCACGGCTGCGTGACCGTCCAGAACACGGTGGCGAAGAAGAAGCCCCAGGCGAGGAGCGGAATGGGCTCGCGCCGTCCGACCTCGCGCTCGGCGAGCAGGAGGTAGACGGCGAAGACGACGGCGGCCACGAGCGCGAAGACGACGCCGAGGCCGTCGAGCGTCACGCCGCTCCAGAGCTGCACCATGAGCGCGAGCCCGGTCAGCGACAGCGCGAGCGCGATCCAGATGCGACGGCGGACGTGCTCGTGCCCGAACGTGCGTGCCCAGATGGCGACGAGCACCGGCCCGATGTACTGGATGAGCAGTGCGATCCCGACGGGCAGCCGGTGGATGGCGAGGAAGTAGAAGAGCTGCACGAACGCGACGCCGACGACGCCGAAGAGGGCGAGGCGCGGCACGTCGCGGCGGCGGACGCGGAGCGAGGACGGCGTCCATGCGAGCGCGATCGCCGTGAGCGCGAGGCATGCGCCGGCCGAGCGCGCCTCGGTCAGCCGGAGCGACGACAGCCCCGACGTGAGCACGACCTTCGAGACGGCGCCGTTGACGCCGAAGAGCGTCGCCGCGACGAGGACCATCGTGTAGCCGACCACCGGCCGCCGGTCGCGCGGAGGCTCGCGACTCGGCAACAGGGGCTCGGTCACGCGCGCACGCTAGCCTCTGTCCCACACGGGGCGTAGCTCAGCCTGGTAGAGCATCGCGTTTGGGACGCGAGGGTCGCTGGTTCGAGTCCGGCCGCCCCGACTACTGCAGGGAGGCGGCCACTGCGGCCGCCACCTTGCGGGCGGCGATGCTTCCCTCCCGCAGCTGGCCTCCGAGCGTCGGCACGAAGCCGACGAACCACAGGCCCGGCAGCACCGGCTCCCCGTCCGTCTTGACCGGCAGGCCGCGAGGGCCGAGCACGTCGAGGTGGCCGACGAGGCCGTCGAGCCCGGCGCGGAACCCGGTCGCAGCGATGACCGCGTCCGGTGCGATGCGCGAGCCGTCGGCGAGGAGCACGTCGGCCCCGTCGAAGCCCTCCACTGCGGCGACGATCTCGACGCGGCCGTGCTTCACCGCCGAGACGATGCCGACGTCGAGGATCGGCGTCGTGCCGGTGGTGATGAACGCCGTGCGCACGCCGTGCTCCGGGCGTGGCAGTCCCTGGGCGGTCAGGTCGGGAATCGAGAGCTTCCTCTGCGTCTTCGAGATCGGGTCGACCCAGTGGGGCGGCATGTGCCGGATCGCCATCCCGATCAGCTGCGCGGGGATCCCGGCGGTCGCGCGCCGCACGATCTGCGGCGGCGTGCGCACCGACAGCCGGCTGCGCGACGCGCCGCCTTCGGCGATGTCGGTCGCGATCTCGGCACCGGAGTTCCCGGCCCCGATGACGAGCACGTCGCGGCCGCGGAACGGCTCGGGGTTGCGGTACGCGGACGAGTGGACGAGCCGGCCGGCGAAGCTCTCGAGCCCGGGCCAGTCCGGGACGAACGGCGCGCCGTTGTACCCGGTGGCGACGATCACCGTGCCGGCGGTGAGCGAGCCGGCGCTCGTCTCGAGCCGCCAGCGTCCCTCCTCGCTGTCGATTCGCTCGACGGCGACGCTCGTCCGTACGTCGAGCTGCTCGGCCTCCGCGTAGGTGTGGAGATACGCGATGAGGTCGTCCCGCGCCACCCAGCGCCCGAACCGCCGCGGAATGCGCCGCCCGGGCAGGCCGGACAGGAGCCGCGGCGTGTGCAGGCGCAGCCGGTCGTATCGCTGCCGCCAGGCCGCGCCGGGCTCCGGGCCCGCCTCGAGCACGAGCGGCTCCCGGCCCGAACGGCGAAGGAGCGCGGCGGTAGCGAGCCCCGCGGCCCCGGCGCCGACGACGACGATGTCGCGATCTTCCACGGCCCGGTTCATACCACTCCCGGCGCATCCCGTCGGGGCGGGCCGCCGTTCACCTCTCGATGACCCCGAGCATCCGCCTGCGCGATCTGACGTTCGCCGACTGGCGGGCGATCGTCGTTCGCGCGGGCAAGGAGTTCCTCGCCGACAACGCGATGATGCTCGCGTCGGCGCTCGCGTACAGCTCGTTCTTCGCGATCCCGTCGGTGCTCCTCGTCGTCGTCGGCGCCTTCACGCTGACGGTGGGGCCGCACACGATCACCTCGCTCATGCAGCACTTCAGCCACGTGATGCCGGCGCAGGCGACGAGCCTTCTCGGGTCGAGCCTGAAGCACCTCACGGCGCACCCGGCGCAGGGCGTCGCCATGGTTGCGGTGGGAGCCGTCCTCGCGGTCTGGTCCACGACCGGCGCGATGACGTCGTACATGACGGCGATCAACCTCGCGTACGACCAGAAGGACGGGCGCAGCTTCGTCCGCAAGCGCCTCGTCGCCCTCCAGATGGTCGCGGCGATCGGCATCGCCTTCGTGCTCGTCGCGGTCTTCCTCATGTTCGGGCCGCCGATCGAGCGTCTGATCGCGACGCATGCCGGCGGGGCCGGGAGCGCGATCGGATGGGCATGGTGGATCGCGCAGTGGCCGATCCTCCTCTTCGGCCTGCTCTCGGCCTTCTCGACGCTCCTCTACCTCGGCCCCGACGTCGAGCGGCCGCGCTGGACGTTCTTCACGCCCGGCTCCCTCGTCGCCACGTTGATCTGGCTCGCCGGCTCCGGGGCGTTCGCCGTCTACACGGCGACGTTCGGGTCGTACAACAAGACCTGGGGGACGCTCTCGGCCGTCATCGTCATGCTCACCTGGCTGTGGCTCAGCGCGATGGCGCTGCTGCTCGGCGCGGAGATCAACGCCGAGGCGCAGCGGATCGGGCGGTTACGCTCTGCACCATCCGTGTCGAGGACCTGAACTGGCTGCAGCTCGAGGTGTATCTCGAGCATGACGATCGCATCGTGCTTCCGCTCGGCTCGACCGAGCAGCACGCGTATCTCTCGCTCGCGACCGACGCGATCCTCGCCGAACGCGTGTCGGTCGAGGCGGCAGACCCGCTGGGCGTGCCGGTGCTGCCGGCGCTCGCGTACGGCGTGACGCCGTACTTCGCCGCCTTTCCCGGCAGCCCGTCGCTCGGTGCCGACACGTACGTCGCGCTGCTGCGCGATCTCGTCGCCTCGCTGCGAGGACAGGGCTTCGCCCGCGTGCTGCTCGTCAACGGTCACGGCGGGAACTCGTTCGCGGCCGGGGCCGTCGCCGGCGACGGCGCCGTCTGGCACGACTGGTGGCGCGGTCCGCGCGTGTGGGAGGTCGTGCGCGCGATCGACGCGGCCGGCACGCACGCGTCGTGGATGGAGAACTTCCCGTGGACGCGCCTCCCGGGAGTGGAGCTGCCGGCCGAGGCGAAGCCGGAGGTGGGCCCGATCTCCGACGATCCGGCCGCCGTGCGCGCGCAGCTCGGCGACGGTTCGTACGGCGGCGCGTACCGGCACTCGGACGAGGAGATGCTGGCGGTGTGGGACACCGGCGTCGCCGAGGTGCGCGCCGCGATCGAGGCGCTCTAGTCGAGCCAGTCCGGCCGGTCGAAGCCGCCGTACTCCTGGATCGAGCCGTAGATCGTCTGGACGATGCGCGTGCTGTGGACGACGAGAGCAGTCGTCCCGAACGGGAGTCTGTCGAGCCGTTTCTCCTGGCCGTACTTCGAGTAGACGTTCACGATCGACTTGCGCAGGCTCGATCGATCCAGCGCGAGACGCTCGAGCCAGTAGTCCTCGATCTCCTCCTGGCGGGTTCGAGATGGTCCGCGAAGAGGTTGCATGTGACGCGCATGCTCGGGTTCGACACGTCGAAATGTGTCCGGAGGAATCGCGTGAAGAAGACGAGCACTTCCGGATCCGCGTTCGTGATCTTTAGCGTGTTGCGGTGCTTCGCGCCCTCCGCCCAATACAACATGCAGCCGGCCGCGTATGAGCCGTCCCGCTCGCGTGCGAGGCGACGGCCCGCCTCTTGATAGGCGGCGCGGACGGCGCGCGCTGCGGCGGCTCTTCGGGCTCGGGCGGCAGCACGTCCGCGATCTCCGCGGTCATCGAGCGTGCGTCGTTGCTCGGGCGTGAGACGCACGTCCCGCACCCAAAGGCTCGCCGAGCTCTGAGAGATGCCGACGCGTTCGGCGACTTCCCGCACCGAGAACCCTGCGGCTCGAAGTGCGCAGGCACGCTCACGATCGTCTGTTTCCACAACAGACAACATATCGAAACAGTCGGACGGAGACTGGAAGCGGGCGAAGGGAGTCGGACCCTCGTACCCAGGGTGGAAACCTGGTGCTCTACCGTTGAGCTACGCCCGCGAGGGACAACTAGCGTAGCGCCATGTATTTCCCGGCGGAGGCGGTCGTCCTCGTCCCGGTCCTCGCGATCCTCGGCCTCGCGCTGCACCCCCGGGGCCTGCGCCTCGCGGCGCTCGGCATCGCCCTCGCGCTGATCTTCGCCGCCTTCGTCACGCGCCTGCAGCCGTTCGCGCTGCACACGTTCCTGTGGGCGCACCTGCTGCAGAACGTCGTGCTCGCGGAGTGGGCGCCGGCGCTCCTCGTGCTCGCGGTCCCGTCCCGTGTCGCCGCGCGCGCGCGGACGTTCCCGCTGTTCCAGCCCTTCGTCGCGCTGCCGGTCTGGCTCGGGACGTACTACGCGTGGCATCTCCCGTGGGCGTACGACTTCGCGCTGCGGCATCCGCACTCGCTCCTGCACGTCGAGCACCTCACGTACCTGCTTGCGGGGATCTGCGTGTGGTGGCCGGTCGTGCACGGCCGCATCTCGGCCGGCGCGAAGGCTGCGTATCTCTTCGCGGCGTTCGTGCTCGCGTCCCCGCTCGGCCTCGTCCTCGCGCTCTTCCCGCGCGCGATCTACGGGTTCTACGCGCATGCGCCGCGCACGTGGGGGCCCTCGCCCGTGGCCGACCAGCAGATCGCGGGTGTGACGATGGCGGCGGAGGAGGCGATCGTGTTCTTCTCGGTGTTCGCGCTCTACCTTCTGCGCTTCCTGCAGGAAGAGCAGGAGGAAGGCGCGCTCGACGAGCTGCGCCGGGGCGCTACTCGAGGCTGATCGACTGCGCGAGCCGCTTCGGCGCGGCGAGCAGCCACGAGTCCGTGAGGAACTCGCGAATCTCGTCGCGCGTCGCGTCGAGCTTCACGAGCATGTACCCCCAGCCGTGATAGTGCGGCGTCTCGAAGAGGATGTCGGGGCGCGCCTCGAGCAGCAGCGGCTTCTCCTCGAGGTCGCAGCGCACGACGAGCGCATCCGGATCCGTGCGCAGTGCGGCGACGAACTTCCCGCGCACCTTCAGCGCGGGCCGTCCGTATGACGTCGACTCTTCGATCTCGGGCAGGTCGCGCGCGAGCTCGACGACCTCCCGCCAGGCGAGCATCTACTCGGCGAGCTCGATGCGCTCGATGACGACGTCCTTGCGCGGGCGGTCGCGTCCGTCGGTCTCGAGGGCGGAGATCGCGTCGACGACCGTCATCCCGTCGGTGACGCGGCCGAACACCGTGTGCTTGCCGTCGAGCCACGGGCACGCGTCCGCGGTGACGATGAAGAACTGGCTGCCGTTCGTGTTCGGGCCGGCGTTCGCCATCGCGAGGGCGCCGCGGGCGACCGAGTGGTCGTTCGCCTCGTCCTCGAACGTGTAGCCGGGGCCGCCGGAGCCGGTGCCCGTCGGGTCGCCGCCCTGGATCATGAAGTCCGGGATGATGCGGTGGAAGATGACGCCGTTGTAGAAGCCCTTGCGGGCGAGGCCGACGAAGTTGTCGACCGTCTTCGGCGCGTCGTCGTCGTACAGCTCGATCGCGATCGGGCCGTGGTTCGTGTGCAGGGTCGCGGCGCTCATGCCGGGGGGAGCGTATCCGCGAGCGGCTCGATCGCGCCGGCGGTAGGCGCGATGCTGCCGTTCGCGAGTCCCGTGGCGATCTGTCGTAGCAGTGCGCGCCCCTCGGAGGTCTGGTCGGGCCGGAGGATGGTGTTCACGGCGGCGAGGTGCTCGCCGTCGCCGTACAGCTCCACGGCGACCGTCTTCAGCTCGCGCCGCTTGAGGTAGCCGTCCTCGGGCACGCCGACCCGGACGCGGACGAGACGGCCGTCGGGCAGCGTGACCTCTTCCTCGAGCGGATGCGAGCGCAGCGACATCGGGGGCATTCTCGCGGACCTGGGACTTCCGGGCAGCAAAGACTGGCCGTTCGGCCCATGACAGCGTCCGCCGCAAGGCCGATTCTCTCCACGGCATGGCTAGGTCGTGGCGGAGATGGATCGCGCTGCTCGCAGTTGCGGGCATCGCCGCCGTTCCTGCGCAGACGGCTCTCGGGTCCCCCCGGCAGCCCTCGGCTTCGCTCAGCTCGCTCGAGCTGGGCGTCGTCGCCGACATAAACGCCCTCCGCGCCTCGCACCACCTGGCCACGCTGCGGCTCTCGCCCGCGCTCACCGACGCGGCCCGCGCGCACTCGCAGCAGATGGAGACGGACGGCTACTTCGCGCACAGCTCGTACGACGGGACGGCGTTCTGGAAGCGCATCGAAGCCTTCTATCCGTCCTCGAACTGGGGCTACTGGTCGGTCGGCGAGAACCTCCTGTGGTCGTCGCCGGGCGTCGACGCGCAAGGGGCGCTGACGATGTGGCTCGGGAGCCCCGAGCACAAGAAGAACATGCTCGACCCGCGCTGGCGCGAGATCGGCATCTCCGCCGTGCACGACCTCGACGCTCCCGGCGTCTACAACGGGCTCGCCGTGACGATCGTCACCACCGACTTCGGCGTCCGGCGTTAGGCGAGGCGGGTATCGGTCGAACGCCGCGGCGCCTCGTGCGGGATACGGTTGTAAAGCCGACTTTGCGGAAAGACAGCAGCGCGTCTGGAAGCTCGGCGGAACGAGGCCGGCGAAGAGTCTCACCATCCGGGGCGATGAGCGTCCGACGCCGCTTGCGTCCGTCTGCAGAACGCGCCCGGGAGGATTCGAACCTCCGACCCGCGGATTAGAAGTCCGCCGCTCTGTCCACTGAGCTACGGGCGCCTGCCGCAGAGGGTACAGCGGCGCCCGAGCGGGTACGGCCCGCACACAGTCGACAAGGAGGTCATGCATGGCGGACAAGAAGCTCTCCGGCAGGAAGGTCGCGATCCTCGCGGCCGACATGTTCGAGCGGGTCGAGCTCGAGGAGCCGCGGAAGGCGCTCGAGGCGGCCGGTGCGACGACGGAGGTCGTCTCCATCCACGACGGCGAGATCGAGGGGTTCGACCACTTCAGACCGGCGACCAAGGTCACGGTCGACCGGACGGTCGAGGAGGCCTCGATCGACGACTACGACGCATTGCTGATCCCCGGCGGTGTCGGCAACCCCGACCAGCTCCGGGGCGACGAGAACGCGGTCGCGTTCGTGCGCGAGTTCGCGGCGTCGCTGAAGCCCATGGCCGTCATCTGCCACGGGCCGTGGATGCTCGTCGAGTCGGGCGTCGCGCGCGGCCGGACGCTCACGTCCTGGCCGACGCTGCAGACGGACATCCGCAACGCCGGCGGTACCTGGGTCGACGAAGAGGTCGTCGTCGACGACGGGATCGTCACGAGCCGGAAGCCGGACGACATCCCGGCCTTCAACGAAACGATGATCGAGCAGTTCGCCGAGAGTCGGGTCGGAACGCGAGGCGGTACGCTGTAGCTGCTTCGCGGTGGCGGTAGCTCAGTTGGTAGAGCCCCGGGTTGTGGTCCCGGTGGTCGTGGGTTCGAATCCCATCCGCCACCCTCGTGAGTGCGGGCGTCGGCAGCGTTGCGGAGATCGGCGCCGGCGCCCCGTCCTTCGGCCGGCGAGGGCCGTGGCGTCAGGCGGCGGCTCGCTTCGGCCGTCGCCCGCTCGGCGTCGCCTCCCTCGCGTTCCTCGCCGCACTCGTCCTCATCGGGGTGCTCGCGGGCGCAATCGCCCCGTACTACCCCGGTCAGGAGTTCATCGAGTACATCACCCGCCCGCAGACCCCGCTGACGCCTCACCACCTCCTCGGAACCGACGCGCTCGGACGCGACTTCTTCACCCAGCTCGTCTACGCGATCCGGGAGACGGCGCTGTCGGCGCTCGTCTGCGCCGGCGGGGCGGCTGCCATCGGCATCCCGGTCGGCGCGGTCGCGGGCTACTACGGCGGCTGGGTCGACGAGTTCGTCGGCTGGGCGACGCGCGTCGTCGTGGCGGTGCCCGCGATCGCGGTGCTCATCGTCCTCGCCGTCTGGTCGAAGCTGCCGCTGACGCCGATCCAGGACGGGCTCTGGCTGATGGCGCTCATGTGGACGGGGGTGGCGCGCGTCGTGAGCGCGGGCGTCGCATCGCTGCGCATGAACGAGTACGTGGAGGCGGCACAGGCGTCGGGCGCCTCCGGCCTGCGCATCCTCGTGCGGCACGTGCTCCCGAACGCGAGCGGCTCGATCATCGTCGCGGCGACGAACGTCGTCGGCCAGTCGATTGCGATCATCGCGACGGTCGACTATCTCGGCTACGGCTACAACAAGCCGGAGAGCCCGACCCTCGGCGGCCTCGTCTCGGATGCGACACAGGCGACTGCGGCCAGCCTCGGCCGTGCGCCGTCGATCGGCTCGGTCTGGTGGCTGTACCTCGTCCCGGTGGCGTTGCTCGTCCTCGTCCTGCTCGCGGTCGCGTTCGTCGGCGATGCGCTGGACGACGCGCTCAACCCGTCGTCGTAGCCCTCCGCGGATCGAGCAGCCCGACGAGCAGGTCGCCGGCGAGCGTGAACCCGCAGACGACGACGGCGCTCATGACGACGATCGCGGTGAGCTCGAACGGGTCCGCGTGGCCGAGCGCGCCGAGGAACTCGGACGCGAGCCCGCCCGTGCCGAACACGCCGTCGGCGGCGATCGAGGCGCCGACGATTCCGCCGAGCTCGAGCGTCATCAGCGACGTCACCGGGACGAGCGAGTTGCGCAGCGCGTGACGGAGGAGCACCCGCCGCTCCGTGAGCCCCTTCGCGCGCGCGACGGTGACGTACGGCCGCGACAGCTCGGCCGACATCGCGGAGCGGACGTACCGCGCGTACAACCCGATGAGCCCGACGGCGAGCGCCGCCGCCGGGAGGAATAGATGGCGGACCCAGCCGACGACGCCGCCGGTCGGCGGCCCGACGAGGAACCAGCCGTTCGTGCTCGAGATGACGTAGCGGCCGCCGACGTACTTCGCCACGACCCTGGGGGCGATCGCGCGCAGCAGGAGGTCGCCGAGCAGGAACGTCGGCACGGCCGCGCCGAGGTAGGCGACCGTGCGGACGCCGACGTCCGCACGGAATCGCCGCTGCTGCGCGGTGAAGACGCCGACCGCGGTGCTCCCGATCACGACGAGGCCGAGAGCGACGGCGAGGAGGACTGCCGTGATCTCCGTCGCGCGCAGGAGCTGCGGTCCGATCGGCTCGCCGAGCGACCGCAGCGTCGGCGGTGCGCCGCCCACGTCCGTGGAGACGGTCGCGCCGAAGCCGTGGTGCGCGAAGCCGGCGATCCACCGTGCGTACCGGGACAGGATCGGGTCCTCGAGGTGGTAGTGGGTTCGCACGATCGCCTGCGCGCGCGGCTGCGCGTACAGCGGGTAGCTGGGGTCGAGCGAGAGCCCGAAGCCGACGAACGCGGCGAACGACACCGCAACCACGACCGAGGCTGCGACGAGCACCTTCCGCAGGAGGTACGTCGCCATACGTTGGACTCTAGTAGCCTCCATCCTCGTGGCCGACGCGCTCGAGCAGCTGAAGACACGTCTCACCGAGCTGCACGGCATCCAGGACATCGCCTACTTCCTCGTGTGGGACCAGCGGACGATGATGCCGTCGGCCGGCGTCGGTCATCGCGCCAACCACCTCGCGCTGCTGCAGCGGCTCGCGCACGAGAAGCTCGTCGACCCCGAGATCGGACGTCTCCTGGACGAGGTCGAGCTCGCCGCCGGCTCGCTCGACCCCGACTCCGACGACGCCGGCCTGCTCCGCCTCGCCCGCCGCACGTACGACAAGGCGGTGCAGGTCCCCACCGAGCTCCGCGTCGAGATGGCGCGCGCCGCGGCCGAGGCGAATCCCGTCTGGATGGAGGCGAAGGCCACTTCGAGCTTCGAGCTCTTCCTCGGGCCGCTCGAGCGCAACGTCGAGCTGCGCCGCCGGTACGTCGAGTGCTTCCCGAAGACGGACGAGCCGTACGACGTCCTGCTCGACGACTTCGAGCCGGAGATGAAGACGGCCGAGGTCACGCGCATCTTCGACGAGATCAAGGCGGAGCTCGTGCCGCTCATCGCCGAGCTGCGCGACCGTGAGGTCGACGACTCGTTCCTCTTCGGCCACTTCCCGCTCGATGCGCAGGTCGCGCTCGACCACGAGGTCGTCGACATGTTCGGGCACAGGCCCGACACCTGGCGCATCGATCCGACGGAGCACCCGTTCGCGTCCGGCGCCGGCATCGACGACGTGCGCATCACGACCCACTACTACGAGGACAGCCTCAAGTCGCTGTTCTCGACGATGCACGAGTACGGCCACGGGCTGTACGAGCACCAGATTCCGCGGCGGTTCGCGCACCTGCCGATCGGCACAGGGGCGTCGCTCGGGCTGCATGAGTCGCAGAGCCGCATGTGGGAGAACCTCGTCGGACGCAGCATGCCGTTCTGGCGGTTCTTCTATCCGCGCCTGCAGGAGGTCTTCCCGACCCAGTTCCGGGGCGTCGACGTCGACCGCTTCTACGCGGCGATCAACCGCGTGCAGCCGTCGCTCATCCGCATCCGCGCCGACGAGGTGACGTACGGCATGCACGTCATCCTCCGCTTCGAGCTCGAGCAGGACATCATCAACGGCCGCGTCGAGCTGCGCGACCTGCCCCGGCGCTGGGCGGAGAAGATGGACGAGTATCTCGGCGTCGAGGTTCCCGACGACGCGAACGGCGTGCTCCAGGACACGCATTGGGCGTCCGGCCTCATCGGCTACTTCTCGACGTACCTGCTCGGCACCGTGATGTCGGTGCAGATCTGGGAGAAGGCGCAGGAGGACATCCCCGATCTCGAGGACCGGATCGAGCGCGGCGACTTCGCCTCGCTCCGCGAGTGGCTCGGCGACAACGTCCACGCGCACGGCCGGAAGTTCACGCCGCAGGAGACGTTGCGGCGAGCGACCGGCTCGACGATCGACGCGAAGCCGTACCTCGCGTACCTGAAGCGCAAGTACGGCGCGCCTGTCGCCGCGTAGCCTCCGGGCTACGCTTCCTCCGCCCGGCCCCGTAGCTCAGCGGATAGAGCGGCAGACTTCGAATCTGCGCGCGGAGGTTCGATTCCTCCCGGGGCCATCGCCACGTAGCGGTACCCGCGCCCGCGCACGTTCACGACGAGCTCCGGGCGGGCGGGGTCGCGCTCGATCTTCCCGCGCACGTACCCGACGTAGAGACGCGCCCGCTCGCCGGGGTTCGGCAGCCGCCGCCCCCAGACGCGCGCGACGAGCTCTCGCGCCGAGACGACCGTCCCGGCGTTCATCGCGAGGGTCTCGAGCACGCGCAGCTCGAGCGGCGTGAGGTGGACGGGATTCCCCCGCACCGTGACCTCCGCATTCCGCGCGTCGAGCCGAAGGACGCCGTCGTCGTACACGGACGCGCTCCCGGACCGGCGGGGAGGGCGCCGCAGCACCGCGGCGATCCGCGCGGCGAGCTCCGGGCCGTTTGCGGGCTTGGCGACGTAGTCGTCGGCGCCGCCGAGGAGCCCGCGGACGCGTTCGGCTTCGGTGTCGTGCGCCGAGAGCATGATCACCGGCACGCGCGTCGTCGTGCGGAGCCGGTCGAGCGTCTGCCAGCCGTCGAGCTCGGGCATCGCGACGTCGAGGAGCACGAGATCCGGGTCGAGCTCGGCGACGCGCTGCAACGCGATGTTGCCGTCCTCGGCCGTGGACACGCGGTAACCCGCATTCGCGAGGCTTCGCTCGACGAGCGTCCTCGCGGTCGCGCTGTCGTCGACGACGAGCACGTGCTTCACGAGAGCGCCTCGATCCGGCATGCGCAGGCAGCGGCGACATCGGCTGCGCTCACCTGCTCCGGCAGGCGATCCGCGCCCGGCGCCTCCGACAGTGCCCGCAGCGCCTGGCCGTACGCACGCCGCGCCGCGTCGGCCTCGCCGTTCGCCTCGTGCGCCCGGCCGAGCTCGAACGCGGCGGCCACGTGCAGCGGTTCGAGGTAGAGGGTGCGCCGCAGCGATGCGATCGCCCCGGCGGCGTTGCCGCGTACGAGCTGGGTGAGCCCGGCGACGAAGAGGGGAGCAGCCTCGATCCCGACCGGAAACCGGCGCACCGGCGACGGCGACGGCCGGGCCTCCGCCGTCGGAACGCACAAGCGATCTGCTGCGCCGAGGAGCAGCGTCCCACCGGGCGCGACGGCGCCGCGCAGGCGGTCGTGCACGAGCGCAGCCGTCTCGGCGTCGAAGTAGATGAGCACGTTGCGGCAGAGGACGAGATCGAAGGAGCCCGGCGGCGGAACGGGATCGCGCACGAGGTTGTGACGCGCGAAGTGCACGAGCGTGCGCGCGGCGTTCCCGATGCGCGCGGTGCGGTTCGGCGCCGACGAAAACGCCGATGAGCGCAGACGGTGCGGCACGAGCCTCACCGCACGCTCGCGGTACACGCCTGCGGTCGCGCGCGCGAGTGCGGTGCGCGAGAGATCCGTCCCGAGGATGCGAACCGGTGCGGATGGGCCGAGCGCGCGCATCGCCTCGAGCGCCACCGTGTACGTCTCGTCGCCGCTCGAGCAGCCGGCGGTCCACACCTGAATGTCGTTCACGCCGCGTGCGCGCGCCCGCTCGAGCAGCGTACGCCAGTCGATCGCCGCGAGCTGTGCCTCCTCGCGCCAGAAGAACGTCTCCTGCACCGTGATCTCGTCGAGCAGCCGCGACAGGAGCTCCGGCCGCCGTCCGACTTCGCCGAGGAACGCTTTGGCGTCGAGTCCGGGCGCCGCGACGGCCAGCGCGTGCGCGATCGCATGCTCCTGCAACGCGCGCACACCGCTCTCCGCCCGCACGAGCTCGGCGATCTGGGCGAGGTCGCGGGTCACGTTCGCACTCCGGCCAGGCGGATGAGCTGGGCCGCGATGTCTTCGAGGCCGAGGACGAGCTTCGCGCCGCTCTCGGCAGCGGCGCGAGGCATGCCGAAGATCGCGGAGCTCGCTTCGTCCTGGGCGATCGTGAAGCCGCCCGCGTCGGCGATGGCGCGGATGCCGTTGGCGCCGTCGCGGCCCATGCCGGTCAGCACGACTCCGGCCGCCTGTTCGCCCCGCGCGGCAGCCATGCTTTCGAGCAGGACGTCACCGGACGGCCTGTGGCCGCGCACCGCGCGCGCCCGGTCGAGCGCGAGACGCCCGTCGCTGCCGAGCCGCAGGTGCACCTCGTCGGGCGCGAGATAGACGCCGTGCACGGGCCGCACTCCGTGTGCGGCGAGCTGGACGGGCAGCGAGGAGGTCTGGTCGAGCAATCGTGCGAGCCCGGCGACGAAGCCGGAGACGATGTGCTGAACGACGAGGATCGGATACGGGAACGACGGGGGAAGCGCGCCGAGAATGACGGAGAGCGCATGCGGTCCGCCGGTCGACGCGCACACGCCGATCACGCACGTCTCCGCACCCCCGGTCGCCGGCGCGCGCGTGAGTCGGGAGCGTGGATGCCGGATGACGTGAGCGCTGCTCAAGACCGACGCACGCCGGCGGAGAGCGGCGGCGTCGGAGCCCGCCGGGTCGCGCAGGTCGAGCCGGGCCTTCGGGATGGCGTCGAGCGCGCCGGCTGCGAGCGCTGCGCCGGGGCGGGTCTCGTCGTCGCCGAGGTGCGCGGAGAGGACGAGGATCGGCACCGGCTGCGCGCACATGATCTGCTCGACGGCCTCGAGCCCGGACATGCCGGGCAGCTCGAGATCCATCGTCACGAGATCGGGACGGAGATCGGGGAGTGCGCCGATCGTGTCCTCCGCGGTCGCGAACACGCCGACGACGGAATGCGTGCCTGCGTGCTCGAATGCCCGCCGCAGCGCCGCCGCGTACGTTCTCGAGTCCTCGCAGATGACGATGCGACTCGACGTCATCGGCCGATGAGCCGTTCGACGGTCGCGAGCAGCGTGCCCTGCTCGAACGCGCTCTTCACGAGGTATGCGTCGGCGCCGGCATCGAGCCCGCGACGGCGGTCGTCGTCGCTCGCGTGCGAGGTGACGATGACGACGGGGAGGGACGCGTGCGCCGCGTCGGCCCGGATGGCGGCGGTCATCTCCAGCCCGTCCATCGTCGGCATGTCGACGTCGCTGACGACGAGACCGATCGAGTCGTCGTCCGTGAGCTGCTGCAGCGCGTGCCGGCCGTTGTCGGCGGTGGCCACGGAGTAGCCCGCCGCCTCGAGGATGCTGCGCTGGAGCTCCCGGACGGTGAAGGAGTCTTCGACGACGAGGACGCGGCGGGCGGGACGCTCCGCCGGAGCCGGCAGCGGGCGCTCGACGTGCCGAGCCACCGGCGCACGCACGAGCTCGGACGGGTCGAGGACGAGCGCGATGCGCCCGTCGCCCAGCAGTGCCGTGCCGAGGTAGCCGCGCACGCCCGAGAGTGGAGGCTCGAGGCCGTTGATGACGACGTCCTCCTTGCCGAGCAGGCGGTCGCACGTCGCGACGAGTCGCCGACCCGCGACGCCGACGACGACGGCGGGCGGCCGGTTCCCCACGGCGGGTGCGTCGGCGCCGACGAGATCGGCGACGTCGGCGAGCGGAAGCGCCTCGCCGCGAAGATCGAAGCGGGCGCTGCCGCCGAGAACGAGCGAATCGGGCACCTGCACGACCTCCTCGACGCTCGCGACGGGCAGGCCGAACACGTGCGGGCCCCGCTCGAAGAGCAGGACCTCGACGAGAGCGAGCGTGAACGGCAGCGCGAGCGTCACCTCGGTGCCGCGTTCGGGGACGCTGTGCATCGCGAGCGTCCCGCCGTGGGACTCGGCGAACCGCTTGACGGCGTCGAGGCCGACACCGCGCCCGGCGAGCGCCGTCACCTCGGCCGCCGAGGAGAACCCCGGGACCGCCAGCCGGTCGGCAAGCGACGCGCCGTCCTCGCCTTCGGCGAGGAGCTCGGCGGGGACGCCGCGGCCGTCGTCGGCGACGGTGATCTCCACGAGTCCGCCGCGTTGTTGGGCGCGCAGATCGATGCGACCCGCCGACGGCTTGCCGCTGCCGGCGCGCTCGGCCGGGAGCTCGATGCCGTGCGCCACCGCATTGCGCAGCAGGTGGACGAGCGGATCGACGAGCTCCTCGAGAATCGCGCGGTCGAGCTCCGTCTCGCCGCCGGCGACCATCAGCTCCACGTTCTTGCGCGCCGTCCTCGCCGCCTCGCGGATCGCGCGCCGGAGCGGCGGCACGATCGTCGCGATCTCCTGCATGCGCATGCCGATGGCCGTGCTCTTGAGCTCGTCGAGGAGGAGATCGCCCGTGTGGAGCTCGTCGGTGAGCTCGTACTGCGCATCCGGGGTCAGCTGGTGGCCGAGCCGTCGGCGATGGAGGACCGTCTCGCCGACGAGCTCGAGCAGGCGGTCGACGCGCTCGGCCTGGACGCGGATGCGCGGCGCCGTCGCCGGGAGGCGCGCGTCCTCCCCGCCCGACGAGAGCCGGCGCAGCTCGTCGACCCCGGCGAGCAGCGGCTCGACGAGCTCGGCGGGAAGGCATGCGCCCGCGTCGCGAACCGGGATCAGCAGGCCTTCGAGCTCGTGCGCGACCTCGCTCACCTCTGCGAGGCCGACCATTCCGGCGGCTCCCTTGAGCGTGTGCGCCTCGCGCAGCAAAGCCGAGACGGCGCCGGCGTCGTTCGAGCCCCGCTCGGCGTCGAGCAGTAGCTCGGTCATCGTCTCGAGCCGCTCGGCCGCCTCCGTCTCGAACAGCTCGCGGAACTCCGCCTCCGCGTCCGTCATCGCGCGAGCTCCGCGAGAAGCGCCGGCGCATCGACGATCCCGATCGCGCGGCCGTCGTGGAGCACCATTCCGGAGAGAAGCGGCTCGTCTGCCCCGGCCGGAGCAGGAAGCTGACCGACCTCGGACACTTCGTCGACGGCGACGCCGGCGCGGGCAGCGCCGTCGGCGACGACGACGACGCGCGTGGGCGAGCGCTCGCCGGTGGCGCCGAGAACCTGCGCGGCATCGTAGACCGGGAGGACGCGCCCGCGAAGCGGGACGAGGCCGAGCAGGTCCGGCCGCGCGCCCGGGAGCGGCGTCGGCGGCGCAAAGGTCGTGATCTCGAGCACGTGCTCGACAGCGAGCGCGTAGCGTTCGCCGCCGACACGGAGCTGGACGAACACGCCGCTCACGAGACCGCTATCGGCGTTCGCCGCGGCGCGCAGCATTGCCGGATCCGGGTACGCGCTTCACCCTTGCGGGGCCGAGCGGGCCGGCCGATGCACCGATCGAACGTGCACGCATTCCTGCAGCCCGGTCCCGGCCGCCGCGTCGCCGCCGCAAGCGCCGCCACGGTCGTCTTCCTCGCTCTCGCGGGCGGGCTGACCATCTGGACGCGCTCAGCCGCGAACGCGTCGTACCGCTCGGCCTCCGCGCAGCTCGTCGCGGCGCGCAGGGGCCAGAACGCAGCGGTGGCGCTCGAACGTACCGCTGCGGCGGCATACGCCGTTCACACGCCGGCCGGGCCGGCACGGCTCGTGCGCGAAGACGGCGACCTCAGCGCCGCGGTCGCCGCGCTCCCCGCGTCGAGCTTGTCGGAGCGCGGTCTCGTCGCCACGGTCCGTACCCGTCTCCTCCTGTTCGAGGCGGCGCTGACGACGACCGAGAGCACGCCGTCGCAAACGGCGCCCATCGTGTCCGACATCGACAGGCCTCTCACCACGCTCGTCGCGCGGTTCGAGGCCGGCGCGGCCGCCGATTCCGCGCACGCGCGCACCCTTGCGAGTCTCGGCCTCTGGGCCGGCGCCGCCCTCTTCGCCCTCGCCTTCGCCGCGGCGCTCATGCTCGTCGCCTATGCCGCCGGTCTCGTCCGCCGAATCGGCCGCCGTCTTCGTGCACAGTCGTCGCGGTTGAACGAGGCCGTCTACGACCTGCGGATCGCAGCGAAGGAGGCTGCCAGCGCCACCGCCGAGCAGTCCGCCGCAGTGGCGCAGACGTCTGTGACGATCGCGCAGCTCGCTGCAACCGCGACCGCGATCGCCGAGAGCTCACAGCGCGTCTCCGACGTCGCTGCACGAACACGCGGCACGATGCAGGAGATGCGCGACGCCGTGGGGGCGATCGCAGACCGCACTCTGAGTCTCGCCGAGCGCTCGCAGACGATCGGCGACATCCTCGGGCTCATCGGCGACATCGCCGAGCAGACGAACCTCCTGGCGCTCAACGCCGCCATCGAGGCCGCGCGCGCGGGAGAGGCCGGTGACGGGTTCGCCGTCGTCGCGGCCGAGGTGCGGGCGCTCGCCGAGCGTTCGCTCCGGTCGACCGAATCCATCCGCGAGATCGTGACGGCAATCCAGAACGAGACGAACGCGACGATCATGGCGACGGAGCAGGGCACGTATCACGCCGCGGCGGTCAGCGAGCTGATGTCGGACGCGCGCGACACGCTCGATTCGTCGATCCTCGCGACGCAGCAGCAGAAGAGCGCCGCCGACCAGGTGGCGGCGGCGATGGCGCAGATCCGCGACGCGGCCGACCAGCTCGCAGCCGAGCAGGAGCGGAGGGCGCTCGTCGCCGAGCGTGTCGAGCGCCTCGCCGAGGGGCTCGAGTCGACGACGGCCGGGCTCGAGCTCGGGCGGACGATCCCCCGCTTCCGCATCCGTCCGCGTCCGCTTCCGGCCGCGTAGTCCTCCAAAAGGAGGATGCAGGCCGCGCGTTTACGCGCATGCACCGCGGCGCGGATGCGCCGATACGACAAGCGTGATTCCGGAATCCCAGACTGCCTCCGAGACACGCGCCGCGCTGCGGCCGCAGGAGCTCGCCGACCTCTACGGCCTGCCGGTCATCGACCTCCGGCGCCAGCCGGCCGACCGCGATGCGGCCGACCTGCTGCCGCTGCACGTCCTCACGCGCACGCGGGCCATTCCGTACAGATTCGACGGCGGCCGGCTGAGCGTCGCCATCGCAGATCCCCGCCAGCTCCAGCTGATCGACGACCTGAAGCTCGTCAGCGAGTATCCGATCGACCTCGCCGTCGCGTCGGAGATCGACATCGACTTCGAGCTGAAGCGGCTTATGCGCTCCCACGAAGTCGTGGCGCGCGCCGCGGCGATGGAGGACGAGCTCCCGGGCCTCGTCAAGGTGACCGACCTGGCGGCGGACGACGGCTTCTCCGAGACGCCGCCGATCAAGCTCGTCAACTCGATCGTCGTCCAGGCCGTCGAGGACGGCGCGAGCGACATCCACTTCCTGCCACGCGAGGACTCACTGATCGCGCGGATCAGGGTCGACGGCGTGCTGCACGAGATCGAGCGCATTCCGAAGACCCATGCGCCCGGCATCATCAGCCGCATCAAGGTGCTCGCGCAGCTCGACATCGCCGAGCACCGCGTCCCGCAGGACGGAAGGTTCACGATCCGTGCGGCAGGAAGCGGCCGGCTGAACGACGTTCGTGTCGCGGTCCTCCCGACGGTCGAGGGAGAGGGCGCGATCATCCGGTTGTTCGACAAGTCGCGGCGTGCCCCGACTCTGACCGAGATCGGCCTCTCGAACGAGATGCAGATGGCCCTCGAGGAGGTCCTCTACCGCCCGACGGGCGCCTTCTTCGCCGTCGGCCCCACGGGCAGCGGCAAGTCGACGACGATCTACGCCGCGCTGACGGACATGCTCCGCCCCGAGGTCAACGTCATCACGATCGAAGACCCTGTCGAGTACCGCCTCGAGGACGTCTACCAGCTGCAGGTCAACAATCGTGTCGGGCTGACGTTCGCCGGCGGGCTACGAGCGATGCTCCGCTCGGATCCCGACGTCGTGATGGTCGGCGAGGTGCGCGACCTCGAGACGGCGAAGATCACGCTCGAGGCGGCGCTCACGGGCCACGCGGTGCTCTCGACGCTCCACGCGAACGACGCGCCGGGCGCGATCAACCGTCTCAACGACCTCGGCATCGAGCCGTACATGACCGGCTCGGCGGTCACCGCCGTCCTCGGCCAGCGCCTCGTGCGCCGACTCTGCCTCGAGTGTCGCGAGCCGTTTCAACCCGACCGGCAGACGCTCGAGAACCTCGGCTTCCCGCCCGAGATCGTCGAGCAGGAGCCGACGCTGTACCGGCGGCGCGGTTGCGACCGCTGCACGAAGGGCTACCGCGGCCGGGTCGGCGTATACCAGCTCATGGTCGTCGACGATGCGGTTTCTCGCCTCGCGTTCGGCCGCGCCGGGCACACCGACCTGGTGGCCGCAGCGACAGAGGCCGGCATGCGGTCGCTGTGGCTCGACGGCCTCGACAAGGTCGCGGCGGGCGTCACGACGATCGAAGAGCTCACGCGGGTCGTGCGGTGAGGACGCTAACGGCGTCCGAGCAGACGGTCGACCGTCGTCTCGAGCTCCTGCGGGCTGAACGGCTTCGTGAGATACGCGTCGGCGCCTGCCGCGATGCCGGCCTCGACGTCCTCCGGCCGGTCGTGGCCGGTGAGCAGCACGATGAGCGTGTGTGCGAGCTGCGGGTCGGACCGCATGCTCCTCGCGACCTCCAGGCCGTCGAGCCCGGGCATCTCTATGTCGAGGAGCGCGGCTCTCGGCCGCAGCTGCCGCGCGAGGTCGAGCGCCTCGTCGCCGCGCGTCGCGGTGACGACGTCGAATCCCGCGCGCTCGAGACGCGAAGAGACCATCGCGAGGATCGTCGGCGAGTCGTCGGCGACGAGGATGGGCTGGCTCGGCGAGACTGCCACGGGGACCGAGCATAGATGGTCGCCGAACGGCCGGACGGTCCGGCGTCCCGTGCGCACGTCGGCGTGCTTGCCGGAGGCATCGCACTCGCGGCTGTCCTGATGACTGTCGGGGCGATTCTGCTCCTCTTGCCGGCGACGCGGTCGGCGTCGGCATACGACCGGTCGCTCTCCGCCGACAGCACCGCCGCTGCGCTCCTGGGCGTCGAGCGCGCCTTCGCGTCGGAGCAGCTCGCAGTCGCGCGCGGCACCGGCCTGCCCGCGTCGGCGCGGGCGTTCGGGCAGACGCTCGCCGGCCTGCCGGGCCCGCTCGCGGCCGAGCTGCGCGCCGGGAACGAACGCTTCGTCGAGCGACCCGGCGCCTCCACCGCCGAGGTCGTGCTCGGCCGGCTGCAGCAGGAGGTTTCGGCGAGCACCGTCGAGAGCGCCGGCCGCGCGCGATCCGGGCATGCGCTCGCCGGCAGCGGGCTCGCGGCGGGCGGCGCGCTCCTCGCAGCCGCCGTCGTTCTTCTCGCCGGTTTCGGCGCCGGCGGGACGCGATCGATCGGCCGCGCCATGGCTCGCCTCCGCTCGGGCGCCGTTCAGCTTTCCGACGCGGTCGACGAGCTCCGCCTCGCGACGAAAGAGGCCGCGACTGCGACGGCGCAGCAGTCGACCGCAGTCGTAGAGACGTCGGTGACGATCGAGCAGCTCGCCGCAGCGTCCACCTCGATCGCCGAGAACGCGCGACGTGGATCCGAGTCGGTGCAGAAGACGAGCGACACGATGCTCGACCTCCAGTCCGCCGTCGACACGATCGAGCACGGGACCATCGAGCTCGATGCGCACTCGCACCGGATCGGCGAGATCGTCGGTCTCATCTCCGACTTCGCGGTGCAGACGAATCAGCTCGCGCTCAACGCGGCGATCGAAGCCGCGCGCGCGGGACGGTCGGGCAAGGGCTTCTCGGTCGTCGCCGCCGAGGTGCGGAAGCTCGCGCAGCGCTCGGCGGCGTCGGCGCAGTCGATCCGCGAGATCGTCGGCGCGATCCAGGCCGAGACGGAGGCGACGATCGCCGCGACCGGGGCCGGAAGCGCGAGGACGCGCGCGGTCCGCATTCTCATGGAGGAGACGGCGTCGCTCCTCGACGCCTCCATTGCGGCGACCGGCGAGCAGAGCGCGGCGGCGGCACAGGTGGCGGCGGCGATGGCCGGGATCCGTGAGGCGACCTGGCAGCTGACGGCCGACCAGGAGCGAAGCCGGGCGACGACGGAGCGGGTCGAGGGGATCGTGGCGGAGCTCGACGAGCTGATGGCCCGGTTCGGGCTCCCGCTTCGGGTGGTGCCCGCGGCGTGAGCGGCGGCATCCGCCGTTTGGAGGATGGCGGTTCCGCATTCTCGCGGGTGCTGCGGCGACTCACGGCGTCGATGCTTGGGGAGATGGAACTCCCAGCGGTCATGCGGCGGCCGGTGCCCCACGCGGCGCTGAAGCTCCTGGTTCCGGCCCTGGCGGCTGTACTTGCTGCGGGCGCCGTCGTCGGCGCCGCGACGCTTCTCCACCGCGCGGCGCACGACCGCGATCGCCAGGTCGAGCTCGTCCAAACCGTCGACAGCTTCAACCAGGTCGAGGGGCTGCCGTGGGCGATGACGTCGGCAGGCGGTGGAGCGCAGGCCCTCGACGAGCAGCTGACGGCCGGGCAGGCCGGCATGGTGACGGCGCTCGTCCGGCTGCATTTGCAGTTCGCACGCCCGGCGCTGGAGCGGAACTTCGCGGTGAATGCGGCGATCGTCTCGTTCATCCGCAGCGGCCGGACCGATGCAGGCGCGGCGCTGCAGCTCGCGGCGCGTCAGCAGCAGACGCTTGGGACGGTGAAGTCCGCCCTCAACGCGGCGGCGGCCGCGAGCGCACGGCATGCGCGCGCTGCCGAGCGCGATGCGCTCATCGGGTCGTCGAGCGTGATCGCCGTGCTCGTCGCGGCCTTCGGCCTCGCGTATGTCCGCACACTGCGCGGTGCCGACCGTCACCGGCAGGCGCGGGAGGTCGCGGAAGCCTCGCAACAAGAGCTCGCCGTCGCGCTGGCGAAGCTCGAGCGCGCCCAAGACGACCGTGTCCGCCTTCTCGCCCGCACCGTGGAGGGGGCCGAACGCGAGCGGCGCCGGATTGCGGCCGACCTGCACGACGGGCCGATCCAGCGGCTGACGGCCGCGGCATTCTCCCTCGACCTTCTCGTCAACCGGATCAACCGCGGCGAGCGCGACGTCACCGACCTCGCTGCCCAGGTGCGCGACCATCTCGCAAGCGAGATGCAGGCCCTGAGGCGCCTGATGGCGGAGCTCAGGCCGCCCGTGCTGGACGAGGGGGGCGTCGCGGCGGCGATCCGCGACGCGGCCGCCGAGATCCTCGGGCCGTCCACCGCGTATGTCGTCCACGACCGCACGTCGGCTGCGCGCTTCACGCCCGATCTCGAGACGATCATCCATCGCATCGCGCGCGAAGCGCTCGTCAACGTGAAGAAGCATGCGAAAGCGACGCAGGTGACGGTTCGGCTCGAGCGCGCCGGCGACCGCTTCCGGCTGCTGGTCGTCGACGACGGCGTCGGCTTCGACGAGAACGCCGTCGCGGCGGCCCCACCCGGCACGCACTTCGGTCTGCTCACGGTGCGCGAGCGCATCGAGAGCGCCGGCGGAACGCTGCGGATCGTCTCGGGGCCGGGCCTCGGCTCGCAGATCGACGTGATCCTGCCATGGACGTCTCGCCGGAACGATTCGGAACAGGAGCTGGATCGTGCCGTCGCCTGAGCTCGCGTATGACCCGGAGCCGGTGATGCGCGTGCTCGTCGTCGACGACGACGAAGCTGTCCGCACCGTCCTGTCGCACGTGCTCGCCGACGAGGGGTTCGACGTCGTCGGCGTCGCTGCGGACGGCCTCGAGGCGGTGACGCTGGCGCGAATGCTGCGTCCGGACACGATCCTCCTCGACGTCCGCATGCCGGGCGTCGGCGGGATCGAGGCAGCGCGGCGCATCCGCCCGATCGACCCGCGCGTGCGCCTCGTGATGCTCTCTGCCTACGACGACCCGACGCTCCAGCGCGAGGCCGCGGATGCGGGCGCGAGCCGGTTTCTCATCAAGGGGTGCGCGCTGTCCGAGCTCGTCGACGCGATCGCCGGGTAACGAGGCATCCAGGATGTCGTCCGCCGCACGCACGCTTTCCCCACGGGATGACGGCGACTGCCTCGACGCGGTGCGCGCGAGGGAAGCGCGCTACCGCGACATCGTCGAGAACGCGAACGACCTCATCGTCGCAGGCGACCTCGAAGAACGGATCGTCAGCGTCAACACGGCGTTCGAGCATGCGCTCGGGTATTCGCGGGAAGAGCTGATCGGACGGCCGCTGGCCTCGCTCGTCATGCCGGAGTGGCGCGTCCAGCTCCAGGACGCTTCGGCAGCGAAGCTGAGCGGCCGCTCGGAGCGCACGGTCTACGACCTGGAGTTCGTCGCACGGGACGGGCACGCGGTGCGGGTGGAGGTCTCGAGCTGGCTCGTGCGGGAGGAGGGCCGGCCGGCCGGCTTCCAGGCGATCTGCCGCGACGTGAGCGAGCGGCGGGCGGCCGAGCTGGCGCTGCGTAGCGTCGAGGAGACGCTGATCGAGCGCGAGAACATCCTGCAGCGCGCGTTCGAGAACACCGCGATCGGGATGGTCATCGTCTCGCTCGACGGGCACGTCATCAGTGCGAACCACGCCTTCGCCGACCTCCTCGGCTACGACGTCGACGAGCTGGAAGGCGTGGACCTGGTCGCCGTCAGCCATCCGGAGGACAGGCATGCCGCGGCCGCCGTCATCCCGCGTCTCGTCGCGGGTTCCGCGACGCGTGTCTCGACCGAGAAGCGCTACCTCCGGAAGGACGGCACGCACGTCTGGGTGCAGATCGGCATCTCCCCGGTGCGGAACGGGGCCGGCGAGGTCACGTGCTTCGTGTCCCAGGTCGTCGACGCCACCGCGAAGCGCGATGCCGTCGCCGCCGTCCGCGAGAGCGAGGAGCTGTTCCGCACAGCGTTCGAAGGCGCGGCGATCGGAATGCTCATGTCGACGCCACACGGGAACATCGTCAGGGCGAACGCCGCCCTGTGCGACCTGCTCGGATACAGCCTGGGCGAGCTGCGGCGCTTGGACGTCGCCGAGCTCACGCATCCGGACGACCGCAGTAGCACGACCGAGGCTCTCGAGCGCTTTCGTCACGGCGACATGCGCCGGCACGTGACCGAGAAGCGCTATCTCCGCAAGGACGGACGAGCGGTGTGGGTGCAGATCGCCGTCTCCGCCGTCAACGGCACCGACGGCAAGCTCCGGTGTCACGTCACGCAGGTCGTCGATCTCACGGAACGGCGGAAGTTCGAGGAGCGGTTTCGCCTGCTCTTCGAGTCGAGCCCGCACGGGATGGACATCATCGACGCCCGCGGTCGGATGCTCCAGGCGAACTCTGCGCTCCTGCACATGCTCGGCTACGAACGCGAGGAACTGCTCTCCCTCCAGTTCGACGACTTCACCCATCCGGACGACGTCGGCCTCGATCGCGAGCTCTTCCAGGAGATGCTCGAGGGGAAGCGGCCGCACTACGAGCTCGAGAAGCGCTGCCTGCACAGGGACGGCCGGACGGTTTGGGTTCATCTGACGTCGTTCGCCCTCCCGGATGCGAAACGGAAGCCGCGCTTCGCCATCGGCATCCTCGAAGACATCACCGAGCGGCGCGCTCTCGAGGAGCAGCTCCGGCAGTCGCAGCGCATGGAGGCGATCGGCCGGCTTGCCGGCGGCGTCGCGCACGACTTCAACAACCTCCTCATGGCGATCGCGAGCTACTGCGACCTCGCGGACGACGGGCCCGAGGACGCGTCGGGCGAGCGCCTGCGGACGAGCATCGCCGGCATCCGCGGCGCGGCCGGCCGCGCCGCGGAGCTGACGCAGCAGCTGCTCGCGTTCAGCCGCCGGCAAGTGCTCGAGCTCGCGCCGCTCGACGTGAACGCCGTTCTCGCCGAGCACGCGCCGATGATCCAGCGCCTCCTCGGTGAGGACATCGCCGTGCGGCTGTCGCTCGACCCCGGCGTCGCGACCGTGACGATGGACGCCGGCCAGCTCGTGCAGGTCTTGATGAACCTCGCGGTGAACGCGCGCGACGCGATGGCGAACGGCGGAACGCTGACGATCGAGACGCAGAACGTCGAGCTCGACCGCGCGCCGACGACGTCGGGCTCCGTCAGCGGGCCGCACGTGCTGCTCGCCGTGAGCGACACCGGCTCGGGCATCGACGTGGAGACACAGGCGCGCATGTTCGAGCCGTTCTTCACGACGAAGGAGACCGGACGAGGGACGGGCCTCGGGCTCTCGACCGTGCTCGGCATCGTCGAGCAGTCGGGCGGACGTCTGAGCGTGTACAGCGAGCTCGGCGTCGGGTCGACGTTCAAGATCTACATGCCGGTCCTCGCCGGTGCCGCTCGGCCCGACGCCGATGCTCAGCGCGCCCCCGACGCCGGGGACAGGCCGTCTGGGTGCGAGCGGATCCTCCTCGTCGAGGACAACGACGCGGTCCGGGTCCCGCTCGCCGCTGTTCTCGTCGACATCGGCTACGAGGTCATCGCGGCGCCGGGCCCGGAGGACGCGCTGCGGCTGGCCGAGGGGGCGGAGATCGACCTCCTGGTCACCGACGTCGTCATGCCGGCGATGAACGGGCGGCAACTCGCCGAGCGGCTCCTGCCCGACCACGAGGGGATGCACGTCCTCTACATCTCCGGCTATACCGACGACGCGGTCATCGCCCGCGGGGTCATCGATCCGGGGACGGCGTTCCTCCAGAAGCCGTTCGGCGCCGACCGCCTCGCGCGGAAGATCCGCGAGCTCCTCGACGACTGACGCGGATTACCGTTTCGTCATCTTCGGAGCTACGATAGCTCCGAGGGCACGTTCGTGTTGACAGAAGTAGTCTGTCTCTGGCACGAACACGACGGGAGATGCGGCAGTGGTGGAGCGCGATCCAGGCGGGCTGGCGGCCGATTTCCTCGCAGCCATCGTCGAGTCGAGCGACGACGCGATCTTCGGCAAGGACCTCGACGGGACGATCCTGAGCTGGAACCCGGCCGCGGAGCGCCTGTACGGGTACGGCGCCGCCGACGCCGTCGGCCGATCGGTGTCGATGCTCCTGCCGTCCGACCGCCCGCACGAGCTGGAGGAGATCCTCGCGCGCGTGCGCGCCGGCGAGCGCATCGTCCACTACGAGACACGCCGGCGCCGGCGCGACGGCAGCGAGGTGGACGTTTCGGTGACGGTGTCGCCGATCCACGACCGCGACGGCCGGGTCATCGGAGCGTCGTCGATCGCGCGGGACATCGGAGAGCTCCGCCGCGCCGAGGCGCAGTACCGGCGCCTGTTCGAGCGCCACCCGAGCCCGATGTGGATCTTCGACGTCGAGACGCTCCGCTTCCTCGCCGTGAACGACGCTGCTGTCGCAGCCTACGGGTGGTCGGGCGAGGAGTTCCTCGCCATGACGATCGCCGACATCCGCCCGGAGGAGGACGTCGAGGCGCTTCGACGCGACGTCGCGAACGAGGGGAGGCCGGGGCCGACGGGCGTCTGGCGGCACCTGCATCGGGACGGGTCGGAGCACGAGGTCGCGGTCGTCTCCAGTGCAGTGGCATTCGATGGTCGCGACGCGCGCCTGGTGCTCGCACACGACGTCACCGAGCAGCGCCGGCTCGAGCGGCAGCTTGCGCAGGCGGAGAAGATCGAGGCGGTCGGCGCGCTCGCCGCCGGGGTCGCGCACGACTTCAACAACGTCCTCATGGTGATCCGTGCCTGCTCGGCGCTGCTCCTGAAGCAGCTCACCGACGAGGAGCAGCGCCGGGACGCCGCTCAGATCGACGAGGCGGCGCAGCGCGGCGCGGAGCTGACGCGCCAGCTCCTCGCGTTCAGCAAGCAGCAGGTGCTGCGTCCCGAGCTCACCGACGTGAACGTCGTCGTCCACCAGACGCTCGAGCTGCTCGAGCGTGTCATCGGCGAGGACGTCGAGATCGCGCTCGGGCTCGCGGCCGAGCTGCCGCCGATCGTGGTCGACCGCGGTCAGCTCGGGCAGGTCATCGTCAATCTCGCGGTCAACGCGCGCGACGCCATGCCGGACGGCGGCACGTTGTCGCTCTCCACCGCTGAGGTCGAGCTCGACGAGGGCTACGCGTTCGCGCATGCCGGCGTCGTCCCCGGCGCATACGTCTGCCTGCAGGTGACGGACTCCGGCATGGGCATGGGCGAGGACACGCGAGAGCACGTCTTCGACCCGTTCTTCACGACGAAGGAGACCGGCACCGGACTCGGGCTCTCGAGCGTCCACGGCATCGTCAGGCAGAGCGGCGGGCACATCTGGCTCTACACGGAGCCGGGCATCGGAACGACGTTCAGGCTCTACTTCCCCGTCGCCGTCGGCGCCGAGGCGGCGGTGCACGTCCCACCGGCCGCGGAGCGCCCGTCGGCACGCGGCGACGAGGCCATCCTCTTCGTCGAGGACGAGGAGACGGTGCGCGTCATCGTCGCCGAGACGCTGCGTTCGTACGGGTACGCCGTGCTCGAGGCCGGAGGCGGCGCCGAGGCGATCCGCGTCGCCGGCGAGCATCGCGGTGCGGTCGACCTGCTGCTCACCGACGTCGTCATGCCCGGTATGGACGGACGCGAGCTTGCGGCGCGGCTCACCGCAGAGCACGAGGGGCTCGCCGTCGTCTACACGTCCGGCTACCCCGCCGACTCCGTCACACGTTCGAGCATCGGCGAGTCCCGCGCCGCCTACGTGCAGAAGCCGTACGACCCGGCCGAGCTCGCGGCGACCGTGCGCAGCGTCCTCGACGACGTCCGCTCAACGCGCTGACAGCACGTCCCGGATCGCGCGGGCGAGATCGTCGGCGCCGAACGGCTTCTGGAGGAACGGCAGCTCGTGGTCGCCGACGCCGCGCCGGAGCACGGCGTCATCGGTGTAGCCGGACATGAAGAGGATCGGCACGTCCGGGTGCGTGCTGCGGATCCGCTCCGCCGTCTGACGGCCGTTGAGCCCGCGCATCGCGACGTCGGTGAGGACGAGATCCATGTGCACGCTGCGGGCGAGGCCGACCGCCTCCTCGCCGTCGGCGGCGGCGACGACGCTGTAGCCGTCAGCCGAGAGCATGCGCTCGATCGACGTCCGGACGGCGGCGTCGTCCTCGACGAGCAGGACGACGGTGCCGGGGGCGCTCGCCGCCGGCCGGCCGCCCGTCCGGTCGTCGCGGCGGTCGGCGTCCGCGGCGAGCGGCAGCCGGATGACGAAGGCGCTGCCCGAGCCGACGGCGCTCTCGACGCTGATCGTGCCGCCGCTCTGTTTCACGATCCCGTGGGCGCTCGCGAGGCCGAGCCCGCGCCCGCCACCCTCGGTGAAGAACGGCTCGAAGACGTGCGCAGCGGTCTCGGCGTCCATCCCCCGTCCGGTGTCGCAGACCGTCAGCTCGGCCCCGAGCGGCGAGCGGTCGGCCGCCACGGCGATCGTGAGCGTGCCGGCGTCGCTCATCGCCTCGCGCGCGTTCGCCGCGAGGTTCACGAGCACGTGCGAGAGGAGGCTGCGGTCGGCGAGGACGCAGACGGGCTCCGCGGGCAGCTTCTGCACGACCGCGATCCCCGGTCCCACGACCTCTGCGATCTCGGGCTCGAGACCGGCGACGAGCTCGGTCAGGTCGACGACCTCCGGGCGGACGACCTGCCGGCCGCTGAACGCGAGGAGCTGGCGCGTCAGCGCGGAGGCCCGGCTCGAGGCGGCGAGCATCTCCGCCACCTCCTCCTGCGCGTCCTCGCCGCGCGCCATCTTCTTGATCGCGATCTCCCCGTATGCGCGCAGCGGCAGGAGCGCGTTGTTCAGATCGTGGGCAATCCCGCCCGCAAGGCGAGCGACGGCCTCGAGCGTGCGGTCGTACCCAGTGTCCATTGGAACAGCATCGCCAACGGGACGGGGCCGGACGATGGGATCTTGCCGCGTTCCGAGATCCTCCTTTTCGAGGATGGCTACTCGATGAGGGACATGCGGAGCGCGTTTGCGACCGCCTGCGTCCGCGTGTCGGCCTCGAGCTTCGCCATCGCCTTCTCGATGTGGGTGCGCACGGTCAGCGGAGAGATGGAAAGCTCGCGCGCCACCTGCTCGTTGCGCATCCCGTCGGCGAGCAGCCGCAGGACCTCGCGTTCGCGCTTCGTGATGCCGGGGATTCGGTCGGTCGCGTCCGGCCCGGCGAGGATGCCGGCGAGCACCGGGTCGACATACGTCCGGCCGTCGCCCACGAGCCGGACGGCGCGGACGAGGTCCGACAGCGGCGACTCCTTCAGCACGAACCCGTGGGCGCCGGCGTCGATGGCCTCGATCACGAGCGCGCGCTCGGCGTGGGCCGTGTAGAGGATGACGCCGGTCTTCGCGCCGGCGGTCGTCAGCCGCCTCGCGATCTCGATCCCGTTCACCTCGGGCATCCGAACGTCGACGATCGCCACGTCCGGGACGAGATCCTGGATGCGCTCGAGCGCCTCGGCGCCGTCACCTGCGTTGCCGACGACGGAGAGGTCGTCCTCGGAGTCGAGGAAGCGGGTCACCGAGTCGACGATGGCCGGATGGTCGTCGGCGACGAACAATCGCAGCGCCATGCATTGACAAAGGTACTACGCGATCAGCGCATCGCGCAGCGCCGTCGCCACGGCCTGCGTCCGCGTGCGGCAACCGAGCTTCGTCATCGCCTTGTGCGCGTGGGCGCGGACCGTGTCCGGCGAGAGGAAGAGGGTCGAGCCGATCTCGCCGTACGAGCCGCCGGCGGCGAGCAGCCGGAGCACCTCGCGCTCCCGCGGGCTCAGGGCGCCGTGGTCGTCGGGACGCGGAGCCCGGGCGAGCGACGCCGCCAGCACCGGGTCGATGTAGACGTTCCCGGCCGAGACGATGTCGATCGCGCGGGCGAGGTCGTCGAGCGGGGCGTCCTTGAGCGCGAAGCCGCGTGCGCCCGCGTCGAGCGCGTCGGCGACGAGGCCCCGGTCGCTGAAGCCGGAGTAGAGGAGCACGGCGGTCTCCGGCGCCGACCGCGCCGCGCGCCGGGCGAGCTCGAGCCCGTCGAGGTGCGGCATCCGCACGTCGGCGACGCAGACGTTCGGGCGATGCCGCTCGATCGCCGCGAGCGCCTGCTCGCCGTTCTGGGCCGTCGCCACGACGACGAAGTCGGCGGCGGCGAGATAGCGCGAGACGGAGTCGACGATCGGCGGGTGGTCGTCGGCGACGATGCAGGTGATTGCGGTGCGGTCGACGCGGGCGCGCGTCATCGTGAGCCTCCTGTCGGGCGCCGTCGCCCGAGCCGGCGGCCCAGTGCTTCGACGAGATCGGGATCGAACTTCTGGCCGCTCGCCTGTGTGACGTACGCGAAGGCGTCGTCCTCGCTCCAGGCGCGGCGGTAGGGACGGTCGGTCGTCAGCGCGTCGAAGACGTCCGCGACCGCGACGATGCGGCCGGCGAGCGGGATGTCCTCCCCGGCGAGCCCGGACGGGTATCCGGATCCGTCCCAGTTCTCGTGATGCGTCCAGGCGATGGTGGCGGCGAGCTCGAGCAGCTCGTTGCCGGAGCCCGCGAGAAGCGTGTGGCCGACCTCGGTGTGCCGCTCCATCTCGCGCCGCTCGGCGTCCGTGAGCGCGTCCGGCTTGCGCAGGATCGCCTCGCTGATCGCGATCTTGCCGATGTCGTGCAGCGGGCTCGCGAGGCGCACGCGCTCGGCGAGGACGCTGTCGAGACCGATGTCGACGGCGATCTCGTGCGCGGAGGCCGCGACCCGCTCGACGTGCTCGCCGGTCTCGACGTCGTGGTATTCCATCGCGCGCCCGAGCCGCGCGACCGTCTCTGCGTATGCCCGGCGGAGCTCGGCCTCGGAGGCGGCGATGCTCGCGTACGCGCGCTCGAGCTGGTCGGCTCGCGCCCCGTCGAGCTTCCGTCGCCTGACGGCCCCGGCGATGCTGATGAGGAGGTCGTTCGGTGCGAAGGGCTTCGTCAGGTACCCGTAGGCGCCGAGCTCGAGCGCGCGGTCGGCGGTGTCCCGGTCGTCGCGGCCGGTGATCATGACGGTCGCGATCGCCGGCGTGTGAGCGAGCTCGGCGAGGAGCTCGAGGCCGGATGCGCCGGGGAGGCCGATGTCGCAGAGGACGACGGAGTACTCGTTCTCGGCGATGAGACGCCGGGCCTCGTCGACGTCGCCGGCCGTCATGCACCGGTGCCCGCCGTCGTCGAGCACCCGCGCGATGACCTTACGGACGAGGGGATCGTCGTCGATGCAGAGGATGGGCTCGCCGGTCACTGTCAAAGTGTCGGCGCTCCCGGACGGCGGCGTATCCGTCGGAAACCCGAACTTCGCCTCCTGCAAAGTGACGATGGGGTATACGTAAACCGTGCTCGAGCTGACCCCGGACGAATTGCTCTCGACGACGCGGGCCGTGCGCAAGCGCCTCGACCTGTCGCGGCCGGTCGAGCGCGAGGTCCTGGAGGAGTGCCTCCGGCTCGCCCAGCAGGCCCCGACGGCGAGCTACTCGCAGAACTGGCACTTCGTCGTCGTCACCGACGCGGAGAAGCGCGCGCGGCTCGGAGAGCTCTGGCGGGAGGTGGCGTTCCCCTACCTCCAGCGCGGCGACGGTCCGCGGGAGGGCCAGATGGCGCGGATCGGCGACGCGGTCGTCCATCTCGCCGAGCACATCCACGAGGTGCCCGTCCACGTCATCCCGTGCGTCGTCGGGCGGTACGAGGGCAAGTCGAACCCGCTCGTCGCGTCGATGTTCGGGTCGATCGTCCCGGCGGCGTGGTCGTTCATGCTCGCCGCGCGCGCCCGCGGGCTCGGGACGGTCTGGACGACGTTCCACCTCATGCACGAGCGCGAGGCGGCGGAGATCCTCGGCATCCCCTACGACGAGGTGACGCAAATCGCCCTCATCCCCGTCGCGTACACGCTGGGGACGGACTTCAAGCCCGGCAAGCGCAAGCCGCTGGACACGATGGTCCATTGGAACAGTTGGTGAAAGTGCTGCGCACTTTCACCAATTAGAGGTTCCCGCTTCGCGGGAGCGCTCGCGGGCCGAGCCCGCGAGCTCTTATGAGTGTCGGTCACGGTTTC
>CAVWBZ010000006.1:0-39165 GCA_963753295.1 uncultured Actinomycetes bacterium | reverse complement strand
TGAACCTGCGACCTCCGGGTTATGAGCCCGGCGAGCTACCTGGCTGCTCCACCCCGCGTCGCAACCCGGAATTGTAGCACCGTCGTTACGATCCGACCGATGTGGAATTGGCTCATCTATGCGGCTTTGCTCGCCGGCGCGCTCGCGATCTTCGCCTCGCTCCTCTTCCTCGCCGCGCGCGTCCTCGAGGCCTGGCGCGACTTCAAGCGCCTCCGCCGGCACGTGGCGAAGGAGCTCGACCTGCTCGCCGACGCCGGCGAGCGGCTCGCCGACTCCGCGGCGCGCGCCTCGGACACGTCGCGGCTCGACGAGCGCGTCGCCGGCCTGCGCACGACGCTCGCCCGCTACGCCGTGCTGCGTGAGGCGATCGACGAGGTGACGGACACGTTCGGCCGCGTGACGGCGTTCATCCCCTCGAAGTAAGTGCGCGTCGCCGCGGTCGATCTCGGCACGAACACGACCCGGCTGCTCGTCGCCGACGTCGACGGCGGCACGCTCGCGGAGGTCCACCGCGAGACGCGCATCACGCGCCTCGGCGAGGGGGTCGACGCGCGCGGCCGCCTCCTCCCCGCGCCGATCGCCCGCGTGCGCAACGTCCTCACCGACTACCGGCGCACGCTCGAGTCGCTCGGCGCCGAGCGCACGCTCGCCGTCGCGACGAGCGCCGTCCGCGACGCGGAGAACGGCGAGGCGTTCCTCGGCGAGGTCGAATGGAGCTACGGCTTCAGGACGCGGCTCCTCGCCGGTGAGGAGGAAGCGGAGCTCACGCGCCGCGGCGTCGACCCCGCCGCGGGAACGCTCGTCGTCGACATCGGCGGCGGCTCGACCGAACTCGTCCTCGACGACTTCCACACGAGCCTGCCGATGGGAGCCGTGCGCTTCACCGAGCGCTACGCCGAGGACGTCGCGCGCTGCGCGGAAGAAGCCCGCGCGCTCCTCCCCGACCTCGCCCCGCGTGCCGCAACCGGTGTCGCCGGCACGGTCACGACGCTCGCCGCGCTCGACCTCGGCCTCGCCGAGTACGACCGCGACCGCGTGCACGGCCACGTGCTCACGACCGGAGCAGCCCGCGCGCAGCTCGTGCGGCTCGCCGCGCTCACCGTCGACGAGCGCCGCGCCCTGCCGGCGATGGAGCCGGGGCGCGCCCCGGTCATCGTCGCGGGGGCGGCGATCCTCCTCGCCACGCTCGACGCGTACGCGCTCGACGCGATCGAGGTGAGCGAGCACGATCTGCTCGACGGCGTCGCGTTCGCAGCCGCGGAGCTGCCCGAGCACGCCGAGGGCGACGCTCCGCCCGGCGCCTACACCTGCTGCTAGCCCACTTCGACCGCGGGCGGCTCGTCCTCGGCGAGACGCCGCTGCACCACCGCACGGGAGAGCACGCCGACGAGCCGTCCGTCCTCGACGACGGGCACGCGCTCGAGGTCGCGGTCCTCGAGCATCCGGTACGCCTCGTCGAGCGGCAGCGACGCGTCGAACGTGAAGAGCGGCGGCTCCGCGATGGCCCCGAGCGGAACGGAGGTCGGATCGAGACCGGCGGCGACGACCTCGCGGACGAGCGTCTTGCGCGTGATCACGCCTACGAACGCCCCGTCGCCGCCGCACACGAAGACCGCCCGCACGTCGGCGCTGTCCGCGAGATAGCGCCCGGCGTCCTGCGCGGTCGCGTCGGCGGCGAGCGACGTCGGCTCCGGCACCATCGCGTCGCGGACGGTGTTCACGGGTAGATCCCCCGCGCCTCGAGCGCGCCGGCGACCTCACGGATGGCGGCGACCATCGCCGCCTGCCGCAGCGTGATCCCCTTCTCGGCGGAGACCGACCAGACGCGGTCGAATGCGTCGTTCATCTTGTCGGCGAGCCGGCCGCGGATCTCGTCGCGGTCCCAGAACAGCCGGCCGAGATCCTGCACCCACTCGAAATACGAGACGGTGACGCCGCCCGCGTTCGCGAGGATGTCGGGCACGACGGGGATGCCCCGCTCCGCGAGGATCGCGTCCGCCTCGAGCGTCGTCGGGCCGTTCGCGCCCTCGACGACGAGCTTCGCGTGCACGCGCGCCGCGTTCTCGCTCGTGATCTGGTCCTCACGGGCGGCGACGACGAGCAGGTCGCAGGGCAGCTCGAGGAGCTCCTCGTTCGTGATGCGCGTGCCGCGGTCGTACCCCTCGAGCGAGCCGTGCTCGGCGACGTATGCGTGCAGCTCGGGCACTTCGAGGCCGTCGGGCGAGTAGACGCCGCCCGAGATGTCCGACACGCCGAGCACGGTCGCTCCGCGCACGTGCAGCTCGGTCGCCGCGACGCCGCCGACGTTGCCGAAGCCCTGGACGACGCAGCGCTGGTCGCCGATCTTCTTGCCGAGCCGGTCGCAGGCGCGCTCCGCGCACATGATCACCCCCGCCCCGGTCGCCTCGCGACGGAAGACGGAGCCGCCGATCGAGATCGGCTTCCCGGTGACGACCTCGGGAACCGCGTAGCCCATCTGCGTCGAGTACGTATCCATCATCCACGCCATCGTCTGCTCGTTCGTCGCCATGTCGGGCGCCGGGATGTCCTCCTGCGGGCCGATCGCCGCAAACAGCTCGGACGTGAAGCGCCGCGTCAGCCGCTCGATCTCCGTCGGCGACAGCGCGTGCGCGTCGCAGCGGATCCCGCCCTTCGCGCCGCCGTACGGGAGCCGGAGGAGAGCGCACTTCCACGTCATCCACGCGCTCAAGGCGGCGCACTCGCCGAGCGAGACCTCGGGGTCGTAGCGGATCCCGCCCTTCGTCGGCCCGAGCACCGTCGAGTGCTGGACGCGGTAGCCGGCGAAGATCTGCCAGCGGCCGTCGTCGCGGCGGAGCGGCACGCTCATGATGAGGGCCCGCTCCGGGAAGCTCAGCCGCTCGGCCACCATCTGCGAGACGTCCGCGAACGGCAGCGCCTGCTCGAACTGCGCGCGCGACATGAGAAACAGCGGCGAATCCCATTCGAGCGGGCGCTCGAGCGGCGATGCCTCGACTCCGGTCACGCGCCGCAGTCTAGTGAGGTACCGCGGAGCATCTACGCTCTTTCGGGTGGATATGCGTTCGAAGACCACAATCGCGGGCGCGGCCGCCGTCCTCGCGCTCGCCCTCGCCGGGAGCGCCGCCTCCTCACCCGGCCCGGAAGGCCCGCCGCTCGAGCCCGGCCCCTTGCTCGCTCCGGCCGGCGCGCCGTCCCTCGGCGAGGCCGTCGACGGCATCGGCTGCGAGCGGTCGGAGCAGGTGCTCTTCCATATACACGCGCGCGTGACCGTCTACGTCGGCGGCCGGCCGCGCCGGATCCCCTCCGGCATCGGCATCGCCCCGCCGCGCGAGGTGGCACCGACGACCCGCGGCGCTTTCGTCGTCGGCGGCAGCTGCTTCGCGTGGCTGCACACGCACGCAGCCGACGGCGTCGTCCACATCGAGTCGCCCGTGCGGCGGACGTTCACGCTCGGGAACTTCTTCGACGTCTGGGGCGAGCCGCTGAGCACGTCCCGCGTCGGGCCTGCGCGCGGCCGCGTCACCGCCTTCCTCGACGGCAAGCCGTGGCCCGGCAACCCGCGCTCGATTCCGCTCGAGGCGCACGCGCAGGTCCAGCTCGACGTCGGCAGCCCGGCGGCGAAGCCCGTCCTCATGCCCAGCTCGAGCTGGCACGGGCTCTAGGTGCGGGCGCGACCCGCCAGCCGGCGGACGAACAGGATGAGCGTCGCGAGCAGGACCCACTTCGGCCAGAAGCTCGCCTCCGTCCCGGTGAAGAGCCACACGAGGATCGACACGACGTTGAGCGTGGCGTACTGGGTCGCGAGGGAGCGCCAGCGCCGGTCGCGCGGGCGGAGGCTCGGCAGCTTCACGGACGGCAGCTGCCGGAGCGCTTCGTGCAGATCAGACTCGGTTCGCGCGGCGTGTACGCGCTCGAGCCGCCCCTCCAGCTCGTCGACCGTCAGCCGACCGGCCTCGTAGTGGCCCCGCAGGTCGTCGGCGGCAGTGCGGCGCTCGGAGTCGCCGATGAGGAGATCGGGGTGCTCCGTCATGCGATGCCGGGGGCGGGGCTCGAACCCGCATGACCGAAGTCACCCGATTTTAAGTCGGGCGCGTCTGACCAGTTCCGCCACCCCGGCGGCGTCAGGGTAGTGCGGCAGTCGCGAACCGTCCACCGGCCGAAGTCGTAGATTGGAGGGCATGACCCACGACACGATCGTCGCGCTCGCGGTGCTCGGCGTCGCCGGACAGGCGATCGTCGGCGTGCTCCTCCTCACCGGCGTCCTCGCCGTCGCCGGCCTGACCGCGCCGCTGCGCGCGCTCCGCGCCGCACTGTGGGGCTACGAGCTGTGGGCGGCCTTCGTCGTCGCCGCGCTCGGCACCGGCGGCAGCCTCTTCCTCTCCGAGATCGCCGGCTTCGTCCCGTGCGACCTGTGCTGGTTCCAGCGCATCTGCATGTACCCGCTGTCGATCCTCCTGCTCTTCGCGGCGTGGCACGGGGACTACAAGGTCACCCGCTACCTGCTCCCGCTCCCGCTCGTGGGCGCGTGCATCTCGACCTACCACCTGCTCATCGAGAACAAGGTCATCACCGAGCCGGCGTCGTGCCGGATCGGCGGCTCGGGCTGCGTCGTGAAGTGGATCAACGAGTTCGGGTACGTGACGATCCCGACGCTCGCGCTCACGGGCTTTCTGCTCCTCATCGGATTCTTAGCCCTCGCCCGGGCCGAGTCGAGCGACGAGGCCGCTACCCTTCCGGCCGGTGCCTAGCGGCAAGAAGAGCAGAGAGCGCCGGCGGACCCAGCCGCCGCCGGTGCAGTCGAAGGGCTCCGCGCGCGCACGTCAGGCGTCGCCGCGGACGCTCCTCATCGGCGGAATCGTCGTCTTCCTCGTCGTGCTCGGGATCGGCCTCGCCTTCGCCTTCAGTGGCGGCGGCGGGGGCGGCGGCCTGCCGAAGAACGCCCAGGCGACGGGCGACCTCGCCAACGCCCTTCCCGGCGCCGCCGACGTCAACTCGATGCTCAAGGGCATCCCGCAGACCGGCCGCACGCTCGGCTGGCCGTTCGCGCCGGTGACGATGACGGAGTACATCGACCTCCAGTGCCCGATCTGCCAGCAGTTCGAGACCCAGGTCTTCCCGGACATCGTCCAGAAGTACGTCCGGACGAAGAAGATCAAGGTCGTCGTCGAGCCGTGGGCGTTCATCGGCAACGACTCGTTCCGGGCGCAGGACGTCATGCTGGCGGCCGCGAAGCAGAACAAGGCCTTCAACTTCGCGGCGGTCCTCTACGCGAACCAGGGCACGGAGAACACCGGCTGGGCAACCGACAACATGCTCTACCAGATCGCCGCCAGCGTCCCCGGCATGAAGATCGCGCCGCTGTTCGCGGAGCGCGGCTCGTCCGCGGTCAAGAAGGACGCCGCGCAGATCGCCGCCGACGCCCAGGCGAACAAGGTCTCCGGGACGCCGACGATCTTCGTCAGCAAGGGCGCCGGCAAGCCCACCGAGGTGCCGATGGCGAACGGCCTCGACGAGCCGACGCTCGTGAAGTACCTCAACGCCGCCCTCGCCGGCTAGGCCCCGAGGCCGCAAAGAGCGGCTTTTTTCTCCTTGACGGCGGCCGGGGCGCGGACATAGGCTCTTCGAGCCGGTTCCGATGAACCTTCGGGTTGGTCGGGGCCGGCATTTTCGTGGTCCTCCGTCCGACGGCCCCTCTAGCGTTCGTCGGCCCGATGGTCATCGGACTCCTCATCGGCCTCCTCCTCGGCGCCGCCGGCGCGTGGCTCGTCCTGCGCGCGCGGCACACCGCGCTCCGGGTCGAGCTCGCCCACGAGCGCGACCGGGCCGAAGAGCGGTCCGCCCTGGTGGAGCGGACGAACCAGGAGGTCACCGCCCGCTTCGACGCGCTCGCGGCCGACGCCCTGCGCAAGAACAACGAGACGTTCCTCGAGCTCGCCGCCGGGCGGCTCGGGCAGAAGGAGCAGGCCGTCCAGCAGCTCGTGCAGCCGCTGAAGGACTCGCTGGCGAAGGTCGCCGAGCAGGCGGAGGCGCTCGAGCGCTCGCGCCGCCAGGACTACGGCTCGCTCACCCGCTACGTGAAGGACCTCGCGACGACGAGCGAGGGCGTGCGCGCCGAGACGGCCAACCTCGCGACGGCGCTCCGCTCCTCGGAGGTGCGGGGCGCGTGGGGACAGATGCAGCTGCGCAACACGGTGGAGACGGCGGGGATGCTCGCGTACTGCGACTTCGAGGAAGAGGTTCACCGCAGCGTCGACGGCCGCGCGCTCCGGCCCGACCTCGTCGTCCGCCTCCCCGGCGGGCGCCGCGTCGTCGTCGACGCCAAGACGCCGCTCAAGGCGGTTCTCGACTCCCTCAACGCCCCCGCCGACCAGCGCGAGTCGCTCGTCGCCGACTACGCGCGGCACGTGCGCGAGCACGTCCGGCAGCTGAGCGCGAAGAGCTACTGGCAGCAGTTCGAGGACACGCCCGACTTCGTCGTCATGTTCCTCCCCGGCGAGGGCTTCTACCGGACGGCGATCGAGGCCGACCCGACGCTGCTCCAGACCGGGAGCAACGAGCGCGTCGTCCTCGCGAGCCCGATGATCCTGATCACGATGCTCCGCACGATCGCGGCGGTCTGGAACGAGGAGAAGGTCGCCGAGAGCGCCCGCGCGGTGAACGAGCTCGGACGCGAGCTGTACGAGCGGCTGACCGTGATGACGGGGCACTTCGTCACGCTCGGCAGCAGGCTCGACAGCGCCGTCCAGGAGTACAACAAGACCGTCGGCTCCCTCGAGCGGCGGGTCCTGCCGCAGGCGCGCAAGCTCACCGACCACGGCGTCCGGCCGAAGAAGGAGCTGCCGGACGAGCTCGAAGCGGTCGAGCACACCACCCAGCCGCCGCAGACGCTCGAGCTGCCCGTCGCGAAGCGCGCGCTCGACGCCGCCTAGGTCCAGCCGCCTCGGGAACGTCCTTCCGCCCGAATTCGTTTAATACAGGGCAACCTTCGAACAAGGACGGACATGAGCGACACGCATGAGCTGATCATCGTCGGCGGCGGCCCCGCCGGCTACACCGCCGCCCTCTACGCGGCCCGGGCGAACCTGGAGCCCCTCGTCATCGAGGGCTTCAACTGGGGTGGCCAGCTGATGATCACGAGCGACGTCGAGAACTATCCCGGCTATGCCGACGGGATCATGGGCCCCGAGATGATGGCGGATTTCCGGCGCCAGGCCGAGCGCTTCGGCGCCGAGTTCGTGACCGACGACGTGACGCGCGTCGACTTCTCCGCGAAGCCGTTCCGCATCTGGGTCGAGAGCGAGGAGTACCGCGCGAACGCGGTCATCGTCGCCACCGGCGCGAGCGCGCGCTGGCTCGGCCTTCCGTGCGAGCAGCGCCTCCAGGGCCGCGGTCTATCCGCGTGCGCGACTTGCGACGGCGCCTTCTTCAAGGACAAGGAGCTCGTCGTCGTCGGCGGCGGCGACTCGGCGATGGAGGAGGCGGCGTTCCTCACGCGCTACGCGACGAAGGTGACCGTCGTGCACCGGCGCGACGAGTTCCGCGCCTCGCAGATCATGCTCGACCGCGCCCGCTCCAATCCGAAGATCGAGTTCGTCACGAACGCGATCGTCGAGGACATCCTCGGCGACACGAAGGTCGAGGGCGTCCGCCTGCGCGACACGCGCACGGACGAGGTCTACGATCTGAAGACGGACGGCGTCTTCGTCGCCATCGGACACGACCCGAACACGGCGCTCTTCGTCGAGCAGCTCGATCACGACGACGCCGGCTACCTCGTCACGAAGCCGCGCTCGACCGAGACGAACATCGAGGGCGTGTTCGCCGCCGGCGACGTGCAGGACCACACGTACCGCCAGGCGGTGACGGCGGCCGGCTCCGGGTGCATGGCGGCGCTCGACGCCGAGCGCTACCTCGCGGCGCTCGAGGGGCACGCGGGCACGGCGCTCACCGCGGCGCGGCCGGAAGCCGCGGAGGTCTAGGCACCGGTACGTCGAATCGCGGCCGTATGGCCGCGACCTGGATCGACCTGCTCGACCCGAGCCCCGAAGAGGTTCGCGAGAAGGCGCCGAAGGCGCTCGAAGAGCAGGCGATCGAGCGGCTCCTCGCACCGCCGGAGCACGAGGACGAACCGCGCCCGACGCTGCAGGGCCACGGCGACTACGTCTTCGGCGTCCTCCTCGTCGCCGTCGCGGTGCCCGACGACGACGACGTCTTCTACCAGGAGATCGACCTCGTGCTCACGCACGACACGCTCCTGACGGTGCGGAAGACGCCGGAGGGGAACCGCGCCGCGTGCGACGTCGCCATCGTCAAGAAGACCGTCAAGCCGACGGACTCGGCAGGGATGATGGCGTACCGGCTCGTCGACGAGATCGCGGAGCGCTACCTCGACCTCGTCGACGCGCTCGACGAGGAGATCGACGAGCTCGAGGACAAGGTCGAGGACCAGCCGGCGGAGCTGACGCGCAACCGCATCTCTACGCTGCGGCACGACCTGCTCCACATCCGGCGGACGCTCTCCCCGATGCGCGACGCCGTGCGCCGCGTCATCGACGGCGTCGTCGACGTCGACGAAGGCCCCGAGGTCTTCCCGCACGACGTGGAGGTCGCCTTCAACTCCGCGTACGACAAGCTCATGCGGGCCTTCGACGGCCTCGAGCTCTCGCGCGACCTGCTCGCGAGCGTGCGCGACTACAGCCAGGCGAAGATCGCGAACGACCAGAACGAGGTGATGAAGCGGCTGACGGTGGTCGCCTCCCTGCTGCTGCCGCCGACCTTCATCGTCGGGCTCTACGGCCAGAACTTCGTCGACATACCCGAGTTGCGCTGGCACTGGGGCTACGGCTTCTCGTGGGCGCTGATCATCGTCACGACGGTGCTGCAGCTCTTCTGGTTCCGCCGAAAGCGGTGGTTCTGACCGAACCCCGGTGCCAGGCACGTGCCAGGCAACCGAACGGAACCGTCACGAGATCCGCGCGATAGGTTGCCGCGAATGGCACTGACGGTCTACCGGATCCCGTTCTCCACCAATGTCGAGCGCGTCGCGCTCGCGGCCGGGCACAAGGGCGTGCCGGTCGAGTGGGTCGACGTCGACCCCGACGACCGCTCGCCCGTCCTCGCGGTGAGCGGACAGGAGCTCGTCCCGGTGCTCGTCGCCGGCGACGGCGAGGTCGTCGCCGACTCGACCGCCATCGCCGAGTGGCTCGAGGAGCGCTTCCCGGATCCGCCGCTCCTCCCTCGCGATCCGGCGCGGCGGGCGGAGGTCCGCATCTTCGTCGACTGGTTCAACCGCGTCTGGAAGCGCGCGCCGAACGCGATCGCCGACCACGGCGCGACGGACGCCCTCGCAGAAGAGATGCGCGCTGCGATCGGGTTGTTCGAGGAGCTCCTCGCCGGCCGCGACTACCTCTTCGGGGAGTTCGGGCTCGCCGACGTCGTCGCGTTCCCGTTCCTCAAGTACGCCGTCCTGGGCATGCCGCCGGATGACGGCGAGCTCTTCCACCGCGTCCTCGTCGACCACCAGCCGCTCCGCGACGAATCACCCCTTCACGCGTGGGTCCGCCGCGTCGACGCGCACCCCCGTAGCTAGCCTGAATTCATGCCGTACTTCATCTGCCCGAACTGCAAGGAGCGGTCGATCGACAGCGACCGCGTCGAGGGGCTGTACAACGAGCCCGTCGCCTGCCACCACTGCGGATTCGGCTTCCTCTTCGAGCTGCTCGACGACTACTACCCCGCCCCGGGCACGGGCTTCGTCGTCTGTGACAAGGAGGCGCGCATCCTCGCCGTCGGCCGCGGCGTCTTCGAGCTCACCGGCTGGTCGGAGACCGACCTGCTCGGCGTCGACCTCGTCACGGGGCTCGGGCTCGCGGGCTTCGAGGAGGAGCGCAACCCCGCGAAGCTCGCGCTCGAATGGGGCGTCCGCCGGCTGAACGAGCTGCTCGAGCTGCGGACCCGCTCCGGCCACACGAAGGCGATCACCGGCGACTTCTTCCCGGCGTACGACGACGACGGCGGCCTGCTCGTCGCGATCACGCCGCGCGCCGCCTGAGCCGGACCAGACGGCTCGGCTGAGCCTTCGAGTACACTCGCCGCACGCCAATGAAGCTCTGGCGGGAGGCGTCGCCTCCGAACCGCCGTCCCGACGGCTGATGGCTTCTACCCACGCCGTACCACGCGACGAGGGAGACCGTCGGGGCGATGCCGCAGCTGGACGATGGGCTGATTCAAGCACTGCAGCTTGGGACGATCCTCGTCCTCTCGCCGCTCGTCACGGGCGTCATCGCCCGGGCGGAAGCGATGGTCCAGATGCGGCACGGCCCACGCCTCCTGCAGCCGTACCACGACATCGCGAAGCTGTTCCGCAAGGAGACCGTGCTCCCGGAGGGCGCCGGGCCGGTGTTCCGGGCGGCGCCGTACGTCTCCTTTGCGTGCTACTGCATCGTCCCGCTGCTCATCCCCGTGTTGACGAGCTTCCCGCCGCAGGGGTCGTTCATGGGCGACATCCTGGGCGGCGGCCTCATCCTCGGCCTCGCGAGCTACGCCGTCTCGCTCGCCGCGATCGACAGCGGCAGCCCGTATGCGCAGCTCGGCTCGAGTCGCCTGCGCACGTTCGGCGCGCTCGGTGAGCCGACGATCCTGTTCGTCGTCTTCACGGTCGCGCTGATCACGCAGACCGACCTGCCGTACGTGTTCGCGGCGACCTTGCGCGGCTCGGCAGCGGAGATCGTCCGGCCCGCTCATCTCCTCGCCGTTGCGGCGTTCTTCATGGTCGTCCTCTCCGAGACCGGTCGCGTGCCGATCGAGAACCACGGCTCGACGCTCGAGTTCGGGATGATCGACGAGGGCAGGACGCTCGAGCACTCCGGGCCCGGCTTTGCGCTGCTGCGTTGGGGCTCGTCGATGAAGCAGCTGATCCTGTACACGATCCTCGCCGACGTCCTCGTCGTTCCGTGGGGCCTCGCCGGCACGCACCGTCTCGGGGACGTGCTGATCGCGATCGCCCTCCTGTTCGCGAAGGCGCTCGGCATCGGCCTCGCGATCGTGGTGATCGAGTCGTCGTTCGCGAAGCTGCGTCTCTACAAGATCCCGGAGTTCACCGTGACGAGCTTCCTGCTCGCGGTTCTCGCCGTGGTCACCTTCGTGCTGCAGCGCGATTACGGCGCGACGCACCTCACCGTCTTCGGCGGAATCGCCACCGTCGTCGCGGTCGTCGTGCTCCTCATCGAGTTCATGCTCCTGCGCTCACAGCACGTCTGGGAGCAGCTACGCCTCTACGGCCTCGGCTCGCTGGCGATCGCCATCGTGGCGTTCGCGGCCGCGGCGAAGCTCGGCAGCGGCGACCTCTACGCAATCGGCGCGATCACGATCGCGTTCAAGACGTTGATCATCCCCGTCGCAGTCGGCGCGATCATCCGCAACCTCGACGTCCCGACGCGCGTGCCGTCGGTCATCCGCGCGCCGGGAGCGATCCTGCTCGGGATCGTCCTCTCGAGCTTCGCGCTCGTCGCGGTCTCCCGCCTGCACATCGCGAGCGACGGCGTGATCCCGCTGCCGGCGCTCGGAATCGCGATCGCCATCGTCGTCGTCTCCCTCCTGCTCATGATCCTCCGGCCGTATGCGCCGTCTCAGCTGATCGGCTTCCTCGTCCTGGAGAACGGCGCCACGCTCGCCGCGCTCGTCATCGCACCGGGCCTGCCGCTGATCCTCGCGCTCCTGCTGCTCTTCGACGTCTTCGTCGGGCTCATCGTCTTCGTGGTGCTCGTCCAGTACTTCGGCGTCCAGCGCACCGCCGTCACGACCGACGTCCTCGACAGGCTGAGAGGCTGAGCGTGAGCGTCCTGCTCGTCGTCCTGCTCGCACTGCCGCTCGCCGCCACGGCGCTCGCGCTCGCCCGTTCGACCGCCCTTGCCGAGGTCGCGTCGCTCGCGAGCGGGATCGGCTCCTTCGCGCTCACGATCGTCCTCGCCCTCTCCGTCCGTCACGGCGCGACCCACGCCGCGCTCGGGCAGTGGCTCCGCCTCGATCCGCTCGGCGCCGTCTTCCTGCTCGCGACCGGCTTTCTCTATGCGGCCGGCGCGGTCTTCTCCATCGGGTATCTGCGAACCGGTGCCCACCGCACGGGGTTCGCCTCGTACGCCCGCCGCTACTACGCGCTTCTCAATCTCTTCGGCTGGACGATGCTGCTCGTCCCGCTCATGAACGACTTCGGGACGCTCTGGGTCGCCGTCGAGCTGACGACGATCGTCTCGGTGCTGCTCGTCGCGGTCGATCGCACGGACGCCGCGCTGGAAGCGGCGTGGAAGTACGTCCTGATCGCGTCCGTCGGCCTCGGCATCGGGCTCGTCGCCGTCATCCTTCTCTACGCCGCTGGCACGGGCGAGCTCGGGAACGCGTACCTCCCGCGCTTCGCAAGCTATCTCGCCGTCGCCCACCGCCTTCCGACGGTGCAGGTCGAGTTCGCGTTCCTGCTCGCGATGATCGGATTCGGCACGAAGGTCGGGTTCGTGCCGCTGCATACGTGGCTCCCCGACGCGCACAGCGAAGCGCCGAGCCCCATCTCTGCGCTGCTCTCCGGTGCGCTTCTCGCCAACGCGTTCTACGCGATCCTCCGCTTCTACCAGGTGACCGCGCTCACCGCGGGCGACCGCTTCCCGCGAAACGTGTTCCTCGTCTTCGGCACCGCCTCGCTCGTCCTCGCAGCGCTGTTCGTGCTCCGGCAGGAGAACTACAAGCGACTGCTCGCGTACTCGACGATCGAGCACATGGGCGTCATCGCGCTCGGCATCGGCTTCGGCGTTCGCCTCGCCGTCGCCGGGGCGCTGTTCCACGTTCTCAACCACGCCGCCGCCAAGGGCCTCGCATTCTTCGGCAGCGGGTCGCTGCTCCGACGCTACGACACGAAGGACATCGACGGAATCCGGGGCGCCGCGACCCGGCTCCCCTTCACCGGGCCGATGTTCCTCGCCGCCGCGCTCGCGCTGTCGGGCCTCCCCGTCGCCGGGATCTTCCGCAGCGAGTTCCAGATCGTCAGCGGTGGCTTCTCCGAGCCGGCGTACGTGTGGGTCGCGTTGCTCGTCGTGCTCGTCAACGTTGCCTTCCTCGGCGTCGTCTGGCACGCCGGACGCATGGTGCTGAGCGCGCCGGAGGCGGGAGCCGTCCGCGGTGAGACGAGCTGGTGGATGGTGGCGGCGATGAGCGCCTGCGTCGTCGTCGCCGTCGGGCTCGGCTTCCATCTTCCGTCCGGACTATCGGCGCTGCTGCAGCACGCGGCCGCCACACTGGGGCCGGTGTGAGGCCCGGAAATCACCTCCGGCCGGTCGAGGACCTGCTCGCGCCGCTGCGCGACGCCGCCGTCGAGGCATCCCCGCCCGCCGAGAGACGCTTCCGCGTGCCGCTTGCCCACCTCGACGCCGCCGTCGAGGCAGTGCTCGTCCGCGGCGGCCGGCTCGCGGGCGTGTTCCCCGCCGGAAGCCCCGAGCCGTCGCTCATCGCCGCGATTGCATACCAGGGCGAGCTCGTCGCCGTACGCGCGCCGCTCGACGGCGCACGCGAGTATCCGGCGCTCAGCCGGGTGACGGCAGCTGCATTGCTGCCGGAGCGGGAGCTCCATGACCTCCACGGCCTGATCCCCGTCGGACACCCCGACCGACTGCCGGCGATCCCGCCGGATCCGGATCGCCTCGACCGCCGCGTCGTCGGGGCGCAGACCTTCGTCATCCCGTACGGACCGATCCGTTCCGGAGTCTTCGAGTCGATCCAGTTCGTGATCGAGACCGGCGGCGAAGACGTCCTCGGGCTCCAGGTGCGACCGTTCTTCAAGCACCGCCGGCTCGAGGAGCGCTTCGCGGGTCTGTCGCTCGACCACGCCGTTCAGGTGGCGGAGCGCGTCGCAGCGGTCGCGGGCGTCGCGCACGCAAGCGCGTTCAGCCAGGCGGTCGAGCGGGCGCTCGACGTCGAGCCGACACGGCGCGCGCAGCGCTGGCGCGTCGTCCACGCCGAGCTGGAGCGAATCGCGAACCACCTCGACGTCGCAATGAAGCTCGCGGAGGACGCGGCACTGTCGGTCGGCGCCGCCCGTTTCGGCATCCTCAAGGAGCAGATCCAGCGCGTGCGCGCCGGGCTCTGCGGCAGCCGCTTCGGCCGAGGCGTCGTCGCGCCGGGCGGCCTCGCGGCCGCGCCGTTCCTCGAGCCGAAGGCCGTGCTCGCCGCTCTCGACGGCTTCGAGCGCGAGTTGAGACGCGACCGGCGGCTGCTGCTCGGCACCGCCTCCTTCACCGACCGCCTCGTCGGCAGTGGCACGCTCGACCGCGAGACGATCGATGCGTTCGCGGGCGTCGGCCCGGTCGCGCGCGCGTGCGGCATCGCCACCGACGCCCGCTTCGAACGCCCCTACGGCGCGTACGTCCGCGTCGGCGGACGCATCGCGACCGTCGACGACGGCGACGCGATGGGCCGACTGCGCGTCCGCTTCCTCGAGATCGCCGAGAGCCTGCACATCATCCGGCAGGCATTCGAGCGGCTCGACAAGTACAGGCCCGAGCTCCGCGCCGATCTGCCCCGAGGCAGCGGCGCCGCCTTCGGCTGGGCGGAAGCGCCGATGGGCGAGCTCCTCTACTGGGTCGAGGTGCAGGACGGCGCGGTCGGCGCCGTTCGGATCAGCTCTCCGTCGCTGCGCAACTGGCCGCTCTTCGCCGCGAGCTTCCGCGGCGACGTGCTCACCGACTTCTCGTTCATCGAGCACAGCTTCGGCCTCACACCCGCCGGAGCGGATCGGTAACCGCGATGCTCGAGTGGATCGCACGCGGCCTCCGCACCGGGATCGTCACGACCCGGTATCCGCGCCGGCCCGAGCCCGCTCCGGCCGGATTCCGCGGCCACGTCGCCCTCCTCGACACGGAAGACGGGGACGCACGGCTCGAGGCGCTCTGCCCGACGGGCGCCATCCGGGTCGCAGGCGACGGCGGCGTCGCCCTCGACCGCGGGCGCTGCATCCTCTGCGGGCTCTGCGTCGCAGCCGAGCCGACGCGGTTCGCCTTCGCCGCCGAGTACGAGACGGCGGCGCGCCGCCGCGCCGGCCTCGTTGCGGGCGAGCCGCCTGTGGGCGACCTTGCCAAGCTCCGGGCGACGCTCGGCGAGCGCACGCGCACCCTCCGCCGCTCCATCCACATCCGCCACGTCGACGCGGGCTCGGACGGCGGCGAGGAGTGGGAAGTGCAGGCGCTGAACAATCCGTACTACGACGTGCAGCGGCTCGGCTTCTTCTTCACCCTCTCGCCGCGTCACGCCGACATCCTGCTCGTGACGGGCGGAGTCACCGACCCGATGCGCGAGCCCCTTCGCCGCGCCTGGGAGACGATGCCCGACCCGAAGGCCGTCGTCGCCGTCGGCACGGACGCGTGCAGCGGCGGCCTTGCGGGCGGCGGCGGTGTCGACGCGGTGCTGCCCGTCGACGTCTACGTCCCCGGCTCGCCGCCGAGCCCCGTCGCGATCCTGCACGGCCTGCTGCTCGCGACCGGCGTCCTCACGCAGGAGGCGGCGGCGTGAACGTCGTGTACGCCGCCGGCATGCTCGCGCTCGCGGTGGCCGTCCTGCTGCCGCGAATCGATGCGCGCCTCGCGCTCGTCGTCGCCGCGGCCGGATCGTCGCTGCTGGCGGCGGTCGGCTTCGCAACCGCCGCGCACTGGACGACCGCGAGGCTCGACCTCGGCAGCTGGCTCGGCTTCGGGCACACCGCGCTGGTCTCCGACGGCGTCGCGGGCATCTTCCTCGCCCTCGTCGGCACGACGGGGGCCGCCGTGTCGGTCGCGCTCCTCGAGCAGCGCCCGTCGCGGCTCACGGCGGCGCTCCATTCGCTGATCCTGCTCGCGGTCGCGGCCGTCATCGGCGTCGACCAGGCGTTCGTCTTCCTGCTCGCGTGGGAGACGATCACGCTCTCGCTCTACCTCCTCGCCGGCTCGAATCGCGCTCGGCCCGGGGCGCTCGTGGCGGCGTACTTCGGCGGCAGCCTCTCGAAGGTCGGAGGCGCGTGCATCCTCGCCGCGTTCGCACTGCTCTACGGCAAGACCGGCAGCTTCGCCTTCCACGATTGGGCCCACGCGGCCGGCGGGCTCGGCGCAGCCCGCAGCGTCGCCTTCGTCCTCCTGCTCGTCGGCTTCGGCTCGAAGATCGGCCTGGTCCCGTTGCAGGCAGGCTTGCCGCCGCTCTACGCCGCCGCGCCGAGCGCAACGGCGGCGACGATCGCAGTCGCGTACAACGCCGGCTTCTACGGTCTCTGGCGGCTCGTCTTCGGCACGCTCGGCCCCGGCCCGGCCTGGTGGGGGGAAGTCGTCCTCGTCCTCGGCGCGCTCACGGCCCTGACCGGGATCCTGTACGCGGTCGCGCAGGACGAGATCGCCCGCTTCCTCGGCTACTCGAGCGTCGAGCACGGCGGCATCGTCCTGCTCGGCTTCGGAGTCGCACTGCTCGGCCAGTCGGCGCACGAGCCGGCGCTCGCGGCCGCCGGGCTGCTCGCGGCCACCCTCCATCTGCTCATGCACGGCGTCGCGAAGACGCTGGCGTTCCTGACCGCGGAACGAGTGAGCGTCGCCACGGGCTTCCGCGACCTGCAGCCGCTCGGCGGGCTCGCGCCGCACCTGCCCCGCACTGCCGTCGCCGGCGGGCTCGCGGTCCTCAGCCTCGCTGCGATGCCGCCGTTCGGCGGCTTCGTCAGCGAATGGTTCACCTTCGAGGCGCTCCTGCAGAGCTTCCGACTCGACTCGACGATCGCCCGGCTGATCATGGCGCTCGCCGCCGCCATTCTCGCCCTCACCGCGGGCATCGGCCTGCTCGCGTTCGCGAAGCTTTACGGCGGCATGTTCCTCGGCCGCGCGCGCACCGCGCTGGCCGGGCTGCGCGAGCCCCCCGCCGGCCTCGGCGTGCTCTCGCTCTCGATCATCGCACTCGGCCTCGGAGCGGTCGCGCCCTGGGAGATCCGCTGGCTCGGACGCGGGCTCCGCGACGTGCTCGGCTTCGACCCGGCCGGCACGACGATCAGGTTCCCGCTCGTCCTCGGGCCGGTATACGAGCACTTCTCCGTCCTCGCTCCGACGTGGCTCGCTCTCGGCCTCGCGACGTTCGCCGTCACGGGGGCGCTCCTCGTTCGCGTGGTTCTCCGCCCGTCGGTCCGCCGTGCACCCATCTGGCTCTCGGGCGCCGCACCCGAGATCGCAGCGGTCCAGTACACGCCCGACAGCTACGCGAACCCGATCAGGGTCGTCCTCTCGAGCGCGTACCGCTTCCGGCGCACGCTCACAACGAACGGTCCGCGCGAGATCGTCGTTCGCACGCACGTGACACCCGCGTTCGAGACGTATCTCTACCGTCCGCTCACAGGCGCCGTGCTGCGGCTGTCGGGACGGGCTCGCCGGCTGCAGTCCGGGCGGCTCGGCGTCTACCTTCTCTACGTGCTCATCGTGCTCATCGCCGCTCTCGCCCTCATCCCCGCCCTCCACAGTCGATGATCCAGCAGATCCTCATCGCCTGGGACGGATCGCCGCCGGCGCGGTACGCGCTCGACATCGCCATCGACCTCGCCCGCCGCTACGAAGCGGAGCTCGTCGCGGCCTCCGTCGCGCACTCGCCGGCGAACGCCGAGACGGAGGCCGACCGCGCCGAGTCCGTCGACGCCGCGCGCCGCTATCTCGACGAGACCTTCGAATCGGTCGCCGACCGTGCGGCCCGCGTCGGCGTTCCGCTCGAGCACGTGATCATCGAAGGCGAACATCCCGCCGACGACATCCTCGCCTACGCGCACGAGCACGGCATCGACCTCGTCGTCGTCGGCCACCACCGCAGCCGCCGATCCGGGCGGTTCTTCCTTCATGGGCTCGCAGAGCGGATGATCGCGCGCGCCGAGATGCCGGTCCTCGTCGTCTCCGACGAAGCCGACGACTGACGGGCGAGCCTGGGGGCAGAATAGGTCCGTGGAATCGCTCCAGGGTCAGCTCCTGATCGCCTCCCCCGGCCTCCTCGACCCGAACTTCCGCCGCACCGTCGTGCTCGTCACCGAGCACAACGACGAGGGCGCGGCCGGGCTCGTGCTCAACCGCCCTTCCCCCGCCCCCGTCGCCGACGTCGTGCCCGATCTCGAAGAGCTCGCCGAGGACGGCGAGCCGGTATGGGTCGGCGGGCCCGTGCAGGCGAACGCCGTGCTCGTGCTCGGCGAGTTCGTCGACCCCGACGACGCCGCCGTGCCGCTCTTCGGCTCGCTCGGCTTCCCGTCGCTCGACGAACCAGCGAGCCTCCTCGTCTCCACCACCCGGCGGCGTGTCTTCGCCGGCTACGCCGGCTGGGGCGCGGGCCAGCTCGAGGACGAGCTGGACCGCGACGACTGGATCCTCGAGCCCGCGCAGGCGGACGACGCGTTCACGGAGTCGCCCGACGAGCTGTGGTCCGACGTGCTGCGTCGCAAGGGCGGCGTCTACGAGCTCGTCGCGCGCATGCCCGAGGACCCGTCCGTCAACTGAAGGCCAGATAGACCTCCGTCACGTACGGCAGCCGGATCGGCGCGCCCGCGCTGCGCGCGAGCGCGCGCAGCTGCCGCTCTACGTCGGCGCGCGCCTCCGGCGGCGCGGCGGCTACGAAGCTCACCGACATGAAGCGCTCGACGAAGGCGTCTTCGTCGACGAGCTGCTCGTGCTCGAACGTCGCGGTCTCGGTCGCACCGATCACGTCACGCCAGCTCAGCGCGCCGCCGCGCCGCACGTCCTCCTCGAGTGGCCGCATGATCTCGCTCGCGGCCGCATGGATCGGCTCGCTCTCGTCGCGTACGTTCCACACGAGGGCGAGCCCGCCGCCCGGTCGCAACACACGGCGGATCTCCCGCAGCGCCTCCTCCGCACGGAACCAGTGGAAGGCCTGCGCGACGGTGACCGCATCGACCGACGCGTCCGCAAGCGGGATCGCCTCGGCCGTTCCCGCGAGCACACGCGCGTTCTCGATCTTCGCGCGCATCTCGGGGATCGGCTCGACCGCGATCACCTTCGCCCCGGTCGGAACGAGCAGTCGCGTCAGCTTGCCGGTACCGGCGGCGAGATCGAGCACGCCGCGCCCGGGCCGAAGATCGAGCCGTTCGACGAGGAAGTCGACCGCCGCCGCGGGATAGTCAGGGCGTCCACGCTCGTAGGCGTCGGCAGCGCGCTCGAAGCCTCGCGTCGCGGGATGGAGATCAGACACGGCTCGACGGGCACAGGTCGCTGACGACACAGTCTTCACACCTCGGCCTCCGTGCGCCGCAGACGCGGCGCCCGTGCCAGATGAGGAGGTGCGGGAACCGGGCCCAGTCCTCACGCGGCACGATCCGCACGAGGTCGCGCTCGATCTTCACCGGGTCCTCCTCCTTCGTGAAGCCGAGCCGCTGCGAGAGCCGGCGCACGTGCGTGTCGACGACGATTCCCTGCGCGTGGCCGAGCTCAGCGGCGACGACGTTCGCCGTCTTGCGCGCGACGCCGGGGAGCCGCACGAGCTCCTCGAGCGTGCGCGGGACCTCGCCGCCGAACTCGTCGAGCAGCATCCGCATCGTGCCGCGAATCGACTTCGCCTTCTGGCGGTAGAACCCGGTCGCGTAGACGTCGCGCTCGAGCTCCTCCTGCGGCACCGCGAGATAGTCCTCAGGGCGGTGGTACTTCTCGAACAGCTTCGCGGTGACGCGGTTCACGTTCACGTCGGTCGTCTGCGCGGACAGCATCACCGAGACGAGCAGCTCGAGCGGGCTACGGAACGTCAGCGCGATCGCGGCGTCGGCGTGCTCGACCGCGAGCCGCTCGACGACGAGGCGGACGCGCTCCCGCTTCGGGACTCCGACGCGCCTGCGCGCCTCGCCGACGAAGCTCCGAGCCACTAGCCCATGACGGCGAACTCGGCCGCCGGCTCGTGCAGACGCGGCCCGGCGCACACGAGATCGAGCGCCGGGCACCCCATGCAGGCGAACTCGCTCGGCGTGGGCCGGAACTCGCCGGCCTGGATCTGGGCGATCGCCTCCGAGAGCTCTGCCTCGAGCTCCTCCAGCTGCGCCCGCGTGAACGACGTCGAGACGACCGCGTCCGCGCGCTCGAGGAAGTGGTAGACGACCTCCACCTCGTCCGCGCCCGCACGGAAGCAGGCGAGCGCGTACACGAGCCGCTGCAGCCGGTAGTCGTCGTCGACGATCGCCTCCGGCGACGCCTCGCCGAGCATGTTCGTCTTGTAGTCGACGACGAGCGCGCGGCCGTTCTCGACGTGCAGCACGTCGAGGAAGCCGTGGATAAGGACGCCGTCGTGCTCGAAGGTGAACGGCCGCTCCTTCGTCACGCCGGAGAGCGCGGCGACGCGTCGCGCGAGATCGGACTCGCAGTACGTCGTCAGGAAGGCGCGCACGCGGTCGACCTCCTCCTCCGTCGCGCGCTCGAGCTCGAGCTCGGGGACGGCCGGCGCCGCGAGGTCGATCTCCTCGAGCAGGCCGTGCACGATGCTGCCGACGTCGGTCGCCGAGAGGCCGGGGCCGCGGCCGACGACGGGGAGCTCCTTCATCCCGAGCGCGTACCGCGCGTAGTACTTGTACGAGCACTGCCCGAACGTGGACAGCGCCGTGAACGAGAGGCGGCGCACGCGATAGAGCGGCGGCTCGGCCGGCGGCACGAGCGGCGCCAGCTCGGGCGCGGCGGCGGCGGCGAGCTGCTCGAGCGCCGTGAAGAGCTCGAGCTGGCCGGCCTCGGGCGGCTGCTCGAGCTCGGCGTCCGGCTCGTCGCGCCAGTCCGGCTCGCGGTAGCGGTCGACGCGCACGAGCAGGTGTGCGTCGTTGCGGACGAGCTCGAGCGGCGCGTCGCCGGCGGCGGCGAGCTCGGCGTCGGCCTCGAGCCGGCCGAGCACCCAGCCGATCGGCGTCGACGCGTCTGCCGTCTTCTCGCGATCGACGGCACCCGACACGATGAGCCGCTGCCGCGCGCGCGTCATCGCGACGTAGTAGAGGCGGAGCTTCTCCGCGTCGTCCTCGGCCTTGCGCGCCGCCTTGACCTCCTCGTAGTCGAACGCGCCGCGCCGCTTCGCCGTCACCGGGTCGGCGACGCGGAAGCCGAAGCGCCCGTCGGAGAGCGCGAGGATCTCGTCGGGCGACGGCGGCGCCTTGTCCCGCCCGGCGTCGGCGACGATCACGACCTCGAACTCGAGCCCCTTCGCCGCGTGGATCGTCAGCAGGCGCACCGCGTCCGCGCCCTCTTCCTCCGCGACCGCCTCGAGCTGGTGCGCGCCGAGCGCCTCCTGCTCGCCGACGAAGCGGACGAAGCCCTCGACGTCGGGACCGCGCAGCTCCTCGTACGAGCGGGCGAGCCGGGCGAGCTTGCGCATGTTCGCGTACCGGCGGCGGCCGTCCCACTGCGCGAGGACGGCGAGGTCGTAGTCGTGCTCGCTGACGACGCGCTCGCACAGCCGTTCGAGCGAGAGGCGCGGCAGCGCGGCGGCGAGACGGTCGTAGCGCTGACGGAACGCACGCATGAGCTGCTCGTCGCGCTCCGACAGCCCCTCCGGGAGCGTCCGCTCGAGGCCCGTGAACATCGGCCGCCGGTACGCGGCGCGTCGAAGCAGCGCGAGCGCGTCGTTCGACACGCCGACGAACGGCGACGCGAGCACGGTGACGAGCGCGCGGTCGTCGTAGCGGTTCTGCAGCAGCCGGAGGTATGCGAGCAGGTCGACGACCTGCTGCTGGCCGAAGTAGCCCTTTCCTGTTGCGCGGTACGTCGGCAGCCCGGCGCGGCGAAGCTCCTGCTCGTACACCTCCGCGTCCGTGCCGGCGGCGAAGAGCACGACGATCTCCCCCGCCGTCGCGGCGCCCGAGTCCACGAGCTCGCGCACGCGGCGCGCGATCGCGCGCGCCTCCGCCCGCCGCCAGTGCACGCCGGTGTCGTGGTAGGCGGCCTTGTCGGTGACGAGCAGCTCGACCGGGTTGCCGAACACGGGGTCGGGAAAGTCGGCGGCGGCGTGGAGCGGCTGGAACTCGCCGCCGAAATGCGAGCCGAAGAGCTCGTTGACCGCCGCGAGCACCTCGGGCCGCGAGCGGTAGTTGAGCGTGAGCGGGAGCAGCTGGCTCGATCGCTCGCGCCGCTCGCGGAAGACGCGGACGTCGGCATGGCGGAAGCCGTAGATCGACTGGAACTCGTCGCCGACGTAGAAGAGCTCCGCCCCGGCGCCCGCGAGCTGGTCGATGAGCTCGCACTGCAGCCGGTTCGTGTCCTGGAACTCGTCGACCATGATCGACCGGAAGCGCAGGGCCTCGCGCTCGCGGATCTCCTCGTGGTCGCGCAGCAGGTCACGCGCGTTCAGCTGGAGGTCCTCGAAGTCGAGGGCCGACTCGCGCGCCTTCTCGGCGGCGTACGCAAGGGCGAAGCGCTCGAGCAGCTCCTGCAGGAGCTCGCGGTCGCGCAGGGCCGCCTCGTCGAGCGCGGCCTGCTCGACGGCGCGCCGCGCCTCCTCGTACGCGACGGCGCGGTCGGCCCTCAGCCTGAAGCCGGAGAGGTCGAGCAGCCGGTCGGGCCGGGAGTCGCGCTCGAGCAGCGCAAGCAGCTGCCCCGCCGTCTCGTCGGGCAGCGCCCGCGCCGCCTCGCGCAGCTCCTCGAGCCGCTCCGCAAGGTCGGGACGCTCACCGACGCCGAGCTCGAGCTCACGGCCCGCGGAGCGGAGCGTCTCGTACACGCCGGTGAGCATCCGCCGGAGACCGTTCGCGCCGTACGTCGCCAGCAGGCGAAGGCGGTCCGGCTCCCCGCCCGTGCAGAACTCGGCGAGCGCCTTCTGGAACGCCTCGCTCCGGAGCACCGCCGCCTGCGCGTCGTCGAGCTCGCGGAAGCGCGGGTCGAGGCCGGCGGCGAACGGATACGCCTTGAGCAGGCGGAGGCAGAAGCCGTGAATCGTCGAGATCCACGCGCCGTCGAGCTCGCGTGCGAGATCGTGGCGGCCGCGACGCGCGAGCTCGGCGCGGATGCGCGTGCGCAGCTCGCCGGCGGCGCGGCGCGTGTACGTGATGACGAGGATCGAGTCGACGTCGAAGCCCTGGTCGCAGGTCGCGCGCACGAAGCGCTCCACGAGCACGGCCGTCTTCCCGGTACCCGCGCCCGCCGAGACGAAGACCTCCCCGGTCGCCTCGACGGCGGCGAGCTGCTGCGCGTTGAGCTCGTTCACGCCCGCTCCACCCGGCACATCGGCCACAGGTCGCACCACGCCGGGCAGTCGCCGCCGCGCGGGTCGTGCTCGACGTCGCCCGTGCGAATGCGGCCGGCGAGCCTCGCGGCGGTCTCCTTCGCGTTGTCGACCGCCGACCAGAACGCCTCCTCGTCGAGGTAGTCCGTGCGGACGTATCCCGGCAGCATCTCTCCCTCGCCCTTGCGCAGGAGCCCGCGCGCCTTGCGCTCGCCGGCGAGCGGCCGGTAGACGCCGCCGAGCGGCTCGATGCCGACGAGGTCGCGGAGCACGAGCATGTAGAGCGGGATCTGGAGCCGCAGCTCCTTCTCGATCTCGACCGCGGAGTGCGCGTGCTTGCCCGACTTGTAGTCCTGCACGATCCCGCGTGCGCTGAACGGGTCGACGTCGATCCGGTCGATCTTCCCGGAGAGCGTGAGGCCGTCGCCGAGGTCGAGGCCGCGCTGCAGCTCGGGCGCGGCGCGCTCGCTGCCGAAGGCGACCTCGAAACGGCGCGGGACGAGCGGCAGCTCGCCGGCGCACTCCTCGTGGACGACCGCCTCGAGGTCGCGCCACAACGTCTGGTCGAGCTCGCGCGCCTGCATCTCGGTCATCTCCATCCGCACGCCGGCGAGCGCCTCGTCGAGACACGCGCGCATGAGCCGTACGGCGCCGTCTTCGACGCGCTCGTCGAGCTTCTCGACGCCGAGCTCCTTCGGCAGGCGCGTGAAGAACTTGAACAACGCGCTGTGCGCGACCGAACCGCGCAGCTTCGGATCGACCTCGGCGTCGATCGAGCGCGGATCGAGGAAGCGCTCGACGAACCACGCCGACGAGCAGTCGGCGAACCGCTCCAGCTCCGTCACGTTGAACGTCAGGCGCGAGCCGAGCTGCTCGAGGACCTGCGGATGGGAGATGTGCGTCGGCCGCCGGAATGCGGTGACCGCGCGGTCGAGCCTCCGCTCCCAGCCGTTCGCGCGTGCGAGCGCATCCGCCTGTCCGGCGTCGCGCGCGGCGAGCTCGGCCAGCGCGCGCAGCCGCTCCCGCTCGGTCGGCGCGTCTTCGAGCTTCCACGTGAGCGCCGACAGCGGCCGCCTGCGCGTCCACCGCCGCACGTCGTCGGCGTCGAAGAGCGACTGCACCTCGTCCCAGAACGGGCTCGGCTCCCGCGGCGCGCCCTCGTCGTTCGCCGCCTCGCGCACGAGGTAGAGGCGCTCCGACGCGCGCGTGCACGCCGTGTAGAAGAGGTACCGGTCGCGGCTGACCGGGTCCGGCCGCTCGAGCCGGGCGCCGCGCGCGTCGAGGGAGCGCCGCGTGTCGTCGTCGAGGAACGGCGACGACGAGCCGCGCCGGGGCAGGCTGCCCTCCTCCAGCCCGAGCACGAACGCGATGTCGAAGCGGCGCGTGCGCGCACGGAGGAGGTCGACGACCGCGACGCGCCCGGGCTCGTCCCCGCGCATGGGCCGCAGCGCCTGCCGCTCGAGCGCCGCGACGACGTCCTCGCGCGTCAGCTCGCCGGCGGCGCGCTGCCAGCCGTCGAGCTCGCCGAGCAGGCGCGTGAGCGACTCGTACGTGCGCAGGTCGAGCCGCGACGACTCGCCGACGGGCGGGCCGTCGACGCCGTACGCGTTCCTGAGCATCTTCGCAGCGAGGCCGCGCACCGCGGCGACGGGCGCGTCCGCCTCGCGCAGCTCGGCGAGCGCGGGCAGCGGCGAGCCGCGCAGGCTCTCGGACTCCTCGACGACGCGCTCCGGCGTCTGGATCGCGCGGCCGCGCAGGCGGCCCTCGACGAAGTCGACCGCATGGCGCGGGATGCCCGAGAACGGCGAGCGCAGGTACGTGAACAGGTCTCCCCGCGTCCCGCCGAGCCACGCGAAGCGGAGCATCGCCGCGAGAGCCTGCCCGAACGGCGTCTGCGCGATACGCACGTCGCCGTCGATCGCGGCCGGAACGCCGAACGTGCCGAACGCGGTCTCGAGCGGGGCGCGCCAGCGCTCGACACTCGGACAGATGATCCCGATCCGCTCCGGCGGGGTTCCCGCGCGGATGAGCGTGAGCAGCTCCTCGCCGACGAGCTCGAGCGCGCCGCGCGCGCCCGCACCCTCGAAGAAGCGAACGGCTCCGTCGATCGGCACCGGCTGCGACGGCAGGTCGTCGAAGAGGCCGCGCTCCAGATGCGCGAGCGCAGGCTGCGCGACGTCTCCCCAGAGCGGCGGCAGCTCCTCGATGCGCCCGTCGGCGAGACGCGACAGATCGTCGACCGTGCGGCGCAGCGACGCGAACGCCGGACGGCCCGGCTCGTACGGAAGCGACACGCAGACGTCGGTACGGCCCGCGAGCGCCTCGAGCAGCGACCACTCGGCGCCGGTCAGGTCCTCGAAGCCGTACGCGAACACCGGCTCGCCGTGCCACGCGTCGAGCTCGGAGCGGAGGCGCTCGACGGCGCGGCGGCGCAGAAGGTCGCGGTCGGAGAGGCCGAGCCGGTCGAGCTCGGCGCGGTAGGCGGCGTGGAGCGCAGCGAGGTCGCCCTCGAGCTGCTCCGGGTCGAGCAGCCCCGACTCGACCTCGGCGATCGCCTGCAGGAGCGAGTCGGCGAAGCCGGCGTACCGGGCCGAGGCCGCGAGGCTGTCGAGGTGCGCGGCCGCGACGACGCGGCGGACGAGGAGCGCGCGCTGGGCCTGCGTGACGAGGCCGCCGCGCCCGGCGATGCGCTCGAAGACGTCGTCGAACGTCCCGATGCTTCCGGCGAGCAGGGCCGGCCGCCGTGCGAGCAGCTGCCGCTCGACGCGGTCGACGTCCGGACGGTTCGGCACGATGAGGACGGGCTCCCGCTCGAGAGCGGCGAGATACCGGTCGAGCAGCAGCTCGACCTTGCCTGCGTTCGCAGGCCCGACGATGAGGCTGAGCGGCACCGCTCCATCGTAGAGCGGCCCCCTGCTGTCTCCAGAGGGCCGCTACGAGCGTTGCTGCAAAGAGCGAGAGAGTTAGACGGCGGAGGCCGTCTTGGGCTTGCGCCCGCGGCGGGCGACCGCCCGCCCGGGCATGCCGCCCGAGCAGTCGTCGCAGAGGTCCGCCTGCTTCGAGCCGCGCCGCGCGTCCGTGTACGTGACCCGGAGAACGGCGCCCTTGCCCTCTTCGACTTCCTTGCCGCACTTGTCGCAAACGAGAACGGTTTTGCGTGCCATGAACCGAAATCTAGCGGAAATTCTCGGGCCGAATTACGCTGCGGCGCGGGCTTGTCGAATACGCCACGAGCGGAGCAGGCCCAAAAGGGCTTGTTCCTCGGGGTCGACGGCCTTTCGGGCGCTCGAACGGCGCGCAAATGCCGAGGTCCGAAAATCGTCGATCGTACTGCTTTCGCGGCCGCCATCTCGGGCCATCGACGTCACTAGACTGGCCGGCGATGCGCGACGAGAGCACGATCGTCGTCCTCGATGGCGACCAGACCGGGCAGGAGCTGCTCGAGCAGTCGCTGCGCGTGCTCGCGTCCGACGTCGTCGACGTCGAGCTCGGCTTCATCCGCTTCGACCTCTCGCTCGAGAAGCGCCGCGAGACCGACAACGGCGTCGTCTATGACGCCGCGGCGGCGATCCGGGAGCACGGCCTCGGGCTGAAGGCGGCGACGGTCACGCCGGAGGGTCGCGGCGACGTCGGCTCGCCGAACCGGATCCTCCGCGAGGAGATCGGCGGCAAGGTGATCGTCCGCACGGGGCGCCGCATCCCCGGCGTCGTGCCGGTCGCCGGCGTGTACGCGCCGATCTCGATCGTCCGGATGGCGGTCGGGGACGCCTACGGCGCGGAGGAGTGGCGCGAGGGCGAGGGCGACGACGAGGTCGCGTTCCGCAAGGAACGGATCGAGAGGCGCATCTGCCACGCGGTCGCGGAGTTCGCGTTCCGGCAGGCGGGTAGAACCGGCGCGAAGGTCTTCGGCGGACCGAAGTACACCGTCAGCCCGACGTACGAGGGGATGCTGAAGGAGGAGATGGACTCGGCCGCGGAGCGGCATCCCGACGTGCCGTACGAGCCGCAGCTCATCGACGCGACGTTCGCGCTGCTGATCTCGACGACGGGCGAGCCGCTCGTCATCCCGGCGCTGAACCGCGACGGCGACATCCTGTCCGACCTCGTGCTGCCGCTGTTCGGATCGATCGCGGGGTCGGAGTCGCTGCTCGTCGCGTTCGAGGACGACTTCGAGCCGGCGGCGATCATGGCGGAGGCCGCGCACGGCACCGCGCCGTCGCTCCAGGGCAAGAACGTCGCGAACCCGATGGCGATGATCCTCGCGGGCGCGGCTCTCCTGTCCCACGCCGGCGAGGACGCGCAGCGCGCAGGCCGCGCCATCCGCGAAGCGTGCCTCGAGGCCGTCGCGGCGGGCAAGCGCACCTCCGATCTGGGCGGCGACCTCGGCACCTCGGAGTTCACCGACGAGGTCATCTCCCGCGTGCGCCAGAAGCTCGAAGTTTGGGCGACGCTGTAGCAGCCTGAGACGATCTGCCCGACACTCCAACCGAGGTCGTCGCTGACGCGAGCGTTAGAGACGGCCGCACTGGCGGGTGGTTCTGCCGCAGGCACGACCGCCCGCGCAGAACAGCCCGTCGCCGACATCTCCAAGCGCTGCGGGAACCTTCACCGGTTGAAAGTGCGCAGCACTTTCAACCGCCTTACGCGGCGGCGAAAGCCGCGGTCTGCCAGACCGCGAGGAACGTCTCGACTATGAATGGATCGAATTGGCTCCCGGACTCGCGCTGCAGCTCGGCGAACGCTTCCTCGCGCGGCCGCGTCGGGCGGTAGGGCCGCGCCGACGTCATCGCGTCGAAGGCGTCCGCGACCGCGAGCAGGCGGGCCTCGACCGGGATCGACTCGCCGCCGAGGCCGCACGGATAGCCGCCGCCGTCCCAGCGCTCGTGGTGGAGCAGGACGTACGGAAGGATGTGGCGCGCGTTCGGGAGCGGCAGGATGATCGACGCCCCGGCACGCGGGTGCGCCCGCATCTCGGCCCGCTCCTCGGGCGTCAGCGGCCCGGGCTTCGCGAGGACCTCCGCCCGCACGACGACCTTGCCGACATCGTGGAGCGGGGCCGCGTGACGGAGCATCGCGATGCGCTCCGGGCCCCAGCCGAGCTTGCGCGCGACCGGCTCGGCAAGCACGGCGACGCGCGCGCCGTGGCCGTGCGTCTGATCGCGCTCCTCTAGCCCACGGACGATCGCGGTCAGCATGCGGGGAGACCTTTCCGCGGACGGCGGCGATCTCCTCTACAGGCGTCTCTCGAACCAGGCCTTGCCGAAGTGGCCGGCGAGGAATCCGATGACGAGCAGCGCCGCGATGCCGGCCGCGGCGAAGATCCCGTAGCGCTGGATCGCGTCCGCGGCCGTCTTGCCTCCGTAGTACGACACGAGGCCGACAAGGGTTGCCCAGCCGATGCCGCCGGCGGCGTTCCAGAAGAGGAACTTCCACCACTCCATCCGTCCGAGCCCGGCGATCCAGGCGGCCGTGTACCGGAGGACGGTGATGAAGCGACCGAAGAAGACCACCTTGCCGCCGTGACGCTCCATCAGACGCTCCGCGCGCGGGAGCACCCGCTCGGAGTACTTCCGCAGCCACCCCCAGCGCTCGAACAGCTCCCGGCCGCCGAGGCGGCCGATGAGCCAGTAGCCGAGGTTGTCGCCGACGATCGCCGCCGCGGCCGCCAGGAGGATGACCCAGACGATGTTGTAGTGGCCCTGGGAGGCGAGCACGCCGAAGAAGATCAGGGCGGTCTCGCCCGGGAGCGGAACCCCGAACGACTCGATCATGATCACGAGGAACAGGATCGGGAGCCCGTTGTGGGTGACGAAATGCGTCACTCGCTGAGGGCCAGTCTACGGAGCGCAGATCCGGGAAGTCCCGCACCCGGCCGTCGGTGCCGGTGAATAGAGTTCGGCGCGATGCGGATTGGAGTAGCGCGCGAAACGGCGCCCGGCGAGCGCAGGGTCGCTCTTGTGCCCGAGACGGCGGGGAAGCTCGCGAACGCGGGCTTCGAGGTCGTCGTCGAGGCCGGCGCCGGCGACGCGGCATCGTTCCCCGACGCGGCGTACACCGCGGCGGGCGCGACGATCGGCGACGCGTGGGCGGCCGACGCACTGCTGAAGGTGCGCAAGCCCGACGCCTCCGAGATCGCCCGCCTCCGCGACGGCCAGCTCCTCGTCTCCTACCTCGACCCGCTCGCGGATCCCGCCGGCGTCGAGGCACTCGCCGCGCGCGGCGTCGTCGCATTCGCGATGGAGTCGATCCCGCGCACCACGCGCGCGCAGTCGATGGACGCGCTCTCCTCGCAGGCGACCGTCGGCGGCTACAAGGCCGCGCTGCTCGCCGCCGAGAACCTCCCCCGCTTCTTCCCGATGCTCATGACCGCCGCGGGAACCGTCCCGCCGGCGAAGGTGCTCGTCATCGGCGCCGGCGTCGCCGGCCTGCAGGCGATCGCCACCGCGCGCCGCCTCGGCGCCGTCGTCACCGGCTTCGACGTCCGCCCGGTCGTCCGCGAGCAGATCGAGAGCCTCGGCGCGAACTGGCTCGACCTCGGCATCGCCGGTGCGGAGGGCGAAGGCGGATACGCGCGCGAGCTCACCCCCGAGGAGATGAAGGCGCAGCAGGTCGCGCTCGAGGCGCGCATCGCCGAGTTCGACGTCGTCATCACCACCGCCGCCGTCCCGGGTCGCGCAGCGCCGAAGATCATCCCCGCATCCGCGGTGCAGGCGATGCGGCCGGGCTCGGTCATCGTCGACCTCGCCGCCGAGACCGGCGGCAACTGCGAGCTCACCGTGCCGGGCGAGATCGCCGTCCGCGAGAACGTGACGCTCGTCGGCCTCACGAATCTTCCGTCGACGATGCCGTATCACGCATCGACCCTGTACTCGCGCAACGTGCAGGCGCTGCTGCTGCACCTCGCGCCCGAGGGTCAGCTCAACCTCGACTGGTCGGACGAGATCACCGCCGGCACGTGCGTCGCCGGCAAGAAGGAAGGGGTCACCGCGTGAGCCACAACATGCTCCTCGTCTTCGAGGTGACGATCCTCGTCCTCGCGATCTTCCTCGGCTTCGAGGTGATCTCGAAGGTGCCGACGCTGCTGCACACGCCGCTCATGTCGGGCACGAACGCGATCCACGGCATCGTCGTCGCCGGCGCGATGATCGTGCTCGCCGCCGGCCACAAGGGGCCGTTCATCTGGATCATCGGCTTCCTCGCCGTCGTCCTCGGCTCGGCGAACGTCGTCGGCGGCTTCGTCGTCACCGACCGCATGCTGCAGATGTTCAAGAAGCGCGAGCCTGCGAAGGCGATCGACGCGTCGCAGAACGGCAAGGGCGACGCGTGAGCACGAACCTCAGCGACCTGCTCTACCTGATCCCGATCATCACGTTCATCCTCGCGCTGCGCTACCTCTCGAATCCTGCGCACGCGCGGCGCGGCAACCAGATCGGCGCCGCCGGCATGCTCGTCGCGATCGTCGTCACCTGGGTGAAGGCGGGCGGCGGAAGCTGGTGGGCGCTCGTGATCGCGATGGTGATCGGCGGCGGCTTCGGTGCGGTCGCGGCGCGCAAGGTGAAGATGACCGCGATGCCGCAGATGGTGGCGCTGTTCAACGGCGTCGGCGGCGGCGCAGCGGCGCTCATCGCGCTCGCGGAGCTGCACCGGCTCCTGCCCGAGCCGGGGCGGCCGCACATCGATACGCTCGTGGCGGTCGCGCTCTCCGGCCTCATCGGCGCAATCTCGTTCTCCGGCTCGATGATCGCCTTCGCGAAGCTGCAGGAGCTCATCGGCGGCCGTCCGATCACGTATCCCGGCCAGAACGTCGGCAACATCGTCCTGCTCGCCGCGCTCGTCGCGTTCGGCGCCGCGCTCTCCGTCGGCGTCCAGGATCAGTGGCTGCTGTGGATCGTCATCGGCGGCGGTTCGCTCTTCGGCGTCCTCTTCGTGCTCCCGATCGGCGGCGCCGACATGCCCGTCGTCATCTCCCTGCTGAACGCCTTCACCGGGCTCGCGGTCGCAGTCGGCGGCTTCGAGCTCCAGAACAACGTCCTCATCGTGGCCGGCATGCTCGTCGGCGCCTCCGGCACGTTGCTGACGCTGATGATGGGCAAGGCGATGAACCGCTCGCTCGGCAACCTCCTCTTCAGCGCGTTCGGCCAGGTGACGGACGCGGCGGCCGCGGTGGCTGCCGGAGAGGGCGGCGGAACCGTCCGCTCGGCGAGCGCCGAGGACGTCGCCGTGATGCTCGCGTACGCGCACAAGGTCGTCTTCGTCCCCGGCTACGGCCTCGCGGTCGCGCAGGCGCAGCACGACGTGCGCCAGCTCGCCGACCTGCTCGAGGCGAAGGGCGTCGAGGTCTCGTACGCGATCCATCCCGTCGCCGGCCGCATGCCCGGCCACATGAACGTCCTCCTCGCCGAGGCGAACGTCCCGTATCCGCAGCTCAAGGAGATGGACGACGCGAATCCCGAGTTCGCGCGCACCGACGTCGCCGTCGTCGTCGGCGCGAACGACGTCGTCAACCCCGACGCGCGCAGCAACCAGAGCAGCCCGATCTACGGCATGCCGATCCTCGACGTCGACAACTCCCAGACGGTCGTCGTCCTCAAGCGGTCGATGAACCCCGGCTTCGCCGGCATCGAGAACCCGCTCTTCTACAACCCGAAGACGGTGATGCTCTTCGGGGACGCCAAGGCGTCGATCGTCAAGCTCATCCAGGACGTCAAGACCCTCTAACGGGCTTTTCCCGGATGGGCGCCGCGGCCGCGCGCCCGACACTGGTGGCATGAACGCACTGGTGCTCTACGAGTCGAAGTACGGCAACACCGAGAAGGTGGCCGAGGCGATCGCCCTCGCGCTCCAGGAGTCCATGCCCACACGGCTCGCGGCCGTCGCCGACATCGACGACTGCGCCGAGGCGCTGAGCGGGATCCAGCTGCTCGTCGTCGGCGGCCCGACGCACCGCCACGGCGTCAGCCCCGTCTTGCGCGAGACGCTCGCGTGTCTCGGCGACCGGGCCCTCGACGGCGTCCGCGTCGCGACGTTCGACACGCGGTTGCACGGCCCGCGGGTCGTCACCGGCTCGGCGGCCGTCCGACTGGCGCGGCTGCTCCGCCATCACGGCGCCTTCGTCGTCGTCCCGGCAGCGAGCTTCCTCGTCGAGAGCGGCGAAGGCCCGCTCGACGCCGGCGAGATCGAGCATGCGCAGGCGTGGGCGCGCGAGGTGCTGCAGACGCTCGGCGTCCGCCCGCGCGCGCTCGTCTAGGGCGAGACGGCGGCGGCGATGTGCAGCGTCGCGATCGCGTGCCCGTACGCCTGCCAGTCCTCGGCGTACATCCCCGTCTCGGCCGGATAGACGGAGAAGCCGGTCGTGCCCGCCTGCGCAAGCAGCCGCGAGAACCGCGCGGCCTTGACCCACCCGAGCCTGCCCTTGTAGCTGCCCACGGTCGGATGGATGTCCGAGACCGGGAAGACACCGGCCGCGGAGCGCACGCACGCGGCCGGCGCGACATTCGCCCCGAAGTCGTTGACGTACGCCTGCGGCAGGAAGACGAAGCCCGCATTCGCCCATGCGTGGAGGTCGAGGTCGTTCGCGTTGCAGAACGACGAGAGCCCGGCCGGCAGCGACGGCTCGGCGGCGCGGAACGCGCGGACGAACGCCTGTGACCGCGACCAGCCCCCGGTCTTCTGCTCGTACGGGTTCTCCGCGTCGGCGATGTAGAACGCGAGCCCGTCCTGCTTCACGATCCCGGCGGCGAGCGACGCATCCTGGGCGGGATCGTTCCCGAGCACGCTCCAGCCGCCGACGGGCAGGCCGCTCGCCTGCTCGAAGCGCACGATCCAGTTGCCGTCCGGCGGCGTCGCCGTCCCCGACGAGCCCAGAAACAGCGCCACCCAGCCGAAGCCGGCGCTGCGGAGCTGCTGTCCGAGCCAGTCGGGGTCGGTGTCGCCCGAGTGCCAGACGATCGCCCCGGCGTGCTCCCACGACATCGCGACGCGCGACGGCGGCGTGGGCGCCGTCGTCGTCGTCGGGGGCGGAGCCGGCTGTGTCGTCGTCGCCGGCGGCGGGGCCGTCGTCGTCGTGGGCGGCGGGGCCGTCGTCGTCGTCGGGACTACCGCCGGCTGGGACGGGCCGTGCCGGAGCGCGACCGCGAGGATGATGCCGAGCGCGAGCAGACCCGCACCCGCCAGGGCGAGTCGCTTCGGGGTCACCGGCCGAGCCTATGCCCGCTACGGCGTGCGGCGACGCAACGTGGCCGCGCCGAGGCCGAGCGCGAGGAGGATGCAGCCCGCGACGACGGCCACGTCGACCGTGAAGCGCCCGTCGAAGGTATCGGTGGCCGTGTGCGCGAGCGCGTCGTAGGCGTACGTGAGCGGCAGGGCATCCGAGATCCAGCGTAGCCAGGTCGCCATCGAGCCTCGGTCGACGAGGAGGCCGCAGAGGAGCATCTGCGGGAAGACCATCGCCGGCATGAACTGGACCGCCTGGAACTCGGTCTGCGCGAACGCGCTCACGAACAGGCCGAGCGCCGTGCCGAGAACGGCGTTCGCGACCGCGAGGATCGTCACGATCTCCTTCGGCCCGGATACCTCGAGGCCGAGCGCGCCGAATGCGAGCGCGGACACGGCGGCCGCCTGCAGCATCGCGACGACGGCGAACGCGAGCCCGTACCCGGCGAGCAGGTCGAGCTTGCGCAGCGGCGACGCCATGAGCCGCTCGAGCGTGCCGGTCGTGCGCTCGCGCAGCATCGTGATCGACGTGACGAGGAACATCGTCACGAACGGGAACAGCCCGAGGAGCGGCGCGCCGACGTGCTGGAAGACTTCCGGCCGGTCGGCGAAGATCTCCTTCAGCAGCGTCTCGAGCAGCATCGGCACGCCGACGATGAGCGCGATCGTGCGCGGATCGCGACGAAGCTGCGCGAGGACGCGCGCGGCGACGGCGAACGTCCTCACCGCTCCACCAGCCGGAGAAACGCCTCGTCGAGCTGGTCCGCGCCGGTCTGCGCGCGAATCGCGGCCGGCGTGTCCTGCGCGAGCAGCTTGCCGTCGCGGAGCAGGAGCAGCGTGTCGCAGCGGTCGGCTTCGTCCATGACGTGGCTCGAGACGAGCAGCGTCTTGCCGGCGGCCGCGAGCCCGTGGAAGAGCTCCCAGAGGTCGCGGCGGAGGAGCGGGTCGAGACCGACCGTCGGCTCGTCGAGCACGAGCAGCTCGGGCTCGCCGATGAGCGCGGCCGCGAGCGAGACGCGGGTGCGCTGGCCACCGGACATGCGGTTGACGACGCGGTCGGCGAAGTCGGTGAGCGAGACGTCGGCGATCGCCTTCGCCACCGCCGTTGCCGGTGCACCGAGCACGCGCGCGAAGAAGCGAAGGTTCTCGCGGAGCGTGAGGTCGCCGTACACGGACGGCGCCTGTGTCATGTAGCCGACGCGCGCGCGCAGCTGCGGCGACCCGGCCGGCAGGCCGAGCACCTCGATCGTGCCGCCGGCGACGCGCTGCACGCCGACGATCGCGCGGAGGAGCGTCGACTTGCCGCTGCCGCTCGGCCCGAGTAGCCCGGTGACCGCGCCGCTCGGAACCTCGCACGAGAGGTCGGGAAGGACGACCGTCCCGCCGCGGACGACGTGGAGGCCCTTGACGCGGATCGCCGGGCCGTGCAATTCTTCAATTGATGAATTCATCGCACGCAGAATATTCGACCGGCGGCCGCCCGTCAAGAGGAGGACGCCGGCCCGGCGTGAGCGGCACGCGCGAGGCGATCGCCGCGGCCGCGGAGCAGCGGTTCGCAGCCGTCGGCTACGACCGCGCCTCGCTCCGGTCGATCGCCGCGGCCGCCGGCGTCGACCAGAAGCTCATCGCGCACTTCTTCGGCTCGAAGCAGCAATTGTTCGTCGCCGTCGTCGGACTGCCGATCAACCCCGCCGAGGTCGTCCCGGCGATCCTCGCCGGCGGGCGCGAAGGGCTGACAGACCGCATCGCCGGCGTCCTCACAGAGCTGCTCGAGGAGCCCGAGGTGCACCTTCGGTTGACCGGCGTCGTACGCGCTGCCGCGAGCGAGCCCGACGTGGCGCGCATGATGCGCGAGTTCCTCACGCGCGAGGTGTTCGAGCCGCTCGCCCAGCGTCTCGGCAGCGACGATGCGCAGCTGCGCGCGAACCTCGTCGGCTCGCAGATCGTCGGGCTCGTCATGGCGCGTTACGTCGTCGGGCTCGAGCCGCTCGCGTCGACGCCCGCGCGCGAGGTCGCGGCGGCGGTCGCGCCGACGATCGAGCGTTATCTCGTCGGAGACCTCGCCTAGGCGAAGCGCGCGGGATCGAACAGCTCGAGGAGCGGCGCGCGCTCGCCGAGGATCGCGTCGGCGACGAGCGCGCCGCAACCGAAGCCCATGACGTTGCCGTGCCCGGAGTAGCCGGCCGCGATCCACACGCCCTCGCGGCCGGGAACGGGGCCGACGAGCGGGATCATGTCCTGCGTCAGCGCGAAGATCCCGGCCCAGCGGTGGCTGATGCGCGCCTCGCCCGCGGACAGCTCGGCGAGGAAGCGCTCGAGCGACGCCTGGATCGTCGGCGTCGTCTCCTCGACGTCGGTCATCTCGTCCATGATCGAGACGTCGCGGAAGCCGCCGAGGAGAAGCCGGCGGTCGGGAAGCTGCTGCCAGTAGTCGAAGCCCTGCCGCGCGTAGTGCGGGCGGTCGTAGAGGACGCGGTCGAGCGGCTCGCTGACGACGACCTGCCCGCGCACGGGCCAGAGCGCGTCGGCGAGCTCGGGCAGGAGCCCGTGCCCGTAGCCGTCCGTGGCGACGATCACCTGCCCGGCGTCGAGCGCCGCGACGTCCTCCACCTCGTCGTGCTCGCGGAGCTCCGCGCCGGCGGCCGCCGCGCGGGCGGCGAGGCGCCGCACGAACCGCGCCGGCTGGATGGAGCCGTCGCCGGGGTGGGAGATCGCGCCGTGGAAGCGCGGGAACTCGTCGATCCACTCGGCGGCGATCCCGTCCTCGTGGAGCGCCTCGTACTCCTCCCGGATCTGCTCGCGCTCCTCCTCGTCGGCGGCGAGCCGGTAGCTGCCCGGCCGCGTGAGCGCGTCGCCGGCGAGCGCCTCCATGCGGTCGAGCGTCCCCTCCGTCCAGCGCCAGAGGTCGAGCGCCTGCTCGCCGCCGTACGTCTCGCGGGCGACGTCGTAGCGCGACGCGCCGCCGCTCAGCGCGAAGCCGCCGTTGCGGCCGCTCGCGCCCTCCGCGACGCCGCGCTTGTCGTGCACGCGCACGCTGAGCCCGGCCTCGGCGAGGCGCAGCGCGGCGCTGCAGCCGGTGATGCCGGCCCCGACGATGGCGACGTCGACACGGCCGTGACGGTGCGCCGCACGGTCGGGGACGGGATCTTCGAGCCAGTAGGGATTCACGGCACCGACGAGCGCACGCCCGGGAATCGTTGGAAGTCTCGATCGAAGGACACGATCTCGGCGCCGTGCTCGAGGGCGAGAGCGGCGAGGTGCGCGTCGTTGACGAGGTTCGCGGCCGACCCTGTCTCCGAGAGCAGGCCGTGCACGAGGCCCAGATGCCGAGACGTCGGGTTGACGATGACGGCGGCGGGTTGCGCAAGCCAGAGGTCGACGATCCCGACTCCCTCGTCGACGGTCAACGGGCGCGGGAACAGTGCCGGGTTCGTCCCGACGCGGAGAAAGGCGAGAACGACGAGCCATGCGAACCCGACGGCGTCGCCGCTGCTGAGCGCTCCGTCCAGCCAGTCTCGCGCCCGCGCGTGAAGCGCGGCAGCAGGATTGACGGCATAGAGAAGAACGTTCGCATCGACGACGCGCACGTCACCTCCGCGCTGCAAGTCGCCGCGCGATCTCCTCGTCTTCGAGCTCGCCCGCCAGGCGCAAGGCGTTCGTCAGGTCGACGACGGGCTCGCCCATGTCGTACGTCGGCGTCGCGAACGGCTCGGCCGCAGGCCGCAGCCCGGCGCGGACGGCGGTGTTCAGGGCCTCCTTGAAGGAGAGGTCGCGCTCGCGCATGAGCCGCTTCACGAGAGCCTCTACATCGGGGTCGAGCGTTACCGTCGTGCGCACGTGCGCATCATAGCATCAGCTAGCTGATGTCATGATGCCTCAGTGCCACGGGAGCGCGTCCCACGACTCGGGCCGGCCCGGCTCGCGTCCGGGGAAGCCGTCCGCGTACGCCTCGTCGCCGGACGCAGTGTCGTGCTCGGGGAAGAACAGCCCTTCGTCGGCGAGGCGCGCGCCCGCCATGAGGATGACGCACGGGCCGTCGCCGGCGCCGACGAAGACGTGGTCGGTGTTCGGCGGACAGTGGAAGAAGTCCCAGGCGCGCAGGGGCCGCTCCTGCCCCTCGACGAGCAGCAGGCACTCGCCCGCGAGGACGAGGAAGTCCTCCTGCTGCGCCTCCCGGTGGTAGAGGCAGTTCGGCTGGCCCGGCTCGAGCACGGAGAGCTTGATCCCGAGCTGGTGGAACGCCGCCGCCGGCCACGGCCCTTCGAACGCGCACTGCGCGCCGAACGGCTCCCCGCCCGTCCAGCGCGCGTCGCGGGCGTTGACGACGAACCAGCCGTCGCCGGTGGGCACGAGCCCGGATTCGGTCTCCTCGAGCGGCGCTTCCTCGACGTTCACGAGGTGCGACGGTACACGCCGTCGCACACGAGTGCGCGGCCGTCGAGCTCGAGGGCGACGAGCGCGGCGGCGACCTCGGCGGCCGGCCGTCCCGTCCGTCGTACGAGCTCGTCGGCGGTCGCGGGCAGCAGGTCGAGGAGCGGATCGGCGGCGGCGGTGGGGGCCGCCGTCTCGATCCCGAAGCACGAGAGGACGTCGGCGGCGGACGTGAGCGGCGCGGCGCCGAGCTTCAGCAGGCCGTTCGTCCCCGCGGAGAGCGCGGACGTGATCTCGCCCGGAACGGCGAACACCTCTCTCCCCTCTTCGAGCGCGAGGTCGGCGGTGATGAGCGCGCCGCTCCGCTCGCGCGCCTCGACGACGACCGTCGCGGCGCACAGGCCGGCGACGATGCGGTTGCGCGCCGGGAATCGCCACGGCGCCGGTTCGACGCCCGGCGCGTACTCGGACACGACGAGCCCCGTCTCCGCGACGCGGCGCGCGAGCTCGGCGTGGGCGGCGGGGTAGTTGCGGTCGACGCCGCAGCCGAGCACCGCGACGGTCGCGCCGCCGGCCTCGAGCGCGCCGCGGTGCGCTTCGCCGTCGACGCCGCGCGCCAGGCCGCTGACGACGACGAGACCCTCCGCCGCGAGCGCGCGCGCGAGGCTGCGCGCGACCGACGCGCCGTAGCCCGAGCACGCACGCGCGCCGACGATGGCGACCGCGGGCCGCGCGAGCAGCTCGACGGGCGCGGCGCCGCGGACGAAGAGCCCGACGGGCGGGTCGTGGATCGAGCGGAGGAGCGGCGGCAGCTCGCACGTGAACCGCAGGCCGCGCGCGAGCAGCGCACGCTCGTACGCGTTCGCGTCGAAGCCGCGCAGGTGCCTCCCCCACGCTGCCGTCGCCGGCGGGCGCAGCAGGTGCGCTCCGGTCTCCGAGGCGAACACCGCGAGCGCGAGCTCGTTCACGCCGCGAGCTCCTGCGGCGAGCGGTACGCGAGCGCTTCGGCGATGTGCTCCGCCTGCACCTCCTCCATGCCGGCGAGCGCGGCGACGACACGCGCGACCCGGGCAACGCGCGCACGGCCGCGCCCGGACAGCGGTAGCCGGTCGACGGCGCGCGTGAGGAGCGCATCCGCGTCCGGCGTGCGGCGAAGCGGCAGGTTCGCGAGCAGCTCACGCGCAGATGCGACGCGTCCGGCGACCGCCGCCGAGTGCTCCGACGGCCCCGCGGCGAGCTCCGCCGCACGCGGCCGCGGCACCGCGACGACGAGGTCGAAGCGGTCGAGCAGCGCACGCGACAGCTTCGCGCGGTAGGCGGCGAGCCGCTGCGTGGTGCACGTGCACGAGGCGCCCGGATCTCCGCGTGCGCCGCACGGGC
>CAVWBZ010000005.1:0-104165 GCA_963753295.1 uncultured Actinomycetes bacterium | reverse complement strand
CGGGCGTGCTGATGACCGCACCGTCGGCGAGCGGCGGGGTCTGCTTCGGCGTCCGCTTCCAGCCCAACAAGTACGGAAATGGTGGAGGGTCCGTCGACTGCTCAGGCCATGCGTCGGCGCGTCACATGCAGATGAGCGCGTTCGTCGAGCGAGGCGGAGTCGCGATCTCTGGGGAGACGGGCTCGGCGATCGCACGGGTGCCGGTGGCGGCGTCACGATGAAGGACGGAAGCCCGCGTCCTGCTCACGCCGGTGCGCGGATACGTGCTGGCGCTTGTCCACTGGTCGATCCGCGACATCGTGACGGTCACGGGCCTTTGACCGCCGTGGACGGCCGGCAGCTACCGAACGCTGGCAACCATGAGCACGCGGAGCACACTTCGAGCGTTAGTCGTGATCGCCACGATCGCTGCTCTTTCGTTGGAGTCGGTGCCGCGTCGGCCGCAACCCTTCAGCTCAACGTCGTTGATGCCGTTCACGGCCGGGTTGTCGGCTGGGCGCGAAGCGGCAGCGACTGGTTTGTTGTCTACCTCGATCGCACGGGCAGCGGCTGGTGCGGGCTTCAGGGTGAGAAACTGGCCGATCGCGCTCGTCGAGACAGCACGTTTGCCGGTTCGTGTCACGGCCGACCGGCGAGTGGACGGTGCAGGGTGCGGGAACGAGCTCGCCTGGGTGCGGGGCGGCCGGTTCAGCGACGGGAGACATGCGGAGGCGGCGTTCATGCTGTGGGCGACGCCGTAGTCCGGCGCGACGACCTACATCTACCGGCTCGGCGGCGGCCGCCTCCGGCTGTTGGCGAGGTTCGGCGGCGACAAGGTCGTGCTCGGGAAGGGCGCGGTGACGGTCTGGTTTGAGAACCGCGGCCGCGGTGCGCACGGGGAGATCGAAGAGCACATACAGGTTCGTTCACGGGCGCTGCCCGAGCTGGCTCGCCGACGATCGAGCGGCGGGCTGTTGGAGGCGCGTCTGTGACGATCCTGGGGGCGGTGTCGTCAGGGGGCATTCGAGATGAACGGCCCACCCCTGTGCTCGCTGGGGCACTGGCTGCGTCCGCTGTGCTGGCAGCGGCGAGCCATGCCGCTGCGGCCGCGTCTCCGCGCCTGCGCGCTGCGCGAGCCTGGCGTCGTGGCTCCGGCTGGCGCACAGCGTCCGCTTGTCCGTCCGGGCGCGATCGGGGTGCTGCTATGTGCCGGTATCGCGGCCTGAACCCGGCGGCGACCGCGCTGCGGCTGCGTTCGTTCTCGGCGGCTGACCGACCGGTCGGAGATCGCCTCGATCACGACGTCGCTCGATCGGCTTCCGCGCGAGAAGGCCAGGATCGCCTGCCCGTTCGACGACGGGAGCGCGATCCTCGCCACGTTTGCGTATTCGGACGGCGCCGCTGCCGTCGTCCGTGTCGGGCTGCGCGGCTGCCAGACGGTCACCGGCGCGCATCCGCCCGCGCGGACTGCGGCGACCACGCCCGCCGGGGCGCGGTTGATCGCCAGGCTGGAGCGGATGGTTCGGTGAGCGCACGGCTGACCCTCAGCTTGCTTTGTGTCGGGCTTGCCGCCGCCGTGTCAGCCGGTTCCGTGTACGCGTCGCCGCGGTCGAGTTCGCCGCCGCGCTGGCTCGCTAACGCCGAGCGGCAGATGCTCGACAGGGTGTTCGGCGACGCGCGTCCGGCACACACCTATCGCGTTCCGTATCCGGGCGAGGAGGTCGTGATCATGTCGATGTTCGACCGTGTCATTGTCTGCGAGTCGTGCAGCGCCCCCAACAACGCGTCGCTGCCCCGTGGACGCGTGATCCGGGTGAGCTTCGACCGACGAACGCACCTGGTTCGGATGGCTGACGGTCTTCGCTTCTGCGAAGCCGCGGCTCCTCCCCGTCCCTGGCAGCGTGTCTGCGCCGGTAGGCCCCGTTTCCGTACGCGCTTCGCATGGTTTCCGTACACGTGTGTCGTAGCCTCTCGACCGTGACCGCCCGGGTCGCGCTGGTAGTCGCGGTCATCGCCGCTCTGGCGGCCGCTGATAGTGCGGCAGCATCGACGCCGGGACCGCTCACGCTTCTCGGCGGGTCAAGCTCGGCGGCTATCCGATGGCGGGCGGCGGCCCCTCCGGGAGCACCATCCGTTTCATCAACCGGGGTACGTTCTGGGTTGCGCTCATCGTTCGCAATAACTCGGCCAAACCGGTCACGCTCATTGGTGCGCGAACGCCGGAGCCGCTCGACAGCCTTGTGCGGCAGACGCGCGCCGGGTTCTCCCGCCACATGCCCTGCACGAGTCGTGGACTCTGCCCGCCGCCTGCAATCAGGCCGACCTCGACGAAACCGCTCACGCTGCCGCCACACGCGCAGGCTGCGGTCAAGCTCAACTACCAGCTCGTCTCCTGCGCGAAGGCGAAGGCGTCGACGACCGCAAGCGCGAGTTCGCTCGTGCTCAACTACCGCTACGGCGCGGTGTCAATCGCGCAGGAGACCGTTCCGCTGGGATACGGGCGGCTGCATCTTGAACGCCCGGCCGGGATCGAATGCCTGCCCCGCCCTTACAGCTACATCGGCCTAGTCGGTTCGTTCACAACCTCGCCCGAGCACAGGCCGATCCCAGGCAGCGACGGCGACACATGCACGAAGACCGCGGCTGGCGGGCTCACGTTCCGCAGCCGCGAGTTCACCGAACGCATGGGCACTGCATTTGTAGTCGAGATCAAGTCTGCCGCGCTACCGCGGCATCGGCAGCTACCACACCGGCGGGCAGACGCTCGGCCCTGCGACCGTGACTGCAATCGGCGAGTTCGGAACACCCGGACCCACGACGGTTTTCCACGACCCAACAGGCACCGTGACCGTCACGACCGCGCACGGCACGACACTCGGCGGCCACCTCACGGCCGTCTTCTCGGGCATCGCCGTTTCTTTCGCGCCTACGGCGCCTGGCGCTGCACCGTACTGGGATGACGCGACTGCTCGGCAGGTGCCGCACCACAAGCCGCGTGCTCCGGGCAACGTCGCTTCTTGTGGCCGTTGTCGCTGGCGCGGCGACGGTGTCCGCGGGTGGGAGTGCGGCAACTGGTCGCGCGCCTGCTCTGCAAGCGGACGGGATCGGAACGGTTCGGTTCGGGCTGCCGAAGGCGACGGCGGTGTCCGAACTGAGCGACCTGTTCGGAAGCCCGTCGGCGCGGTTTGTGAACTCGGGGTGCGGTCCGCGATACACCGAGGTCGCCTGGGGTGAGCTGTACGCCGAGTTCCGGCTCGGCGAGTTCTCCGGGTACCGCTACCTCCGAGACGGCTGGCCGCCGAAGACGTATGCCCACCGGCCGCCTCCGCCGAAGGTTGTATCCCCGAGGATCGCAACCGCGAAAGGGATCACGCTCGGGAGCACTCTCGCGCAGGTCAGAGCCGCGTATCGACCGCTGCAACGCGCCGGTGCCGACTGGTGGCGATCGTCGAGCAACCTCGTCTTCGTTGATAACGCAGAGCACGACCCGGTACCGCCAACGAGTCGCATCATCGAGATCAAGACGGGACGTGCGGTGCCTTCTGAGACGGCGCGCAGCCTCTCCCAGCACCGCTTCGCCCGTCGGTCGCGTCCGTCAGAGCTGCGTCATCTGGGGGCACATCTACTGACCCGGCTCGTCGTCGCCTTCGCGGTCGTTGCGTCCTCGCTCTCTGCGGCGTCTGCCGCCGACGGCTACACCTACCCGCGCTTCCAGCCGGTCTCGGTCGCGTTCCTGGATGAGCGGCACGGCGTGCTCGGCGAGGATGACTGGAAGTGCCAGAAGCCGGACGGCTGCCAGGGACGCATCCTGGTCACAGGTGACGGCGGTGCGCACTGGCGAGTCGTCTATCGGGGGCCGCGCGGCATCAGCCTCTACCCGGTCAGGGGCACGCGCGTCGTCTATGCGGTGACGAGCGACGTCATGATCGAGAGCACCGACGCGGGCCTGCACTGGCGGCACGCAGCGATGCGGCCTGTGATCGTCAGCTTTGTGACGCCCACGCACGGGTGGCGGATCGGCTTCACGCTCAAAGCAATCCTGCGGCGGCCGCCGCCGATACAAGAGACGCGCGACGGCGGCCTGTCGTGGACGCCGCGGGTGAACCCGTGCCCGCCGCCGGACTACGGGCAGGTTGCCGCGCTGTCCTTCGCGTCGACGACGAGTGGCTGGGCCGTCTGCGCCACACAGGCGACCGCGGGGTACCAGGGCAAGGAGGTGTGGGAGACCAGAGACGGCGGCACGCACTGGCAGCTAGAGGCCCGCACCCATCCGATCGCGCCGCCCGAGCCGAAACTGCAACTCGGGAACATCCCTGGCTTCGGCTATCCGATGGGCGCGACCTTCCTCTCCGACGGGCACGGGTGGCTGCTGCAAGACCGCGGCTACATGCTCATCACGAACGGCGGCGGCCATACCTGGACGCCATCGCATATCACCAAGCCCGACACGATCGCCGCGCAGTCCGCCGATCTGCTCACCGACAAGCTCGGGTTCGTCCTGCTGCGCGGCTGCACGGTGAGGCTTGTGCGCACCACCGACGCGGGCAAGACCTGGACGACCCTGCAACGCTGGAACTCGCCGACGCAATGCTCCCCTCGCTAGCAGTGACGAGGGCCGCGGTCCGTGTCGTCGCGACGTGCGGTGCCGCCGTGCTTGTGCTCGCCGCTGCTGTTTCCGCGAGCGCGATGCCTCGCACAGCCGTCGGCAGGTGCGGGCTCGACCAGATGCGGGTGGCGATCGGCCCGCTGGTATCCGAGAAGACCGAGCAGCACACAGCGACCGTTCTGCTGAAGAACGTCGGCTCGGAAGCATGCGTGCTCGATGGCTATCCGACGATCGCGTTGCTAGATGCTGCTGGCCGCCGCATTCCGTTCGTCTACGCGCATGGCGGCGACCAGATGATCACCGCCGCGCAACCGGCGCGGGTGGCGGTGCAGGTCGGCGGTAGGGCGGTCTTCGCCTTCAACAAGAACGCCTCGCTGTGTCGCACCGACCGACGCGCCCACACGCTACGCATCACCCTCCCCGACAGCGGAACGAGTCGCAGCGTTCGGCTGCCGCAGTATCCGATCCTCGACTACTGCCCCGGCAGCGACCCAGGCCGCTCCATCACCGTCTCACCGATCGAGGCCCGCCTTCCCGATGCTTTCTGCCGGTCACAGGGGGCGTGCAGTGCGGCCGATGTTTCGATGTGCGCGAGCGCGCAGCTCAGGATCGCCGCCCGCCACGTCGGCGCTGCGCTCGGCACCGCTGGCGGCTACCTCGCCTTCCGCAACACCTCCACGACAACCTGTCGCCTGAGCGGCTGGCCGACGGTCGTCGGCATCACCGCGAGCGGAAGGGCGGTCCCCGCCGAGCGGCGGCGCTCGACCATGTTCGGACCGGACCCGCCCGCAGAAGGCGTGCCGGTCGTCGTCATCCGATCAGGCGAGCGCGCCGAGGCGGTCTTCACCGTCAGCGACATTCCCCCCAACCAACCGCCGGGGGCCACCTGCCCCGTCTACCACTACCTCCGCGTTACCGCGCCAGGCGGAACCCAGAGCACGCTGCTCTCTACATGGTTCAAGAGCCTCGGCTGGTGGCTTCCAGCTTGCACCGACGTCTGGGTGAGCATGGTTGTCCCAGCCGCCAGCCTGTACAAGGGCTAGGCCGCGCCACGATCGCTTCGTCCGCTGTACCTCTTACGCGGCATGCGCGGCCTTCGAGGCGGCTCGGGGGCTTCGGTGGGACACGGCTTGGGCGAGCTGGCCGCGAACCCGCACGAGTTCCTGTTCGCGCTCTGAGAGGGCGGGGCCGCGGACACCGCCTGCGCGCAGGCGCTCCATTTCGCCGACGCGGAGGCGGATCTGTGTGAGGAGGCGCTCGATGTACGGCTGGGTGTCTGTCGTCGTCATGTCAGAAGCCTCGCTGCTCAGCGTGAGAGCGGTGTGAGCCCACGCTGAGAGTTCGTCAAGAGCCCCAAGCGGGGGAGCGAACGCCGGGGCTGGCACCACCATCGCAAAGAGCGGGGTTTTTCGTCACGACGGCCCTAGCGCGCGGTGGGCTACGGGCATAGGCTCGCTTCGCCGAGTACGGGGCGCCCGAGGTTGAGGCCCCGCCGAGCGATCCGAGGAAGGCTTCGGCCCAGTCAGGTTGGTTGGCGAGGCGGACGAAGGTGCTACCGGCTCGGCATTTCTATGCCTGCCAGGTAAGAACACACTGGCGCACGGAGAATCTCGATCTTCAGCCCGTGAATCCACGCTCCGTGCGAGCCAGGCCGCCTTCGTTCCGACTACGCGCTCAGACTTGACGCTTCGGAACCCTCCGCCGGTCGCACAGGCGGGGCGGGCTGACTGTCGGGCGTCGCGGGCGACTGCATGCCTATTCAGAGCTTGGCGCGCGGCTGGGCGGCGGTAGGGAGCTCGTCCTCGGGTGGTCCGACCAGGGCGCCGTCCGGGCTCCTCCCGCTCGCACCAGGCTCCACGCAAAAACCGCTCGCCGTTACGGACAGAGGCTCTACGTTCGCAGGGATCACCGGCCGCGAGTGCGCCGGACGCGACTAGAACGGAGGCGAACCATGAAGGGCCGCAGCTTTGCCGATCTCGATGAACAGCTGTTCATGGGCGACGATGCCCGCCGTCGCTTCGTCACCGACCGCCTCATCGCCGCCCATCCATCGACCGACCCGGTGGAACAACAGATAGATGCCGCCGGGATCGGCACGAACATCGTCTGGCACGAGGGCAACCACCTCGATGCGGTCATCACCTTCATCCGCGAATCCGAGCTCGATGCGAAACGGTTCGAGGCCTATAAGTGGATGTGGCTGATCTGGAGCGTCGGCATCGACTGCACCGTGGTCGCCTACACCCTCGACGACGACCACGGTGACTTCGAGACCCTCCAGGAGCTGCTGCCGCCCTGGTTCCCCGAAGCGATCAACTACGGCGACCGGATCGCGTACAAGGGCCTCGCATACCTCGCGCCCGGTGTGGACGAGGTCACGGTCAAGGCAGAGGGGGAGTTCGCCATCGGCGACGCAATGGCGGACATGTCCGATGCCTGGTACTGCATCGAGGCCATCGACACCGGCGACGAGCTATGGGTGACAGAACCGCTGCTGTACACCTCTCGCTTCCTCACCGACGAGAAGCGCCGCGCAGATGTCAAGCCCGACCGTGAGCCGCACGAGGTCATCCCGGTCTTCTCTTCCTGACACGCCCTTCCGGCGGAGGGCGCCGCCTCCAGGCCCTTCGCTCAGCCTACGACGAAGCCACCTCGGCCGATACGCCACTCACCAACGGGGGCAGACGTCAGAATGTTGCTGTGGCAGCGCACCAGGTCGATGTTCAGCTCGACGACGAGCACGCCGCGATTCTCAGCCGACTCGCTGGACGCCTGCATGTTTCGCCGGAGACGCTTTGTAGTCTGCTGCTCGTGTCGGCGCCCGACGCGGTTGAACCGGAGCCTGAGACGATTTCCACATTGCTCGACCAGATTCCCGGTGCCGCCGACCGTATCGCTGCCGGGCTCGCCGATCTTGATGCCGGGCGCACGCGGACACTGGACGCGCTCTAGCGCGCAAGCGAATCACTTCACCGCGGTCGGCTCTTCGAGCTTCCGACTCACGCCGCTTCGATCGGACTTCACGTGCCGACGCTGCTGCTTTCGTGTGTGGGTAGGTAATGGGAAGGTGACGAGCCGTCACGGCCTGCCAGAACCCGTTGAAAATCGGATACGAGGTGCGCACCGCTACGACGACCTTGCCTGTCTCGGCCGCCGTCTCTACGCCTGAATCGCCGCGCTGCAGGCACTTTCAGGGATCTCGACTCGACCCGGATACACTGGACTTCGCACCAGCCCTCTTAGCTCAGTTGGTAGACCACCTCTATGGTAAGGAGGGGGTCGACGGTTCGAGTCCGTCAGAGGGCTTCCGTTCCAGAAGGGGCTTCGGCCCCTTCCTCTCCTCCGGATGGGAGGGTGTCTGCGTACTCGGCGCGTACATCGAACCCCCTCCGCGCCGCCTCGATCGACGCTCCCGCGTCCCGCCGCCCCGGAGGGGCACGCTCATCGAACACGTGCGCGTAGGTGTCGAGCGTGACGCTCAGTGCGCTCCCAAGCTGTCGCGCAACGTCGACAACCGAAGTCCCCTCGTGAATCAGTAGCGAGGCGAACGAGTGCCGCAAGTCGTACGGCGCGCTTCCCGCGCGTCCGATAGCTGCCACCGCCGGCCCATACGTCCGCTTCCGCCAGTTGCGATACACCGAGTCGCTCCAAAGTTCGCCGCACGTGTTCGGGAAGACCAGCGAGCTCTCATCAACGTCGCCAGACGCCGCCCTCCATTCGGCAAGGTCAGTCGCCAGCGGGCCGAGAATCCGCACCGATCGATCGCGGCCCCGATCTCGATGTTTGGAGCGGTTGGATCAAGATCGGGCGTGTAACGAGGTCCGGCAGCTGAGCGATCGCGTCTCTAATCCTCTGTTTCATCTCTGCTTCTCAGAAGCTGGATTGAATGGGGATTGCCACACGGCGAACGTTCGCACGAGCAATGTTCCGTTCATGGCGTTCCACGGCGGCGTCGAACGTGCAATCAGGGGATGCCACGAACCGAACGGCGTCGACAATCTCCGGAATCTTGGCCTCGAGTTTCTGCGGCTCCATGCAGGGGATCTTCGTCCACTGTCGGTACTTGTCGAGCGTGCCCTCGTAGGGATATTCAGGGTTATCGGGGAGGACTGAGTAGAACGGCACATCGTTGAAGAAGTACTCGGCCCAGTCGCCACCAGAGATCGCAACCCAGGGGGTGCCGACACACAGGGCGAGGAAGGCGAATCCGGTATGAGGCGAGATGAAGGCGTCGCACCGTTCGATCACGGCGAGCTGATCCCAAAGCCCAACGTCATAGACGGCTGTGGCATTGCTCAATCCCCTCAAGATGGTGTTGATATTCGACTGGGTGTATGTGCTGGATGTCCGTCCGTCACGCGACCGCGTCACACCGGTGAGATACAGGCGGCAGGACGGGCTTGACTCTTCGAGGGCCTGCAGAATCTTTGTCCAGGTTCGAACTGACGGGTAGTGGCTGTAGCCCGCTGAGCCGCCAAGCATGACCCCGAGCGCCAGACCTCCGGTCTCGTCACCAGCAAAGACGGCATCGGCCACGGCGGACGCCGGGACTTCGATCCGCACCGTCGCGTTCGGTGTGTAGTTGAGGCCACTGGGCAGGTCGAGCTTCGGATAGAGCGTTCCGGAGCCGCATCGGGCGGTGAAATACGCTCTTCCGGCCCGGAGGTAGTTGAGCATGGGGGCCTCCTCACTACCGATCTCCTGCTCGGTCGTGCGGCCAATCGAGCGGGCGTCGCCCGTCTCGATGTCGATCAGATTGTTCTCGATCAGCCAGTCCCAGTCGCGTGGTATGGCAGTCAATGACCGCGCGGGGCCCGACTGCTCTTCGCGGAACTCGCCCATCTCAACGGGATAGGTCCCTCGGATCCAATCGCATCCTTCAGCGAGTTCGATCGGCGCGTCGGCGCGATGAGCCAGGTAGACGTCGAGGCCCGCGTTTGCTTCGGCGAAGCCTTTGGCGTACTTGAGAGCCTCGGCCGTGTGGCCGACCGCGTTGTAATAGACGAAGTTCAGCAGCAAAGTTCGCGCCGGGCGAGCTTCCGCGGACTGATCGTGTGCTTCCCGATGCTCCACGTGGTCATTTTCTCATGTGGTGTCTATGCCGGCAACACAAGACACCTGGAGTTGGTCACCCTTACTCGCCTGTCCGCAACAACTTACGGTGCGTCAGAGTTGTGGAGCCCGTCGATATCCGGGGACGACGAGAGCGCACGCTGCAGAGGGCAGATGTCGACGAGAGGCCGGTTCGATGTCGATTCGCCACCCGAGCTGCGAGTAGCCTGGGGCAACATGAGCGATTCCAAGGCGGTCGCGCGGAGACGTTTTGATCGATGGGCGCGCCGCTATGAACGTGACCGACGGTCTCGCGCGAACGCTGGCCCGCAAACAGCTGCCCTTGCTGCGATGGCGCTGGACGCCGATGACCGATTCCTCGATGTTGGCTGCGGGACGGGTGCTGCGGTTCGCGCTGCGGCGCGAACGGCGCAGCGGGCCGTCGGCGTCGACATCTCCACGGCGATGATCGAGCGGGCGCGAGAACTCGCGGCCGACCTCGGAAATGTCGAGTTCGTGGTCGGTGACAGCGAGCACCTCCCCTTCCCGGAGGAGACGTTCACGGCGGTCATGTGCTCGTCGTCGTTCCACCATTACCCAGACGCCGATCAGGCGCTCAGGGAGATGGCGCGCGTGCTCGTACCCGGCGGTCGCCTCGCCATCGCCGAGCCGGATGCTGACCTCGCCCTCGTGCGCATCGCCGACCGCGTGCTCCGACGGGTCGATCGAAGCCACGTTCGCATCTATCGCAGCGCTGAGCTCACCGCCTTGGCGCGTGCGGCCGGCTTCGATGATGCGGCGAGCAGCCCTCTCGGCAGCCGCGGCTACCTGCTCGTCAGCGGTCACTGCGCCTGACCGCGCCGGCCGTGGCTGCGAAGAAGGCCCCCGATCGCGGCGCAGCTCCTCTCTCAGTGGGCTCGCGGCGCCGACTCTTTTCGCCTAGCTAGGCCGTTCTTGCCGCTCCGCGGTGTGACTGCCTGGTCGCGACCGGACTCCCCGCGTCAAACCGCGATGAGTCTCGCCGTGGGTTCCAGTCTGTATCCACGACCGATCAACTCACTCGAGGAGAGCGCCATGACCGCTACCTACACCTTTGACGTCTTCTCCAGCCTCGATGGCTTCGGCTCGGCCAGCGGCGGCGACTGGGGCGGCTACTGGGGCAAGCAGGGCCCTGAGCTGCTCGACCACCGCCTTGCCTTGTACGGCGAGGAGCAGCGGATGGTCTTCGGGGCGAATACATATCGGCTCTTCGCACAGATGCTGGCCTCGAGTACCGAGGAGTCCGGGGTGAGGGATCCGTGGGTGACCCGGATGGTGAACCTGCCGGCGATCGTAGTGTCGACCACGCTGGAAGGACCCCTTGACTGGGTGGACGGGACCGTGATGAGCGGTGACGCGGTCGATATCGTCGCCCGGCTCAAGGAGGAGTCCGAGGTGCCGTTGCGCTCGCACGGGAGCCTGTCGATGAATCGGGCGCTGATGGCCGCCGGCCTGGTCGACCGTGTCCAGGTGACCATATTCCCTGTGATCACCGGCCAGAACGGCTCGGATGCGATCTTCCAGGGTGCCGCCGACTTCGACCTCGAGCTGATCGAGAGTCGAACGCTCGACGGCAACATCCAAGAGCTCACCTACCGCCCCACTTTGCATGTTTGAGCACCTCCCACGCACCGAGTCCGCTGTCTCAACTCTCAGGGGTCATTCCGGAGCGCTCGCGCAGCGGGCCGTCTTCTAGCCCGGCAGCAGTCGTTGATCATCGGGCTCCCAATGCCCTCGCGCTACCCGATCGAGGAGCTCGGGCGCAGGAGGCCCTTTCCGGCAAACCTGGACTGGTGCTGTCACTCGCTGAGCAGCCGTCGAACGCTTCGTGACCTCCGCGAAGATGTGGCTCTGGGATGGGAGGCACTCGATCAGTGGGTTGACGACGTTGCCCCTATCGAACCGCTCACTGGCGGAGTTGGCGTCAACGAGGTGTGGAGCGTGCGGGTCAACGGGCAGCTCGCCGTCGGTCGGCTCGGCGACCGCAGCGACGCCGACCTCTCGTGGGAGACCGAGCTGTTGCGACACCCCGACCGTGAAGGGATGACGGTGCGGCTCGCCGAGGTTCGAGCGGTCTGACCGGCAGCGGCAACGAGTCGCCATCGGCGGACTCCGCTCTGGCGTCATTCGCGGACGCTGGCGCAGGCCAGGCTCGCCTCGCCAGGGCCGCGCCACTAGCATTGCCGGCGACCGCTATGGGACGCTTCATTGATGTGAGCCACCAGGTGGTCGAGGGCATGGAAACCTATCGGCCTCTGCCGACTCCGGTGGTCGAGGTCATCAACAACTACGACGCTTCCGTGTACGAGGGGAAGTCGGAGTTCCTGATCGCGTCTCTCCACCTGTGTGGCAACACTGGTACGTATGTCGATTCGCCTCGGCACCGGTTTCGGAATGGGTTGGACCTTGCTGGCTTGCCGCTCGAACGCGTAGCCGACCTGCCTGTTGTGGTCGCTGATGCGACCGGTGCCGCGGGCGCGATTGGCTCCAGCGACCTACCCATCGGCGACGTGCGCGGCAAGGCGCTACTTGTTCGCACCGACTTCTCACGCCATTGGGGTACGGACAGGTATTTCGGCGGCAACCCGTACCTGACCGCCGACGCGTGCGAGGCGCTCGTCGAGGCCGGGGCGGCGTTCGTCGGGATCGACTCATTGAACATCGACGACATCGCCGACAAGTCTCGACCGGCGCACACGACACTGCTGGGCGCTGGCATCCCAATATGCGAGCACATGACCAACCTCGGCGCGGTCGAGTCCAATCGCGGGCGCCTCCATGCAGTGCCGATCGCGTGGGTTGGTGGAGCGACCTTCCCTGTACGCGCGTACGTCGTTAGCGACCAATAGCCGCACGCCTGTAGCCCACGTTCAAGTCCGCTCAGGGTGCCTTGCTGAACTCAATGTCAGCCATCGCGCCACCGCACCAAGCACGCGCAGGCGTGCGCACATACCCTCGACCGGTCTCTCCAGCTCTTTTTGCTCAACTGAGCCATCTGTGCTGCTCAAGGGAAACGATGGTCGCCCAGGCGACCATTTTGTCGTTGGGCTAGCCGTCTGTGAGAGGCAGGCGTACGCTGCCGTCGTCGTTCAGGCCGAAACCTGGGTTGTGCGCGATCTCCCACGCGTGCCCGTCGAGGTCTCGAAAGACACCGGCGAAGCCGCCGTAGAACGTTTCGGCGGGCTCGCGCGTGACCGACGCTCCGTTCTTCCGGGCCAGTTCGATCACCTCGTGCACTGCATCGCGCGAACGGACATTGTGCGCCAGTGTGATCCCGCTCCAATGAGCGCCCTCGTCACTGACCCCCGTATCCGCGGCGAGCTTCTCACGACTCCACAGGACGAGGATCACCCCGTTCGCCTCGAAGAAGGTCGTTTCTTGGTCCTCCCACGCGGTTGACCATCCCATCCCCTCGTAAAACGCCTTTGCCCGGGCGTAGTCGCCAACACCCAGAGTCACAAGACTGACGCTCTGTTGCACCCTGCGGAATCTACCGCTCTGGCGTCAGTCCCGAACTCAATGTCAGACCACCCTGACACCGCGCCACGCACGCGTGCAGAAGTTCATGGTCGCGACGACTCACCGTCTGTCGTGACGACGAGACGCGATGACGCCCCTTAGCCGACGGTTCGAGTCCGTCAGAGGGCTTCATAAGGCGCGCTGGAGCCCAGCCGGTCAGCTGCGCTCGCCTGCGCTGAGCGCCGAGCGGATCGCGTCGTCAAAGGTTGTGCGTGGGACCCCGACGATGTCCCAGATTCGATCGTCGTGTGCGACGGTCGGGACGCGAAGTCCTTCGACGAGGGGACGCGCAACCGTCACGCTCGCCGGTGTGACGAGGTACAGCCACAGCGACGAGAGCCGCGGCGTCAAGAACGGGACCTCGATCAGAAGCGGATGCCTACCGCGCACGCGTGCGACCCGTTCCATCATCGTCCGGTACGTCATCACGTCGGGGCCACCGACATCGAAGGTCTGGTCGTAGGCGACCTCGTTGCCGCACACGCCGACGAGGACGGCGAGCACGTCGCTCGCCGCAACGGGCTGCGTCTCGACCGATACCCACCGCGGGCAGATCATCACGGGAAGCCGGTCCACCAGCGCGAGAATCGTCTCGAACGCCACGCTCCCGGCGCCGACGATCATCGCGGCCTGCAGCGTCGTCACAGGAACCGGGCCGGCCTTGAGAATCGCCGCCGTCTCGGCCCTGCTGCGCAGATGCGGCGAGAGATCAGCCGCTTCGCCGAGCCCGCCGAGATAGACGATCTGCGCCGCGCCGCCCTCCGCCGCGCCGGCCGCGACCGCGGTTGCGGCAGCGCGATCCCGCGCCTCGAAGTCGCCGCTGCCGAGAGAGTGCACAAGGTGGTAGACGACCTCGGCCCCAGCGAGCGCGCTGCGCATCGCGGTGGGATCCGTCGCATCTGCGGCAATCCACTCGACCCCGTCCTCGGCGCTCGCAACGGGCCTTCGCGCCACGCCGACAACCTCATGATCGAACGCGAGCGCCCGCACGAGCGGACGCCCGATCGTGCCGGTCGCCCCGACGACCGCGACCCTCACTGCGCCCGCCCGTTGCGCGCGACCAATGCCAGGAATCGCCTACCGACCAGATCGTGGGACACAAGCTCGAGCCGCCACAACGGCCCACGCAGCAACGGAGCGAAACCCTCGACCTCGACGGCCGCATACACGCCGTTGGCCCGCCAGGCGATCGTTCCGCCCGGCCGGCGTGCCATCAACCCACCAAGAATCACACGACGCCCGCCCACGAGCGGACCGAAACGCAGGAAGACCGGCCAAACACCCAGCAACCGAACGGCACTTCCCGAGAACCGCACCAGGCCGAGCGTCGCACGTCGAACCGCATCCCAATACAACTGCTCGAGCCGCGCACCGTCGAGCACCACGTCGACAGGCGCACATTGCGTCGTGTCGACCGTCCCGTCCTCGTGCTCAACGCTAATGCTCTCCATCCGCGAAAGACGCTACCGCCAGCACACAGCCGAGGTGCTCGCGCCAATTGGGATCGACGAGCTTCACGCAGTTCTCTCGTGCTCGCGGACGCCATTACGCGATGGAGCATTTATGGAGCCCGGCGGGCGCAACCGGTGGCAACCGGTCGCAAATGGGAGAGCTTCGCAAACAAGCCGATCCGCAACCGGTGACAACCCACGGCAACGGGTCCGGAGCGCATGGTAAGGAGGGGGTCGACGGTTCGAGTCCGTCAGAGGGCTCTGCAAAAGCGCCGCGCACGGGCTTTTGCGATCAGGCGGACTTGCAGGTTCAGCCGCGTACTGAGGGTATGGAGCCATGGAGCTTTGGCGCCGCGGAGCCTGCCGCTCGCGGCTGGGGTCATGTTTCTCCGGTGCGGGGCTTGCTCGCCGTCACCGCACCGAGTAATTGGCGGCTATTGCTTGCGCGCGTCGTTCTGATCGCCCTCGGAATCGTTCTTTGCCATCGTTGGATGGCGGCAAAGACAAAGAGGACGTAGGGATCTGGTGACCGCCGCGGTTGTAGCGGGTGCGGCTGGCGATGTGCAGATCGTCCCTCGGCGTTTTGCCTGGGGTTCGGTGGCGATCGCGGCGTTGGTGTTCGGCGTGCCCGCCGCCTAGGGCGGCCACATGGGCTTCTGGTACCGGGGGCCGCCACCGCCGAACACGACCGCGGTTCTCGGCGTCGGCCTCGATCGTCCTGCCGCGGCGAGTTCTTCAGGGATGCGGTCGACCGCCGATCGACCGTGTGCTCGTGGAGCCTTTATGGAGCAGAGCGGACGCAACCGACGCCGTGTCAGTTTAGGTTGACAAGACGGCATGTCAGTCTAAACTGACACTCATGGATGTCGAAGAGCTCGGCGTGAATCTCTCGTCGGATGACCCGGCAATTGGACTTCGTGCCTCGTCGGCGCTACATCGCCTGGCTGAGAGGGTCGAGGCGAACCACGTCGCGTCGGCCCGAAAAAAGGGCTGGTCCTGGCAGCAGATTGGAGACGCTTTGGGCGTCACCCGCCAGTCGGTGCACACCAAGTACAACAAGGAGTCCCTATGACCACCGAATCCGCAGGTCCAGGGGTGCTTCACCCGTGGACCATCTTTATGCGGGCCAGTGAGGAGGCTCGCCGCCGAGGCGATCGCCGAACTGGCACCGATCACGTCTTGCTCGGCTTGTTCGAGGATCCGTCGATCGAAGTCGTGTTGGGCGTGACCCTGCAGCAAGCTCGCCAGGCCCTTGAGTCGCTCGATCAGGAGGCCCTACGTGCACTGGGCATGGTGTCCGGCACTGACGCTCCCCCACTGGCGATGCGCGCCGTGCCGAAGAAGCCGAGGATCAGAGACGTCATGAGAAAAGATCGCCTCCGCATGACGCCCGCGGCAAAGAAAGTGCTTGAGGAAGCGGTCAAGCCGAATCGCCGGAAGACCCAGGTTACGGCCGCGCAGGTGCTGGCTCAGCTCCTTACTCTCCAACCACCGGATCCTGCGGCGGTGCTGCTGGGCGCCCTCGGCGTGAACACCTCAGAGGTTCGGCGCCGATTGGACTCCATCACGCCCAACGCGGTCCCGTTCAACGGTCAGTCACGCGGATGACGGCGGTCGTCAACGCCGAGTCATTGACCAAGCGCTTTGGTGAGGTCTCAGCGGTCACGGATCTCTCATTTGCGTTGGAGGCTGGGACGATCACGGGCTTCCTCGGCCCGAACGGCGCCGGCAAGACAACGACGCTGCGGATGCTGCTCGGACTCGCCAAGCCGAGCAGCGGCAGCGCATCGATCTTCGGCAGCGACTACGCCAAGCTCGACGAAGCAGCGTTGCGCGTTGGGGCCGTGCTCGAGGCAACCGACTTCCATCCGGGCCGCTCCGGCCGCGATCACCTGCGGACGTTGAGCCGCGCAGTTCGGCTGCCGGACTCGCGTGTGGACGAGGTGCTGCACTTGGTCGAGCTCGACGGCGCAGCTCACCGGCGCGTCAAGGGCTATTCGCTCGGAATGCGGCAGCGGCTGGGGCTCGCGGCCGCCTTGCTCGGCGACCCCGAGCTGCTGATCCTCGACGAACCGGCGAACGGGCTCGATCCCGAGGGTGTGCGCTGGCTGCGCGACTTCCTGCGCGCCTTCGCAGCAGACAAGAAGACAGTGCTGATCTCGAGCCACGTGCTCGCGGAGGTCGCGCAGACCGTCGACCAGGTACTGATCATCAACCGCGGCAGGCTCGTCGTCGAAACCTCGCTGGAACAGCTGACGGTCCGTGTCGGCGGGGCGGTGCGGGTCCGCACCCCGGGACGATCGCAGCTGCAACAGGCGCTGCAGCGTGAAGAGATCGAGGTGACGGCCGTGAACGAACAAGGACTGCTCGTGTACGGGGTGAGCAGCGAGAAAGTCGGCGATCTCGCGTTCGCAGCCGGAGTGCCGATTCACGAGCTCGTCGCCGAAGAATCGTCGCTCGAAGACATCTTCCTCGAGCTCACCGCGGAGCCGCAACCGTGATCGCACAGGTCAAAGCCGAGCTGCTGAAGATCCGCACGACCCGCACCACCCTCGGGATCGTGCTCGGGATGGTCGCGCTGATCCTGCTCTTCTCGTTGCTCTCCGGACTCCTGACGAAAGCGCCGAGCCTCACTAGTACAGAGGATCAACGCGGGTTGCTGAGCGTCGGAAGCCTCGCCGGCGTCTTCTCGGCGCTCGCCGGGATCATGCTCGTGACGAGCGAGTACCGCCACGGAACGATCCGCCCCACGTTCCTCTTCACCCCGCGCCGATCGCGCGTGATCGACGCCAAGCTCGCCGCCGGCGTGCTCGCCGGAATCGTGTTCGGGATCGTCGGCGAAGGACTCGGCTTCGCGATCGGCTACGCCTGCCTCGCCGGCCGCGGCATCGACTACGCCCTCAACGGCAGCCAGACGACGCTGCTCGTCGTGGGCACGCTCGCCAACGTCGCGCTCTGGGGCGCGCTCGGAGTCGGCATCGGCATGACCGCCCGCAACCAGGTCGGAGCGATCATCGGCCTCCTCGCCTGGGGCTTCGTCGCGGAAAACCTGCTCTTCGCCTTCGTCCCGTCCGTCGGCCGCTTCGCGCCCGCCCACGCCGGGGACGCCTTCATCGGGCTCACGAGCAAGCACCTGCTCCCCGCAGCAGCGGGCGGCGCCGTCCTGCTCGCGTGGACGATCGCGTTCGCGATCGCCGCCACCGCCCTCGCCGCACGCCGCGACGTCGCCTAGCCGGTAGGCGCAGCAGCCTGAACGAAGGCGACGCCGGTCACCGTCTCGTCAACTCCATGATCCAGTTCGTGCGCCAGGCGGCGCCGCCGTCGTAGGAGAACGACTGCCTCCACTCGGGGGCGTCTCGATCCGGAAACCACTCGAACCGCACCCTCACTGCGATGCCGCCGACGACGTCGTCGCACGAGAACCGTCCGATACCGTCGTCGGGGTCGAACCGGCCTTCGACGGGAGGATCGAGACGGCCCGGCTGCGCGGTGGACGCCCACCAGATGCGCCACACGTCCCGCTCGGGATCGAACAGTCGAAGCGTGAAGCCTTCGAAGGGGCGCCCCGATGGCGGCAGCGCCTCCGTCGAGAACCGGCCCCTGTTGCCGAGCCCGCGCAGGATCGGCCGATCCTCGCCGTCGGCCTCGAACTCGACCCACTCGTCGCATGTCGGGTCGAGCAGATCGACGAGCTTCCTATTGCGGATGTTCCAGCAGCCGTCGAGAAACTCGAAGCCGTACGTCATCGCGGAGACACCCGGTAGGCGAGGTGCGTGACTCCGCGACCTTCGACGACGGAGACCTGCTCGAGGCCGACGGACGCATCCGCATCGGCGAAGAGCCGAACGCCGTCGCCGAGCAAGACCGGCACGAGATCGAGCCGGAGCTCGCCGACGAGGCCGGCCGCGAGACACTGGCGCGCGACGGTCGAGCCGCCGGCGATCATCACGTCGCGGCCTTCCGCCGCCTCACATGCTCGCGAAACCGCGGCCTCGACGCCGTCGGTGACGAACGTGAACGTCGTCCCCCCGTCGCACTCGAGCGGTGGACGCGCGTGATGCGTGACGACGAAGACGGGCAGGTGAAACGGTGGGTTGTCACCCCACCAGCCGTTCCACGGCTCGTCGGTCCACGGCCCTGGGCCGCCTCCGAACATGTTGCGCCCCATCACGTACGCGCCGAGGTTCGCACGGGCCCGCGTGAGCACGCCGGCGCTCGGCGACTCGATGCCGCCGTCCAGCCCTGCTGCCTGTCGCCAGACTGCGAGCTCCCGTATCCAGCCGTGCAACCGCGTGCCTCCGGCTCCGAGCGGGTTGTCCAGGCACTGGTCGGGGCCCGCGGTGAAGCCGTCGAGCGAGATCGAAGCGCTATAGCCGACCATGTCTCCTTCGACGGCGCCCGGCGAGAGAAATCATCGGTCCTGGTCGGTCCGGGCGTTCACCGTGATGCCATCGTCGGGGAGCTCGAGTGCGATGCAGCGCACGAAGTGGCGCGCGCCCGCTCTTCGCGGGCGAGACCGCCGACGAGCAGATCGACGAGATGCGCGCCGCTTCTTCGCCTAGCGCTGAAGCTTGGCCCACGCGTCCTTGAGGCCGAGCGTGCGGTTGAAGACGAGCCGCCCGGGCGACGAGTCCGGGTCCGGGCAGAAGTATCCGAGGCGCTCGAACTGCACCGTCTCGCCGACCGGCAGCTCGGCGAGCGCCGCCTCCACCAGGCAGTCGTCGAGCACCGACTCCGAGTCGGGGTTGATGTCGGCGAAGAGATCGCCGTCGGCGCCCGGGTCGGGCCGGCTGAAGAGGCGGTCGTACAGGCGGACTTCCGCCGGCACGGCGTGCGCGGACGAGAGCCAGTGCAGCGTCGCCTTGGGGCGGCGTCCGTCCGGGGCGTCGCCGCCGCGCGTCTCCGGGTCGTAGGTGCAGCGGAGCTCGACGATCTCGCCGGCCGCGTCCTTCACGACACCCGTGCACGTCACGAAGTAGGCGTACCGAAGACGCACCTCACGGCCCGGCGCGAGGCGGAAGAACTTGCTCGGCGGGTCCTCCATGAAGTCGTCGCGCTCGATCCAGAGCTCGCGCGCGAACGGCACCGAACGCGTCCCCGCGGAGGGATCCTCCGGGTTGTTCACCGCCTCCATCTCCTCGACCTGCCCGTCGGGGTAGTTCTCGATCACGAGCTTGAGCGGCCGCAGGACGGCGAAGCGTCGTGGAGCCGTCCGGTTGAGCACGTCCCTGACCTCGTGCTCGAGCAGCTCGATCTCGGCGGCGCCCTGGCCCTTGCCTCCCACGCCGACGGCGGCGAGGAAGCTGCGCACCCCCTCGGGCGGGAAGCCGCGCCGCCGCAGGGCCGAGACCGTGGGCATCCGGGGGTCGTCCCAGCCGCGCACGTAGCCGCCGCTCACGAGCTGCGCGAGGAAGCGCTTCGAGAGCACCGTGTACGTGAGGTTGAGGCGGGAGAACTCGTACTGGTGCGGGCGCGAGGGCACCGGCAGGTTCTCGAGCAGCCAGTCGTACAGCGGGCGGTGGTCCTCGAACTCGAGCGTGCAGATGGAGTGGGTGATGCCCTCGATCGCGTCCGACTGGCCGTGGGCGAAGTCGTAGAGCGGATAGATGCACCACGCATCGCCGGTGCGCGGGTGCGTCGCGTGCAGGATCCGGTAGAGGACCGGGTCGCGCAGGTTGATGTTGGGCGAGGCCATGTCGATCCTCGCCCTGAGCACTTTGGCGCCGTCCGGGAACTCGCCTGCGCGCATGCGCGCGAACAGCGCGAGATTCTCCTCGATCGAGCGGTCGCGCCACGGGCTGTTCGTGCCGGGCTCGGTGAACGTGCCGCGATGCTCGCGGATCTCGTCGGCGGAGAGATCGTCGACGTACGCCTTGCCGGCTTCGATCAGGGCGACGGCCCAGTCGTACAGCTGCTGGAAGTAGTCGGATGCGTAGTAGAGATGCTCGCCCCAGTCGAAGCCGAGCCAGCGGATGTCCCGCTGGATCGCGTCGATGAACTCCTGCTCCTCCTTGATCGGGTTGGTGTCGTCGAAGCGCAGGTGGCACCGCCCGCCGAACTCCTCGGCGATCCCGAAGTTGAGCGCGATCGACTTCGGATGGCCGATGTGGAGGTAGCCGTTCGGCTCGGGCGGGAACCGGGTCACGACCTCCGAGACCCTGCCCTCGCGGAGGTCCGCGGCGACGATCTCGCGGATGAAGTCGCTCCGCTCGCTGCTGCTCATCGTCCGAAGACTAGTGCGGCTCAGTCGGCGGGAAACGCATGCGGCGCGCGCGCCACTCGAGAACACGAGATTCCGCGCGCACCCCGTCCCGGATCAACGTCGGCTCTTCCAACGCTGCGCACGGAGGGACGATCGCCGTCAGCTCAGCCCGAGCAGCGAAGCTGCGTTCTCCTTGAGCACGAGCGGGCGCACCTCGTCCTTGAACGGCGCCTCGGCGAAGTCGGCGAGCCAGCGGTCGGGCGTGATGAGCGGGAAGTCGGAGCCGAACAGCACCTTCTCGCGCAGCTGCGTGTTTGCGTACTGCACGAGCTGGGGCGGGAAGTACTTCGGCGACCAGCCGGAGAGGTCGATCCAGACGTTCTCCTTGTGCAGGCAGACGGAGATCGCCTCGTCCTGCCACGGGAACGACGGGTGCGCCATCACGATCTTCAGATCGGGGAAGTCGGCGGCGACGTCGTCGAGGCACATCGGGTTCGAGTACTTGAGCTTCAGCCCGCCGCCGCCCGGCACGCCGGTGCCGATGCCGCTGTGGCCCGTGTGGAAGAGCGCCGGCAGCCCTGCCTCGGCGATCGCCTCGTACAGCGGGTAGACGCGCTCGTCGTTCGGGAAGAACGCCTGCAGGTTCGGATGGAACTTGAAGCCCTTGACGCCGTGGTCGGCGACGAGGCTCCGGATCCGCTCGACCGCGTCGGGCCGGGCGGGGTCGACGCTCGCGAACGCGATGAGGACGTCGTCGTTCTCGCGTGCCGCCGCGGCGATCTCCTCGTTGGGGATCGGCGGGATGCCGCTGCGCGACTCCCAGTCGACCGTGAAGACGACCGCGGCCATGTTGCGCTCGCGGTAGTACACGGCGAGGTCGTCCACGGTCGGCAGGGGCTGGTCGCTCTTGAAGTAGCTCTTCGCGGCCGAGCGCAGATGCGGCGGCATCGGGTCGTGGCCGTCCCGTGTGCGCTCGGCGTGGACGTGCACGTCGAGCGCGACGATGGAGTCGAGACCGATCACGGTACGACCGTACCGAGCTCGCTCTGGAGCGCCGCGCTCCATGCGAGCAGGTCGAAGTCCGCGGCGGGCGTGCCGATCGGCGATACGCCGGGAGGGCTCGAGGCGGTCACCGGCGTGCCTGCGACGCCGTCGCGCGCCGCGCCGGCAGCTCCGCCGCCCCCACCACGCCCAGGTCCTCCGGGTGTGCCACGAGTGCGTGTATACACCGGCGGCCGCGCGCGCGCTCTCAACGTCGTCGTCTCCCGCCTTTCGGGCGGGACGACGGACGCTGCAGGCACGGCTGCCGACACCGGGATGCGTGCGCGCGGGACCGCGGGCGCCCGCCCGACTGCCTGCACGCAATCCGTACTACGATCGCGCGACGTGCGCGCCGTTCCGGAGCTCGGACAAGTCCTCTGGGAGCCGCCCGCGGACGTGCGCGAGCGCTCGGTCGCCGGGCGGTTCCTCACGTGGCTCGAGCGCGAGCGCGGCCTTGCGTTCGCCGAGTACGGCGAGCTCCACCGCTGGTCGGTCGACGACCTCGAGGGCTTCTGGGCGGCGATCTGGGACTTCTTCGAGATCCGCTCGGAGACTCCGTACGAGCGGGTCCTCGCCTTCGACGGCATGCCCGGCGCCGAGTGGTTCCCGGGCGCGCGGCTGAGCTACGCCGCGCACATGCTCGGCCGCGAGGAGGACCTCGACACGGTCGCGGTCGTCGCGATCTCGCAGTCGCGGGAGCCGTTCGAGCTCACCTTCCGCGAGCTCCGCGAGCAGGTCGCCCGCGCCCGCGCCGGCCTGCAGCGCCTCGGCGTCGGCCCCGGCGACCGTGTCGTCGCCTATCTGCCGAACATCCCCGAGACGCTCGTCGCCTTCGTCGCCACCGCCAGCCTCGGCGCGGTCTGGGCGACGTGCCCGCCGGAGTTCGGGCCGCGCAGCGTGCTCGACCGGCTCGGGCAGCTCGAGCCGTCGGTCCTGCTCGCAGTCGGCGGCTACGTCTGGGGCGACCGTCTCGTCGACCGGCAGGAGCAGGTCGCCGCCGTGCGCGCCGGGCTGCCGTCGCTGCGCGCGGTCGTCGACGTCCGCTACGCGGGCGACCCGCTCCCGGCAGCGGTGCCCTGGGACGACCTCGTCGCCGAAGAGGGGCCGCTCGAGTTCGACCCCGTCCCGTTCGCGCACCCGCTGTGCGTGCTGTTCTCCTCCGGCACCACCGGCCTGCCGAAGGCGATCGTCCACGGCCACGGCGGGCTCTTGCTCGAGCATCTCAAGAACCACGCGCTCAGCTGGGACCTCGGCCCCGGCGACAGGCTCTTCTGGTTCACGACGACGGCCTGGATGATGTGGAACGCGCTCGCCTCCGCGCTGCTCACGCGCGCCTCGATCGTGATGATCGACGGCAACCCCGGTTATCCGGATCTGTCGTTCCAGTGGAAGCTCGTCGAGCAGACGCGCTCGACGTTCTTCGGGCTCAGCCCGGCCTTCACGATGGCTTGCCGAAAGGCCGGCCTGACGCCGGGCCGCGATCTCGACCTGTCGTCGGTGCGGACGGTCTGCGAGGCCGGCTCGCCGCTGCCGCTCGAAGGCTACGCCTGGCTGTACGAGCAGTTCGGCTCGGAGATGTTCCTCAACGTCGGCAGCGGCGGCACCGACGTCTGCACCGGGATCGTCCAGGGCTACCCGCTCCTGCCGGTGTGGGCCGGCGAGATGTCGGCGCCGTGCCTCGGCGTCGACGCGGTCGCCTTCGACCTCGACGGCAACGAGGTCGTCGGCGAGCTCGGCGAGCTCGTGATCCGGCGGCCGATGCCGTCGATGCCGGTGAAGTTCTGGAACGACCCAGACGGCTCCCGCCTCCGCGCCGCCTACTTCGAGCACTACCCCGGCGTCTGGCGGCACGGCGACTGGGTCCTCTTCACGGAGCGGGGGAGCTCGCTCATCACCGGCCGCTCCGACGCGACCCTCAACCGCGGCGGCGTCCGGCTCGGCACGAGCGAGCTGTACGGCGTCGTCGAGGAGTTCGACGAGGTGCTCGACAGCCTGGTCGTCCACCTCGAGGCAACCGACGAGCTGCTGCTCTTCGTCGTCCTGCGCGAGGGTCTCGAGCTCGACGACGTGCTGACGGGTCGCATCTCCGACGCGTTGCGCAACGGCCTTTCGCCGCGGCACCGTCCCGACGCCGTCGTCGCGGTACCGGCGATCCCGCGCACCATGACCGGCAAGAAGCTCGAGCTGCCGGTGAAGCGGATCCTCACCGGCACGCCGGTCGCGGAGGTCGTCAGCCGCGACGCGCTCGTCGACCCGACGGCGATCGAGGCGTTCGCCGCCTACGCCGGGCGGCGTTGAGCGGCGAGCCGCCGCGCGCCGCGCCGGTACTCCCGCGGGGAGCAGCCCTACGCGCCGCGGAAGGCGCGGCTGACGTGCTGCGCGGCCGCAGGCGACGTCGGTCCGGTCCCACCGTTCTGCATGCACTCGCGCCGTGGATCGCCCTCTTCAGGCCCGTTCGAGGCCGAATTGCATACAACTGGCCTGCAGCGTATGCTCGGCCCGATGGCGAGCGCCGGCTCCCAGGCGACGAAGCGATCGCAGACCGCCAAGGCAACGCTCGGCGTCCGCGAGCTCGTCCTCGACGGGGCGCTCGCGCCGGGCGACCGCGTGCCCGAGGTGGCGCTCGCCGAGCGGCTCGGCGTCTCCCGCACCCCGCTCCGGATCGGGCTCGCGACGCTCGCGCACGAGGGCCTGCTGGAGCCGCTCCGCGGGGGCGGCTTCGTCGTCCGCTCGTTCACGCCGGACGACATCGCGGACGCGATCGAGCTGCGCGGCGTGCTCGAGGGCACGGCCGCCCGCTTCGCCGCCGAGCGGCTGCGCTCGCCGGAGGAGCTCGAGCCGCTCGCGGAGGCGACGGCGCAGCTCGACGCCGTGCTCGAGGATCTCTCGCCGGAGTCGCTCGTCCGCTACGTCGAGCTGAACGACGACTACCACGCCGGCCTCGTCGCGCTCGCGCGCAGCCCGACGCTCGAGCGCGCCATCGCCAACGTCGTCGTCCTTCCGTTCGCCTCGCCGGGCGCGCTCGTGCCCTCGCAGGCGGTGCTGCCGCGCTCGCGCGAGATCCTCGTCGTCGCGCAGCACCACCACCGCGTCCTCATCGACGCGATCCGCAGCGGTCACGGGACGCGCGCCGAGGAGATCGGGCGCGAGCACGCGCGACTCGCCCGGATCAACCTCGACCTCGTGCTCGAGGATCACGTCGCGCTCGAGCGGCTCCACGGAGCGCCGCTCCTGCGCAGGGTCGTCTGAGTCGTCACCGACATGCGAAGGAGGCTGGTCCAGAGATGAGCGCACGGAGCCTGGAGGACGCGATCGCCGCGGCGGGGAGCCCCGTCGAGCTGGCGCGCAACTCGCAGATCGGCCCCTACGTCTACCCCGCGGTCCCCGGCGAGTTCTCGAACTGGCGCGAGGAGCAGGTCGCGTGGCTCGAGACGGCCGCGCTCTTCGACCAGTCGCACCACATGACCGATCTCTCCATCGAAGGCCCCGACGTCATCCGCCTGCTCTCGGACACCGGCGTCAACACGATGGCGAACGCGGCGGTGAACAAGGCGAAGCAGTTCGTCGCCGTCAACCACGACGGCTACGTCATCGGCGACGCGATCCTCTTCTTCCTCGAGGAGAACGAGGTCTCGCTCGTCGGCCGCCCCTCCGTCCACAACTGGGTGCAGTACCACGCCGAGACCGGCGGCTACGACGTCCGCTGCGCGCGCGACGAGCGCACCGCCGTCAACCCGTCCGGCGGCCGCAAGCTCTACCGCTACCAGGTGCAGGGCCCGACCGCGCTGAAGGTGCTGGAGAAGGCGACCGGTGCGCCGCTCCCCGAGATCAAGTTCTTCAACATGGACTGGCTCACGATCGCCGGTCGCAAGGTGCGTGCCCTCCACCACGGCATGTCCGGCGCCCCGGGCCTCGAGCTGTTCGGGCCGTGGGAGGACCGCGACGCAGTCAAGAGCGCGATCGTCGAGGCCGGCAAGGAGTTCGGCCTGCGCCAGGTCGGCTCGCGCGTGTACGCGACGAACACGCTCGAGTCGGGCTGGATCCCCTGCCCGCTGCCGGCCGTGTTCACCGGCGAGAAGATGAAGGCCTATCGCGAGTGGCTCCCCGGCGACTGGTACGAGGCGACCGGCTCGCTCGGCGGCAGCTTCTACTCCGACGACATCGAGGACTACTACACGACCCCGTGGGACCTCGGCTACGGCTCCTTCGTCAAGTACGACCACGACTTCATCGGCCGTGAGGCGCTCGAGGCGATGGGCGAGCCGACGCGGCGGAAGGTCACGCTGGCGTGGAACGGCGAGGACGTCGCGAAGGCGATCGGGACGCTTTTCCGGAAGGGCGACCACGCGAAGTACATCGACATCCCGCTCTCGAACTACTCGACGTGGCCGCACGACCGCCTGATGGCCGGCGGCCACATGGTCGGTGTCTCGACCTTCTCCGGCTACAGCTACAACGAGCGCTCGTACCTCTCGCTCGGCTACGTCGACAACGACGTCGAGCTCGGCAACGAGGTCACGCTGATCTGGGGCGAGGAGGACGGCGGCTCGGCCAAGCCCGTCGTCGAGCCGCACGTGCAGGTGGAGATCCGCGCGACGGTCAGCCCGGTGCCGTACTCCGAGGTGCCGCGGACGACGTACGCAGAGGGCTGGCGCACCAAGGCAGCCGTCTGAGCGGCACGCTCCGCGAGCAGCTCGCTCGGCCCGGCGGCTTCGTCGTCGCCGCCGAGCTCGTGACGAGCCGCGGCCCGCTCGACGCGGGCAGCGGCGTGCTCGAGCTCGCGCGCGAGCTCGCCGCCGATCCGCGGATCGACGTCCTCTCGATCACCGACAACCCCGGGGGCCACGCGATGGTGGCGCCGGACACGATCGGCACCGAGGCGGTCGCGCGCGGCCAGGAGGTGATCATCCACCTCGCCTGCAAGGACTCGAACCGGAACGCGCTCGAGAGCCGCGGCTGGCAGCTCGCGTCGGCCGGCTTCGACAACGTGCTCGCGCTCTCGGGCGACTATCCGGTCACGGGCCACGCGGGGCTCGCCGCGCCGGTGTTCGACGTCGACTCCGTCGGGCTGCTGTCGCTGTTCGCGGCGATGAACGAGGGCCTCGCGGACGAGCACCGGCCGGGCGAACGGCTCGCGGCGACCGACTTCTTCCTCGGCTGCGTCGTCACGAACCACAAGCTGCACGAGCGCGAGGTGATGCCGCAGTACCTCAAGCTCGCGAAGAAGGCGCGCGCCGGCGCGCGCTTCGTCATCAAGCAGATCGGCTACAACGTCCAGAAGGACGACGAGCTCGTGCGCTGGATCCGCAGCGCCGGCCTGCCGCTGTACGCGCTCGCCAACGTCTACCACCTCACCCGCACCGCAGCCCGCGCGTTCAACCGCGGCCGCATCCCCGGCGTGGTCGTCTCGGACGAGCTGCTCGCGCAGGTCGAGCGCTACGCGGCGGGCCCCGACAAGGGCGACGCGTTCTTCCTCGAGCTGGCCGCCAAGCACGTCGCGGTCGCGCGCGGCCTCGGCTACGACGGCGTCTACCTCGGCGGCCACATGCCGGCGGCGCGCTTCGGCGAGATCCTCGACCTCGCCGCGTCGTACGGCGCCGACGACTGGCGCGCGTTCGCGCGGGACATCCACTTCCCGGTGCCCGGCGAGTTCAGCTACTTCGTCCCCGACGAGGAGACCGGGCTCTCGAGCGACGAGGTCAATCCCGCGTACCTCGAGTCGAGGCGCCGCCGCCGCACCGACCTGCGCGTTCCGCTGAAGTACCGCTTCAGCCGGAAGATGCACGCGGCCGTCTTCGACCCGGAGGCGCCGCTCTTCCCGGCGGGTCGCGCGCTCTACCGCGCCGCCGGCAAGGGCCCGCGCACGCTCGAGCGGACGCTCCACCTCGTCGAGCAGGCGGCGAAGGTCCCGCTGTTCCACTGCCGCGACTGCGGCGACTGCTCGCTCCCCGACATCGCGTACGTCTGCCCGGAGTCGATCTGTGCGAAGAACCAGCGCAACGGCCCGTGCGGCGGCACGCGCGACGGCCTGTGCGAGGTGTACGAGTCGGAGTGCATCTGGTCGCAGGCGTACGAGCGCCTCAAGGCCTACGGCGAGGAGGAGGGCATGCTCGACGGCGGCGTCGTCGTCAAGGACGGCGCCCTGCAGGGGACGAGCGCCTGGGCGAACGCCTTCCTCGGTCGCGACCACAACGCGCGGTAGCGGCGCGGGTCGACCGGTGCGCGACCGGCTCCGGCTGACCGTGATCCTCGGGGCGCTGTCCGCGTTCGGGCCGCTCTCCGTCGACTTCTACCTCCCGGGCCTGCCGAAGCTGACCGGGGACTTCCACGCGAGCGCGTCGGCCGGCCAGGCGACTCTGACCGGGTGCGTGCTCGGGCTCGCGCTCGGACAGCTCGCGATCGGCCCGCTGAGCGACCGCTTCGGCCGCCGCCCGCCGGTCATCGCGGGGCTCGTCCTCTACTGCGTCGCGTCGCTCGCGTGCGCCGCCGCACCGTCGATATGGGTCCTCGTCGCGCTCCGCGCCGTCCAGGGCCTGAGCGGCGCGGCCGGGATCGTCGTCGCCCGCTCGGTCGTGCGCGACCTCGTCTCCGGCGCGGCGGCTGCGCGCCTGTACTCGATCCTCATGCTCGTCCTCGGCGTCGTGCCCGTTCTCGCGCCGGTCGCGGGCGGCCAGCTGCTCGCGGTCACCTCGTGGCGCGGGCTCTTCGTGATCCTCGCCCTCGTCGACGTGGCCATCCTCGCCGGCGCGGTGCTCTGGCTGCCCGAGACGCTGCCGGCGGAGCACCGCACGAGCGCCCGTGCGACCGCATCGGGATTCCTCGAGGTCATGCGCGATCGCTTCTTCCTCGCGTACTCCCTCGTCATGGGGCTGTCGTTCGCGTCGATGTTCGGATACATCGCCGGCTCGTCGTTCGTGCTCCAGGACGTCTACGGGATCTCGCCGCAGCTCTACGGGGGCGTCTTCGGCGTGAACGCGCTCGGCCTCGTCACCTGCTCGCAGCTGAACCGGGCGCTCGTCGGCCGGGCCGGCTCGTGGCGGCTGCTGCGCGCCGGTGTCGCCGCGCAGGCCGCGGCGGGCGCGGCCCTCGTCGGAATCGTCCTTGCGGGAGGTGTGGGCCTGGCCGGAGTCCTGCCCTGTCTGTTCGTGACGGTGGCGGCGCTCGGCTTCGTCATGCCGAACGCGACCGCGCTCGCGCTGACCGACTATCCGCACGCCGCCGGCAGCGCCTCGGCCCTGCTCGGGACGATGCAGTTCCTCTTCGGCGCTGCCACCGCGCCGCTCGTCGGCGTCGCGGGCAAGACGAGCGCCGTCCCGATGGCCCTCATGATCGGGCTGTTCGGAGCCGGCTCGCTCGCGACGCTCGGGGTCGCGCGGCGGGCGGCGGCCCCGGCGGCTCCCCGGGGGACGGGCGAGCGTTTGCCTGCGCAAGGACTGCAGCGATAGGCTCGCGCCGGTGAGTGTGCTCGGAAACCGCGTTCTGCGGAAGGAGGACGCGCGCTTCCTGCGCGGCCAGGGCTCCTATGTGGAGAACATGCCGCAGGAGGACGCGCTCCACGTGACGTTCGCGCGCTCGCTCCTCGCGCACGCGCGCGTGAACGAGATAGACACGTCGGCCGCGGCGGCCGCCCCGGACGTCGTCGCCGTCTTCACCGCCGCCGACCTCGACGTCGGCAAGTTCGGACCGCCGCCGCACCTGCGCGGGCTCAACCCGGAGATGGGCCGGCCGCTCATCGCGGGCGAGCGCGTCCGCTTCGTCGGCGAGATCGTCGCCGTCGTCGTCGCGAAGAGCCGTGCGGCCGGCGTGGACGCGGCCGAGCTCGTCATGGTCGACTACGACCCGCTGCCGGTGGTTGCCTCCACGGCGGAGGCGGCGAAGGACGAGGTGCTCCTCTTCCCCGAGGCGGGCACGAACGTCGCCGGCCGCTCCGGCTCGCCCGAGCACGACGAGGCGCTCTTCGACGGCTGCGACGTCGTCGTCTCCGGGACGCTCGTCAGCCCGCGGATGGCGCCCTGCCCGCTCGAGCCGCGCTCGGTCGTCGCGACCTTCGACGGCGACGGATTGCTCACCGTCTGGACGCCGTCGCAAACGCCGCACCACGACCGCTTCGGGATCGCCGGCACGCTCGGGATGGACCCGGCGCAGGTTCGCGTCGTCAGCCCCGACGTCGGCGGCGGCTTCGGCGCGAAGCAGCTCAGCACGGACGAGCTCGTGCTCGCCTGGGTCGCGCGCAGGCTGGGCCGGCCGGTGCGCTGGACGGAGACGCGCACCGAGAGCATGCTCGCGCTCCACCACGGCCGCAGCATGCAGCTCGACTTCACCATCGGCGCGACCCGCGAGGGAAAGGTGCTCGCGTACCGGATCGACATGCTCGCCGACGGCGGCGCTTATCCGGTGCTCGGCTCGTTCCTGCCGAACCTCACGGGGCTCATGTCGAGCGCCGTCTACGCGATCCCGCGCATCGAGGTCGAGGGCCGCTCGGTGGTGACGAACACGACGCCGATCACCTCGTTCCGCGGTGCCGGCCGCCCGGAGGCGACGCAGACGATCGAGCGCGCGATGGACATGCTTGCCGCGGAGCTCGGTATGGATCCCGTCGAGGTGCGCCGTCGGAACCTCATCCCGCGCGACTCGTTCCCGTACAAGACGGCGTCCGGCGCCACGTACGACTCGGGCGACTACGAGGGCGCACTCGACCTCGTCCTCGACGCGGCCGGCTACGTCGAGCTGCGCGAGGAGCAGCGGCACCGGCGCGAGCAGGGCGTGCCGCTCCAGCTCGGGATCGGCGTCGCCGCGTACATCGAGATCTCGAACCCGGTCGCCGAGACGGAGTACGGCGAGGTCGAGATCACCGGCGAGGGCACCGCGATCGTGCGCACCGGCTCGTGCGTGCACGGGCAGAGCCACGAGACGACGTTCGCGCAGATCGTGTCGAGCCGGCTCGGCCTTCCGATCGAGAAGATCGACGTGCACAAGGGCGACACGGCGGAGATCCCCAAGGGCACGGGCACGTACGGGTCGAAGTCGACGCAGCTCGGCGGCAGCGCCGTGCGCGGCGCGGCCGATCTCGTCGTCGCGCAGGCGAAGGCGCTCGCAGCCGAGTACCTCGACGACGCCGACCCCGATCTCGATCCGGCCACCTGGGCCGAACTCGCTGCGCGCGCCGCCGCCGACGGCCGGCTCGGCGAGCTGAAGGCGTCCCACGAGTTCATGTCGCCGCCGAGCTTCCCCTTCGGCGCCCATCTCGCCGTCGTCGAGGTGGATGTGGAGACGGGCAAGGTCGAGCTCCTGCGGCTTGTCGCGGTCGACGACGCGGGCACGATGATCAACCCGCTCGTCGTCGAGGGCCAGGTGCACGGCGGCGTCGCCACCGGTGTGGCGCAGGCGCTGTACGAGGAGTACTCGTACGACGAGGACGGCACGCCGCTGACGAGCACGTTCGTCGGCTACGCCTTCCCGTCCGCGGCCGATCTCCCCTCCTGGGAGTTCGTGGAGATGGAGACGCCGACGCCGAACAACCCGCTCGGCGCGAAGGGGATCGGCGAGTCCGGCACGATGGGTGCGACGCCGGCGGTCCAGAGCGCGGTCGTGGATGCGCTCTCGCCCTTCGGCGTGCGTCACGTCGAGATGCCCGTCAACGGCGAGAACGTCTGGCGGGCGCTGCAGGCGGCGAAGGCGTGACGAAGGTTTCGATCACCGTCAACGGCGAGCGGCGCGAGGCCGAGGCGGAGCCGCGGCAGCTGCTCGTGTACTTCCTGCGCGACCAGCTCGGCCTGACGGGAACGAACGTCGGCTGCGACACCTCCTCGTGCGGCGCGTGCACCGTGCTCGTCGACGGCGAGTCGGTCAAGTCGTGCACGGTGCTCGCGGTGCAGGCCGACGGCGCCGAGGTGACGACGATCGAAGGCCTGGGCGAGGACGGCGAGCTGCACCCCGTCCAGCAGGCGTTCCACGAGCAGCACGCGCTGCAGTGCGGGTACTGCACGCCCGGCTTCGTCATGGCCACCGTCTCGCTGCTGCGCGAGAACCCGAACCCGAGCGAGGAGGAGATCCGGCACGGGCTCGAGGGCAACCTCTGCCGTTGCACCGGCTACCACAACATCGTCAAGGCCGTTCAGGCGGCGGCCGAGGCCGGCGCGTGATCCCGGCGCCCTTCGAGTACCGGCGCGCGGGCTCGGTCGACGAGGCGATCGAGCTGCTCGGCAGCGACCCGGACGCGAAGCTGCTCGCGGGCGGCCATTCGCTCATCCCGCTGCTGCGGCTGCGCTTCGCGCGGCCGTCGCTGCTCGTCGACGTCGGGCGGCTCGAAGGCCTCCGCTACGTCCGCGACGACGGAGACCGGATCGCGATCGGCGCGCTCACGCGCCACGCCGACATCGCGTCCGATCCCGTGCTCGCCGAGCGCTGCGCGCCGCTCGCCGGGGCGGCCGCGCTCGTCGGCGATCCGCAGGTGCGCCACCGCGGCACGATCGGCGGCTCGGTCGCGCACGGCGACCCGGCCTCCGACATGCCCACGATCCTGCTCGCGCTCGACGCGGACTTCGTCGCGCGCGGTCCGGGCGGCGAACGCACGATTCCGGCCGGAGAGTTCTTCTCGGGCATGTTCGAGACCGCTCTCGGGCCGCAGGACGTGCTGACCGAGATCCGCGTCCCGTCCGCGACGGGGTCGTACCTGAAGCATGTGCGCCGCTCGCACGACTGGGCGACGGTCGGCGTCGCGGCGATACGCCTCGACGGCCGCGTCCAGGTCGGCCTGACGAGCATGGGGGCGACACCGCTGCGTGCGCGCGGCGTCGAGGAGGCGCTCGCCGGCGGCGCGTCGCCCGCGGAGGCGGCCGAGCGCGCCGCCGAGGGCACCGACCCGCCGAGCGACGTGTCCGGCAGCGCCGAGTACCGCGCCCACCTGGCGCGCGTGCTCGTCCGCCGCGCTGTCGAGGGCATGTGACCCTCGGCGCCTGGGAGACGGTCGAGGTCGAGCTCGACGACGGCATCGCGTGGGTCGTCCTCAACCGCCCCGAGAAGCGCAACGCGATGAACCCGCGCCTGAACGCGGAGATGGTCGAGGTGCTGCTCGAGCTCGACGCCGACGACGCCTGCGGCGTGCTCGTCCTCACCGGTGCGGGCGAGTCCTTCTCTGCCGGCATGGACCTGCAGGAGTACTTCCGTGAGGTCGACGGCCAGCCGGAGCATGTGCAGCGGCTCGTCCGCCGCGACGCCAACCACTGGCAGTGGCGGCTGTTGCGGACGTACGCGAAGCCGACGATCGCGATGGTCAACGGCTGGTGCTTCGGCGGCGCGTTCACACCGCTGACGGCGTGCGACCTCGCCGTCGCGGCCGACGAGGCGACCTTCGGGCTCTCGGAGATCAACTGGGGCATCCCGCCCGGCAGCCTCGTCAGCCGCGGGCTCGTCGAGGCGGTCGGCCTCCGTGAGGCGCTCCTGTACGTCATGACCGGCCGCACCTTCGACGGCAGGAAAGCGGCCGAGATGCGGCTCGTCAACTGGAGCACGCCGCTGGCGAAGCTGCGCGGCGAGGTGGAGGCGCTCGCGCGTGAGCTGCTCGAGAAGAACCCGGTCGTCCTGGGCGCGGCGAAGCTCGGGGTCAAGCATGCGCAGACGATGAGCTGGGACACCGCGGAGGACTACCTGTACGCGAAGCTCGATCAATCCCAGTTCGCCGACCGCGAGCGCGGGCGCGAACAGGGGCTGGCGCAGTTCCTCGACGACAAGTCGATTCGCCCCGGGCTCGAGGCGTACAAGAGAGAGCGCTAGCGGAAGACGATCACGGCGCGGCCGCGCAACCCGCCGTCTTCCATCAGCCGGTGCGCGTCCGCGGCGCGGTCCGGCGGGAACGTCTCGGCGACGCGCAGCTGGATCGCGCCGCGGCCGGCGAGCTCGCGCAACGCATGCAGCCAGTCCGTCCGCTCGACCACGTCGCCGACCCAGACGGCATGGACGTGCACACCCTCTTCGACGTCTTCGCCGTCCCAGCCGCGGACGACCGCGAGCGCGCCGCCCTCGCGGATCGCGGGGTACAGCGCGCGGTACAGGAGCGCGGTGTCGTACACGGCGTCGGCGCCCTCCGGCACCTCGGCGCGAATCGCAGCCACGAGATCGTCGCCGCGCGGCAGCACGACGTCGGCGCCGAAGCTGCGCACGAGCTCCTTGTCCTCCGGCTTCGCGTCGGCGAGCACGCGGACGCCTCGCTCCTTCGCGATCGGTATGACGTAGGACGCGAGCAGGCCGGCGCCGCCCGTCACGACGAGCGTGTCGCCCGCGCCGACGCCGAGCTGCTCGAGCCCGACGAAGGCGGTGAGCCCGTTCATCGGCAGCGTCGACGCCTGCTCGAGCGACGCGCCCTCCGGTGCCGGAACGACCGATGCGGCGGGCACGACGAGGAGCTCGCTCTGCGCGCCGCCCTCCGGACGGCGCGGGAGCGCAACCGCCATGACGCGGTCGCCGGGGGCGAGGCCCTCGACCCCGGGCCCGGCCGACTCGACCGTCCCGCCTGCGTCCCAGCCGGGCACCCACGGCGGCGGGACGCCGTCGATGCCGCGCGTGCGGAAGGCGACGTCGGACGGGTGCACGGCGGCTGCGGCGACTGCGATGCGAACCTCGCCGTCGCGCGGCTCCGGCACGTCGCGTTCGATCACGCGCAGGACCTCGACTCCGCCGGGCTCGGTGATGCCGACTGCGCGCGCGCTCGTCACAGCCAGTCGAGTATCTCAGCCACGGTGTCGACCGTGGCGTGTGGACGGCGCCTCTCGGGCACCCCGGCGAGGTCGAGCGCGCCGCTGATGCCGCTCCGCACGAGCACCGTCTGCGAGTTGCCGATGTGCCCGAGCGCGACGTCGAGCAACAGGTCGTCGCCGATCACGGCGATGCGCTCGGACGGCACGCCGAGCCTCTGCTCCATCTCCTCCACGGCGGCGCGCGACGGCTTGCCGACGACGACCGGCCGCGTGCCGCTCGCCTTCGCGAGCGCGGCGGTGATCATCGCGCCGCGGCTGAGGACGGGCCCGTCCGCGCCTGCGTACGCCGCCACGTAGCTGCCGGTCAGGAGGCGGGCCCCGGCGATGACCGCACGCGCCGCGCGCTCGAGCTCGTCGAAGCCGGTCCAGTCGGAGTGGGCGACGAAGACCGCGTCGACACGGGCGCCGTTCCGCCCGTCGACGAGCAGGACGCCGGCTCGTTCGAGGTACGCGCGCGCCTCCTCGGTCGCGAACGGGAGCACGCTCGCTCCGCCGCGGAAGCGGCCGAGGTACCTCTGCACGGAACAGAGCGGCGTCAGCACCTGCCCGTCCGCGACCGGCAGCCCGGCCGAGCGGAGCTGCTGCGCGAACGCGTCCGGCTCCACGTGGCTCCCGTTCGTGAACACCGCAAACGGCCGGCCGGACGCGGCGATCCGCTCCAGCACCTCGACGGCGCCGGGTATGGCGCGCACCGCGCCGGGGCCCGTGCGGTGGACGAGCGTCCCGTCGATGTCGAAGACGAAGCCGCCGAGGCGGTCAAGACGCACGGCGCCACACCACCACGTCGTCGCCCTTCCGGACGCGCAGGTACGAGACCGCCGGTCGCCGCTCGACCTCGCGGAGCAGCCGGACGAGCGGCGAACGCGCGGGCCGAGGCGACGCCGGCCGCTCGGCGATCGGCGGCGCCGCCTTCATCGCGTCCACCTGCTCCTCCGGCATCGTCAGCCGCAGCAGCAGCTCCTCGTCCGAGAGCCGCTCGCCGAAGCGGGCGCGCGCACCCTCGAGGCTCACCGGCTGTGCGTCCCGCAGCGTCTCGACCTTCGGCAGCGAGAGCACGCGCTCGGCGATCCGCGGGTCGGGCGGCGCCGCGAACTCGCCGAAGTGGCCGAGGAAGTAGCGGACGGTCTCGTCGGACACGTTGAGCCAGCGCTCGGAGTCGATGACGTTGCGCGTCGCCTGGTAGGCGACGAGCTGGGAGACGGGCGTGACGAGGATCGGCCAGCCCATCTCCTCGCGCACGCGCGTCACCTCCTCGAGGACGGCGTCGTACAGCTCGGGCCGCCGGATCTCCTCCAGCATCCGACGCGTCGTCGTCACCATGCCGCCTGGCAGCTGGTGGTGGTAGTAGGCGGCGTCGTACTCCTGCGGCTCGCCCGGCGGCAGGCGCTTCTCGCGGACGAGGGCGCGGAAGTAGTCGGAGACGAGGTCGAGCGCGTCGACGTCGAGCCGGTGCGCATAGCCCTCGGCGCTCAGGTTCCGCAGCGTCGACTCGGCGGTCGGCTGCGACGTGCCGTTGCCGGCGGGCCCGACCGCTGTGTGCAGCACGTGGAAGCCGGCGTCGAGGCCCGCCATGTACACCTGCGGCGCGAGCCCGATCGTGCAGTGGCTGTGCAGCTCCACGGTCCGCCCGGTGGCGACGAAGTGCGGTGCGAGCTCGCGGACCGCGTCGGTCGTGAGCAGCCCGCCCGGGTCCTTGAGGTAGAAGCGGTCGATGTCCGCGCAGTCGGCGAGTGCGGCGATTCGCTCGGCGTAGTACGCGTGCGTATGGACCGGGCTGATCGAGTACGTCAGCCCGACGACAACCTCCTCGACGCCCTCCTCGCGCGCGACGCGCGCCACGCGCCGCAGCGCGACCGGGTCGTTCGCCGGCTCCGCGAACTGGAAGCGGCGGATGCCGTTGCGGACGACGCAGCGGAAGGCGAGGCGCATCACGTCCTCGTCGCACGGCTGCCAGGCGATGAAGCGCATCCCCGTGGTGATGAAGTTGAGCGGCGTCTCCGGCAGCGCCGCCCGCATGAGGCGGATCAGCTCCCACGGGTCCTCGCGGTGGAAGCGGACCGACACCGACATGTGCGTGCTGGACGTGAAGTCGAGCGCGTGGAACCCGACCCGCTCGATCGTCGGCGCGATCGCGAGGATGTCGCGGGCAGTGAGGCCGGTGGCGCCCCAGAGGCTCTGGTTGCCGTCGCGCGTCGTCGTGTCGACGATCTCGACGCGACGACTCACGCGGGCTCCACGCGAAAGAGCGGCTGGCCGTACTCGACCGCCTGCGCGTTCTCGACGTGGACCTCGGCGATCGTGCCCGCCACGCCGGCGGGCACCGAGTTCATCATCTTCATCACCTCGATGATGCAGACGATGGTGTCGTGCTCGACGCGCGCCCCGACGTCGACGAACGGCGGCGCCCCGGGCGCGGGCGCGCGGTAGAAGGTGCCGATCATCGGCGAGACGATGGCGACGCCGTCCTGCTCGACGGAAGCGGCGGCGACCGGCGCGGGCGCCTCGGGCGGCGGCGCTGCGCCGCCGCGGAGCACGTGCAGCGAGAGGCCCTCCGTCTCGATCCGCAGCTCGGCGAGGTCGGACTCGTCGATGATCCGGAGGATCTCCCGGACGTCGTCGTCGTCGAGAGCCACGGTCAGTCCTTCTTCGGCGCGGCGCCGAACGCGCTCATGACGAGATCCATCGCCGCGGACGCGGGCGTCGCCTCGCGCTTCGGCAGCGCCGTCACCGGCCGCGACTGGACGACGAAGAGGCTCTCGGGCAGCTTCCGCCCGCGCGCGAGCGTCCACTCGACGTCCTGGCGGGAGCCGAAGTACGACTCGACGCGCCGGCCGACGTCGACGAGCGCCTCGAGCGCGGCCGCGTCGAGGCACGGCACGTGCCGGCGCGTCTCCGGCACGTCGACCCGGACGGCGCCGCGGCCGCCCGGGTCAGGCACGTACTCGATCTCCTTCGCGTGGACGTGCTCGCGGACGACCTCGCGGGTGACCTTGCTGAGGAGGAAGTCGTCCGGCGTCACCTCCCCGCCGACGACCGCGAGGCCGAGCCCCCAGCTCGCGTTGACGGCGACCATGCTCGGGTCGCCCGTGACGGGGTTGCACGTGAAGAGCACGCCGGAGACCTCCGCGTCCACCATCAGCTGGATGGTGACGCCCATCGCCGCCTCCGTGCTGCCGACGTGGGCGCGGTAGCTGATCGCGGGCACGCTGTACAGGCTCACCCAGCAGTCGCGGACGGCGTCGCAGACGTGGCCGGCGCCGCGCACCCAGAGGTACGTCTCCTGCTGGCCGGCGAAGGTGGCGTCCTGGCTGTCCTCCCCGAGGGCGCTCGAGCGGACGGCGACCGGCGGCTCGTCCACGCCGGCGGCCGCGGCGAGCTCGGCGTAGCGCCGGACGATCTCGCCGCGGACCGTGTCGGGAACCGGAGCGGAGCGCATCGCCTGGCCGATCGCCTGCGAGGCGGCGCCGACCGCGTCGACGTCGCCGGAGCCGGTCCTGGCGATCTCGGCCGCGATCATCCCGCCGAGTCCGGCCTCCGCGACGAACGTCTCGAAGGCTGTGGTCGAGACGGCGAAGCCGGGCGGCACGGGGATTCCGGCCGCGATGAGCTCGCCGAGCGTGGCGCTCTTGCCGCCGAACGCGCCGGTGTCCCCGTGCCGCAGCTCATCGAGTGGACGCGTGTGGCTCACTCGAGGATCGTCACCGTGCCCGCCGAGCCGTCCACCTTGATCCGCTGCCCCGTCGCGATCTGCGACGTCGCGCGCCCCGTGCCGACCACCGCCGGCATCCCGTACTCCCTGCAGACGATGGCCGCATGCGACATGACGCCGCCGATGTCGGTCACGGCAGCGGTGATCTTCGAGAAGATCGGCGCCCACGCGGGCGAGGTGATCGAGCAGACGAGGATCTCGCCGTCGCGGATCAGGCCGATGTCGCCGACCGTCTTGACGACGCGCGCGACGCCCTCGACGACACCGGGCGAGGCGGCGGTGCCGGTCAGCTCCGGGCCTCCGTCCTGGTTGCGCGCCCATTCGTGGACGCGCTGCGTCGTGACGCCCCAGAGCATGATGAGCGCCGGGTCCATCATCACCTCGGGCACCGCGCCGACGGCCGGCGGCGGCGTCCAGTCCGCGAGCTTCGCGAGCAGCTCGCGCCGCTTCGCGACGATCGGCGGCCAGTACTCGGGGCCGCGTGCGACCCCGCCGGTCGCCCAGGTCAGCAGCAGCTCGTCGAGCGCGGAATACACCTCGAGCCGCGAGAGCTGGAAGACCGCGTCCCGGTCGGGAAGGAAGCCGTGCGCGACGAGCAGGCCGCCGAACTCGCGGATCTTGTTCCACCAGCTCGTGAGGAACCAGTAGTCCGCGTAGAACTTGTGCTCCTCGACGTAGGGGAAGACCGTCCGCGAGAGCGCGAGCAGCTCCTCGAAGCTCGCGCGCGCCTCCGGATCGAGCAGCGCCCCGTACTCGTCCGCGAGCCGCTGCCGCTCCGCCGCGATGTGCTCGGTCGGCCGCTCGATGTCCTCGCCCGCGTTGAGCGCGCCGATGTGCCCGATCAGCGAGGCGTACGGGATCCGCGGGTCGTCGAGCCAGCTCGGATACGTGTGGTAGAGACCGTCGCCGGTCGCCATGTGGAACCACGGGTCCTTGACCTTCTCGAGCTCCTCGAGCCACGCGCGGCCGGCCTCGCTCTCTGCCAGCTCGCCGTCGATCTCCTGCGGCGAGCGCCCCTCGACGAACGCGCCGTCGACGCCCCTGTCGATCGCCAGCCGCGCGAGCCGGCGCAGCTCGGAGTCGGGCTTGAAGAGGAGCACGTCGAGGCCGGCGACCATCTGGGCGATGTGCTGGTCGGGGATGTCCGGCAGGTGCGCCTTGCACAGCTCGGCGAAGGTCATGTACGCGCCGTAGCCGAGCAGAAGGAACTCGAAATGGTTCTGCCACATGAGGTCGGCGAGCCGGAGCGCGGTGCGGTACGCGTCGAGCACCGCGCAGTAGCTCGTCTCCTGATCCTCGAATGCGACCGCATCGGGCTCGTAGTCGCCGAGCTCCGGCACCTCGAGCGCCTCGAGCTCGGTGATCAGAGCCTCCATCTTCGAGCGCCACTTGCCGTAGAGCTCGTCCCAGTTCGCGTAGTAGTAGCCCGCGCGCTGCTGGAAGAAGGCGGCCCGCGCGGCGATCGTCTCGGGGTCGGTGATGGCGTTGCCGGATATGTAGATGTAGCCGTTGATGCAGCGCCAGTCGATGCCGGCCGCCGGCGGGACGGCGAAGACGCGGTTCTGCCACGTGCCGAGCGCCTGGTAGGCCGTGTCGATGCAGATCGCGTCGAACGCCGGCATCGGCACCGGGAAGTGCATCGAGTTCCAAAACCAGAACCGCTGCTCGTCCGACTCGCGCCGGCCCTCGTCGAAGAACGCGTAGTACGGGTACATGTCTTGCCACCCCTCGCAACCGGGGGGAGTCTCGATCTCGTACGGGCTCGGGAACGAACCGACCACTGGCACGGCCATCACGACCTCCTCCGTCTCCGGCAGCGCAGCCACGACACGACCGGGACAACCCTAAGGCTCCGGCCCTGCGCCACGCCACTCCGCGCGCAGTGGTAAGAACGACGCGAACGCGGCTCAGCGGCCGGGCGGCCACGCGTACGCCGCGTGAGCCGGGGCTATCACGGTGCTGCGAAGCGGTCGACGAACGCGAGCGCGGTCTCCGCGACCTCGAGCCACCCGCTGTCGATCGTGAGCGCGTGGCCGCGGCCTTCGAGCTTGGCGATCTCGGTGACGCCGTCGTTGTGCTTCTGCTTCTTGTACGAGGCGTTGGCGATGGCCCAGGGGACGGTGTGATCCCGGTCGGCGGAGATGATCAGCATCGGCCCGCGCTCGGGGTTCTTCGTGTCCACCTTCGCCTCGGTCCACGGGTTGAAGTTCGCAGCCGCCGCCTGGAAGATCGGCTCGCCCGAGCCCGGCACCGAGTACGTCTCGTACAACGATCTCGCCTCGTCCTCGCTCACGGCGTTCGCGAACGCGTACCGGAACTGGTCGTAGGTGAGCGGAATCGCGCGGTGGCGGTTCGCCGGATTCGAGAGCACAGCCGACGACGACCGCAGGGCGGAGACCGGCAGCGGGAGGACGCCGCGGAACGGCGCCGGGCTGATCGCGACCGAGACGGAGGCGAGGCCGCGTCCGGCGAGGATCTCGGTCAGCAGCCCGCCGAAGGAATGGCCGATGACGGCCGGCTTCGAATCGAGTCGGCGAATGAGCGCCTCCAGGTAGTCGGCGATGTCGCCGACGCCCTTGCCGGCGAACACCTCCGGATGCGCCTTCGCCTCCGCCACCGTCGCCGGGTCGTCCGGCCAGCCCGGCATCACGGCCGCATAGCCTGCCTCGTCGAACCGCTCGGCCCAGCGATCCCAGCTGGACGGCAGCAACCACAGCCCGTGCACGAACACAACCGGCGTGCGCCCGGCCGCGTTCGCCCGCTCGACTTGCTCCAGGTCGTGCTCGCTGATCGGCGTCATCGCGGTGCCCACGACTCCCCTCCTCGTCGACTCTGCGTGGAGACGGAACTTCGGTCAATGATCGATTCGCGATGCTACCTCGGAGCGAGCACGGCTCACCTCCCCGGCCGCCCGCTGCTACCCCGCACGGCCGGGCTGTTCGAGCAGCTCCGAGTAGACGCTCTTCAGCTGCGCGGCGATCGTCGTCCAGCTGTACTCGCTGGCGGCGAGCTCGCGGGCCGCTCGCGCGTAGCGGCGGCGGAGCGGCTCGTTCTCGAGGAGCGAGGCGATCGCGGCGGCGAGTCGCTGCTCGTCGCCGGGCGGGACGAGCGTGCCGCAGCGGTCGGAGACGCGGAGCTGCCGGTAGCCGTCGATGTCGGAGGCGACGACCGGGGTCGCCGCGGCGAACGCGCGTGTCAGGACCATGCCGAAGCTCTCCCGGCCGAGCGAAGGAGCGACGAGAAGCTTCGCCTGCGCGAGCTCGCGGTCGAGATCCTCCGAGCTCAGGGTGCCGAGCAGGTCGATTCCCTCCGGAGGAATCCCCTCCCGGCTGAGGAGATGGCGAACTGCGAGCGGGTCCGCGCCGACGATCCGCAGCCGTGCCTCGGTGCGCCGGCGCACAGCCGGCCAGGCGCGCAGCAGCGCGCGCAGGCCCTTCCGTGGCTCGTGCCGGCCGACGAAGACGATCTGCTGCGCACGCCCGTCGGGCGTGGCGCGCTCGGGCAGGCGCACGCCGTTGGGGATCACGACGTACTCGCCGGCCGCGTACCCGCGTGCGGTCCCGGCGGCCGCCTCCGAGACGGCGATCCGGACGTCGATCCGCTCGAGCAGGAAGCCCCACAGCGGCGTCGCGAACCGCCGCCAGCGAGAAGGGCCGGCGGCGTGAAAGGTCGCGACGATCGGGCACGTGGCGGAGGCGAGGGCGGCGACGCCGAGCGCCGGCGTCAGCGGCTCGTGCACGTGAAGCAGGTCGAATCGCTCCCGTGCGAGCGCCCGCTGCAGCCTGACGACGGCCGAGGGGCTGATGACGATGTTCGCGAACGAGTGGTTGGCGGGCGTGATCACCGAGCGGCCGAGGGGCAGCACATGGGCGGGCGGCGGTTCGAACCTCCCCGCGGTCGGATGCAGCACACGCGAGAGCCGCCCGGGCGGGTCGTGCCCGATGAGGATGCGCGTCTCGACGCCGAGGTCCGCCAGCGCTCGTGCCTGCTCCTCGGCGTGCTCGACCACCCCTCCCCAGAAGGAGAAGCTGTACGGAACGACGATCCCGAGCTTCATACGCGGCCGCGGGTGGTCCGCTCCTCGTACATCACGGGATGGTGTAATACCAGGCGCCATGTCACACCGTCGCATCCACCGTGCCGCGACCGGCCGCCGATGAGATGAGCGGCGAGCACGCGCCCGCCGCCCGGATCGAGCGACTGTTGGCGGAGATCGACGCGCTCATCGACGACGACGAGAACGCCGACCGCAGGGTCACCGGCGCCTGGAAGAGCTTCGACGACATCAGTGCGGCGGCGAACGCCCACGCGTGGGACGCCTACAGCATCGACCTCACCGTCGATGCCGCCAGCTACGGTCGACTGGACCGGCGCCGGCGTGACGCCCTCCGCAGGATCTTCGGGACCATCTACCGGGCCGAGTCCGTCGTCGACGACTGGATGGACAGGATCGTCGCCGCTATTCCGGTCGCGGCCGAGGGGGCGGGCGGACCGATGGGCTACGACGCGCTGCGGACCGCGCTCAAAGGGCAAGAGCACGATGAGAAGATGCACCGCGGCAGCCTCTCCCGCGTCGCCACCGAGGTCCTCCAGATCGACCCCGACGACGTCGACCGTGTCGCCCGGAGATGCAACAACTTCGTCGCCGAGACGCTGTTCGCCCGCTTCGACGAGCAGATGGCGCACCTGCTCCGGCCGGGGCGCCCGCTGGACGACGTCTACACGGCGATCTTCATCTACGGAATCCTCAGCGAGGACGTCATCGCGAACAGCGACGTCGTCATCCGCCGTGCGAGGGGCAACGACAAGTACGACGAGTACAACCTGCCCGGGATGAAGGAAGGGCAGACGAACGTCCGCCGCGACGAAGGGCGCCACGTGCGTATCGCTGTTCTCGCCACCCGCAAGTACCTCGACGAGCACGAGGGCGCGGCGATGAGACTCGGCGCGGTCCTGGCCGACCACATGGACCTCGCGGATCGCATGCTCAGGCAGGCGAAGCGCTCGCACGGCCTCATCGACAGCCACCTGCAAGAGTCCTACGGCCGCGACGTCGACTCGCTCTACTACTACGTAACGGTGATGAAGCGGCTCGCGGTCCGTCTCAACGAGCTCGGGCTCCGAGAAGCGGTGCGCGACGTGAAGGAGCGCGTCGATCGCGCAACGTCGGAGTTCACCGACGCAACGCGAAGCCCGATCGTCGAGGAGCCGCGGTTCGTCGTCCGGGCGCTTGCACCGACGTTGCTCCGGTTTGCGGGACGCAGTCGGCTCTCCTAGACGGGCACGGTCCGCGCTCGGCTACGAGTCTCGCGTGCTCGTCGCGACCGCTCCGGCCGGATGTGACGCGATCGTCTCCGCGACGTCCTCTCCCAGGGCCTTGACGAGAGCAGGCCGCCTGAGAAGGGCGTGCACGACGCTCTCGCCCCCGCACCGGTCGACATAGGCGTCGTGCACGATCTCGCTCAAGTGGCGTCCGCGGCGGTGCTCCCGTCGGATGTAGGCCGCCAGCTCCGCCTCGTGGTACGAGCGACGATCGAGGAAGTAGAACGGAGTGCGAGCGAGCGGTCCTTCCAACGTCATCCGAGCCCCCCAAGGTTTAGTTCATACCATGGTGTATCCTACCTGAACGCGACACGTCAGGGGCGGATGGCTTCTTGAACGAGTCGGCGGGTGGAGACGCCGGCGAGGAGTGAGCCTCCGGGCTTGCGTGCGCGGACGAACACGACCAGGTCGCCGCGGCGCATCGGCATGTTCCGAGTCGGGCGCATGATCAGCGTCACCCAGCCGGTCGAGTCGGTCGCCGACTCGGGGGCGTTGTAGCTCCACCCGTACGGCAGGCCGAGCGCGAACACGAGCGCGCCCTGCACGGAGCGCCCGTTCGCGTCGGACACGTGGAAGCGGGCCGCGATCGCCGTACCTCGCGACCTGACCGGGTTCGGCGAGAAGCTGACCCGGTCGATCACGAGGCGGTCGGGAAGCGCGACCGTATTCACCAGCACCGCCCCACCGGGGAGCGTGCCGCCGACGTTGCCGGCCGTGACCACCACCTGTGTCGAGCCGAGCGAGTTCTTGGCGGTGACGGCGACGATCAGGCGATGGCCTGCGTCGGCGGTGGTGATCCGGTAGCTGGCCGCGGTGGCGCCGCTGATCCAGGCGCAGTTGCCTCCGCTCGTGTCACAGCGCTCCCACCGGTAGGCGAACGTCATCGGCTGTGTGCCGCTCCACGAGCCGTTCGACACCGAGAGCGTGCTCCCGATGGAGAACGAGCCCGAGACCTTCGGCGACGCGCTGTTCGCCGGGAGGCCGCCGCCGATATTGCCGGCTGTGACCACGACGTGGTTCGAGCCGACGGCGTTCTTGCCGGTTACGACGACGATCGGCCGGTGGCCGGCGTCCGCGGTCGTCACCTTGTAGCTCGCGCCGGTGGCGCCGCCGATCGTCGCGCAGTGGCCGCCGCTCGTGTCGCAACGCTCCCACTGATAGGAGATGGTGATCGGTTGCGTACCGCTCCAGGTGCCGGTCGAGACCGACAGCGTGGCGCCGATCGAGAGCGAGCCGGAGATCTTCGGCAACGCGGTGTTCACCGGCACGCCGCCGCCGATGTTGCCCACAGTGACCACGGTCCCCTTGCTGCCGGCCGCATTCTTCGCCGTCACACCGACGATGATCCGGTGGCCGGCATCCGCGGTGGCGATCTTGTAGCTCGCACCGGTGGCGCCGCCGATCCAGGCGCAGTTGCCGCCGCCCGTGTCGCAGCGCTCCCACTGGTAGGAGATCGTGATCGGCTGCGCGCCCGTCCACGTGCCGGGGCTCGCGGTGAGCGTGTCACCGATCGCGAGCGTTCCCGACACGGTCGGTGCAACGGTGTCGACCGGCGCGCCTGCGGACACGACCGCCGTCGCGGCTGAGAGCTGGGAGCCGGTGCCGGCGTCGTTGCTCGCGGTCACGGAGACGCGAAGACTGTGACCGTCGTCGGCCGAGGCGATCGTGTAGGTCTGGCCGGTGGCGCCGGTGACCGGCGCGCACGAACCGCCCGAGGAGTCGCAGCGGCTCCACTGGTACGAGAACGTCATCGGCGTGTCGCCGCTCCAGCTTCCGGGGGAAGCGCTCAGCGCCTGGCCGACGACGGTCGAGCCGGAGATCTTCGGTGGGGAGACGTTCGCCGGCGGCGTCGCCGTCGCCGCCGATCCGATCGCAGCCGAGCCGGCAAGGCCGACTCCGACCGCGAACGCCAACCCGAAGACCTGCATGATCCTCGACCGCAGCCGGAACGCCGGCTGTCGTCCCGAGGAAGACCGTGAACGCCTCATCTGCGACCTCTCTTGTCGGGTAGTGCCGTACTACCCGGCGCGAGGGGCGTTCACCTACATCATAGTATGAAGTTTTACACCAACTTTACGGCTGCCGGGCTATCCGAGCTGCCAGACGTCGTCGCGGAGGATCGGCACGGACGAGCCGTCCGCGGCAATCCCGTCGACATCCACCTCGGGGCCTCCGATCATCAGATCGGTGTGGATCGCCGACATGTTGATGCCGCGCTCGCGCATCTCGTCGGGTGAAAGTCCTTCGAGCCCGTCGATGCCGAACGGGACGCCGGCGCCGTACGCGATGTGGCACGTCGCGTTCTCGTCGAAGAGCGTGTCGAAGAACGTGATGCCCGTCTTGCCGACGGCCGATTCGCCGTCGACGAGGGCGACCTCTCCGAGACGCTTCGCGAACTCGTCGACCTCGAGCTGGCCGTGCACGACGTCGCCGGCGGTCGAGGCGGAGACGTCGACGATCTCTCCGGCCGCGAAGCGCAGCTCGAGGTCGCGCACGATCGCGCCGCCGGCAGCCAGAGGACGCGTCGAGCGGACCGTGCCTTCCGTGCGCCGCCAGTCGGGGCAGACGAAGACCTCCTCGGTGGGCATGTTCGCGACATGCCGGATCCCGTCCCGGGTCTCGCCGACGCCGCACATCCACCGCGCTCCCGGCAGGAGCCCCACGGTGAGGTCGGTGCCCGGCCCGCTGAACCGAATCGCGTCGAAGGCGAAGTCGTTCAGGCGCTCGCTGCGGTGATCGAGCTTCTCGAGATGCTCGCGCCACGCCTCCACCGGATCGGCTGCGTCGAGCCTGACGGCGCTCGCGACGGCGCTCCACAGCCGGTCGACGTCCGGTTCCCCGAAGACCTGACGGGCCTGTCCCGGGGTGGGGTGGGCCGCGATCGTCCAGTTGACGAGGCGCTCGGTCACCGCCTGGACGAAGAGCTTCGTGCCCTCGAGCGGCCGGGCGCGACCGAGGCGCGCCATGTCGACGCCGGCGAGCAGCTCCGGTTCGGGATCGCCGGCGATCTGGATGAGGGCCACGCCGTCGCTCAATGCCTGATAGCGCGCCAGCTCCCACGGCCACGTCACCGAGAGATCGTCGTCGGCCGCATGCGTGATGAAGGCCTTGCGCACGTGCTGGTCGCCGTACCGGACGTCGACGTAGCGGGCTCCCGCGCCGTACGCGCTCTCGGTGACGGCGCGAATCAACGGCGCGTGCTCGACGAGCCCGACGACGAACACGACCTGACCGGGCTGCACGTTCGCGCCCACGCGCACGATCAGCTCGGCATAGCGTGTGAGCTCCGACTCGACCGTGTTCATGTCTCCTCCAGAGGAAGGGGATAGCCGAAGGCGAGAAGCCGCACGGGTCTTGCCTCTGCCGGCGGGTCTTCCGCCTCGGCACGGCGGAACCGGGCGAGCAGCTCGCGCATGCCGTCGCACAGCTCGGCGAGCTCGGCGGCGGTCAGCCGGAGCGCGAGCGTCGTGAAGAACGAGCCCGCGTCCCACTCGGGAGGGAGGTCGCGCTGCGCGAGGAAGCTGTCGAGCCCGTAGGCCTCGCGGCTGAGCAGCTCCGCGAGCAGCTCGCGTCCGCTGCCGCCGTCGACGTCCAGTGTCACGCGGCGGTGCCGGTAGCGCCACCAGCGCTCGCGCCCTCCGCGTCCCGGCGCCTCCTCGATGAAGCCGTAGCGCGCGAGCTGGCGCAGGTGGTAGCTCATCGACCCGCTCGACTCCCCGGCGCGCCGGCCGAGCAGCGTCGCCGTGGACGGCCCCTCGAAGCGGAGCAGGTCGAGGATCTGCAGGCGCAGGGGGTGCGCGAGTGCCTTCACGGCCGCCGCATCCGTCGTTCCGCCGGACATGATGCAAAGATATCTTTGCAAACATCTCTTGTCAACGTCCGTCACATCCGAGCGTCGCCCGGCGTCTTGGCAATAGACCCGATGCGACAAGGAGGACCAGTCATGGCGACGGAGACCACGATCCTGCAAGCCCGGATGACCCATCCGGCGTTCGCCGTGCCCGGCGCGTTCGACGCGCTGCAGGCGCTATCGAAGGCGATCCACGAGACCGGTGTCTCGCCGAAGCTGCTCGAGCTGATCTCGCTGCGGGCGAGCCAGATCAACGGCTGCGGCGTCTGCGCCGTCATGCACCCGCGTATCGCACGCAAGCTCGGCGAGACCGACGACCGCCTCTTCGCGATCGCGGCCTGGCGCGACGCGCCGTACTTCACCAACGCCGAGCGCGCGGCGCTCGCCCTGACCGAGGCGGCGACGAGGATCAGCGACCGGGCCGACCCGGTGCCGGACGAGATCTGGGACGAGGCCGCGCGCCACTACGACGAGACCGAGCTCGCTGCGCTCGTCCTCGCAATCGCCTCCATCAACGTCTGGAACCGTCTCAACGTCGCGACGCGGCAGGTAGCCGGCCAGGAGTGGTGACCGGCCCCGCGGGCGCCCGCTGCGAAGGGCCTGGTCCGGCTAGGGTCGTGTCGTGGCCGCACCGGCGAGCCCACTGTTGTCCTCGGCGCAGCTCGCGACGCTAGCCGAGCTCGGCGAGGAGCGGACGGCGAAGGCCGGCGACGTGCTGTATCGCGTCGGCGATCCGAGCTATCCGTTCATCGCGATCCTCGACGGCGAGGTGGCGATCCTCGACGGCGCCGGCAACGAGATCGTCCGCCACGGGAGGTCAGCCTTCCTCGGCGAGCTGAACCTGCTCTCCGGGCAGACGGTGTTCGTGACGGCGGTGGCCACCGAGCCGCTGCACTACGTCGCCGTCGACCGGGACGCGCTGCGGTCGCTGTTGTTCGAGGACGGCGCCCTGAGCGACCTCCTGCTCTCGACCTTCATGGCGCGCCGCGAGGCGCTGCAGACCGTTCGGGGCATAGGGCTGGAGATCGTCGGCCCACACTCGTCGGAGCCGACCATGCGGATGCTCGAGTTCGCCCGGGGCAACCGTCTCCCGTACACCTGGCAGGACGCGGTGCCGCCGGGCGCGGGACCGTTGCCGCTCGTGCGCCTGCCGGGCGGCGTCGAGCTGCGCGGGCCGACGAGCGGAGAGGTCTCGCGTGCGCTCGGGATCGGCCGGGAGCTCGGGCGCCGGGAGGAGGTCGACCTCGTCGTCGTCGGCGCGGGGCCGGCGGGTCTCGGCGCCGCGGTGTACGGCGCCTCCGAGGGGCTCGACACGCTCGTCGTCGAGAGCACCGCGCTCGGCGGCCAGGCCGGCTCGTCTCGGCGCATCGAGAACTACCTCGGCTTCCCCGCGGGGATCGCGGGGTCGGAGCTGACGAGCCGCGCGGTCACGCAGGCGCGGAAGTTCGGGGCGCGCTTGGCGTCGCCGTACCGCGCGCTCTCGCTCGAGCCGGGAAACGGCCGGCACGTCGTGCGTCTGGAAGAGGGTCACGAGATCGCCGCCCGCGCGGTTCTGCTCGCGACCGGCGCCCAGTACCGGAGGCTTCCGATCGACGGGCTCGCCGACTACGAAGGGCTCACCGTCTTCTACGCCGCGGGGCCGCCCGAGGCGCAGCTGTGCGGGGCGTCGCGCGCGGCGGTCGTCGGCGGCGGCAACTCCGCCGGGCAGGCCGCAGTCTGGCTTGCACGCGGTGGGGCGCTCGTGACGCTGCTGCACCGCCGCGCCGACCTGCGCGAGACGATGTCCGACTACCTCGTGCGCGAGCTCGAGCGTTCCGGCGTCGTCGTCCGCGATCGCAGCGAGATCGCGGCGCTCCACGGGAAGGACGGTCGGCTCGCCGCGGTGACGCTGAAGAGCGGAGAGCGGCTGCCGTTCTCGTTCCTGTTCCTCTTCCTCGGAGCGCAACCCTGCACCGATTGGCTCGACGACGCAGTTGCACGCGACGACGACGGCTTCATTCTCACCGGCGCCGCCGCCGGCGCGGAGTACCTGCTCGAGACCGACACGCCGGGGATCTTCTCGGCCGGCGACGTCCGCTCGGGCTCGACGAAGCGCTGCGCGACCGCCGTCGGCGAAGGAGCGATGGCGGTGCAGTTCGTCCACAACGCTCTCGGTCGGCCTCCGGCCGGGCGGCGCTCCGTAGCTTCGCCCGGGACGGACAGATGAGGAGATTGCCTACGCGATGCGTTTGTGCGTCCACCACGCCGCCGCGAGGATGAGCAGCACGCCGATGCCGGCGACGATGCCGAACTCGAGGCACTGAAGCTCCCAGAAGCGGCTCGCCGGCTGGTACACGGCGGTCATGTACACGCGCGTACCGAGTGGATGGGGCTGCGCGCAGACGCTCGTGTGCGCGAAGAGCCCGCCGGAGTGTCGGATGCAGGGGCCGTCCAGGCCCGCGATCCGGTGTCCGCTCCTGTCGCTGACGAACTGGTCGATCACGAGGGCCTGGTTCAGGTTCGGGCCGCTCCCGGCTCCATCGATCCAGGTCGTCTTGACGGGCGAGAGCAGCCGCTGCTGGAGCCAACTGTCCATGAACGAGCGTCCGACGACGTACATCACGAAGGCGACGAGCAGCGCCGGAACCGCCCGCCGCCACAGCGCCCCGAGCGCAACCGCGGCGCCGAGCACGAACAGCGCGTACGCGATCGGGACGATCCCCTCGGCGTCGTACGTGTTCGCGCCCAAGCGCCCGTTCAGGTGGTCGAGCGGCGCGCGCGACCACGTTGCGAGCGCGGCGAGCCCACCGGCGACCAGCACCGATGCGGCCGCGCCCAGCGTCAGCTTCGTGACGATCCAGCGGCGCCGGGTGATGCTCTGCGTCCAGTAGAGGCGGTACGTGCCGTTGTCGAGGTCGAGGACGAACGGCGCCGCGAGCAGGAGCGCCGCGAGGGCCGGAACGAGCGTCGACCAACCGAACAGGAGGTCGACGCCGTTGAAGCGCACGGGGAACGAGCTCACCGAGATGCTGCACGCGGGCTGGTCGGCGTTTCCCGTGCACGCGGCGAGGCCCTCGTGCGAGTAGACGGACGCCATGTGGAGGCCGATCGGAATCGCGACCGCCGCCAGCACGACGAGCATCGCGGCGGCGATCGACGTCTCGAGGCGCTGCTGACGCCAGCCGACCCAGGTCATCGCGCCACCGCCGCGGCCGCGTCCACACGAGTGGCCGCGCTCGTCGTGCCGAGATAGGCGAGCACGATCTCCTCGAGGTCGACCTCGTGGACCTCCCAGCAGGTTTCGTAGACGTGGCCGTTCGCGCGCACGAGCAGCGTCGTCTGGCGCTCCGTGTGGCTCTCGCGGATGACCTGGTGAACGCGCGTGACGGCGGCGGCGTCGCGGCGCGGGCCGGTGAGCAGACGATGGCCCGCGAGGATCTCCTCGATCGGGCCGACGAGCTGCGTGCGACCGTTGGCGAGGATGACCAGCCGATCGCAGATCCGCTCGAGATCGGCGACGATGTGCGAGGAGAGCACGACCGTCGTCCCGGTCTCGGTGACCGCCTGCAGCACGCCGGTGAGGAACTCCCGCCGCGCGAGCGGATCGAGCGATGCGACCGGCTCGTCGAGCAGCAACAGCTGTGGCCGCTTCGCCAGCGCGAGCGTGAGAGCGACCTGGGCCTGTTGACCTCCCGAGAGCGTGCCGATGCGCCGACGGTGCGAAAGGCCGAGCTCGTCGACGCGCCGTTCGGCGATCGCGTCGTCCCAGCTCGGGTTCAGCTCGCGGCCGATCCTGAGCGTCTCGCCGATCGTGAAGCGACGAGGCAGCGGATGATCCTGCGCGACGAAGCCGACGTGCGGAAGTACGGCGAGCGGCTCCGCGCGCGGGTCGTGCCCGAGCACGCTGATCGTGCCGGCGGCGGGCCCGATCAGCCCGACTGCGAGCTGCAGCAACGTCGTCTTGCCGGCGCCGTTCGGGCCGACGAGGGCGGTCACCGATCCCGACGGAATCGTCAGCGTGCAGTCGCGGAGCGCCCAGTTCGAGCCGTAGCGCTTCCCGAGCGCTCTCGCCTCGAGTGCCGGCGACTCGCTCATGCCACCCGGGAGATGGACGGCGGGCGAAGCGTGTCCGCGAACAGCGCCGCCATGTTCTCGTCGTCGAGACCGGCCGTGCGCGCGCGGTCGATCCACCGCTGCAGCGACGATCGAAGCGTCGTCACGTCGTTCGGAGGCAACGGCGGCCGCCCGTCGGCGATGAACGTGCCGACACCTCTCCGTCCCTCGACGAGCCCTTCGAGATCGAGCTCGCGGTAGGCGCGGAGCACCGTGTTCGGATTGATCGTCAGCTGCGCGACGACCTCCTTGACCGTCGGCAGCTGATCGCCCGGGCGCAGGATGCCCAGGCGCACCGCCTGCCTGACCTGCTGCACGAGCTGCAGGTAGGTCGGTACGCCGGAGCGCGTCTCCAGATGAAACTCGATCATTTCTCCCTTTATCTAGATAGCTAGATAAAGAGATATCGCACTACTCCGCCCGCGTCAAGCGGGACCGGCGCGACCCGGCTCAGGGCACCGCGACGTCCCGCTCGTACATGACCTTGAACGCGGACGGGATCTGCGGGTAGTCCGGAGGCGGCAGGTACCGGAGCGTCGGGTCGTAGTTGTACGTACGCGTGTTGAAGCCGCCCATCGAGCCGCCGTCGTACGTGGCCGTCGAGCCGGTGAAGGTCATCGAGGACTTGCTCCGCGCGCTGCAGTGCGGGCTGAGGCCGGTGTCGTAGTCGGACTCCCAGCGTCCGTTGAGCGAGATCGTCGCCGCGGTCCAGCTCAGGTTGTTCTCGGGCTGCCAGCACGCGATGATGACGTTCTGCTGCGCCACCGCGCCGAGCACGTCGTTCCCGGGGCTCGCGTAGTTGATGTTGTCGGCGACGACGATGTCGCCGTTCGCGTACGACCCGTCACCGGACGAGGCCTTGCCGCCTCCCGGCGTGTACACGGTGACCTGTCCGCTCACGGTGCCGGAGATGATCACGTCCTCCGTCGAGTAGATGTCCTCGCCGCCGCTCTGATTGAGCGCGTACGTGTTGTAGAACGTGCAGGACGGCTGCTGGTACTCGACCGGGTAGTACGTCGTGCCGTACCGGCTCGACGAATACGCCTTCATGCAGCTGTACACGTCGACCGTGCCGCCGGACTGGAACTTGAGCCACCACGCGTTCGGGACGTTGCTCGTCGGATCGAGCGTGATCCCGTTCGAGGCGGCGTCCAGCTCGATCGCGCCCTCGCCGCCGCCGACCGGCGCGATCTGCGGGCTCTCCCGCAGGTCCGAGAACGTGATCGGCTTCGAGATGACCGTCCGGATCGAAGGCGAGCTGTCCGTCGCGTACTTGCGGGCGGGGGAGACGAGGTTGGTGTATCCGCCGTAGCTCGACATCGTGTTCTCGGTGTACAGGTTGGCGGTCGCGGTGCCCGAGTGGCTGATCGACGCCGCCCGGCCGGAGTCGTTCACGGTCGCGTACACCCACCCGGACGTGGTTGCCGTGTTCCCGTAGCCGATGTCGGCCGCGGAGAGCATCTGGAAGTCGCTGATCGAGAGCGAGGTGACAGACGCCTCGACCGCCCGGTAGGTCGTGGTGTCGGATTCGGGCGTTCCGGCGGTAGGCGTGGGCCTGCCGACCGAGACGATGCGGATGTTGTTGGGGTGGAGGGGGTCGGGGAAGATCTCGAGCAGATACTGGTAGGTCGTCCCGCTGAGCGTCCGCCAGCCGGGGTCGCCCGTCACGTCGGTCGGATACGTCCAGGTCGTGGTGCGCGACCACGACGGGCTGAGCGAGATGTTCGCGTTTGCGTTCGCGCCGGCCGTGGTCGGGTACTGCACCCCATTGGACGTGCGGCGAGCTTCGCCGGCCGCGATGTAGTCGAGGAAGAAGCCGCTGTCCTCGGTCAGGTCGGCGACGTAGACGTTGATGCCGGCCTCTGCAGCCTGCAACGCGCCGCTCGCCTGCGTGGAGGTGCCGCTGCGGATGACCTCGCTCGAGGTGAGCGCGGTGAGGGTGAGAGCGATCGTGATGAGCACGGTGATCGTGAGCAGCACGATCACGAGCGCAACGCCCGACTCGTCACGCACCGATGCGTGCCCGTTTCTCACTGTGTCGGCTGAGTCTCGCGAATGGTCGCGGTGTTCGAGTAGGGCGTCTGCTTGGACGCGTGGCCGCCGGCGGTCGCGGTCACGCTCACCTCGATCGTGCGGACGAGCGGGAGGTCGGCTGCGGACACGGGCGTGGAGATGAGGTCTCCGCTGCCGTCGTAGTACGTGAAGCTCGCCGCCGCGATCGGCACCGACGATCCGTCGGTCGTGACCCCGGCGCCGAGCAGCGTCGACCAACGGCTCGCGGACGGGAAGCCGGCGAGCGGGAACGTGCCCGACGCCGACGTCCATGCGCCCCAGGGCGTCGTCGAGGTCACCGACGTGTATGTGTCGGTGCTCGCGACCTCCTGCCGCTGGAGCGCTCCCCCGGAGAACCGATAGGCGACCTCGCGCAGGTGGAAGGGCGACGTCGGCCCGCTCTGCGCACCGATCTCGTCCGGCGAGTAGAACGCGACCGACGTGCTGTCGGCCGACAGGAGCGGCGAGCCGCCGAGCGACGGCGGCATCGCCGTCCGGACGTCCTGCATCATCGCGTCGAGCGTCGGGAAGAAGGTCGACTGTTGCGTCAGCTGCCTGGTCGTGCCGCTGTTCCCGTTGACCATGACGATGAACATCCCCGTGACGGCGGCGAGCATGATCGCCAGCACCGGCATCGCCACGAGGAGCTCGGTCAGCGTGAATCCGTCCTCGCGGCGGAGGCGGGTGAGGACGCGCCGCATCATGGCGTGATCGTCACCGTCGAGCTCGACGTCGAGCTCGAGAAGGTCTGGTTCGTGAGGCTCGCCGTCGAGCCGCGGGCGTCGGTCGCCTGGACCGTGTAACCGCGTCCCTGCGGCACGATCAGGCTCACCTGGCCCCAGTAGTTCGTGTCGCCCCAGACGTACACGCTCGGCGCGTTCGCGGCGCCCGTCGACGTGCTCGACACCTCGACGTGGGCGTCCTGGACGTTCGAGCCGCCGCGCTTCACCGTCACTGTCAGCGTCGTGTTGGACGTCACCGGATTGGCGTACATGAGGAGGTTGACGGTCTTCGCGAGATCGGTGGGGTAGTTGTTCGGGACTGCCACCGATGTCTGCGGGACGGAGTACGTCATCGAGCCCGCCGTCCCGGACTGCGCTGCGAAGGTGTAGTTGCCGGGGTAGATCGGGATGGTGCTGACGGCCGGCGTGAGGTAGTGGTTGCCGAGCTGGAGCTGGTTGACGGTGGCCGGCGAACCGGCCGGCGCCGTCGCCGTGTTGCCGGCGAGGCCCGCACCCATGTAGACGGTCGACGAGGCCGGGAACGGCGTGACGCCGTCCGGCTCGTAGACGTTCACCGTCGCCGCAACGCCGCTCTCGTACATGCGGATCGACTGCAGGTCGTCGACGGCCGTGAGGTGGTTCACGTGCTCGAGGCTGATCGCGGGGTTGCCGGTTCCCGAGTAGGGCAGATCCGCCGGGTACGTGTTGTACCCGGCGAGAGAGGCCGTCACGTCGTAGAAGTTGGACGTGCTCGGATTCGGTGTGAGCTGGGGGAAGACGACGCTGCCGTCCGTGTTCGTCGTGTCCGTGCGCGGAGCGCTCGGGCCGCTCGCGAGGCTCACGGTTGCGTTTGCGAGGGGCGGGCTCCCCGTCGCCATGTCGATCACGTCCCGGCGGATGTCGAGGTAGTTGGAACCTCCCGTGAGGCCCGAGACATCGGTTGTCTTGGTCGCGAGAACCGTCCCGTCCTGGGTGTTCGTGACGGTGACGACGACGCGCTTGTAGTCGGCGTACGTCTGCGTCTTCGCGCCGTGGTCGTCGACGTAGGTGATCGCGTACGCAATCGAGATGTCCTGACCGTTCAGGGTCGAAGGGCCGTAGAACAGCTGATTCGAGGAGTCGATCGTTCCGGGCGGGTTCCCACCGGGGAAGCCGACGCTGTCGTACGGGAGCGCACGAACGAGCTCGATCTTCGCGGTCGCGAGCGCGTCGGCCGACGACTGCACGAGGGCCCGCGAGCCGAGCTGCGACGAGCTGACGAGCAGCGCGACGATCGGCGTGCCGACGATGAGCAGGAGGATGCTCGCAACCATCAGCTCGACGAGGCCGAAGCCATCCTCGCCTCCGAGGCGCTCCGTCCACGTCAAGCCCCGACCTGGCCTCACCATTCACACTCCCCGGGCACGGCAGCGGCATATGCCGCCCGTGCCTTGCATCGCTATCCGATCCTTATGAATCGGCATGCGATGCTTGGGCTGCACGCCTCGATCGGGGGAATATCGGGTTCCGTTGGACTGCTACGGTGAACCGAATGGTTCAGAGTCCTGTCGCCGTCGACCGCGTCTTTGCAGCCCTCGCCGGCTCGACCGGCCGCTTCGCCCACGTCGTCGAACGATCGAAAGGAGCACCATGAACGAAACGACGGTCACCATGCCGGACGAGCTCGAGATCAAGGTCGAGCGGGTCTTCGATGCGCCGCGCGCGCACGTCTTCTCCGTCTTGACGAACCCGGAGCTGATCCCGGAGTGGTGGGGCGACGGCACGGTCGTCGAGGAGATGGACGTCCGCCCGGGCGGCCGCTGGCGCTTCCGCACGGCGTACGGCGCCGTCGAGGGCGAGTACCGCGAGGTCGAGCCGCCGCAGCGGCTCGTGCAGACGTTCATGAACCACCTGCAGACCCTCGAGCTCGAGGATCTGGGCGAACGGACGAAGCTCACGCAGACGATGCGCTTCGAAACGACGGAGGAACGCGACACGACGATGCAGTACGGCGTCGAGGAGGGCGCGAAGGGTGGCTTCGCGCGGATCGACGCAGTGCTCGCGAGGCTCGCGCCCGGGGCGTGACCGCACGGCATCCTCCTCTTTTCTTGAACGTGTCAAGTTCGTGGTACGGTCAGGGAATGCCGGAGGAGGTCGCCACCGTCTCGGTCCTGCGTGCGCATCAGCTGCGCGTGACGGCGCCGCGTCTGGCGGTGCTCGGCGTGCTGGCGGAGCTCCCTGCGCACGTGACCGTCGACCAGGTCGCCGAACAGGCCCGCGCGCGCATCGGCGCGCTCTCGACGCAGGCGGTCTACGACATCATGCGCGCCTTCGATCGCGCGGGCATCGTCCGCCGCATCGCGCCGGCCGGCAGCCCCGGCCTGTTCGAGACCCGGGTCGGGGACAATCACCACCACCTCGTCTGCCGCGACTGCGGCAAGACCGTCGACGTCGACTGCGTGACCGGCGAGGCGCCGTGCCTGACGCCCGAATCGGCAGCGGGCTACGAGATCGACGAGGCCGAGATCACGTTCTGGGGGCGCTGCCCCGACTGCACGAGACCCAACTAGTCGGAAAGGATTCACGTGTCTGACAGTCCTGACGCCGTTGTCGGCGAGATGAACGAGCAGAGCGCCGACGGCTGCCCCGTCGCGAACGGGAGCGCCGCACATCCGACCGAGGTCGGCGGGAACCGGGGCTGGTGGCCGAACCGGCTCGACCTGAAGATCCTCGCCAAGAACCCGGCGGTGGCGAACCCGATGGGCGAGGAGTTCGACTACGCCGAGGCGTTCGAGACGCTCGACCTCCCGGCCGTCAAGCGCGACATCGAGCAGGTCCTGACGACGTCGCAGGACTGGTGGCCCGCCGACTACGGCCACTACGGGCCGTTCATCATCCGGATGGCCTGGCACAGCGCGGGCACGTACCGGATCAGCGACGGCCGCGGCGGCGCCGGCGCCGGCCAGCAGCGCTTCGCGCCGCTCAACAGCTGGCCGGACAATGCGAATCTCGACAAGGCGCGCCGGCTGCTGTGGCCCGTGAAGCAGAAGTACGGCCGGAAGCTCTCGTGGGCCGACCTCATCGTCCTCGCCGGCAACGTCGCCCTCGAGTCGATGGGCTTCGAGACCTTCGGCTACGGCGGCGGACGGGAGGACGTCTGGGAGCCCGACGAGGACGTGTACTGGGGCCCCGAGACCACCTGGCTCGGCGACGAGCGCTACACCGGCGACCGGCAGCTCGAGAGCCCGCTCGCCGCGGTGCAGATGGGCCTCATCTACGTGAACCCGGAGGGACCGAACGGCAACCCCGACCCGCTCGCCGCGGCCGTGGACATTCGCGAGACGTTCCGCCGCATGGCGATGAACGACGAGGAGACGGTGGCGCTCATCGTCGGCGGGCACACGTTCGGCAAGACGCACGGCGCCGGACCGGCCGACAACGTCGGCCCCGAGCCCGAGGCCGCGCCGCTCGAGGAGCAGGGTCTCGGCTGGAGGAGCAGCTTCCGTACGGGCAAGGGCCCCGACACGATCACGAGCGGGCTCGAGGTCACGTGGACGACGACGCCGACGAAGTGGAGCAACAGCTTCCTCGAGATCCTCTACGGCTACGAGTGGGAGCTGTCCGAGAGCCCGGCCGGCGCGCACCAGTGGGTGGCGAAGGACGCCGAGGCGATCATCCCCGACCCCTACGACGCGTCGGCGAAGCGCCTGCCGACGATGCTGACGACGGATCTCGCGCTCCGGTTCGACCCGGTCTACGCGCCGATCACGCAGCGCTTCCTCGAGCATCCGGACGAGCTGGCGGACGCGTTCGCGCGAGCCTGGTTCAAGCTGACCCATCGCGACATGGGGCCGGTCGTGCGCTACCTCGGGCCGGAGGTGCCGACGGAGACGCTGCTCTGGCAGGACCCGCTCCCGGCGGTCGACCACGAGCTCGTCGGAGCCGGAGACATCGCCGTCCTCAAGGAGCAGATCCTCGCCTCGGGGCTCTCGGTCTCCGAGCTCGTCTCGACGGCGTGGGCGTCGGCGTCGACGTTCCGCGGCAGCGACAAGCGCGGCGGCGCCAACGGGGCGCGCATCCGCCTCGAACCGCAGAACGGGTGGGCGGTCAACGAGCCGGGCCGGCTGGCGGCGGTGCTGCGCACCCTCGAGGGGATCCAGCAGAAGTTCGACAAGAAGGTCTCGCTCGCCGACCTCATCGTGCTCGGCGGATCGGCAGCCGTCGAGCAGGCGGCAAAGAACGCCGGCCATACCGTCGCGGTTCCCTTCACACCGGGACGCACCGACGCGTCGCAGGAGCAGACGGACGTGGAGTCGTTCGCCGCGCTCGAGCCGACCGCGGACGGGTTCCGCAACTACCTGGCGAACGGCCACCGGCTGCCGGCCGAGCACCTCCTCGTCGACCGCGCGAACCTGTTGACGCTGAGCGCTCCCGAGATGACCGTCCTCGTCGGCGGCCTGCGCGTGCTCGGCGCGAACTTCGAGCAGTCCGAGCTCGGTGTCTTCACGTCGAGTCCCGGGACGCTGACGAACGACTTCTTCGTGAACCTGCTCGACCTGGGCACGACGTGGAAGCCGACGTCCGCGGGGACCTACGAGGCCACGGGCGGGCACAGATGGACCGGCAGCCGGGTCGATCTCGTCTTCGGCTCGAACTCCGAGCTGCGCGCGCTCGCCGAGGTCTATGCGAGCGACGACGCGGGGGAGAAGTTCGTGCACGACTTCGTCGCGGCCTGGGTCAAGGTGATGAACCTCGACCGGTTCGATCTGGACTGATCGCCCCGTCGGTGAAGCCGGTCGAAGGTCGCAGAGGCCATCCGAGCCGCTGTTGCGCCCGATGTCGGACATGTTTTAGTGACGTCACACATCCCGCCCGCCGGGCGTCTACCGGATAGATGGATGAGCGTGACTGGCTAGCGGAGCGATTCGAGGAGCACCGGCCTCGCCTGCGCGCGGTCGCCTACCGGATGCTCGGATCGCTCACCGAAGCGGAGGACGCCGTGCAGGAAGCGTGGCTCCGGCTCAGCCGCCCGCGCGGGTACGAGATCGACAACCTCGAAGCGTGGCTCGTGACGGTCGTCGGCCGAGTCGCGCTGACGATGCTGCGCACGCGCCGCACGCGCGGCGAGGAGCCGCTCGACCATCTCCCGGAGCCGATCGTCGACCGCGCGGACGGCGGCGACCCGGAACATGAGGTCGTGCTCGCCGACTCGGTCGGGCTCGCGCTGCTCGTCGTGCTCGAGACGCTGACGCCGGCGGAGCGCGTCGCATACGTCCTCCACGACATGTTCTCGCTTCCGTTCGAGGAGATCGGTTCGATCCTCGATCGCTCGCCCGAGGCGGCCCGCCAGCTCGCGAGCCGTGGACGGCGGCGCGTGCGAAGCGCCGATCCGACGCCGGACGCCGATCCGAGCGCGCAGCGCGAGGTGATCGAGGCCTTCCTCGCTGCCGGACGGGACGGCGACTTCGAGGCGCTCGTCGCGGTCCTCGACCCCGACATCGTCCTCCGGGCCGACACCGGTGACGGCCCGATGACCGTGATTCGCGGCGCGGAGACGGTCGCGCGGCAGGCGACGAGCTTCGCGCAGCTCGGTCTCGTCGTCAAGCCGGCCCGCGTCAACGGCATGCCCGGCTGGGTGTCGACGCTCGACGGCGAGCTCTTCTCGATCGGGGCGTTCACCGTCCGCGGCGGGCGGATCGCCGAGATGAACATCCTCGCCGACCCCGCCCGTCTCGCCCGCCTCGACCTCGCCTTCCTCGAGTAGGCCCGATCGTCGCGGGGCGATGAGTTTGCGGCGCGGCGGCCGTCCAACACGCACAGCCGCACCACGACCAGGAGGGAAGGGAATGTCCAAGTTGGTAGCCAAGCTCAACGTCACGCAGGTCGGCCGCGTCTGCGTCACCGTCGCCGACACCGACCGCGCGCTCGACTTCTACGTCGACACGCTCGGCTTCGAGAAGGTCGTCGACGTCCCGATGGGCCCGGACATGCGCTGGGTCGAGGTCGCCGTCGCGGGGACGCCGACGACGATCGCCCTCGCGCCGCCGCCGCCCGGCCGGGACGCCGGCGGAAGCCAGACCGGCATCTGCCTCGACACGTCGGACGTCGACGCCGACCACGCCGCGCTGAAGGCCGCCGGCGCGGACGTCGACGAGGAGGTCACCCGCTACGGCGGAAACGTCCCGCCGATGTTCTGGGTCCGCGACCCGGACGGCAACTCGCTCATCGTCGTCCAGCCGCTGGACTAGCAACTAGCCCGGCAGCGCGGGCGCGCCCTCTAGCCAAGCGCGCGCCCGCGCTGGATAATCCAGCTCGTGGGTCGTGTGGGAAGCCTGGTCGCGATCGTCGTGACTGCGTTCGCGTTCGCATCTTCGGCGCAGGCGAAGCCGCTGCTCGGTATCACCGGCGACCTGCCGCGCTTCGCGACGCTCACCGGACAGCAGTCGACCGTGCACCAGGCGTTCCTCGGCTGGGGGCAGGGCCTGTCGTACGGCTCCTCGTTCACGACGCTGTTCGGGACGCTCGGGCCGATCCCGATGATCCACCTCAACACCGGCAAAGGATCGAGCACGAAGGAGGCGATCACGCCGGCGGGGATCGCGGCGGGAGCGGGCGACGGCTACCTCTTCGCGCTGAACGACGCGATCTCCCAGTGGAGCGGCGGCATCTACGTGCGGCCGATGGCGGAGATGAACAACTACGTGAATCTCTGGTCGGGGTTCACGAAGAGCGGCGCGCCGAAACCCGGCCACTCGCCTGCCGACTACCGCAAGGCGTTCGCGCGCATCTACCTCATCCTCCACGGCGGCTCGGCCGCGTCGATCAGCGCGAAGCTCGAGGCGCTCGGGATGCCGGGCGTCGCGAAGGACCTGCCGGCGAATCCGTTCCCGCGCCTGCGGATCGTGTGGGCGCCGCTCGCCGGCGGCAACCCGCGCATCGCGGCAAACGACCCGCAGAACTACTACCCGGGCAGGGCGTACGTCGACGTCGACGCGGGCGACATCTTCGAGGAGACCCTCAACGACACCGCGCCGTGGAACGACCTGGAGTCGCTGTACAAGGCGTCGATCGCGCACGGCAAGCCGTTCGCCATCCCCGAGTGGGGCCTCTTCGGCGTCGACGACGACACGTTCACGGCGCACATGTGCACGTTCCTGAAGACGCATCCCCGCACGGAGGAGGCGGGCTTCTTCGAGAGCAAGGCGGGGACGATCTTCGACCTGCAGCCGAAGCCGAAGAGCAAGGCCGTCTATTCGTCGTGCATCACGCCGCTCGGCGCCGCGGTACCGCGGTGGGCGAGTGCATCGGGCGGCGCGACGAAGCAGACTGGCCCGAGCGTCACGTTCACGCTCGCCGGGCAGGTCGCCGGCTCACCGGTCTTCGCGCCGATCGGCGCCGACGAGCTCGAGGTGAACATCGCACCGGCGACCGGCGTCATCGGCTCGGCGTTCTGGATCCGCGGCGGCAAGTCGATGGGGCCGATGAGCTTCCCGTCCGGAGCGACCGGGCTCGCGTTCTCGACGACGCCCGGCGGCGCGGCGCCGACCCCGATCGTGCGGCCGCGTGCGGGAACCGACTTCCACGTGAAGTGGGGCTCGTCGGGGACGATCACGTCAGCCTGGTGGACGCGTGTCGGGAAGCTGCTCGCGCAGATCCCCGTCACCGCCGGACAGACGTCGATCGCGATGACGCAGGCCACGCCCTGACGGGCGGCGTATCGTCGACACCTACTGACGCGCCGGGGTTCCCCTCCGCCTATGCTCGGTAGGCAGCACAGACGACGCGACACCAACCCTCTGGAGGAACCGTGCACACCGTCGTAGCCCGCTTCCACCACCTGAACCGAGATCTCGCCGAGGTCGAAGCCGACCTCGTCGCCCAGGGCGCCGACGACGCCGTGATCACCGGCTACATCGTGGCCATGACCCTCGACGCGGAGTCACATCGAGAGGCGGCGGAGGCCGCCAAGGACATCCTCGACGGGATCGGCGCGACCCGCGTCAAGGTCACGAAGCACGGCGCGAAGCACGCCGTCGCCTGACGAAGGGCCGGGTCAGAGCTCGGCCGTCGAGTCGGGCTCGGTCCAGGGCATCGTCCCGACGAGGTTGGCGGCGATCAACGTGCTGTTGTCCGGGTCCCACGCCAGGACGGTGTCGGCCTGAGTCAGGGCGACCAGGACGGACATCGCGGCGGGGCTCGGCTTCAGGACGTGCCGCTCGTCGTCCGCCGTGACGAGCAGCAGCTCGAAGGCGCCGGGGAGTAAAGCGGAGGGCGCCCGGCGGTCGCAACCGAAGGCGGCTAAGTCGCCCCGTGGTTCTGGAAATAGTGGCCCTGCTCGAGATCTTCGATGAGCCCGACTTGAGTCGGCTGCCAGTCGAGGAGGTCGCGCGTGAGGGCGCTCGACGCCGGCGCGTCGGCCCCCAAGAAGCCGGCCAGCCAGGTGAAGTGCCCGGCCGCCTCGTCCGGCGGGATGGAGGAGACCGGCAGATCGAGATGGCGGCCGATCACCTCGGCGATGTCGCGGACGGGCACGCCCTCGTCGGCTACCGCGTGCAGCGTCGACGCGGCGGGCGCCTGCTCCAGCGCGAGGCGGAACGCCCGCGCGGCGTCGAGGCGATGCACTGCGGGCCAGCGGTTGGCGCCGTCGCCGATGTACCCCGACACGCCGCTGTCGCGGGCGATGGCCACGATCGCCGCCACGAAGCCGTGGTCGCCCTCGCCGTGCACGGTCGGCGGCAGCCGAACGACCGACGAGCGCACGCCGCGCTCGGCGAGGGAAAGCGTCAGCTCGCTCGTCTCCCAGCGCGTGCGCGGACCGCCGTCGTGGCCGGCGGGCGCCGCGCCCGGGCCGTGTCCGTCCCGCTCGGTCGCGGTGCGGCCGGGCGCCGCGAAGAGGGTGCCGGAGGCGATGACGAGCGCGCGTTCCGAGCCGGCGAGCGCGTCGCCGAAGACCTCGACGGCGCGGCGGTCGGCGTCGGCGGCGCCCTGGAAGTCGCCGGTGAAGGCGATGTCGTGCTTGAAGGCGAGGTGGACGACGCCGTCGGCTGCGGCCGCCTCGTCCCGCAGCGCATCCAGGTCGTCGAGGCTGCCGCGGCGCACCTCGGCGCCGGCGGCGGCGAGGGCCGCGGCCGAAGCGTCCGAGCGGGCGAGTCCGACCACGTGGTGCCCGGCGCCGAGCAGCTCGGGAACGACCGCCGAGCCGATCCAGCCGGACGCTCCGGTGACGAAAACGCGCATAGGCTCTCCCTTTCCCCGGTGATGTCAGCTACTGACGTCAGGCTAGCACATCGATGTCAGCGGCTGCCGTGAGTACCATCGGGCCGATGGGCCGCTGGAAACCGAATGCGCGGGGCCGCCTCGAGCAGGCGGCGATGGAGCTCTACGGCGAGCGGGGCTTCGACCAGACGACGGTGGCGGAGATCGCCGCCCGCGCGGGGCTGACGGAGCGGACGTTCTTCCGCCACTACGCCGACAAGCGGGAGGTGCTCTTCGGCGGCAGCGACGCGCTGGCGGAGCTGCTCGTGGCGGCCGTCGCCGGGGCGCCCGGCACCGTGACTCCCCTGGATGCGGTCGCGGCCGCGCTCGAGCGGGTCGGCAGCCTGATCGAGGAGCGCGGCCGTGACTTCGCGCGTGCCCGGCGGAGGATCATCGCCGCGAATGCGGAGCTGCAGGAGCGCGAGCTGAGCAAGCTCGCCATGTGGGCCGACACGCTCGCCGGCGCGCTGCGCGAGCGCGGCGTCGGCGAGCCGGCGGCGACCCTCGCCGCGGAGGCCGGCGCTGCCGTCTTCCGCGTCGCGTTCCACCGCTGGGTCGGCGGCGACGACGACCGCGACCTGCCGGGGTCGATTCACGAATCGATGGGCGAGCTGAGAGCGCTCGCCACGGCAGATCCCGCCCGCTGAGAGCCCCGAAGGGCCGCTGCGAACGCCGACGCGTAGCCTGTTCGGGGTGAGCACGATCGTCGAGCTACAGCGGCTGCCGGGGCCGCCGCCGCAGGAGCGGCAGCGGCTGGAACGGCGGGCGAAGCTCCTTGCCTGGGCGGGGAACGGCTGGCACGTCGTCGAGTTCGCGATCGCGCTCGGGGCGGGGATTGCCGCCGGTTCGGTCGCGTTGGTCGGGTTCAGCCTGGACAGTCTGATCGAGGTCACCGCCGCCGCGGCCGTGATCTGGCTTTTCAGCGGCGGGCGGGGCTCTTCGCACCTGGCGGAGCGCCGGGCGCAACGGCTCGTCGCCGGAAGCTACGCGCTGCTTGTCGTCTACATCGGCGTCGAGGCGAGCCGCGACCTGCTGGGCGGAAATCACGCGAGCGCGAGCTGGGTCGGAATAGGGCTGGCTGCGTTCACGGCACCAACGATGCCGTTGCTCGCGCGCGCGAAGCGCGACGTGGGGCGGAAGCTGAACTCGTCCGCGACGGTCTCGGAGGCGGGCCAGAACATGATCTGCGCCTACCTCTCCGTTGCGCTGCTCGTCGGGCTCCTGCTCAACGCGCTGGCGGGCTGGTGGTGGGCCGACCCGGCGGCGGGGCTGGCGATCGCCGCAGTCGCCGCGAGGGAGGGCGTCGAGAGCTGGCGTGGCGAGAGCTGCGACTGCTGCTAGGCGGTGCGCAAGGTGGTCGCCCGGGCGATCGAGCCAACTGAGGTTCGAACGGCTGGGCGGGGCTTTCGTGGTGACAGCAAGTGGGGGCGGGAGGATTCGAACCTCCGTAGGCTGAGCCGACGGGTTTACAGCCCGTTCCCTTTGGCCGCTCGGGCACACCCCCGGGGCGCTCGATTGTAGCCTCAGCGTATGCGCAGCCACGACGTCGCGGTCATCGGAGCCGGCCCGGCGGGCTCGACGACGGCGTACCGCCTCGCGACCGCCGGCGCACGCGTGCTCCTCGTCGACAAGGCGCGGTTCCCGCGCGACAAGCCGTGCGGCGGCGGCGTCACGCTTCGCGCGGCGCGGCTCCTGCCGTTCTCGATCGAGCAGGTGGTCGAGGACGTGATCGATCGCGTCGAGTGCCGTCTCGACTTCGGTCCGCGTTTCGTCCGCCGCGCCCGGGCGCCGCTCGCGTACATGACGCAGCGGCGGCGGCTCGACCACTTCCTGCTCGAGCAGGCGGCCGGAGCGGGCGCGGAGGTACGGCAGGGGGTGACGGTCGACGCGCGCGAGCTCGACGCGGACGTCGTCGTCGCCGCCGACGGCTGCAACGGCGCGAGCGCGAAGCTGCTCGGTCTCGGCGGCGGCATCGTCCACGGGGTGGCGCTCGAGGCGAACTTCCCGCGGGAGGAGCGCTATGCGCAGACGATGACGCTCGACATCGGCTGCGTCCGCGGCGGCTACGGCTGGATCTTCCCCAAGGGCGACCACGTCAACGTGGGCGTCGGCGGGAACGCGAGCGAGGGGCCGAAGCTGCGGGACGCGCTTCGGCGCATGTGCGAGGCGTACGGAGTCGATCCCGACGAGGCGACGGAGACGCGCGGCTACCGGCTGCCCTTCCGTACCCCGGCGACGACGCTCGTGCGTGGGAACGCAGCAGCGATCGGCGACGCGGCCGGGCTCGTCGACCCCTTCTCCGGCGACGGCATGTACGAGGCGTTCCTGTCCGCAAAGCTCGTCGCCGACGCGATCCTCGCGGACGACCTGCCGTCGTACGCGGCTGCGGTCGAGCGCAGCATCACACCGCTCACGAGCGCCGGTTGGGGGGCGAAGCTCGCCTTCGAGCGCTTCCCGCGCATGACGTTCGCGCTCGCACGCCTGCCGGTCACCTTCCGTGCGGTGGAGAAGCTCCTGCGCGGCGAGCTCAGCCACCCGGGGGCAGCGCGCGGCATCGAGAAGGGAGCGATCCGCCTGATCTACGCCGTGTCGCGCGCCGCGGCGTAGCCGCTACGGGACGGCGATCTGCCGCTGGTACATGACCTTGAACGCCGACGGGATCGCCGGATAGTCGGGCGGCGGCAGGTAGCGGAGCGTTGGGTCGTAGTTGTACGTGTGGCTGCCGTTGAAGCCGCCCATCGATCCGCCCGAGTACGTTGCGGTCGACCCCGCGAACGTCATCGTGTTCTTGCTCATGTGGCAGGAGGAGTTGTAGCCGGGGTCGGACTCCCACGACCCGTTGAGCGAGATCGTCGCCGCCGTCCAGGAGAGGTTGTTCTGGGCCTCCCAGCACGCGATGATGACGTTCTTGTTGGCTACCAGGCCGAGCACGTCGCTGCCCGGTGTCGCGTAGCTGATGTTGTCGGCGATGAGGATGTTGCCGTTGGCGACCTGGTTGTCGCCCTCCGTGGCCTTGGCCCCGCCTGCCGTGTAGACCGTCACCTGCCCATCCACGACGCCGGACACGATGATGTCGCTCGTCGAATAGATCTCCTCGGTCGTGGAGTTCAGCACCTTGTTCTGCATGCCGTTGTAGATGGTGCAGTTGCCGGTCTCGGTTCCGCCGTTGGGCTGATCGAGGTCGACCGGGTAGTACGTCTTGGTCGTGGTGCCGGTGTAGTACTCCAGGCACTGATAGACGTCGACCTCGTGCGGGGTGTGGAACTTGAGCCAGAACGCGTTCGGAACGTTCGTCGTCGGAGTGAGGGTGATTCCGTTCGACGCGGCGTCGAGCTGGATCGCGCCTTGGCCGCCGGTCTCCGGCGCGATCTGGTTGCTACTGCGCAGGGCGGCGAAGGTGATCGGCTCGTTGATGACGGTGCGGATGGAAGGAGAGCTGTTCGACGCGTACTCGCGCGCCGGCGAGACGAGGTGCGGGCCTCCGCTGTAGCTCGAAAGCGTGTTCTCGGTGAACAGGTCCGCCGTCGCCGTGCCGGAGTGGCTGATCGATGCGGGTGTCCCGGAGTCGTTGTCGGTCGCGTACACCCATCCGTTCGTCGTCGCCGACGCGCCGTAGGTGATGTCCGACGCCGAGAGCATCTGGAAGTCGCTGATCGAGAGCGAGTTCAACCCCGCTTCGACGGCCCGGTAGTCGGCCGTGTCGGAGGCGGGTGCCGCCCCGGTCGGCTTCGGCCGGCCGATGGCGATGATACGGCTGTCGTTCGGCTGGTTCACATTGGGGAAGATCTCGAGGAGGTACTGGTAGCTCGACGAGCCGACCGTGCGCCAGCCGGGATCGGTGGTGATGTTGCTCGGATAGGTCCAGGTCGACGTGGCCAGCCACGACGGACTGAGCGCCACGTTGGCGTTCGAGTTTGCACCGGCCGTCGTCGGGTACTGGACGCCGCTCTTCGTACGGCGCGCCTCGCCGGCGGCGACGTAGTCGAGGTAGAACGCCGAGTCCTCGGTCAAGTCCGCAACGTAGACGTTGAGGCCCGCCTCGGCCGCCTGGAGGGCGCCGTTCGCGCGGACGCTGTTGTTGCTGCGTGTCCCCTCGGACGACGTAAGGACCGGAAGGGCGACGGCCACGGCGAGAAGCAACGTGATGAGCATCAGCACCGTGATGAGTGCGACGCCGGATTCGTCCCGAACGAGTGTCGACGCCGTCTTCATGAGGTCGGCTGGGTCTCGCGGATGGTCGCCGTGTCCGTGTACGTCGTCGTCGAGCTCGGAGACCCGGGGACGGAGGTGACCGCGCTCACGGCGATCGTCTTCAGGATCAGGAGGTTCGATGCGGAAACGGGGCTGGAGATGATGTTGCCGCTCCCGTCGTAGTACGTGAACGACGCGGATGAGATCGCGGGCGAAGACCCGTCGCTGACGAGCCCGCTGCCGAGCAGCGTCCTCCACCCGGTCGACTTCGGGAAGCTCGCCAGCGGAAACGTCCCGGACGACGACGTCCAGCTGGCCCACGGTGTCGTCGACGTCACCGTCGTATACGTGTTCGTGCTCGTGATGAGCTGCTTCTGGAGCGCTCCGCCGGAGAACCGATAGGCGATCTCCCGGAGGTGGAACGGCGAGGTGGCGCCGCTGGCCGAGTACGCCTCGTCCGGCGAGTAGAAGACGATCTGGGTGGAGGTGGCGGAGACCAACGGCGAGCCGCCCTGGGTCGGGGGCAGCGCGTTGCGCACGTCCTGCATCATCGCGTCGATCGTGGGGAAATACGTCGACTGCTGCGAGACCTGCCCGGTCGCCGTCGTGTTCCCGCGCAGCAGCGTGACGAGCATCCCCATGATGACGGCGAGCAGGATCGCCATCACGGGCATCACGACCAGGAGCTCCGTCAGCGAGAAGCCCTCCTGCCGGCGAAGGCGTGTGAGCGTGCGGCGGATCATGGCGTGATCGTCACCGTCGCCGACCCCGTCGAGCTGGAGTAGGTCTGGTTCGTGAGGCTGGCCGTCGAGCCGCGCGCGTCGGTCGCGGCGACGGTGTACTTGACACCGCGCGGGATGATGAAGGTCGCCTGCCCTTGCGTGCTACCCGACGATGCTGTGTTGGCCCAGAGATAGACGCTCGGCGCGGCCGTGACGCCGGTTGCCGTGCTCGACACCTCGACGTGCGCGTTCGACACCTTCGACGAGCCGCGCATCACCGTCACCGTCAGCGTGCAGTTCGACGTCACCGCGGACGAGTTCATGACGAGCTTGACCGTCTTCGTGAGGTCGGTCGGGTAGTTGTTCGGCACGCCGATCGTCTGCGGGACGGCGTACGTCATCGACGAGAGCGTGCCGGACTCTCCTGAGAACGTGTAGTTCGCCGGGTAGATGGAGATGCTCGAGACCGAGGGGGAGACGTACGAGTTGCCGAGGAGGAGCGAGTTGATCGTGGCCGACGTCGCCGACGACCCGACGGTCGCCGTGGCGCTGTTGCCGGCGAGGCCCCCGCTCACTCCCATGTAGACGGTCGTCGAGGACGGGAACTTCGTGACGCCGTCCGACTTGTAGACGTTGACCGTCGTAACGGCGCCGTTCTTGTACAGATGGATCGTCTGGCTGTCGTCGGCGCCGGTCTGGTGGTTGATCTGCTCGAGGCTCGTCGCCGGGCTGCCGGCGCCCGAGTACGGAAGGTCGGCGGGATAGGTGCTGTAGCCGTTGAGCGACGCTGTGACGTCGTAGAAGTTCGTCGAGCTCGTGTTCGGCGTCAGGAGCGGGAAGACGACGTACCCGTTCGAGTCCGTGCTCGCGGAGCGGGACGCGGACGGGCCGTTCGCGAAGGTCACGGTCGCACCCGGCAAGCCCGGATTGCCGGCGGCCATGTCGACGACTGTGCGGCGGATGTCGAGATAGTCCGACCCGCCGTCGGCGAGGCCCGTGAGATTGGAGATGTCCGTCGTCTTGGTGGAGAGCACAGCGCCGTCCGACGTCCTCGTGATCGTGACGATCACGCGCTTGTAGTCCGCGTACGTCCGTGTCGCCGCGCCGTGGTCGTCGACGTAGCTGATCGAGTACGAGATCGAGATCGCCTGGCCGTTCAGCGTCGTCGGGGTGTAGAGGAGCGAATTCGACGCCGTGATCGTCCCGGGCGGGTTCCCGTTCACGAAGCCGACGTTGTCGTACGGCATACCGCGGATCAGGTCCATCTTCGAGGATGCGAGTGCGTCGGCGGACGACTGGACCAGGTCCTTGTGGCTCATCTGGGACGACGCGACGAGGACGGCGACGACGGGCGGGCCGATGGTGAGCAGCAGGACGCTCGCGATCGCCAGCTCGATGAGGGTGAACCCGCGCTCGCCGCGGGCGCGGCGGAGCAACCCTGGCGCGAGGGCGAGGATCGCTCTAGCCCGCATACGCTTGCGCAAGATCGGTCCTTTGCATTCGTCCTGCCTCCTCGCAACCCAGCACGGCCTGCGCTACCGAGATTTTCGGCCCCCGTGCCCGCCGGCTTGACCTCGAACGGGTGATGGCGGTCTAGTGGTGGAGGTACAGGTGGAGCAGCGGATGCCCTGCGAACAGGGCGACGACGGCGCCGAGTGCCAGGAACGGTCCGAGCGGGATGCCCATCTTCCGGGCCTTCATGCCGTACCGGGCGAAGAGCACGACCGACGGCACGAGCGCGACGATCATGCCGAGGAGGATCGCGACGGGGACGGTACGACCGAGCATCGCGCCGAGGAGCAGCGCGAGCTTCACGTCGCCCATGCCCATCCCGGCCGGATACACGAGCGCTGTCAGGAAGAGGGCCCCGGAGGCACCGAAGGCCGAGATGGCCCATTCCGGGCTCGGCCGCAGAGCCGTCTGCGCGACGAGGACGATCGCGGCGGCCGGCACGACGATGCGGTTCGGGATGATCCGGTGCTCGAGGTCGGTCGCCGACACGGCGACGAGCGCGAGACAGAAGAAGGACGCGAGCAGCGCCTCGAGGTGCAGCCCGAACCTCCAGGCGCAGCCGGCGACGAGGAGCGCCGAGACGAGCTCGACGGCCGGGTAGCGGAGCGGGATGTGCTCGCCGCACGACCGGCACCGTCCGCGCAGGACCGCGTACGAGAGGAGCGGGACGTTCTCCCACCACGACAGCTCGTGCTCGCACGTCATGCAGGCGGAGCCGGGGCTGACGACCGACCGGTGGAGCGGGACGCGGGCCGCGACGACGTTGAGGAACGAGCCGAGCGCGAGACCGGGCGCGAGTGCGAGCGCGGCGAAGGTCATGTCAGCTCGTGCCGGCGAGGCGGTTCTGCGTCGGGGCGTACGGCGACGTGTTCTCGGGTTCGCCCTTCGGGCTGTACAGCTTGTTGCGTGCGAGCGTGAGCGTGATGAGCGGCGCGCCCGTGTCGGCGAGCTTCGTCCCGGCGGGCGGCGACTGGCTGACGACGGTGTTCGCCGGATAGCCGGGAGTGCCGCCGACGACCTTCCAGGCGAAGCCCGCGTCCTGGAGCTGCCCCTTCGCGAAGACGAACGCCTCGTTCCGGACGTCTGGGACGACGACGATGACGGGGACGGAGCCCTGCGCGGCCGCCGGAGTCGTCGGCGCCACCGCGAGCCGCCGCCCGGCCGCGTACGTGATTGCCGTCACCGCCAGGGCGACGACGAGGGCGGCGATGAAGAGGAGCCGACGCATTGCCCTAGTTGTCGGCAGAACTCAGTTCCGGCTGAAGAGGACGACGGGCCCCTGCGCCGGCTGGACGACCGCGAAGACCGGCCCGGCCGTCGGGGCGGCCGAGGAGGGCAGCACGTTCGCCGCCTCGACGAGCGCGGGCGTCCGGACGGCTGTAGCCCCCGCTTCGTCGTTCCAGGAGAACGCCGTCCCGGCGAACGACTGGAACCAGGGCTCCTCCTGGGGCCACGCGTCCGCCGGCTGCAGCTGGAGATGGAGGTGCGGCCCGGTCGCGTCGCCGGTGGCGCCGACGAGCCCGACCTGCTGGCCGGCCGAGAGGTGCGCGCCGGGGACGACGGCCGGATCGAGGACGGCGAGGTGGCAGTACGTCCACGTCTGGCCGTCGCTCGTGTTCATCGTCAGGCCGATGCCGCACTTCGGGTCGGGCGCCGTCCACGACCGTGTGACGATGGCGTCCTTCAGGGCGTAGACGGGCGACCCGAGCGGGGCTGCGATGTCGACCGCCGGGTAGTCGTGGTGCGTGTGCGAGGCGCTGACGACGCCGGGGCCGCCGCCGACCGGGAACACGTAGCCGGACGAGTATTGCGGGCCGGCGAGAAGCGTCGACGCTGCGGGCGCGAAGGAGGCCGCAGCCGAGGCCTTCTGCGCGTCGGCGAGCGCGCGCCGAGCCGACGCGAGCCCGGCCGACGCGGCGTCGCGCCGCTCGGCGGCGTGGACGACGCCGGGCTGGAGCGCGAGCTGGTCGGAGAAGAGCGTCGTCCGGTCGAGGCGCGCCTGCAGTCGGCGCAGCGTCGCCGACGCGGCGCTCAGCTTCGTCGCGGCGGCCACGACGGCGGCCCGTGCGGTGTCGAGGTTCTGCTGCATGCGGTCGAGCGAGAACGTGACGGTGCTGTCGCCCTTGTAGAGATTCGCGAGCTGGAGCACCTCGTTCACGTACCAGTCGGCGTGGTTGTACGCGAAGACGGCGCGATGGATGTCCGTGCTCGCACCGGCGGCGGCGAGGTAGCGCGCGGCGGAGAAGATCGCATCGGTTGCGTTCCACGGGTCGGCGATGCCGTCCCCGTTCGCGTCCACGCCCCACTCGAGCCACGTCGCCGGCATGAACTGCATCCATCCGATCGCGCCGGCCGAGCTCGGCCCCATGTTCCGGCCGAAGTTCGACTCGATCTTGTTGATGGCCGCGAGCACCTGCCACGGCACCCCGTACTCCGCTCCCGCCTGCTGCCAGAGACCGAGGAGCTGCGAGTACGGCAGCGGCGCCTGCGTCGCCGTCACGTCGGGCGTCAGGGGAGTCACGGCGGTCGGGACGACGGTGAACGTGTCGGCCCGCGCGGACGCAGCGACCACCGCCAGCACGGGCACGAGGAGCGCGAGGACCGCGAGGCGCTTCACGGTCAGCCTGCCGGGACGATGCGCAGTCCGGTGTCGAGCTGCCCGCTCGGTGGGGCGGCGGCGACGGGAGCGGCCGGGGCGGCGGCGACAGGCGCCTCCTGTGCGTGCATGTGCTTCTCCGCGCGGGCGAGGGCGACGAGGAAGTCGTGCCGGTGCGTGGCGGCGTTCGCGGCCACCTCCCGGTCGACGGCGCCGGTGAGCACGTGGTGGATGAGCGCCTGGGTGAAGGTCTGCATGCCGAAGTACTCGCCCTCGGCGACGGCGTCGGTGATCTCGTCGGGGCGTCCTTCCCGGATCAGGTCGGCGATGCGCGCGTTCATCACCATCGCCTCGACTGCCGCGACGCGGCCGCCGCCCTCCCGCGGCAGCAGCCGCTGGCTGACGACGCCGCGCAGCACGCCGGCCAGGATCGAACGGATCACCTGCTGCTTCTCGGGCGGGAAGAACTCGACCATGCGCCCGACCGTCTCGGACGCGTCGATCGTGTGCAGCGTGGAGAGCACGAGGTGGCCCGACTCGGCCGCCTGGAGCGCGGTCTGGGCCGTCTCGGCGTCACGGAGCTCGCCGATGAGGATGATGTCCGGGTCCTGGCGGAGGGCGCGGCGGAGCGCCTGGCCGAAGTCGGACGTGTCGAGGCCGACCTCGCGCTGGTTGACGATGCAGCCCTGGTCCTCGTGGAGGATCTCGATGGGGTCCTCGATCGTGATCACGTGCTGGGACCGGGTCTTGTTCATGTGGTCGATCATCGCGGCGAGCGTCGTCGTCTTCCCCGACCCGGTCGCGCCGGTGACGAGGATGAGGCCGCGGTGCTCATCGGCCATCGTCCGGACGACCGCAGGCATCCCCAGCTCTTCGAGCGTCGGCACCTTCCGGGGGATGACGCGGAACGCGAAGCTCGTCGCGCCGCGCTGCCGGTAGGCGTTCACGCGGAAGCGCGGCAGGTCCTCGTCCTGGTAGGCGATGTCGAGGTCCCCGCTCGTCTGGAAGCTCTGGAGACGCTCGGGCGACCGGCTGCCGATGATCTGGAGCATCGAGGCGAGCGTCGCCTCGTCGAGGGGCGGGGCGCCCTCGATGGGGTCGAGGCGACCGTCACGGCGGACGATCGGGGGCCGGCCGAGCTTCAGGTGGATGTCGCTCGCACCCATCTCGACGGCGTGGCGGAGCAGCCCGTTCAGGTCCATGGGTCAGGGATCGGCTGCGGCGGCGCTCTGCTTTAGCCGCACCGGCGCGGCCGCGATCCGACCCTCGTCCGGGGGATGTTGGCGGTTCGCGGTTGGGCCGTTCTCCCGCTAACGCTCTCCCCAGCTCGTGCCGATACCTCCTTCGAGGGATGCCATGAGCGACCACGAGTCCGAGCCACCGATCCTTCGCACCGTCGACCCGGTCACCGGGGCGGGCTCGCTGCGCGCGCCTCTCGGTGGCGAGTACGGCATCAACGAGCTCGCCGAGCTCGTCGCCGACCTTCTGTCCGCCACCCAGCTCGTCCCGGCCGACAAGCTCGCGATCGTCCGCGGCCGCGCGCGCCAGACCGGATCGCTCGCACAGGCCCTCGTCGAGGAGGGCGTGGCTTCGAGCGAGGGCATCGCCCGCATCCTCGCGGCCCGCCACCAGCTCCAGCTCGTCGACCTCACGCTCGCCGGCGTCGAGGATGCGGCCGCCCGCCTCATCCCGCTGCACGTGCTCGAGCGCGTCGTCGCGATGCCGTACGCCCTCCACGGCGACACGCTCCTCGTCGCCGTCGCCGATCCCGCGAACATCCACGGGATCGACGAGCTGCGGCTCGCCACCCGCCATCCGGTCGAGCTCGGCGTGGCGGCGCAGGAGGACATCCTCACCGAGCTCCGGCGGCTCGGCCGCAGCTCGGAGGCGTTCGGCGCGCGGGTCGCGGTCGCCGAGGACGCCCAGCTGGCGGAGCTCGAGGCGGAACAGACCGACCTCGAGATCGACGACGGGGTCTCCGACGTCCCGCTCGTCCGGCTCGTCAACTCCGTCCTCTTCCAGGCGGCGGAGGACGGCGCCTCCGACGTGCACTTCGTGCCGCAGGAGGACTCGCTCGTCGTCCGGTTCCGCGTGGACGGCGTGCTCCAGGAGATGCAGCGCATCCCGAAACGCCTCATTCCCGGCGTGACGACGCGCCTGAAGGTGCTCGCGAAGATGGACATCGCCGAGCGGCGCAAGCCGCAGGACGGACGCATCTCCCTCAACGCCGCCGCGGCGGGCCGCACGCTCGACGTCCGCGTCGCGACCCTGCCGACGGTCGAGGGCGAGACGGTCGTCATGCGCCTCCTCGACAAGTCGCGGCGCCCGCCGACCCTCTCCGAGCTCGGCCTCTCCGAGGAGATGCGCGACCGGATGACGAGCCTCATCAAGCGTCCGACCGGCGCCCTCCTCGTCACCGGGCCGACCGGCTCCGGTAAGTCGACGACGCTGTTCGCCTGCCTGAGCCAGATCAACCGGCCGGAGATCAACATCATCACGGTCGAGGACCCGGTCGAGTACCGCCTCTCCGGCATCAACCAGGTGCAGATCAACAACCGCGCCGGCATGACCTTCGCCGCCGCGCTGCGGTCGATCCTCCGCTCCGACCCGGACGTGGTGATGGTGGGCGAGATCCGCGACGGCGAGACCGCGAAGATCTCGGTCGAAGCCGCCCTCACCGGCCACCTCGTCCTCTCGACGCTGCACACGAACGACGCGCCGAGCGCGATCACCCGCCTGAACGAGATGGGCGTCGAGCCGTTCCTCACCGGCGCTGCCATCAGCGGCGTGCTCGCCCAGCGGCTCGCGCGCAAGCTCTGCACCCACTGTTGCGAGATGTACAGCCCCTCGGTCGAGGAGCTTCTCGCCGCGCGCGTCTCGCCCGACGTCGCCGCCTCGGTCGACGGCATGGCCTTCTACCGCAAGCGCGGCTGCCCGCGGTGCAACCAGACCGGCTACCGCGGCCGGATCGGCATCTATCAGCTGCTCGAGATGACCGAGGACCTCGCCTCGCTCGCGGCGATGAAGGGCACGCGCGAAGAGGTCGAGCGGGCCGCCATCGCGACCGGCATGCGCACCCTCTGGGACGACGGCCTCGCCAAGGTCGCCGCCGGGCTCACCTCGATCGAAGAGCTCGCTCGCGTAACGACCTGAAAGCGCTTCGCACTTTCACCCGGTAAAGGTTCCCGCTGCGCGGGAGCGCTCGCGTGCGAAGCCCGCGAGCTCTTATGAGTGTGGGCCCTAGCTAGGTCTCGTTCTGCGCGTGCGGTCGTGCCTGCGGCAGGACCGCACGCTTCGTCCGGCCTCCGCTAACGCTGTGCGTTAGCTGCGGCCCTGGGCGCCCGAGCCCGCCACGCGGCCCAACCCGGCTTAGCGCCGGAGCGAACGCGAAGCGTTCGAGTCGGCCGGACCTTCACCGAATGAAAGTGCGAAGCACTTCATTCGGCGTAGATGTCGCAGCCGAGATACATGAGCGACTCGACGGCTTCGGTGACGAACGCGGTCGCCTGCCTTGCGTCGGCGAACGTGTACGGGCCTGGTTGCATCGCGTCGCCGTGCACGGGATAGACCTCCGCTTCGACGACGCACGAGTCGCCGTAGTCGAGCGCACGGAGGCGGGCGACCGACCGTCCCTCGCGCTTTGCGTGGCGGGCGAAGAGCTCGCGCGCTGCCGACTGCTGCCGGAAGAGCCCCGTCACGTGCCGGCCCCGGCCAGCGGCGTCGCCGTGGCGGACACGATCGCGGCCTGCGCCACGGTGTCGCGGTCGGCGAAGCCGTCGATCCGGTAGACGAGCAGGTCGGGGCGGCGGTAGACGAGGACGCCGGGAGAGGGAAGGAGGCCGCCGTCCGGCTGGGCCGTCGTCAGCGCGCCGGCGGCGACGCTGTCGAGAAGGCTGATGCCGACGAATCCCGCCCGCGCCTCCGAGGCGCCGGCGCGGGCCTCGGCGTACGAGACCGAGTCGGTCTGCGACTGCGGATCGAACACGGAGACGACGACGATCTTGTGGGTGCGGAGCGCCGTTGCGAGCGCGATCGGCAGGCCGTCACGCGCCACGAGCACGGGTTGCGGCTTCGGCCTCGCGACGGTGACCGTCGGCGTGGTGGCCGTCCGGGTCGTGGTCGCGCCCGCCTTGGCCGGCTTCGTGCTCGTGATCACCGGCGGCTTCGCGGACGAGTGCGACGCGGGCGTGGACGGCGCGTGGGGGACGATCTTCGTCGGCGCGGCGCTCGCGTCCTGCGAGACGACGACCGGCGCCGGAGTGCTCTTCGGCTTCATCACGAGCATCGCCATCCCGCCGATCGCGGCGATGAGCGCGACGAGCGCGAAGATCCGGATCGGGCGGCTGATCGTCAGGTCCACGGCTTACCTATCGGCAACCGCGGCGGGACGCTTTACGACGCGTAGCAGTCGCCGTTGGCGCCGAGGTGCATCGTCTGGCCCTTGGTGATGGCGCCGTTCGGGCCGTGCTTCGCTGCGTACCAGGTGCCGACGACGGTGTAGAGGCAGTAGTCGTTGGCCGTCGTCATCCCGGCTGCCGGTGACCACCCGGTCGGATCCCACACGTAGTTGCCCGTGCTGATCGACGTGTCGTACCGCGTCTGCAGGATCGTGAGGAAATCGGTCGACGACTCGTCCGTGTACCCGCTGTCGGCGTTCGTCCCGGTGTACGCGGCATCGCTGCCGTTGTAGTCCGGGTCCCTCGACGCGGCCGAGCCCGGGAAGTTGTCGAACCCGTACCACTCGACGTCGGGGACGATCGAAGCCACGTCGGCCGAAGCGGCGGCCTTGTTCGCGCCGTTCTGGAAGCCGAGGTACGACGGAGTCGCGATGGACGTGAGGATGCCGATGATCGAGCTGACGATGAGCAGCTCGATGAGCGAGAAGCCGCTCTCCTCGCGGGCGAGTCTCGTCTTGAGGATCTTGAGGATGCTGAACATCGTCATCCGTATCGACGGGCTACCCCGGTCCGCGTAACCCTCGTCCGAGGGATGCCGCCTCAGGAGACCGACCGGCAGACCGCGGCCGCGTCCGCGCTCGACGAACGCACGAGGGTCGCCGTCTCGGTCGCGGCGCCGGCGAGATGGTGCAGCCGGCCGACCGAGCCGCCGATGAAGTACGCCGAGTGTCCGGCCGCTTCCTCGTCGTCGAGGCAGTAGGCGGCACCGCCGGCGAGGACGGTGACGTTCACGCGCGTGGACACGGAGGGCGCCTCGCGGATGAGCCCGGCGGCATCGAGCTTCCTGTACGAGCCGTCGCCGCCGAGCGGGTCCTGGAACCACGCCTCGGCCGCCATGGCGGCTCCGAGGACGTGCGAGACGGCGGCGCGGTCGTGCGCGCGCGCCTGCGTCCGGCTCGCTGAGCCGGCGTAGGCGGTCGCCGCCACGCCGAGGGCTGCGAGCAGCGCGAGGAGGGCGACCAGGCGGACGGCGACGGGGTGGAGTTGGAGCATCGCTATCCCCATCGACGCACGATCCGGCCGGGTGAAGCCTCATCCGGGGGATGCCGGTCCACGAGAGAGGGCGCGGTCTCCCGCGCCCTCTCCGAGTCGGATTGCAGCTGGGGCTACGAACCGGCGGTGGCGCCGATGCCCGCGCACGTGTCCGTGCTGGCGGTGCCGGTCACCTTCGACACGGCCGGGGAGCCCGTGAGGGACCCGAAGCCGTCGCCGGCCGCCACGACACCCTGGTCGCCGCCGATGTAGTACGCGGCGTGCTGGCCGTTGACGGAGTCGAGGCAGTACGCCTTCTTGTCGCCGGAGACGGTGACGTCGCTCACGTTGATGCCCGGGGCCTGCGCCTGCAGGGCCGAGATGTTCATCGAGGCGTACGTGCTGCCGACCTGGTAGAAGCCCTCGGCCGCCGGGATCGCCGACCGGACGTTCGACTCGGCCGCCGCGCCCTCCGCGTTACCGCGGAAGCTGAGGTACGAAGGCACCGCAATCGCGACGAGGATGCCGAGGATCACGATGACGACCAGGAGCTCGATGAGGGTGAAGCCGCTTTCCTCACGAGCCAGGCGGGTCTTGATCTTGCTCACCATTCCAAAAGCTCCTTCCAAACGGGGTCGATGGCGGATGGCTCGCTCTCTATCGGCCGTCTCGCTCACTCGCACGTAGCCCCAATCGGGGGATTCGTATCCCTCAGCGTGGGTGAGTTCGCCACTGCTCAAGCCGTCCCCGCGGTGTGCCGATACGCGGAAGCGAATGTCGGATCTGACGTCCATCGATGAGCTGCTCGAGCAGATGGTTGTGCTGAACGCGTCGGACCTGCACGTCACGACGAACAGCCCTCCCGTATACCGCGTACGCGGCGAGATCCTGCGCGCCGCCGGCTTCGAGCCGTTCTCCCCGGATGACACGCGCGGACTGCTCTACCGCATTCTCTCGAGCGAGCAGCAGAAGCAGTTCGAGCTGAACCGCCAGCTCGACTTCGCGTACTCCCTGCCCGGCGTCGCCCGCTTCCGCGTGAACGTGTACTACCAGCGCGAGGCCGTCGGCGCCGCCTTCCGTCTGATCCCGACCGAGATCAAGACGCTCGAGGAGCTCCAGCTCCCGGCGATCCTGCACACCTTCGCCGAGAAGCCGCGCGGCCTCGTCCTCGTCACCGGCCCGACCGGCTCGGGTAAGTCGACGACGCTCGCGGCGATCATGGACGAGATCAACCGCACGCGGTCGGAGCACATCCTCACGGTCGAGGATCCGATCGAGTTCGTGCACAAGCACAAGCGCTGCATCGTCAACCAGCGCGAGATCGGCCCCGACGCGACGAGCTTCGGTAACGCCCTCAAAGCGGCGCTGCGCCAGGACCCGGACATCATCCTCGTCGGCGAGATGCGCGACCTCGAGACGATCTCGACCGCGCTGACGGCCGCGGAGACGGGCCACCTCGTCTTCGCGACGCTGCACACGCAGAGCGCGTCGTCGACGGTCGATCGCATCATCGACGTCTTCTCGGCCGAGCAGCAAGAGCAGGTTCGCATCATGATCGCGAACTCGCTGCAGGGCATCGTCACGCAGACGCTCATCCCGACGGCCGACGGCCAGGGCCGCGTCGCCGCGCTCGAGATCCTGCTCCCGGACGACGCCGTCCGGAACCTCATCCGACAGGCGAAGGTCGAGCAGGTCTACTCGATCATGCAGACGAACACCGCCCGCGGCATGCAGACGATGGAGCAGGCGCTCGCCGACCTCGCCATCCGTCGCGTCATCAACCTCGACGACGCGTTCGAGCACACGAACCGCCGCGACATCCTCGCCGGCATCCTCGAGCGCTCGGGCCTCGACGTCACCTCCATGCTCGCCCAGCTCGAGCTCAACCCGTCCACCGTGCACCAGCAGCCTGCCGGTGGCCTGCGCATCGCCGGGAGCCAGGCGTGAGCGACTCGATCTGGAAGAAGGAGATCAGCTTCCGCCGCAAGCACGAGGTGCCGGCGCCCGCGCCCGAAGCCGTGGCCGCGAAGACGCCGCCCGCGTCGAGCGAGAGCGTCCTCGACAAGCAGCTCGCGTTCCAGCTCCGCCTCGAGGCCGCTGCGTCCGCCGGACATCCCGTCGCGCCGGCCGAGCCCGCGGCCCCGCCGGTCGCCGCCGAGGCGCCGGCCCCGGTCGCGCCGCCGCCGGCGCCGGAGGAGCCCGCGGCGCCGTCGGTCTGGAAGAAGGAGATCAGCTTCCACCGCAAGCCTGCCCACGACGAGGCCGCCGCCCCCGTCCCGTTCGTGCTCGAACCCGTCTCGGACGAGCCCGACAGCACCTCGATCTGGAAGAAGGAGATCACCTTCAAGCGCAAGGTGCGGCTCGACGCGCCCGCGCCTGCGGCGGTCCGGGACGACGACACGGACCCGCTGCCGGAGCCGCCGACCTCGATCTGGAAGAAGGAGATCACCTTCCGGCGCAAGCCGTCCGACCCGGCGGATCCGGCGGAGCCGAGCGACTCGATCTGGAAGAAGGAGATCTCGTTCCGGCGCAAGCCGGACGCGACCCGCGGGGACTCGATCTGGAACAAGGAGATCTCGCTGCGGCGGCGCGAGGCGCGGCAGGCGCAGATCAAGCACCTGGCCGAGCAGGCGCTCGCGGCCATCGACGCCGAGGCGTCCGCCGAGCCGTGGCTCGCGGGGCCGGAGCTCCCGCCGGAGCCCGCCCCTGCCCCGGCGCCGGTCGTGGCCCCGACGCCCGCTCCCGCTCCGGCCCCCGTTCCCGCCCCCGCTCCGATCGCGGCGGCCGGGCCCGCCCCGGCACCGGCCGGGCCCGCGCCGATCGAGCTCGAGCCGGTCGCCGAGCCCGAGGCCGAGAAGTCCGCGTCCACTCCGATCTGGAAGCGCGACGTGTCGTTCTCGAGGTCGAAGGCGAAGAAGCGCAAGCCGGAGACACCTGCCGCCGCCGGCGCCTCGCCCGCCGAGCCGAAGCCGAAGCGCGGCCGGAAGCAGCTCGCGCTCCCCAAGATGTCGATTCCGAAGCCCGCGCCGCGCAGCCACGTGAGCAGTGGCCACCAGGTCAAGCGCCTCGTCGGCCTGAAGGTCGGCGCATCGCAGCTCGCTGCCGCACGCGTGTCGAACAACGGCGCCGCGGAGCTCGTCCAGGTCGCGCGCCAGCCGCTCGAGCAGGGCGTCGTCGTCGGAGGCGAGGTCCGCGACCCGGAAGCGCTCGCGGTCGCGCTCAAGCAGTTCTTCGCGAAGAACAAGCTGCCGAAGAAGAACGTGCGGCTCGGCATCGCGAGCAACCGCATCGGCGTGCGCATCTTCGACCTCGTCGGCATCGACGACGAGAAGCAGATGGAGAACGCGATCCGCTTCCGCGCACAGGAGGCGCTCCCGATTCCGATCGACGAAGCCGTCCTCGACTATCACGTGCTCGGCGAGACGATCGACGACGACGGCACGAAGCTCCAGCGCGTCCTCCTCGTCGTCGCTTACCGCGAGCTCGTCGACCGGTACGTCTCGGCGTGCCGGAAAGCCGGCATCTCGCTTGCCGGCGTCGACCTCGAGGCGTTCGCGCTTCTGCGCGCGCTCGGCGCGCCGCGCACCGAGGACACGCAGGCGGATGCCGCCGTCGTGGCGGTCGCGATCGGGCACGATCGCTCGACGTTCGCCGTCTCCGACGGCCGCATCTGCGAGTTCACGCGCGTCATCGAATGGGGCGGATCGACGCTCAACGTGGCGATCGCCCGTGCGCTCGACTCGGCTCCGTCGGAGGTCGAGTCCGTCAAGCGCCTCGTGTCGCTCGATACGGAGGGCGTGCCGGAAGGCGTCGAGGCGGAGCGGTATGCGCTCGCCGTCGACGCCGTGCGCAAGCAGGTGCAGGCCTTCGCACGCGAGCTCGTCTCGTCCCTCCAGTTCTACCAGCATCAGCCGGGGTCGCTCGGCATCGGCGAGATCGTCATCACCGGCGGAACGGCTGCGCTCGCCGGTCTCGCAGGCGAGCTCGAGCGCCTGATCGGCGTCCGCGTACGCGTCGGCGACCCGCTCGCCCGGATGAAGGTCCCGAAGAAGCTCGCGGTCGACGATGACCTCGGGTCCTTCGCCATCGCCATCGGACTCGGGATCGAGGACTAGCGATGCGTGCCGTCAACCTCCTCCCGAGTGAGGCCAGGCGCCGCGCCCGGAGCGCCCCGAACCAGGTCGTCCTGGCCGCTGCGGCCGCGGGCGTGATCGTCGTGATCGTCCTCGGTGGAGGCAACCTGCTCGAGTCCTCGAGTGTGGCGAGTGCGCAGAGCGCGCTGAACGCGGCGAAGCTCCAGCTCGCGGGGACGCCTCTCCCGCCGGCTACTCCACACGTGACGGCTCCGCCGCCCGTCGTCGCCGCCCAGATGCAGCCGCGCCTGCAGGCCGTCTCGAGCGCGCTGTCCACCCGTATCGCGTGGGATCGCATCCTGCGCGAGTTCTCGCTCGTCCTGCCGAGCGACATCCAGCTCACGCAGCTCCAGCTGACCGCTGCGGTCACGGGTGCGAGCGGCCTCCAGCTCTCGGGAGTGACGTTCTCGTACGGCAGCGTCGCCCGCCTCCTCGCGCGGATGGCGCTCATCCCCGACCTGACGGGCGTGACGCTCGGCAATACGAGCGTCCAGGACCGGATCGTGTCCTTCTCGGTGACCGCGACCGTGAAGGGAGCGGCGCCGCCTCCGGTCGCGCCCACCCTGCCGACCACGACGACGACCGGGAGCAGCTCGTGAAGAAGAACGTGAACCTCCGCCTGAGCTTCCCGAAGCCGGCGCAGTTCGCTCTCGTCGGTGTGGGGGCTGCACTCGTGCTGCTCCTCGGCTGGATGGTCCTGCTCGGGCCCAAGCAGAAGCAGGTCTCGAACCTGAAGGCGCAGACCGCGGCCGTGAACCAGCAGATCGCCGACGACCTCACGCGCGCGGCCACCGCCAGAGGAGCGGCGAGCGCGCCGACGCTCAAGGTCGCCGACGTCTACAAGCTCACGACGGCGATGCCGTCGATTCTCGACATGCCCGACCTCCTGCTCGAGCTCGATCAGACGGCGAGCGCGGCCGGCGTCACCATCAACTCGATGTCGCCCGGCACGCCGTCGGACTCCGCGGGTGACTACTCGGCCATCCCGCTGAGCCTCAGCGTGACCGGGAACTTCTACTCGCTCACCGACCTCCTGTACCGGTTGCGCAACCTCGTCTACGTGCGAAGCGGAGCGCTCGAGGCGAACGGGCGCATCTTCTCCATCAACAGCGTCACCCTCGCGCCCTCGGCCAACGTGGTCACCGCCCAGGTCGGGCTCACGACGTACGTCTACGGCTCCGGGTCGTCCACGAACCCCGCGTCGGTGGCGCCCAGCACGACGACCACATCCACGACGACGTCGAGCTCCTCGTCGGGGCCGTCGGCGGCGGGAGCGACCCCCTGATGGCCAAGAAACCGAAGACGCCGAAGCCGAAGCTCGATCGCGCACAGGAGAAGGCGCGCAAGCAGAAGCGCCTAGCCGCCGTGCTCGGTGTCTTCTTCGTGCTCGTCCTCGTCTACGAGGTGCCGCACACGCTGAAGCTCATGAACAAGTCCGCGAAGGCGCCGATCGTGACGTCGTCCGCCTCGGCACCCCCGGCTGCGACCCCGACGAGCCCCGCGGCGACGCCGTCGTCGAGCTCCACTGCGTCGCCGCCGCCGGCAGCCACACAGCTCCCGTCGGCCACTCCCTCGGCGTCGGCCGACAGCGGCCTCGTCGCCGCAGTCCAGGTGACTCCGGATCCGGGGCAGCTGACTCAGTTCGAGCGCTTCGCGAGCAAGGACCCGTTCTCTGAGTCGGTCCAGAAGACGCCCGGCGCATCGACCCCCACGGCCGGCGGGTCGAGTCCGGCGGCTCCGGCCAAGACGCAGCCGGCCGTCCCGAAGGCGCCGCCCGCGCCGCCGCCGACGGCGGCCGTGATCTCGCTCAACGGCGAGCTCATGAGCGTGTCCGTCGGGAGTCCGTTCCCGACCGCGGGTGTGACGTTCAGCCACGCCGGGTCGCTCTTCCAGCTCGATGCGCTGACGAAGACGACCGCGAAGGTCTCGATCGTCGGCGGCTCGTACGCGGACGGCGCCCCCGCGCTCACGCTCACGGTCGGCAAGCCGATCACGCTCCAGAACACCGCTGACGGGACGCGCTACACGCTCATCCTCGAGGCGCAGGGAACGCAGGTGCCGGCCGCGACCACGCCGACGGCGACGACCCCGACGTCGACGACTCCGCCGACAACGACGCCGACGACGACGACGCCCTCGGTCGTGCCGTCGTCCTCCGGCGGCTGACGCTCCTACGCAGCCGCGGAGGAGTACGCGCCCGCGAGCACCGCGAAATCTGCGAGCTGGCGGCGGGACTCGGCGATCACGGCGTCGTACTCGTGCAGCTCCGCCCGGCTGGCGCCGCGCTCTGCGAGCAGCCGGCGGATGAGGACGAGACCCTGGATGTGGCCGAGCTCGGCGTCGACGTCGCGCTGAGGATCGGTGAGCTTCCTGTACATGGCCGCGACCTTCGCTGCGCCGGGGCCCGATCCTCCTTGGCTCTCAAGGCCCCGCCGTCGGCTGCCGATAGCCCCCTCGTATGGCCTCGTATGCCTATTCGGCCATCAACGCCCAGGGCATGGAGCTGGCGGGCGAGATCAGCGCGCCCGACCTCGCCGGCGCGCGCGAGCAGCTGCGCCTCAGGGGGCTGCTCGCGGAATCCCTGCGCGAGGTGGGCGGCCACGACAATGCCGAAAGCGGGTCGGTCGCCCGGCACCACAAGGTCAAGCCGAAGTCCCTCCAGGTCTTCTCCCGCCAGTTCGCGACGATGATCGAGGCGGGGCTCAACGTCGTCGGCGCTCTCGTCATCCTCGAGCAGCAGACCGACGACATGGGGCTCGCCGCGGTGGTCAAGCAGCTGCGCGGCGACGTCGAGGGCGGTCTCCTCCTCTCGGAGGCGATGGCGAAGCACCCACGCGTGTTCACGCGCCTCTATGTCGCGATGGTCGAGGCCGGCGAGGCCGCCGGCATCCTCGACATCGTCCTGGACCGCGTCGCGTTCCAGATCGAGAAGCAGGAGCAGATCCGGCGCCGGATCAAGAGCGCGATGGTCTACCCGACGATGGTGCTCATCTTTGCGACGCTCGTCCTCATCGGGATGCTCTTGTTCCTCGTCCCGATCTTCGAGGGCATCTTCAAGTCGCTCAACGGCCAGCTGCCGACGCTGACGCTGTACGTCGTCGACGCGTCGCATGCGCTGAAGAGCGCGCCGTACGTCCTTCTCCTCATCCCGCTCGGGCTGTGGTCGTTCTTCCGCTGGAAGCGGACCGAGCGTGGCCGCCAGATCTGGGACAGCTTCAAGCTCCGCCTGCCGGTGAAGATCGGCGACACCGTGCGCAAGGTGACGATGGCGCGGTTCTCGCGGACGCTGGCGACGCTCGTCGCCGCCGGCGTGGACATCATCAAGGCACTCGAGATCACCGGGCAGACGGCGGGCAACTGGGTGGTGGAGGAAGCGCTCGCAGGTGTTCGCCAGAAGGTGCACGAGGGTGTCCCGATCGCCCAGCCGCTCCTCGAGAACGACGTGTTCCCGCCGATGGTCAGCCAGATGGTGAAGATCGGCGAGGAGACGGGAGAGCTCGAGAAGATGCTGACGAAGATCGCCGACTTCTACGAAGAGGAGGTCGACGCGGCCGTCTCCTCGCTCACGTCGATCATCGAGCCGCTCATGATGATCGGCGTCGGCATCATGGTCGGGATCATCCTCATCTCGATGTACCTGCCGATGTTCAAGATGCTGCACCTCGTCAGCGGCACCAGCAACTGACCCCCCGACGGAAAGTCCCTAGCTCGTCGGGACGGACGCGTAGCGCACCAGGACTGCGAGGCCGAGCAGCAGCAGCAGCACGACGACGAGCCAGAAGATCGATCGTTGTGAGCGCAGCACGGCGCTCATTCTCTCTCACCGGCCCGACGCCGGTACGACGGTGCCGCCGCGGCGGTGGCGACGTCCTGCGGGTACGTCAGTCGCGCCCGCCAGAGGAGGACGGCGCTCGCCGCAAGCGGCACGAGCATGACGAAGAACGTCCACTGCAGGCCGCCGCGCCCACCGCCGAAGACATGGTCCGAGACGGCGCCGAAGAGGAGCGGCGCGAGCGCTTGCGCGAGCGAGCGTAGGAGCGTCCGCACCGCCTCCGCGCGCCCCCACAGGAGCGGCGGCATGATGTCGAGCCGCGCGGCGTCGAGCGGCGGGTTCTGCGCGGAGAGCAGGAAGGCCGCCGCCGTGAGGTAGGGAAGCGCAGTCCCCGCCCCGCGTGTCGCGATCGCCGGGATGAAGAAGAGAATCGTCAGCGACGCAGTGACGGCGGCGGTGAGAATGCGTCCGTTCAGATGCCCACGGCGCAGGATCCGGTCGCCGATGGCTCCGCCCGCGAGGACCCCGAGAACTGCGCCGACCCCGACGACGATGAGCAGGAGGTTCGCGAGCGCCTGGCCGATCCCGTACTGCTCCTTCGCGAACTCGGAGCCGAACGTCTGGAGGCCCGCGAGGAAGTAGTAGCCGCACGCGCTCGCGCCCACGAGGATGATGTTCGTCTTGATGCGGAGCACGTAGCGCGTCGCCGCCACGATGTTCAGCTCCCGCGGATCGCGCTCGAGGACGAGCTCGGGGTCGGGTTCGAGCGCGCTCTCGCGAGCGATGCGCTGGGCGTCGGTCTCGTGCGGCCCGTCCGGGTCGGTCTCCGGCGCGGATTCCGTCTCGTGTACGAGTGCGCCCCTGCCGCCGCGCCTCGGCTCGGGCAGGCGCATGACGAACCACGCGAGCGTGAGCGCGGGCAGACCGAGGATGACGAAGGCGGCGCGCCACGAGAGGGCGGCGATGTCGCCGGTGACCGCGAAGCCGAAGCCGGCTCCGAGCAGCTCGCCGGTGAGGATGAAGCCCCAGATCCGGCCGCGCTCGTTGCTTCCGAAGTAGTCGCCGACGAGCGACGCGACGAGCGGGCCTGCGGCTGCGGTGACCGCTCCGAGGAAGAGCCGCGCGATGAGGAGATCGTGGAAGCCGCTGACGGAGGCGCTCCAGAACATCGCGGCGGCCCAGAGGACGATGGCGAGGCCGAGGGTCGTCGTTCGGCGCACGCGGTCGGCGAGGACGCCGAACGGGAGGGTGGCGATGGCGCCGACGAGCGACGTCGCCGTGACGAGGAGCCCGATGTCGGTGTTGCTGACGTGGAGGGCGTGCCGGAGCTCGGTCGCCGACGCGCCGACCGTCGCCGTGTCGGCGCCGCTCAGACCGAGGACGCAGGCGAGGACGATGATGACCCGGCGCCTCTCCTTGCCGCCGAGCACGCCGGTGAGCGCGTCGGACGCCGCGCCGGCCGCGGCCGAGGCGAGCGAGGTGAGACTCGCGAGCACCCGTCGTTCCTGCATGGGGCTCTGAGTGTGATCGTTCGGCGGCTACCTGCGGCGCCGGACCCGCGCTTCGCGGGCCCGGCGCCGCCGATGCGTCAGTGGAGCGCGACCCGGAAGGAGACGAGCAGGCGGGTCGAGATGCCGCCCGTCAGCGGATCGCCGGTCTTGCGCGCGCGCAGGAACATCACGAGCAGCTCCTGCCGCCGGGCCGCCGGGAACCCGCTCAGCTGATTCATCTCCAGCGTCGCGTAGCCGTCCGTGCCCGTCGTAGCCTCGGGCGGGATCGAGTACTGGTTGTACGGGATTCCCGCGCCGTACACGAGCGCACCCTGAACCGGGCGGCCGCTGCAGGCGGTCACGCGGACGCGCAGCTGGATCGTCCGCGCGCCGGGGGTGACGATGCCCGGCGTGAGCGCCTGCTGGTCGATGACGAGCCGCGCGGGCGGGGCGACGTCGTTGACCTGGATCGTCCCCGAGCCCGACGTCGGGCAGCCGTTCGCGACGGTCGGGGGCGGCGACTGCACCACCGCCGTCGGCACCGAAGTCGAGCTCGTCGAGCCGGCGCTGTTCGTCGCCGTGACGGTGGCGCGGAGCGTCGTTCCCGCATCCACCTGCACGAGCTTGTACGTGGCCGCCGTTGCGCCGCCGATGGCCGCGCAGCTGCTGCCGGTCTGATCGCAGCGGCTCCACGTGTACGCGTACCCGGTGGGGCTGCCGCTCCACGAGCCGTTCGCAACGGTGAGCGTGGAGCCGACCTGCGTCGTGCCCGAGACGGTCGGCGCCTGCGTGTTCGTCGGCGCGGAGGCGCTCGAGACGGTCGAGGTCGGTGCCGAGGTCGACGGGGTGGAGCCGTCCGCGTTCGTCGCGGTGACGGTGACGCGGATGGCGTGACCCACGTCGGCCGTCGCGGCCTTGTACGAATTCGCGGTCGCACCGGCGATCGCGGTGCAGCCGTCCCCGTTCGGGTCGCACCGGCTCCACGCATACGCGTAGCCGGTGGGGCTGCCGGTCCAGGTCCCCGTGGTGGCCGTGAGCGTGGAACCTTCCTGCGGCGTTCCGGAGATGGTCGGCGTGGCCGTGTTCGCGGGCGCCGCCTCGGCGGCGGCGCGGCTGTCCTTCGGGACGCCGATCACGGCCCCGATTGCGAGCGCCGCGACGGCGATGACGATCGCCACCGGCCAGCGCCGGCGGCGTGTGGTCTCTGGCATGGCTTGTTCCCCCTTGTAGCCTGGGCGAGAGCTGGTCGTGCTCCGATATGTCTAGCCTGCCCGGTAACGGAGTTCCTTCAACGCCGTGTCAGGGGGAGGTAAAACACGCGCGCGCTGGCCGCCGACCTGGCGCCCACGTAAGCTTTCTTCCATGAAGGGTGCCGACAAGCAGAAGAAGGGCGTCAAGAAGGCGCCGCAGAAGTCGCTCAAAGAGAAGCGCGCCGACAAGCGCGCGGCCGAGAAGAACCGGCCTCTCTAGCGTCTAGCGCCGCCGGCGGACGAGGTACCGGGCTACGGCTCCGAGGGCGAGCGCGCCGAGAACGGCGGCGAGGATGAGCTCGCGGTCGTGATTCGTGCTCGACTTCGGGGGCGCCGCCGCGGCTGCTGCCGGCGTCAGCTTCAGGCCGTCCGCGGCCGCCAGGGCCGTCACGCCCTCCTTCGCCGCGGCGAGGAGACCGGCGGCGCCCGGTGCGATGCGGATCTTCGAAAGCGTCGCGTACCCGGCGGAGGTCGAGTGCTTCGGCCAGTTGAAGCCGAAGCCGTTCGGCATGACGATGAGCAGCCGCTGCTTGTACAGGAAGCTGAGCTCGATGCCGAGGAACTTCGCGTATGTCCGCGGCTTGCGCCAGAGCGCGGTGACCGAGCCCATGTCGTAGCTGCTCCAGATGACGGCGACGCGGATGGGGAACCCGGCCTTGTTGGCCTCCGTCACGAGCGAGGTGAACTCCGCCGCCTGCGCCTTCGGGAACTTCGCGTCGTAGGGCAGGAACGCCTTGGCGGCATAGAGATAGTCGCTCGCGGGGTCGCCGTCGGCGCGCGCCGCGGGAGCGGCGAGGCACGCGACGAGTAGCGCGAGCGCGACGAGCCGCTTCATCCGTCCGCCCGGTCCACGAGCACTACGGTAAACGGCTGCGCGCCCGCCGGTGTGACCTCGAACGTCAGGCCCCAGCGCCCGACCATCACGAGCGCCGCCGTCGAGTGCTCGTACACCCCCGGCGAGCGCTCGGCGAGCCGGTACGCCTGGTTCGGCATCTCCATGTCGAGCATTGCGAACGTCGCGATGACGGTCGCGCCGCGAACGGGCGCGCCGTTGCGCGTGAGCCTCACAGTGAAGTCGTCCGGCACCGCGACCTTGTTCGGCGTGACGCGGATCTCGACCCGGTAGCCCGCCTGCGCCGCGACGGTCGTGACCGGGCCCGGCCCGGTGTGTGCGGTCACGGCGCCGAGGCTCGCAAGCGCTTTCGGAGGCGGCGGCAGGCTGGAGAGGATCGCCGCAGCGAGAACGGCTCCCGCGACGAGAACGGCCTCGACCCCGACGAGCCGGCGAAGGAGCACCGTCGCCGACGCCGCCGTGTCGGCGAGACGCAGGGCCGGTTTCGTGCGCAGGAGGTTGACCGCCGCGACGAGCATCGCCGCGAGCAGGATCGCCGCCTTGACGAGAATCGTCTTCCCGTACGACGTCTGCCACAGCGCGGCGAGCGTCGGCAGGTGGACGGCGGCCGCGCCGATCCCCGAGCCGAGCAGCACCGTGACGGAGACGAAGGCGGTGTTCGACAAGCGCGGCACGCAGACGACGAGCCCGGCCGTCCGTCGTGCCGCCGGCAGGCTCCGCCACAGTACGAGCAGCCCGGCGAGGCCGCCGAGCCAGAGCGAGCCGGAGACGAGGTGGAGCCAGTCGAAGACGAGGGACAGCGCGCGCGGGGAAGTCTGTGCGGCGTGGCCCGCCGCTCCCGGCACGAGCAGGACCGCGCCGGCGGCGAGGAGCGCGCCCCAGAGCGACAGGAGGCCCACCACCGACCGGCGCGGCCGCGCGGGCCGGTCGAGCCAGATCGCCGCCGCCGCCGCCGCCGCGAACAGCCCGAGCAGGAGCTCGAGTCGCAGGTAGCCGCGGCCGAAGGCCGAGACGGCCATGAGCGGCAGGAGCGCGCCCACCGACCAGAACGACCGGAGCGCGAACTGCGCCGTCGCCGCGAGGACGTAGATCGGCGTCGCGACGAGCGCGACCCCGAGCGCGACCGCGACCGAGATCGACAGTGCGCGTAGCCGTGTCCCCTCGACGCGCTCGACCACCGGACGGGCGATGACGACTCGGAGGACGAACATCCCGATCGCCGCCATCATCGAGAGGAAGACGAGCCAGCGAAGCGCGATCAGGAGGGGCGTCACGGCCGTCTCCGAGAGCGACGGGATGACGAACTGCGGCGGTGGCCCGGGATTCGGCCCGACCTCGAACGTGAACGCTCCGCGGACGGGGTGCCCGTCCGCGGAGATCGCGCGCCAGAAGACGAGGTACGACCCCTCGGCGAGGTGGCGCAACGGGGCGTCGATCTCGTACGCGTCCGCTGCGGAGCGGTGGATCGCGCCGTCGACCTGCTGGTGCCCGGCGGCGTCCGTCACCGAGACGATCGCGAAGCGCGGCTCGACGACCTCGTCGTAGACGAGGCGCAGCTCCGCCGGCGGCGTGTCCACCTCGGCGCTCGCGGCCGGGTACGTCTCGAGCAGCGCGGCGTGCGCCCACGCCGCGGACGGCAGTGCGAGCGCCGCCGCGGCGACGCCGGCGGTGACGAGCGCACGCCTCACCGCACCCGCAGCGTGAACGGGGCGGTGAGCACGACGCCGTTGAGCCTGCACTGCACGAACAGCCGCCACGTCCCGGGGATCGGGACGAGCACGCCGACCCTGAGGTGCCCCGGCGTGCCGGACGTCCCGGTGACCTTGGCCGCACCGAAGACGCTCGCGCACCCGCTCGCGCCCGGCGCGCACACGTGCGTGTGGAAGTAGTCGAGGCTGCCGCGGCGGAAGAAGATCGCGTGCGCGAGCGCCCCGTACCACGTGCTGAACCGTGCGGGCTCGCCGCTCGGCGTCGTCACGGTGAAGTCGAGGAAGTCCGGCTGCACCGCTCTCAGATGCGGCGTGCCGTGCAGCGTGAACCGGTATCCGTCGACCGTCTCGCTCGCGCGGAACTTCGGCAGCGGCTCCGGCCGGTACGCCCCGGCGACCCGGAGCGACGAGAAGAGCTGGAAGTTCGGCACGGGGCCGCTCGTCTGCGGGTAGACGTCGACGACGACGCGGTACGGGCCGGGCTTCGAGAACGTGATCGTGTCGGTGATGCGTCCGTTCGCGTCGACCGGCGGGTGCCGGTGGACGATCGTGGCGAGGTCCCGGCGCACGATGATGAGATGCACCCCGGTGTGCGGCCCGGGGCCGCGCTTGAACCGCGTGAGCGGCTTTCCGTCCGGCTGGAGGATCGTGAACGAGACGTGCGTCGGCGCGCCCGCTCTCGTCGGCGTCGCCGGGGAGAAGCCGGAGAGCGTGTACGTGCGCGCGGCGCCGACGGTGATCGTCGGCGCCGACGCGCCGCCGCCGCAGCCTGCGGCGAGCGCTACGAGCGCGGCGACGGCGATAGCCTCCCCGGGGTGCTGGTACCGACGCCCATCGGCCCGGGGCCGGAGTACCATCCGCGCCCGGCGATGCACGCGGCGTGCGCTCCGGCGACGGGCGCTGCGCGGCGGATGCACCTCGAGCTCTTCGCGAACGGCTTCGCCGTGATCGTCCCCGCGCGCATCGGCGTTCGCAGCCCGCACTGCCGCGCCCATGCCTGGACGCGCGACCCGACGGGCGTCGTCGAGCTCGATGCGCCCGCGACGCTCGGCACGCTGTTCGCGATCTGGGGCGAGCCGCTCGGGCGGCGACGGCTTCTGGGCTTCCACGGCGCTGTCTCCCTCTTTCGAGATGGTGTGCGCGTGCGCGGCGATCCGAGCTCTCTCGTCCTCGGCGACCGTGACGAGGTGGTGGTCGAGATCGGCGGTTACGTGCCGCCGCACCGGAGCTATCGCTTCGTTCCTCGCTGAGGCCGCGAGCAGGCGCCCGTTCACGTCAGCGGCCGGTTTCCCCGCGCGGCGAGCGAGCCGAAGGAGACGAGCAGCGCGAGCGCGCCGACCGCGAGCGCGACGATCGTCAGCGTCGAGGTGCCGCCGCCGCCGATGGACGAGAGCGCCTCGATCGTCGGCGCCGGCGCGTCGGACGACTCCGGGCCGGTCCAGTCGACGACGGACCCGTCGGAATACGTCTGCCGCACGTCGAACGTGTACGTCTTCGCGCCGCTCGTCGATGCGTTGAAGCGGAAGACGGCGTCCTCGTCGGTGGGGACGTGCCCGCCCGTCCAGGTCACCTTCTGGACGACGGCGCTGTCCCCCGACCCGGTCGCCTGCACCTGCATCTTCCAGCCCGCGGGCGGCGGCTCGAACGAGTCGATCGCGAAGCCGGCGGGAACCGTGAGCTCGATCTCGGTCGTCGTGAGCTTCTCCTTCTCCGTCGGCACGGAGAGCGTGAACTGCTGGAGCTTCTTGTCGAGCGCGACCGCCGGGCTGACGATCGCGTGCGCGGATGCGGCCGCGGCCGTTCCGAGCGCCGCAAGCGCGACGAGCGCGCCGAGCGCGAGCCGATGCTTCATGTCTCCTCCTTCGCGGGGTTGCCGTCGCGGCTAGGCCAGGACGACGCGCGGAGGGCCTCGTGCGAGGCGCGAGGAAGCGGCGAGGCGGCTGCGAAGAGCGGTCGGCGCGGCGGGCGCGGCGGCGTGCGGGCGTTCGCGCGGCGCGCACCGTGCGAACGCGCGGCCGATCCGCTCCGCGACGCGGAGGAGCAGTCGCGCCGCGACGTAGACGAGCACGCCGATCGGCAGCTGGAGGAGCAGGCCCGGCAGGAACGTCGGCGCGAGCACGGCCTGCCAGGCGAACGTCCCCATGTGGAGAGAGAGCTCGAGCAGCTCTTGCGCGGCGAACGCAACCGGCGGAAGCACCCCGAACGCCCACGCCGGCATCGGCCCGGAGGCACGACCGCGTGCGGCGTCGGCCGTTGCCATGACGAGCGACACGAGCACGCATGCGGCCGCGATTCCGAGGGCGACCGGCAGCCACGCCGCGTATGCGTGCCCGGTGGCGAGGAGGTGCAGCAGCCGCCTGTGTGCCTGCGGGTACACGAGCCGGTACGCGAGCGTGTGCCCGAGCTGCGTGCCGGCGAGCATCAGCGGCACGGCGACGAGCCAGGCGGCGCTCCGTCTCATCCGGCGAGAATCTACTTGCCGCGCAGACGTGCGGCCAGGCGCGTGAGCACCGGTTTCGCCGGCTCGGGCTCGGACGCGACGACGGGCTCGGGCTCGTCGGGGGCGATCGTGCGCGGGGCGGCCTGGCGCTCGCGCTGCGCCCGGATGGCCGCGTTCATCTCCTCGCGGTGCGACTGCTCCGCCATCCGGCCTTCGTACGCCGCCGGAGACTAGGATCCTGCCCGGATGTGCTTCGAGCTCGACTCCGCGCCGCCGATCCCGGTCATCTCGGGGGCCGCCGTCTCCCACGACGATCTCGTGCTCGAGGCGGCTGACGGAAACCGGCTCGCCGCCTTCGCGGCCGCGCCCGACGAGCCGGCGGGGGCGGGGATCGTCATCCTGCCGGACGTCCGGGGCCTCTACCGCTTCTACGAAGAGCTCGCCCTTCGCTTCGCAGAGCGCGGCTACGCCGCCGTCGCCTTCGACTTCTACGGCCGCACCGCCGGCGTGGCGAAGCGTCCCGACGACTTCGACTATGCGCCGCACCGGCAGCAGACGACGCCCGAGGGCGTGCAGGCGGACGTCGCCGCGTGCGTCGCGTATCTCCGTGACCGCGGCGCCGGATCCGTCGTCACCGTCGGCTTCTGCTTCGGCGGCAAGCACTCGTGGCTCGCGGCCGCGGCCGGGCACGGGCTCGCCGGCGCCGTCGGCTTCTACGGCCAGCCGAATCCCGAGGCGGTCGAGCGGGCCCCGGAGCTCGCCGCGCCGATCCTCGCGCTCCAGGCAGGAGCGGACGGGCACATCTCCGCCGACGACAACGCCGCCTTCGACGCCGCCTTGACCGAGGCCGGCGTCGAGCACGAGGTCGTCGCGTACGAGGGCGCGCCGCACAGCTTCTTCGATCGCAAGCAGGACGAGTTCGCCGATGCGTCGGCGGATGCGTGGCGGCGGACGCTCGCCTTTCTCGAGAAGCACGCCTGAGCCGGCTCCGGCGTTCAAACCTCACAGATCTCGGCAACCGCACGCGCGAGCGCGGGCTCGACCGGCCCCGGCCGGTATCCGAGCTCGGCCTCCGCCTTCGCCCAGCTGAAGAACATCGGCAGCCGCGCGAGCGCCACCTCGTTCCGGTTGACGAGGCCGAGCGCGGCGGCGGCGTGGGCGACGCCGTACGGCACACGGATGCGCGGCCGTGGCCGCCCGGCCAGCCGTGCGATGAGCGCGAAGAGGTCGCCGAGCCACATGTCCGTGCCGCCGAGGAGGTAGCGCTCGCCGGGACGGCCCCGCTCGAGCGCCAGCGCATGCCCTTCGGCGACGTCGCGCACGTCGACGACGTTCACGCCGGTCGTCGGGATGTAGCCGCGGAACCGTCCGCGCGCGACGCCGGCGACCATCGCCCCCGTCGGCGTCGGCCGCCGGTCGCCGTCGCCGACGGGCGTCGTCGGGTTGACGACCACCGCGCCGGCCGCGAGCGCGAGCTTCTCCGCCTCGAGCTTCGTTCGCTTGTACGGGATCGCGAGCTCCCAGGCCGGCGGGCCGTCCGCCTCGCTCGCCTGGCGCCCGGCGACCGGCCCGCAGGTCGCGCACGTGCTCGTGTGGACGATCCGCCGCACGCCCGCCCGGGAGGCGGCGGCGAGCACGGTTCGGGTCCCTTCTATGTTGACGCGCGCGAGGGCGGCCTCGTCGGCCGGGTCGTAGCTGTACAGCGCGGCGACGTGGACGAGCGCCTCGCAGCCGCGCATCGCCTCCTCGAGCCGCGGGCCGTCGAGGAGGTCGACGTAGTCGTCGTCGATCTCGGCGCCGCGCTCGCGGAGCACGCGGACCACGTGGTCGCGGACGAACCCCGTGCCCCCGGTGACGAACACGCGCATCGCTCGCCGACCCTATCCCGGCCCCCGCCGGCCAGTCCGGATTCGGGACTTCCGCTACACTCGGGGCCGCGCGCGGGGCGCCGTAGCTCAGCTGGTTAGAGCGCTGCACTCATAATGCAGAGGTCGGTGGTTCGAGCCCACCCGGCGCTACTTTCAACGCGTTCACAACCAGATTAGGACAGGTAATGGCAACCGGAGTACGAGTCGCGATAACGCTCGCCTGCACGGAGTGCAAGCGCCGCAACTACCAGACGAACAAGTCGAAGCGGAACTCACCCGACCGGGTCGAGTTCAAGAAGTACTGCCGCTGGTGCGGCCGCCACACCCCGCACCGGGAGACCCGTTGACATGGCGGAGACGTTCGTCCAGCAGATGGCTTCTTCACGTAACTGGAGCGCGTAGCGCAGATGGCCCGCTCGACCCGTCAGCAGCGGCGTGCCCGGAGGCAGACGCAGCCGGCCCTCGCCGGCGGCCCGCCCGTCCGGCCGCCCGCACGCCCGACGGCGAACGGCGGCGACGAGCCGGCGCGCCGGCCGCAACCGGCCGAGGAGCGCCATGCGCCCGGGTCGGGGATCTTCCACTTCTTCCAGGAGTCGTACGGCGAGCTCAAGAAGGTCGAGTGGCCCAACCAGCACGCCGTCGTCAGCGGCACGGCGGTCGTCCTGGTCGCCTGCGTCATCGTCGGCTTCTACCTGTGGCTGAACGACGAGGTTTGGAAGTACGTCGTGCAGCACGTGCTGCTGCGATAGAGAGGACGAGATGTTCCGCTGGTACGTGATCAACACCTACTCCGGGCACGAGAACAAGGTGAAAGCCAATCTCGAGCACCGGATCGAGTCGATGGGGCAGCGCCCCCGCTTCCGTCGCGTCGTCGTCCCGACCGAGCAAGTGATCGAGACGAAGGACGGTCAGAAGGTGCAGACGGAGAAGCGCGTGCTTCCGGGCTACGTGCTGGTGAACATGGACCTCGACGACGACGCCTGGACGGTCGTGAAGAACACCCCGGGCGTCACGGGCTTCGTCGGCGCCGGCTCGAAGCCGGTGCCGCTCTCCCAGCCCGAGGTCGACCGGATCCTCCACACCGGCGCCGGCACCGCGGTCGCGGCGCGTGCCCAGGTGGAGTTCCAGCTCGGCGAGTCGGTGAAGATCACGTCCGGCCCGCTGGCAGACTTCGACGGCGAGATCACCGACGTGAACGCCGACGGGCAGAAGCTCCAGGTCATGGTGAACATCTTCGAGCGGCAGGTGCCGGTCGAAGTCGGATTCGACAACGTCAAGAAACTGGACTGATCAGATGGCGAAGAAGGTACTGACACTCATCAAGCTCCAGATCCCGGGCGGGCAGGCGAACCCTGCGCCGCCGGTCGGGCCTGCGCTCGGCCAGCACGGGGTCAACATCATGGAGTTCTGCAAGGCGTTCAACGCCCAGACGGCCGACCAGAACGGCCGGATCACCCCGGTCGAGATCACGGTCTTCGAGGACCGCTCGTTCACCTTCATCACGAAGACGCCGCCGGCGGCCGTCCTCATCAAGGAGGCCCTGCGGCTCGAGAAGGGCTCGGCGGAGCCGAACCGCGACAAGGTCGGGCGCCTCAGCCGCGCGCAGGTGCGCCAGATCGCGGAGACGAAGCTCGTCGACCTGAACGCGCGCGACGTCGACCAGGCGGCGAAGATCATCGCCGGCACCGCGCGCTCGATGGGCGTGGAGGTGGACCTCTAATGGCACAGCACGGGAAGCGCTACGTCGAGGCGCGCGGGCAGATCGACCGTGAGCGGGTGTACACGCCGGTCGAAGCGGTCCGCATGCTGAAGGACGCGCCGGGCGCGAAGTTCGACGAGACCGTCGAGGTGCACTTCCGGCTCGGCCTGAACGTCCGCCACGCGGACGAGCAGCTGCGCGGGACGCTCATGCTCCCGAACGGGACCGGCAAGGACGTCCGCGTCGCCGTCTTCGCCGAGGGCGACAAGGCCCGCGAGGCGGAGGAGGCCGGGGCGGACATCGTCGGCTCGGCGGATCTCGCGAAGCGCATCGAGGAGGGCTTCACCGACTTCGACGTCGCCGTCGCGACGCCCGACCAGATGGGCAACGTCGGCCGGCTCGGCCGGATCCTCGGCCCCCGCGGCCTCATGCCGAACCCGAAGACGGGCACCGTCACCTTCGAGGTCGGCAAGGCCGTGCGCGAGGCGAAGGCCGGCAAGCTCGAGTACCGGACCGACCGCGGCGCGAACGTCCACGTCTCGATCGGGAAGAAGAGCTTCGACGAGCGGGCGCTCGTCGAGAACTACGCGGCGGTCGTCGACGAGATCGTCCGGGCCAAGCCGGCGGCGGCGAAGGGCCGCTACATCCGGCAGATCACGCTCACGAGCACGATGGGCCCCGGCATCCACGTCGACCCGGCCAAGACCCGCGGGATCACCGAGGAGCTCGAGGAAGCTACAGTTACGGCCTAACCGACCAGCGACCGCCGAAGACCACTGGCAGCCGGGACACGTTCGCGGCAGAAGCCCAGTCGAGGTGGGGCCTGGGAAGAGCTCGCTCTTTCGCCTTGGCCCGCCTCCGTGCGGGCCTGGTCATTTCCGGAGGAAATGACGTGAAGAAGGAGCAGAAGCAGACGATCGTCGAGGAGCTGGCCGGCCGCCTGAAGGCGGCGGACACGCTGCTCGTCGCCGACTACCGCGGCCTCACGATGCCGCAGATCGACACCCTGCGGACCCGCCTGCTCGAGAGCGGCGCGCGGTTCACCGTGGTGAAGAACACGCTCACGCGGCGGGCTGCGGAGGCGGCGGGCGCGGATGCGCTCCTGGCGCTCCTCGAGGGCCCGACGGCGATCGCGTTCCTCGAGGCCGACGGCGACATGCTCGCGGCCGCGAAGGCGCTCGCCGACATGGCCCGCGAGTCGAAGGTCCTCGCGATCCGCGGCGGCGTGCTCGAGGGGAAGGTGCTGTCGGCCGAGGAGGTCGAGAGCCTCGCCTCGCTCCCGTCGGTCGAGATCCTGCGGGGCCAGGTCCTGGGCGCGATCATCGCTCCGCTGACCTCCCTGCTGGGCCTCGTGACCGCGCCGGTGCAGAACCTGTACGGCTTGATCGAGGCACGCATCGAGCAGCTGGGCGGGGAGGGCGCAGCTCCCGAGACGGCAGAGCCGGTCGCCGAGGAGCCGCCGGCCGCCGAGCAGGACACAGAGGCGACCGCCACAGCGGTCGCCGACCAGGAGACGGAAACAACCACTGAAGAGGAGAGCTAGTAAATGGCCGGTGTAGACAGCATTTTCGAGAGCCTCGGCAAGATGTCGGTGCTCGAGCTCGTCGAGCTCAAGAAGAAGATCGAGGACGAGTGGGGCATCACGGCCGCGGCTCCGGTCGCGGTCGCAGCCGCCGGCGGCGCCGCACCGGCCGAAGTCGAGGAGAAGACGTCGTTCGACGTCGTCCTCACGGGCGCCGGTCAGCAGAAGATCCAGGTGATCAAGGTCGTCCGCGCCGTCACGGGCCTCGGCCTCAAGGAGGCGAAGGATCTCGTCGACTCGGCTCCCAAGCCGGTCAAGGAGGGCATCGCCCAGGACGAGGCCGACACGATCAAGGCACAGCTGGAAGAGGCGGGGGCCTCCGTCGAGCTGAAGTAGCGAGGGCCGGAGCCCGGCCGTCGCTTGCGCGGCGCCGGGCTCCGAGCTACATTGATGCGCACATTCCGGCGACGGCCGTTGGCCACGCTTGCGGTGAGGGGGTCAGTTTCGGTACCCTGACGGGTTGCGCCGACGTTCCGGTCCGCCGCACCCTCGCACGCCTGAATTCGCCTGAGCTCGCACGTCCCCAAGGGAGGCTTCTTCTTTGACCACCACGGTCGCTTCGCCCCGCGCGCGTAAATCCTTTTCCAAGATCGAGCACGTTCTCGACCTCCCCAACCTCATCGACATCCAGAAGGCCTCGTTCCAGTGGTTCCTGGACGAGGGCCTCAGAGAGACGATCGACGACATCTCTCCGATCGAGGACTACACCGGCACCCTCGCCGTCGAGTTCGGCGAGTACCTGTTCGGGGAGCCCCAGTTCACCATCAAGGAATGCCGTGAGAAGGACCTGACCTACCAGGCTCCTCTCTCGATGACGGTCCGGTTCGTCAACAAGGACACGGGCGAGATCCGTGAGCAGACCGTGTTCATGGGCGACTTCCCGATGATGACCGACGTCGGCACGTTCATCATCAACGGCACCGAGCGCGTGATCGTCACGCAGCTCGTCCGTTCCCCCGGCGCGTACCTCATGGAGCCGAAGGACGCGACGAAGCAGGTCTTCACGGCGAACCTCATGCCGAGCCGAGGGTCGTGGCTCGAGCTCGAGATCGACAAGAAGGGCATCGTCTACGCCCGCATCGACCGGAAGCGCAAGCTGCCGATCACGACGCTCCTCCGCGCTCTCCCGGCAGAGGACCCGTCGACCGGCTTTGCGCTCGACACGTCGACGAACGAGGCGATCCTCGCCCTCTTCGACAACTCGTCGTACATCGTCAACACGCTCGAGAAGGACCCCTCCACGCGCGAGGAGGAGGCCCTCATCGAGGTCTTCAAGAAGCAGCGCCCCGGCGAGCCCCCGACGCTCGACAACGCGCGGAACCTCCTGCGTGCGCTCTTCTTCGACCCCAAGCGCTACGACCTGACGAAGGTCGGCCGCTACAAGCTGAACCAGCGGCTCGGCGTCTCGGTGCCCGAGGACGTGCGCGTCCTCACCACCGAGGACATCGTCGCGCTCGTCCGGCGCCTCATCGCGCTGCCGGTCAACCTCGGCGTGCCGGAGGACTCGAAGGACTTCGCCGCCGAGGCCATCGCCCTCCCGCGCGCGCCGATCGCGGCGGAGCTCGACGAGTACGAGCACTTCGGCAACCGGCGCCTGCGCACGGTCGGCGAGCTGATCCAGGAGGCGTTCCGCGTCGGCCTCTACCGCATGGAGCGCGTCGTGCGCGAGCGGATGACGACGGAGGACGTCGACACGATCACGCCGCAGACGATCATCAACATCCGGCCGGTCGTGGCGGCGCTGAAGGAGTTCTTCGGCTCCTCGCAGCTGTCGCAGTTCATGGACCAGACGAACTCGCTCGCCGGCCTCACGCACCGCCGCCGCCTGTCGGCTCTCGGCGCGGGCGGCCTGACCCGCGAGCGCGCCCCGATCGAGGTGCGCGACGTCCACCCGACGCACTACGGCCGCATGTGTCCGATCGAGACGCCGGAAGGCCCGAACATCGGCCTCATCGGCTACCTCGCGTCGTACGCGACGGTGTCCGAGTTCGGCTTCATCCAGACGCCGTACCGGCGCGTCACCGGCGGCAAGGTGACGGACGAGATCGTCTACCTCGACGCCGTCGAGGAGTCGCGGTACACGATCGCGCAGGCGACCGCCGCGACGGACAAGAACGGCAAGCTCCTCGAGGCGGCCGTGCTCTGCCGGTCGGCGGAGGGCGAGGCGGTCACCGCCGCGCCGAAGGACGTCGAGTTCATGGACGTCGCGCCGGCGCAGATCGTCTCCGTCTCGACCGCGCTCATCCCGTTCCTCGAGCACGACGACGCGAACCGGGCCCTCATGGGCGCGAACATGCAGCGTCAGGCCGTGCCGCTGCTCGTGCGCCAGGCGCCGCTCGTCGGCACCGGCCTCGAGTACCGCGCCGCGGTCGACTCCGGAGACGTCATCGTCTCCAAGGCGGCGGGCAACATCGCCGACGTCGACGCCGAGAAGATCGTCGTCGAGACGAAGAGCGGGCGCGACGAGTACACGCTCACGAAGTTCATGCGCTCGAACCAGGGGACGCTCATCCACCACAAGCCGGTCGTGCGCCTCGGCGACAAGGTCGACGCCGGCCAGGTGCTCGCCGACGGCAGCTCGACCGACGCGGGCGAGCTCGCGCTCGGCGCGAACCTCCTCGTCGCCTTCATGTCGTACGAGGGCTTCAACTTCGAGGACTCGATCGTGCTCTCCGAGCGTCTCGTCAAGGACGACATCCTCTCGTCGATCCACATCCACGAGTACGAGGTGGACGCGCGGTCGACGAAGCTCGGCGACGAGGAGATCACCCGCGACATCCCGAACCGCTCCGAGGAGTCGCTCGCGCAGCTCGACGAGCGCGGCGTCGTCCGGATCGGGGCCGAGGTCAACTCGGGCGACCTGCTCGTCGGCAAGGTCACGCCGAAGGGCGAGACGGAGCTGACGGCGGAGGAGAAGCTCATCCGCGCGATCTTCAAGGAGAAGGCGCGCGAGGTTCGCGACACGTCGCTCAAGGTCCCGCACGGCGAGGGCGGCGTCGTCATCGACGTGAAGACGTTCTCGCGCGACGGCGGCGACGACCTCAGCCCGGGCGTCAACGAGCTCGTCCGCGTGTACGTGGCGAAGAAGCGCAAGATCGCCGAGGGCGACAAGCTCGCCGGCCGCCACGGCAACAAGGGCGTCATCTCGAAGATCGTCCCCGAGGAGGACATGCCGTTCCTCCCGGACGGCCGCCCGGTCGACATCATCCTCAACCCGCTCGGCGTGCCGAGCCGCATGAACATCGGCCAGGTGCTCGAGACGCACCTCGGCTGGGCGGCGGCGCACGGCGTCTTCAACGAGAACAAGAACGGCGACGGCATCGACTGGAAGCACCGGCGGCAGATCGTCGCCGCGCCGGACCCGTACCCCATCGCGACGCCGGTGTTCGACGGCGCGTCGCCGGCCGACGTCGACGCCGCGCTCATCGAGTACACGAAGCAGAACCCCGACTCGCCGGTCCAGTTCGTCGTCGACCCGAAGCGGCCGGCCGGACGCCAGTGCTCGGGCAAGGTGCAGCTCTACAACGGGCGCACGGGCGAGCCGTTCGAGCAGAAGATCACCGTCGGGTACATGTACATCCTCAAGCTGCTCCACCTCGTGGACGACAAGATCCACGCGCGGAGCACGGGCCCGTACTCGCTCGTGACGCAGCAGCCGCTCGGCGGCAAGGCGCAGTTCGGCGGCCAGCGCTTCGGCGAGATGGAGGTCTGGGCGCTCGAGGCGTACGGCGCTGCGTACACGCTGCAGGAGATGCTCACCATCAAGTCCGACGACACGGTCGGACGCGTGAAGGCCTACGAGGCGATCGTCAAGGGCGAGAACATCGCCGAGCCGTCGATCCCCGAGTCCTTCAAGGTGCTCCTGAAGGAGATGCAGTCGCTCGCCCTCGACGTCCACGTCCAGTCGGACGACGGGCGCGAGGTGGAGGTGCGCGAGGAGGAGGACGAGCTCCTGCGCGCCGCCGAGGAGCTGGGCATCGACCTCTCGCCGGGCTCCCTCCGCGCCGTCGGCCGCGAGCCGACCGCCGAGGAGGCCGAGGAGGGCCAGGAGCGCGTCGACCAGGACGGCGAGCTCGCCCTGCCGGCGGACGAGACGCTCGGCGACCTCGACGACGTCGAGGTCTCGGAGGACGAAACGGCCGAAGAGGAAGCGGACGCCGAGGTTGGACCGCTCGGCGAGCCGGACCTCGTGGATCTGGAACTCGAAGACTGATTGGGAGCTGAGAGAGAACCTTGATCGACATCAACGATTTCGACGCGATCCGGATCGGGCTCGCCTCGAGCAAGCAGATCCGCGACTGGTCTTCGGGCGAGGTCACCAAGCCGGAGACGATCAACTACCGCACGCTGAAGCCGGAGCGCGACGGCCTCTTCTGCGAGCGCATCTTCGGGCCGACGCGCGACTGGGAGTGCTACTGCGGGAAGTACAAGCGCGTCCGCTACAAGGGCATCATCTGCGAGCGCTGCGGCGTCGAGGTGACGCGGCAGAAGGTCCGGCGCGAGCGCATGGGGCACATCGACCTCGCCGCTCCCGTCTCGCACATCTGGTTCTTCAAGGGCGTCCCGAGCCGTATCGGGTACCTGCTCGACATCGCTCCGCGCGAGCTCGAGAAGGTCCTGTACTTCGCAGCGTCGATCGTCACCGCGGTCGACGTGGAGAAGCGGGCCACCGACCTGAACGCCCTCGAGGACCAGGTCAAGGCGGAGTCCGAGCGGATCTACGTCGACCGCGACGAGGCGCTCGCCGCGCTCGAGGACCGGCTCGCACGCCGGCGCGACTACTTCGGGAAGGGCCGCGAGCGGAACTTCGACGAGGACGACGACTTCTGGGGCCGCGGGCTCTCGAACTGGGCCGAGGAGCAGGCGCTCCCGACCCTCGAGGACGTGCGCGGTCTCGTCGGCGGCCTCTTCGTCGAGCTCGTCGGACAGATCACGACCGAGGACTCGAAGAAGATCCGCGAGCTCGTCCGCAACGCCGCGATCCGCGACGACCGCCGGCTGACGCCGCGCGAGCTCGACCAGGTCGCAGCCGCCGCCGAGCAGATCCTCGCGGCGATCGCTCCGCTCGAGAAGCAGCTCGCGAAGGCGACGGGCGCGAAGAAGGGCGCGATCACGAAGCACCTCCACCGCATCGTCGACGGCCTGCTCGCCGGCGACGAGCTGAACGAGGAGGACGCTCAGCTTGCTTCGGGCGTCGATCTCAAGAACCTCGAGAAGGCGCGCGACCTCGGCAAGGGGCTGCTCGCCGACGTGCTCGACTCGGCGGAGCCGGACAGCGACATCCGCGAGCTGACGAA
>CAVWBZ010000004.1:0-172314 GCA_963753295.1 uncultured Actinomycetes bacterium | reverse complement strand
CGACCGAACCATCGACATTCCCGGCTTCCCGGTCGACGCCGTCAGCACGTCTGGGTGCGGGAGACGTCTTTCCACGGCGCGCTGCTGGCGTGCCTCGTGCGCGGCCTCGACCTCGACGAAGCGCTCATGCATGCGAACGCGTGCGCAGCACTCTCGTGCCGTTCGATCGACAGCCGTTCCGCGATCCCCGGCTGGGACGAACTCGAGGAGGCCGTCGCCCGTGTCTGACTGGTGGCGGGACGCGGTTTTCTACGAGATCTACGTCCGCAGCTTCAGCGACGGCAACGGCGACGGCGTCGGCGACCTGCTCGGGCATCACGCACCGGCTGCCCTATCTGCGTCGACCTCGGCATCGACGCCTTGTGGCTCACGCCGTTCTACCCCTCGCCGATGGCTCGACGGCGGCTACGACGTCACCGACTACCGCGACGTCGACCCGCTGTTCGGCACGCTCGCCGACTTCGACGCGCCTCGTCGCCGCCGCGCACGCGCACGGCCTGCGCGTCATCCTCGACCTCGTGCCCAACCACACGCTCGCGCCCGCACCCGTGGTTCCAGGCGCGCGAGTCCGGCCCCGGCTCCGCCGCGCGCGGTACACTGTCGCGACGGCCGCCGCCGACGGCGGTGCCGCCGAACGATTGGGAGTCAGCTCTTCGGCGGCCCGGCCTGGACGCGGTCGACGCAGACACGCGGCCAATGGTATCTGCACCTGTTCGCCCGCCGAGCAGCCCGACCTGAACTAGCGTGACCCGGAGGTGCGCGCCGACATCGAGGAGATCCTCCGCTTCTGGCTCGAGCGCGGCGTCGACGGCTTCCGGGTCGACGTGCGCACGGCCTGATCAAGCACCCCGACCTGCCCGACGTCGGCCACCCGGACCAGATCGATGCTCGGCAGCGCGGTACTGCCCTACTTCGACCAGGCGAGGTGCACGAGATCCACCGTTCCTGGCGCCGGATCCCCGACTCCTACCCCGGCCGACGCATCGCGGTGGCAGAAGTCTCTTGCGCCGTCCCTCGACGGCTCGCCGCCTATCTGCGCCCGGACGAACTGCACCAGGCGTTCAACTTCCACTTCCTCGGCGGCCCTGGGACGCCGAAGGCGCTACGCGACGTGATCGAGGAGTCTCTCGCGACACCTTCGGCCGCCCACCACCTGGGTTCTCGCGAACCACGACGTCCGCCGCCACGCCACCCGCTACGGAGGCGGCCGCGCGCGCGCCGCGGCGCTGCTCCTGCTCGCGCTGCCCGGCTCCGCGTACTCTCTACCAGGGCGAGGAACTCGGGCTCGAGGAAGTCCTCGACCTGCCCGAGGAGGCGACTGCAGGACCCGCAGCGTCTACGCAGCGCCGACGGTCCCCGGGCCGCGACGGCTGCCGGGTGCCGATGCCGTGGGGCGGCACCGAGCCGCCTGCGCGTTCGTGGCTTCCCTCCCCGGCATCATGGAGCGCGCGCTGGGTCGAGGCGCAACTCGGCGCGGAGGGATCGATGCTGTCGCTGTACCGGCGGGGGATCGCGCTGCGTCCCCGCGGTGGATTCGCGTGGCGCGACGCGCCCGCCGACGTCCTCGCGTTCGACCGCGGCGAGCGCGCGTGCGTCGTCAACCTCGGAAGCCAGCGGATTCCGCTCCCGCCGGGTGAGATAGTGCTCGCAAGCGACCAAGTCGACGGCGGGCTGCCGTCGAACACGGCTGCATGGATTCGCTGAGCGAACGGGCGCAACAGGCGCGTGGAGCCCGGCTGTCGTTCGCCGTCCAGATCGCAGGCGTGGTCGTCTCGTACGCGGTGCAGATCATCCTCGCGCGGACGCTCGGCGTGCGCGGGTTCGGGACGTACAGCTATGTGCTCGCCTGGTGCGGCCCCCTGTCGATGGCTGCCGGCCTGGGCCTACCGACCGTCGCGCTTCGGTTCCTCCCCGTCTACCGCGACGAAGACGACCGGGCGCACCTGGCCGCGCTCGTCGCCGCGAGCGCAGCGGATCGCGCTCGCCGCATCGACGGCGATCGCGATCGTCGGCAGTGCGCTTGCCCTGTGGCTGGTCGCCGAGCCGGCGCCGCTGCTCGTCGGTCTCTGGACGCTCCCACTCGCCGTGCAGCTCAGGGTCCCATCCGGCTCGCGCGGTCGGCCGCGCGGTTCCGGCTCGCGTTCGTGCTGCCGCTCATCCAGCAGCTCGTGATGCTCGGCGCCGCCGTCTTCGCGGTCACGGTCGTCGGTGGGGGATCGGGCCGGCGGGAGCGCTGTTGCTTCCGGCCGTCGGCACGGCCATCGTCGTGCCGTGGCTGCGCGCAGCGTTCCGGCGCGGCATCAAACGCGAGCTCGCGGCGACGCCGAAGTACGAGATCCGCCCGTGGATCGCCGCCGGCATGGCGTTCCTCGCCGTCGATGCCGCGTACACGGTCCTCAACCAGGCCGACTCGGTCCTCGTGGAGCGCTCGGCGGCACGAAAGAGCTGGCGCTGTTCGCCGCCGCCACCGGCACCGCGAGCTTCGCGATGCTCGCGATGATCGCCGCCGGCGCGAGCACGGTTCCGTCGTTCTCGCGCCACTGGGAGCGCGGCGACCGCGCGCAGCTCGAGGTGGTCGCGCAACGGGCGGTGCGCTGGGCATTCTGGCCGCAGCTCGCCGTCACGATCGTGCTCGCGGCGCCTCCGGCCCGGTGCTCGGCCTGTTCGGACAGACGTTCGTGCACGCGCGAGGCGCACTGCTGCTCCTTTTCGTCGGGCAGCTCGCGAACACGTCGACCGGGTACATCGGGAACCTGATGAACATGACCGGCCACCAGCGGCGCTCGGCGCAGTCGATCTGGATCGTGGCCGTGCTGAACGTCGTGCTGGTGACCGTTGGGCTCGAGTTCGCAGGCGTGACCGGTGCCGCCGCGGGCACCGCGGCCTCTTCCCTGCTCTGGAACCTCTGGCTCTACCGCCTCGTGCGCCGGCACGTCGGGGTGCACCCGTCCATCGTCGACGCTGTCCTCCATCGCACGGTCGCATGACAGTCGCGTTCATTCACACGGTCACGACGCTGCCGGCGACGTTCAACGAGCTCGCCGATGAGCTCATCCCGAAAACCGAGCGGTTCCACATCGTCGACGAGAGCCTGCTCGGCGTCACGCGGAGGATGGGCTCGCTGACAGCCACGACGAAGCGGCGCGTGCTCGGCTACATCCTGTCGGCGGCCGACGCGGGTGCGGACCTCGTCGTGGTGACCTGCTCGTCGATCGGTCCGGCAGTGGACGAGAGCGCAGGCTTCGTCGCGGTTCCGGTCCTGCGCATCGACGAGCCGATGGCGGACGAGGCGGTGCGGCTCGGCAGCCGCGTCGGTGTCCTCGCCACGCTCTCCACCACGCTCGAGCCGACAGCGGCCCTCGTGGCCTGGCGCGGCGCGGAGGTTCGTGCGCAACTCTGCGAGGGAGCATTCGACGCGCTGCAGGCGGGCGACCGCGACCGGCACGACGAGCTCGTGCGCGCCGGGCTCGAACGGCTCGTCGGTGACGTGGACGTCGTCGTCCTCGCCCAGGCGTCGATGGCACGTGTGACTGATGCGCTACCGCCGCAGTCCATCCCGATCCTGTCGAGCCCACGGCTCGGCGTGGAACGCGTCGCTCAGATCGTTCGCGAATCTCGCTGAAGCAGCTCGGCGACCTGCTCGACGGTCAGGCGGCGCGCCGGCATCCCCTCGAGCAGGAGCACGAGCTTCGCCGTCTCCTCGATCTCCTCGATCGCGCTCGCAGCGGTCGCGAGCGACGGGCCGGCAACGAGCGGCCCGTGATTCGCGAGCAGAAGCGCAGCGTGATCCCGAGCGCGCGACCGTACGGCCGCGACGAGCGCGTCGTCGCCCGGGTGCGCGTACGGCACGAGCGCGACGCTCCCCACGCGCATGACGAAGTACGGCGTGAGCGGCGGGAGCACGTCGTCGGGATCCATTCCATCGAGGCACGCGAGCGCGACCGCGTGCGTCGAGTGCAGGTGCACGATCGCCTGCGCGTCGGGGCGCTCCGCGTACACGGCGAGGTGCAGCCCCGCCTCCTTCGTCGGCAGGTCGCCGTCGACGTGCCTGCCGTCGCGATCGAGACGCGCGATGCGCGCGGCGTCGAGGCCCCCGAGCGAGACGTTCGTCGGCGTCATGAGCCAGCCGTCCCCGGACCGCACGCTGATGTTCCCGGACGTCCCCGGCGAGAGGCCGCGGTCGTACAACGACCTGCCGCACTCGACGATCGCCTCGCGCTCCGTCATGCAGCGAGCGCCTCGAGGAAGAAATCGGGGCCACCGAAGTTGCCGGACTTGAGCGCGACTGCCACATGCGGAGTGCCGATCGAGATCATCCATGGCACACCCGGAGCGATCTCGCGGCCGACGGTGAATGCGCGGATGCCGAGTGCCTGGACGACGGCGGCCGACGTCTCCCCGCCGGCGACGATCAGCCGGCGGGCGCCCGCGTCGACCGCGGCGCACGCAATCTCCGCGAGCCGCGCTTCGATGACTGCGCCTGCCCGGTCAGCGCCGAGCGCGCGCTGGACCTCTGCAACCTCGTCGGGTCCGGCTGTCGCGTACACCAGAACATGCCCCTCGGCGAGCCGCTCGAGTACGGCAGGGGTTGCAGCCTCCCCACCGAGCGCGCTCACCTTGATCGCCGGGTACCGCATCGCCATCCGCCGGACCTGCTCGTTCGTCGCCTCGGAGCTCGAGCCGGCGAGCACGATCGTGGGGCCTTCGACGAGATCCGCCGAGGGCAATCTAACGCGCGCCTCAAGGCCGAAGTTTGCAGGCAGCCCAAGCGCGACGCCGGCGCCACCCGTCACGAGCGGCATGTGCGCGCACGCCGCGCCGATCGCGCGCAAGTCGTCCTCCTCGACGGCGTCGACGACCGCATATGAGACGCCTATGCGACGGAGCTCGTCGATCGCGCTTCTAATCGCTTCCGCTCCCCGACGGACGACGGGCAGAGGCACGAGGTCGACGCGGCGCCCGGTCTGTCGGCCGAGGAAACGCACGAGGTTCGCGTCCGTCATCGGAGTGAGCGGATGCTGCGCCATCGACGAATCAGACAACAGCTTGTCGCCGACGAACAGGTGACCTTGGTAGACCGTGCGGCGGTAGGCGGGATACGCAGGGCACACGACTGCGATCTCCGCACCAAGCCCGTCGAGAAGCGCGTCCGCGACCGGGCCGATGTTCCCCTCCGGTGTCGAGTCGAAGGTCGAGCAGTACTTGAAGAAGAGCTGCTCGGCGCCGAGCCCGCGCAGCCACGCGAGCGCCTCCCGAGAGTCGCAGACCGCATCCGCCACCGGCGCAGTCCGCGACTTCAGCGCGACGACGACAGCGTCCATCTCCGGCAGATTCACGTCGCGCGCCACTCCGATCGTCTGCGCGGTGCGCATGCCCTCGCGAACGAGCGTGCTACAGAGATCGGCGGCGCCGGTGACGTCATCGGCGATCGCACCCAGCATCATCATCGAATCCAGCGTAAACCAGATGTCATTACCGTTCGCAGCACACGGCCGTCAACCGCGCTCTTCCCACTCCCGTCCATTGCTTCTGTCGCGGCCGACTCGAGGCTACCGGCGACCTGGGCTTCGGCGAAAATGACTGACGTCTTCACGCCCGCGCGCGTCAACCTCATCGGCGAGCGCACGGACTACTCTGGCAGGCTCGTGCTCCCGGTGGCTGCTCGTAGGCCTATAGGCCTGCCGCCGTGCCGCACTTGCGGTCGAGTGTGCCCCCTCAAGCCGTGCGAGGTTCATGCGAGATGTACCCAGCGACGCGTGGCGAGCGAGCGACCTGCGCTCAGCAATCATTCGGCTCGAATGGGCCACTTCGGAGACTAACGGCGACTCCCGGCCAATGACGAGCGCGATTCACACGCGAGGGGTCGCCTTATCGTCTATCCGAAGTGAATGAGCTCCGGCGCTCCAACAAAGCGCCTAACTCGAGGCCGCGAATTAGCGCCCGTACCCTGCCAACGTTCTTCGACGACGGCGCCCTGCTAAGGGCTCGGGAAGCATTTAGGCACTGAAAAGGCACTGGCGAGCATTCTGGTCGGTGATCGTTCTACTCAGAGACAACAAAACCCCGCCTGAGCGGGGCTTTTGTGAAGCGGATGATGGGACTCGAACCCACGACCTTCTGCATGGCAAGCAGACGCTCTAGCCAACTGAGCTACATCCGCGCGCGCCGGCCAGTATAGCCAGGCTCAGGCGGAATCGGCCGCGTCCAGGGCCTCGTTCACGAGCCGGTCCGCGAGCTCGTTGTGCTCCCGCCGGACGGCCGTGTACGTGACCTTGCCGACGGCGCGCGCGAGGCGCGACGCCTGGATCGAGAGGTCGCGCAGCGCCTCGTTCTTCACCCGGTACTCGCCGCGCATCTGCTTGACGAGGAGCTCGGAGTCGGACACGACCTCGACCTCCCCCACACCGAGCTCCGCCGCCTTGTCGAGCCCTGCGACGAGCGCGCGGTATTCGGCGACGTTGTTCGTCGCAACGCCGATGCGCTCGCCGTGTGCCGCAAGCACGGTCCCGTCCTCCGCCTCGATCACGAAGCCGTACGCGGCCGGCCCGGGATTGCCGCGCGCGCCGCCGTCGGTGAAGAGCTTCGCCTTCATGACACGAGCTCGTACACGTCGAACGCCGGCTCCTCGTACGGATGCGCGGCACGAAGCGCGGCGATCACCGCATCGTGACTGTCCGTGGGATAGACCGTCTCGAGGCGCAGCTCGCGGACGCGCTCCTCACGGCCGCGTTCGCCGACCACGGGATTCGTCCCGTCGCCGCCGCGGAACGTGCCGACTCCTTCCGTGTACCACGAGCAGCGCTCGTAGCCGCCGATGCATCCGGCTCCGGCCGAGAAGAGCGCGTCACGCACGTCGTCGAGCGACTCGGGCGGGACGAAGACGACGAGCTTGCGCTGCACTCAGTCGTCGATCTGTGCCCGCTGGAGCTTTCCCGAGTAGTCGACGTAGACCGACTTCCACTCGGTGAAGACGTCGAGCGCCGCCTGCCCGGCCTCGCGGTGGCCGTTTCCGGTGTCCTTCGTGCCGCCGAACGGGAGATGCACCTCGGCGCCGGTCGTGCCGGCGTTCACGTACGTGATCCCGGCCTGGAGATCGCGCATCGCGCGGAACGCGTTGTTCACGTCGCGCGTGAAGATCGACGACGACAGGCCGTACTTGATCCCGTTCGCCACGCGGATCGCCTCGTCGAAGTCGCGCACCTCGATGATCGCCGTCGTCGGCCCGAAGATCTCCTCCTGCGCGATGCGCATCTGCGGGTCGACGTCGCCGAAGATCGTCGGCCGGTAGTAGAAGCCCTTCGCGAGATCGCCGTCGGCCGCGATCTCGCCGCCCGTGAGCAGCGTCGCCCCTTCGCCCTTGCCGATCTCCGTGTACTCGTGGATCTTCTTCAGCGCCGACTCGTTGATGACGGGGCCGATGTCGGTGCCGTCCTCCCAGCCGGGGCCGAGCCGGAGCTTCTCGACCGCCTCGACGAGTCGCTTCTGGAGCGCGCCGTAGATCTTCTGGTGCGCGATCACGCGCGACGCGGCGGTGCAGCGCTGGCCCGAGGTGCCGAACGCCGACCAGACGATGCCGTCGACCGCGAGGTCGAGGTCGGCGTCGTCCATGACGATGATCGCGTTCTTGCCGCCGAGCTCGAGGTGGACGTGCTTGAGCGTCTCCGCGCCGGCCTCGAGCACGCGCACGCCGGTCTCGCGCGAGCCGGTGAGCGTGATGACGCGGATGTCCGGGTGGCGGACCATCCGGTCGCCGACACTCGAGCCGCCGCCGAAGACGATGTTCACGACGCCGTCGGGGAGCCCGGCCTCGCCGAGCAGCTCGACGAAGCGCGCCGCAAGCGCCGGTGTGTCGCTCGCGGGCTTGAGGACGATGGTGTTGCCGCAGACGAGCGCCGGGATGAGCTTCCACGACGGGATCGCGATCGGGAAGTTCCACGGCGTGATCGCACCGACGACGCCGATCGGCATGCGCACGCTCATGTTCCACTTGTCGGGCAGCTCGGACGGGGTCGTCTGGCCGAAGAGGCGGCGGCCCTCGCCGGCCATGTAGTACGTGATGTCGATCGCCTCCTGGACGTCGCCGCCCGCCTCGGCGCGCACCTTGCCCATCTCGTGCGTCATCAGGTCGGTGAGCGCGGGCTTCTCCTGCTCGAGGAGGCGGGCGAAGCGGAAGAGGATCTCGCCGCGCTTCGGCGCGGGCACGAGCCGCCAGTGCTCGTACGCCTCCTTCGCCGCCGCGACCGCGCGGTCGACGTCGTCTGCGCCCTGGCGCGGGAAGACGCCGATCGTCTCGCCGTCGGCGGGGCTCGTGCTTTCGAACGTCTCGGTGCCCGTCAGCGTCACGGGGACGAGCGTAGCGCCCGGCGTCAGGAGGGTGCGTCGGTGTCGGGGAACGTCCCCGGGATGCGCGAACGGCGCCGGTCGCGGAGGAGCCGCTTCTCTTCGAACGCGCCCTTCGGCTGGCCCGCGCGGCGGTCGTGGCCCTCGCGGCGGTCGACGATGACGGTCACGTTCGGGTTGTCCCTGTAGTACTCGACCATCTTCTCGTAGAGCTCGTCCGCGAGCTCGCGGGGGATCACGCAGTAGATCATCCTGCTCCCATTGTGCGGCAGTACCGGGCTGCGCGCTAGATGCGCGCGATGTCGGGGACGAGACGGCCTTCGTCCTCGACGCGCGTGTTCCAGCCCTTGAACGCCGTCTCGAGCTCGTCGAGCTCGTGCCCGCGACGCTCGAGCCGCACCGGCTGCGCCGACTCGGGCGTGACGCGGTACTGGTACCAGGAGAGGTCCCAGGCGACGGTCACGGCGAGCTCGCCGGAGATGCCGGACATCGGGATGATGCTCGCCTTCGCCTCGCCGAGGCTCTTCGCGATTCCCCCGACGGTGCGCCGGTACGAGCTCGCGTTGAAGAGGTCGGCCGCCTCGAGGACCGCGATCTCCTCCTCCGAGAGCCGGCGGAGGATGGGCTCGAGCGGCGCGATCGTGTCGCTGCCGCCGCGGGAGAGGCCGAGGATCTCGACGAGGCCGCGGCGACGGCGGCGGCGGTCGCCCGGGATCGTCGGCTGCGTCGGCGTCCCCTCCTTGATCCAGCCGTGCTCGAGCGCCGTCTCCTGGCAGAGCGGGCAGACGTGGACGAGCTCGGCGCCCTCCTCGGGGGAGTAGCGGGTCGACCGCTCGCCGAGGAGCAGCGTCCGCTCGCAGACGGCGCATTGGCGCAGCGTCGAGATCTTCGTGACCCGCATTTGCGACGACTATAGCCCCCTTGCGGACGCGGGCCAGGCGCAGCTATGGTGTCTTACATGTGTGTTTTACATATAGGCGCATGAGGGGCGGCCCCCGCTCCCGCCGGCACCATCACGGCCGCTGGCACGTATTCGCGCGGGTCGAGCGCTTCACGGAGCCGGCCCTGCTGCTGCTCCTGCGCGAGCGCCCGGCCCACGGCTACGACCTGCTCGAGCGGCTGCCGGAGCTGACGGGCGAGGAGCGCGTCGAGATGGGGAACCTCTACCGCCTCCTCCGCGCCCTCGAGGAGGAGGGCCTCGTCACCTCCGAGTGGGCCGACGGCAAGCGCACGTACGCGATCAGCGAGCGCGGCCTCGCGCTGCTCGACCAGTGGGCCGACGCGCTCCGTCGCTCGAAGGAACGCATCCAGATATTCCTCGACCGCTACGAGGAAGGGAGGTGAACATGCACCAGCATCGACATGGACGGGGCGGCGGCCCGCGGTTTCTCTTCCGCGGCGGCTTCCCGAACCGCCAGGAGCTGCTCCAGCGGCTGGAGAGCTTCCAGCGCGACCTCGAGCAGCAGCTTGCCGACGTCGCGGACGTGATCGCGCACCTGCGCGACACGCCGACGGACCCTCAGCCGCAGCAGTGACCGAGCTCGAGCGCGGGACGGTCAGGCTTTTGCCGTCTCGCGCTCCTTCTTCGTCGCCTCGATGATCTTCTGCGCGACGTGCGTCGGGACCTCCTCGTAGCGGAGGAAGCTCATGCTGTAGTCGCCGCGCCCGCCGGTCATCGACGTGAGCGCCTGCGAGTACGTGAGGATCTCCGCCATCGGCACCTCGGCCTTGATCGTCGTCATGCCGGCGGCGGGCTCCATCCCCTGCAGTCGGCCGCGACGCGAGTTGAGGTCGCCGTTGACCGCGCCGACCGAGTCGTCGGGCACCGTCACCTCGAGGTCCATGATCGGTTCGAGCAGGACCGGCTCCGCCTTCTGGTACGCGTCCTTGAACGCCATCGAGCCGGCGATCTTGAACGCCATCTCCGAGGAGTCGACCGAGTGCTCCATCCCGTCGACGAGGAGGACGCGCACGCCCTGCACGGGCGCGCCCGCGAGGTCGCCGTGCTCCATCGCCTCGCGGACGCCCTTGTCGACCGCCGGCCGGAAGCTGTGGGAGATGACGCCGCCGACGATCTTGTCGACGAACTCGTAGCCGAGCTCGCCGCCGTCCTCGGCGGGCAGCGGCTCGATGAGGATCTCGCAGTCGCCGAACTGCCCGCGGCCGCCGGTCTGCTTCTTGTACCGGTGCCGGGCGCGCGCCTCCTTGCGGATCGTCTCCTTGTACGGGACGCGCGGCGGGTGCAGCTCGACGTCGACGTGGAAGCGGCCGTGCAGACGGTCGACCGCGACCTCCACCTGCATCTGCGACAGGCCGGAGAGCAGCTGCTCGCCGGTCTGCGGGTCGCGCCGCATCTGCAGCGTCGGATCCTCCTCCGAGAGACGGCGGAGGCCGGCGGCCATCTTCTCCTCGTCACCCTTCGCCTTCGGGCTGATCGCGAAGCTCATGACCGGCTGCGGGAAGTCGATGTGCGGCGGCTCGACCGGCACCTCGTGGTCGACGAGCACGTCGCCGGTCACGACGTCCTTCAGCTTCGCGACCGCGCCGAGGTCGCCGACGCCGAGCGCGTCGACGGGGACGTTCTCCTTCCCCTGGAGCAGGAGGATCTGCCCCATGCGCTCCTTCGCGTGCGTGCGCGGGTCGACGAGGGTCGTGTCGCCGGTGACGGGGCCGGCGAGAACGCGGAAGCAGCTGATGCGGCCCGCGAACGGGTCGGCGATCGTCTTGAAGACGAACACCGCCTGCTTCGCGTCGCCGAACTCGATCGTCGTCCCCTTGCGCGCGGGCGAAGGAACCCCCTCGACGAGCAGGTCGAGGAGCGCCGTCGTGCCGAGGTTCTTCGTCGCGACACCGCAGCCGACGGGGTAGATCTCGTCGCGCGAGACCGCGCCCTTGAGCGCGGCGGCGACGTCCTCGAGCGGGAGCTCCTCGCCTTCGAGGTAGCGCGCCATGAGGTCCTCGTTCGTCTCGACGACGGCGTCGAGGAGCTTCTCGCGGTATTCCTGCACCTGGTCGGCCATCGCGTCGGGGATCGGCTGAGGCCCCCCCTCCTTGCCGCCCGCGGGATCCATGTACGCGCACATGTGCAGCAGGTCGACGATGCCGGTGATCTCGTGCTCGGCGCCGATCGGCAGCTGGATCGCGACGCAGCGGTCGGAGAGCTGCGCCCGCGCGGCCTCGAGGACGCGGAAGAAGTCGGCGCGCTCGCGGTCGAGCATGTTCACGAACACCACGCGCGAGAGCTCGTACTCCTCCGCGCGCGCCCAGACACGGGAGCTGTTCACCTCGACGCCCATGACGCCGCTGAGGACGACGAGCGCGCCCTCGACGACGCGCAGCGCCGCGTACACGTCGGCCTGGAAGCCCGCGTCGCCGGGGCAGTCGAAGAGGTTGATCTTGCGCCCCTGCCACTCGAGGTGCGAGAGCGTCCCCGAGAGCGACATCTGGCGGCGGTGCTCGTCGTCCTCCCAGTCGCTGACGGTCGTGCCCTGCTCGATCGACCCGAGCCTGTTCGTCTTCCCGGCCTGGAACAGCAGCGCCTCGACGAGGGACGTCTTGCCGGTTCCGCGATGGCCGGCGACGGCGATGTTCCGGATCTTTCCAGGCTCGGTGGCAGGCATGGAGCTCCAGTCTTCGGGATGTGCGTTCGAGCCAGATCGTAACGCGACCCGGCCCCGCCTCCGGGGGCTAGAGGGCCGCGCGTGCGGTCGAGCCGGCGAGGCGCGCCTTCAGGCGCAGGATCGCCTTCGTGTGCAGCTGCGAGACGCGGGACTCGGTGACCCCGAGCACCTCGCCGATCTCGCGGAGGGTCAGCTCCTCGTAGTAGTAGAGCGTGACGACGAGCTTCTCGCGCTCGGGCAGACGGGCGATCGCGTCGGCGATCGCCTCCCGCAGCTCGGTCTGCGAGAGCGCGCCCTGCGGGTCCGGGGCCTCGGTGTCCTCGATCGTGTCGATGAGCGCGACCTGGTCGCCGCTCGAGCCCGAGATCGTCCACAGCTCGTCGAGCGCGGCGATCGACGAGCGCCCGATCTCGGACAGGCTCTCGTCGAGCTCGTCCTTCGTGATGCCGAGCTTGCCGGCGATCTCCTCGTCCGACGGGACACGCCCGAGCTTCCCCTCGAGCTCGCCGATCGCGCGCTCGATGTCCCGGGCGCGCGAGCGGACCGAGCGCGGCACCCAGTCGAGGGCGCGCAGCTCGTCGATGATCGCGCCGCGGATGCGCGCGATCGCGTACGTCTCGAACTTCACGTCGCGATCCGGGTCGTAGCGCTCGATCGCGCCGATGAGCCCGAGGAGGCCGTACGAGACGAGATCCTCGTCGTCGACGTGCGCCGGCAGCCCGCTCCCGAGGCGGCCCGCCACGTACTTCACGAGCGGCGCGTACGTCAGGATCAGCCGGTCGCGAAGCCCCTCGTCGCGGCGCGCTCGGTACTCGCGCCACAGGCTCTGCATCTCATCGGGTTTGCTCACGCACAGAGAATACGGCGTTACCGGCGCTTTTCCCTCAATGACGAAAGGCAGAGAGGGCGACCGACCCGAGCCAGACCGCCATCGCGGCGGCCGCGACGGCCACGATCCAGCCCCGGACGCCGTGCCCCGTGGCCGCGACGGCGACGAGGAGGAAGATCGCGGCGAGCACCGCGAAGAGGAGCCCGAGCGCCCTGCGCTGCACCCGACGACGGTACTATCACCGGGCCTAGGGGCGTAGCTCAGCTGGTAGAGCGGCGGTCTCCAAAACCGTAGGCCGGGGGTTCGAGTCCCTCCGCCCCTGCTAGACCCGACCGGCCGCAGAGGAGCCCTTCTTCAGATACTCCTCGTCGCTCACGTGCTCGCCCCACGTGACGACGTTCCCGTCCTCGTCGGCCTGCTGCATCGCGACGTGCGTCATGAACCGCGTCGGCGCGGCTCCGTGCCAGTGGGTCTCGCCGGGCTCGAAGAAGACCCGGTCGCCGGGGCGGATGACCTCGACCTCGCCGCCCTTGCGCTGGCAGAGGCCGACGCCTTCGGTGACCCAGATCGTCTGGCCGTGCGGGTGCGTGTGCCAGGCGGTGCGGGCGCCGGGGGTGAAGTGGACGGCGGCGGCGGCGATGCGCGAGCCCTCCGAGGGCGCCGCCACCGGGTCGACGAAGACGGTGCCGGTGAACCAGTCCGCCGGCCCGCGGCCCGTCTCGATCGTGTTGCGCGTGATCTGCACGAGCTCCTCCTTCAGCGGTCGATCATCCGTTGGTTGGCCTCCGAATACCGATCGCCCACGGCCGAGATCTGCGCGGCGCCGGCCTCGATCTCGCGGAGATCGTCTGCGGTGAGCCCGACGCCTGCGGCGCCGAGGTTCTCGTCCAGTCGGTGCAGCTTCGTCGTGCCCGGGATCGGCACCATCCACGACTTCTGCGCGAGGATCCACGCGAGCGCGATCTGCGCCGGCGTCGCACCCTTGCGCCCGGCGACGCGCTCGATCAGCTCGACGAAGGTGCGGTTCGCCTGGCGGGCGTCCGCGTCGAAGCGCGGCACCGTGTTGCGGAAGTCGCCGTCGTCGAAGCTCGTGCTCTCGTCGATCTTGCCCGTGAGGAAGCCCTTGCCGAGCGGGCTGAACGGGACGAAGCCGATGCCGAGCTCCTCGAGCGTCGGGACGATCGCGTCCTCCGGCTCGCGCCACCAGAGCGAGTACTCGCTCTGGAGCGCCGTCACCGGCTGCACGGCGTGCGCGCGCCGGATCGTCTGGACTCCCGCCTCGGAGAGACCGAAGTGCTTGACCTTCCCTGCCTCGATCAGCTCCTTGACCGCGCCGGCGACATCCTCGATCGGGACGTCGGGGTCGACGCGGTGCTGGTAGAGGAGGTCGATGCGATCGGTGCGCAGCCGGGCGAGCGACTCGTCGACCGTCCGCTTGATCGTCTCCGGACGGCTGTCGAGACCGCGCGCCGTACCGGTCGAGAGCTCGAAGCCGAACTTCGTCGCGAGGACTACCTGGTCGCGAACCGGCTCGAGGCCCTCGCCGACGAGCTCCTCGTTGACGAACGGCCCGTAGATCTGCGCCGTGTCGAAGAAGGTGACGCCGCGCTCGACCGCGGTGCGCAGCAGCGAGATCATCTCCAGGCGGTCAGGAATCGGCAGGTAGCTCTGGCTCATCCCCATGCAGCCGAGGCCGATCGCCGACACCTCGAGGCCCTGTCCGAGTGTCCGCGTCTCCATCGTGTGTCTCCAGTCTCCGAATGAACGGCGCAAAGGCGTCGCACTTCTCTTTCTAGCGTTTCCCCTCATGATCGGCCTGGGCATGAGAGGAACCACCCTCCGATGAGACCGCTCGCGCTCCACGCCCCCTCACCGTCGACGATCCGGCGGGCGCGGCGGGAGGTGGCGGCCTCGGAGGCCGTCCACGACGCAGGCGTCGCGTTCCGGCGGGAGCGCGGCCGCGGCGGCGACCGCGAGCTCGGCGGCGCGCTCGACCGGGCCGCCGCCGCCCTGCTCGCCGACGCGTGGGAGCTCGGCTGGTGGCGCGACGAGGGCGGGAGCTTCGCCCACTACCTCCTCTCGTTCAGCCTCGAATGGGCCTGGGAGGAGCTCGCGTCGTCGGGCACCTCCGTCCATCCGCACCCGTGGCGGTTCCGCCAGCCCGGGCACGGGATGTCGATGGCGATCGCGTACGCGGACCGCTTCTACCCGCACGCGCTCCGGCCGCTCGAGCTCGACCGCGGGGCACGGACGGAGATGAGCTGGGGACGGCGGGCGCTCAGCGCGCTCGGCGGCCTCGGCACGTGGTACCCGGCGACGCCGGCGGTCTACGACGGCCGCTGCACACCGCTGCGTGCCTGGCCCTCGAGCCGGGGACGCGCGCAGCTCGCTGCGTTCGTCGGGGGCGCACGTCTCCCGTTCGACACGATCCTCAACGGCCACCGCCTGCGCGGGAACCACGCTCTGCTCGTCCGGACGCTCCTGCACGAGGAGGTGCACGCCGGCTTCTGGCATGCGTACCGGCGCGATCGGAACCGGCTCGCCGCGTCGGTCGAGGAGAACGTCGTGCAGCTCTTCGAGCTCGCCGTCGCCGCCGCCCTCCGCGACGGCCGGCTCCCGGACGTCGGCCTCGTCGAGCGCGACGCGCGGCGAGAAGGCAGGCACGGGGTCTGCGAGATCCTCGCCGCCTGCACGGGCCGCGGCGACCTACGCGCCGCCTGCCGGCGGGCGCGCCGGCTCACGCTCCGGGCCGCGCGCCTCCGCCGGGAGAGCGACGTCGCCGCGCTCCTCGACGGTCACGCCGGCGGCCGCCGCCCGGTCTACGCGTGGCGATACGCGCTGCGCTAGCCGGGGTCGCGCCGGTCGAGCCGCTCCTGGAAGGCGTCGCGGATCTTCCGGTCCGTGAGTCGCCGCTCGGCCTCAGACGGCGCCGGCTCCTCCTGCGCGACCGGCTGCACGTTCGTCACCTCGTCGCTCCGCTCGCCGTACGAATGCGCATAGACGTCGGCCTCCTCGAGCGGCGGCGGGGCCGTGCGCCTGCGGCGGAAGAGCGACACGGCGCCTCTCCTATCACTCGGCCACGCCCAATGCCAGCTGCCGGTACTCGACGAGACCCGACACGCCCACGCCGACGAGGCGGAGCGCCCCCGGCCGGTCGCGGAGACCGCGGTCGAGGAGCCGGCACGCGAGAGCGCCGATCTGGTCCGGATCGTCGATGCCGACGTCGAGCGACGTCGAGCGGCTGCGGATGGAGAAGTCCGCGTAGCGGAGCTTCGTCGTCACCGTGCGCGCCGTCTGCTCCTTCGATCTCAGATGCTCGGCGACCTGCGCCGCCATCCCGCGTAGCTCGTCGTGCAGCCGCTCGCGGTCGACGACGTCGCGCTCGAACGTGTTCTCGACGCTGATCGAGATGCGCTCCGCGCCGAGCTCGAGCCCGCGCGGGTCGACGCCACGGGCGCGGTCGCGCAGGAGCTTGCCGACGCTTCCGGGCAGCAGCCGGCGCAGTTCGTCGTCGGCGAGCGCGGCGAGGCCGCCGACCGTGCCGACGCCGGCGGCACGGAGCCGCTGCTCCGCCTTCGGCCCGACGCCCGGGAGGCGGCGCACGTCGAACGGCGCGAGGAACGACGCCTCCTGGCCGGGGACGACGACGGTGATCCCGCCCGGCTTGCGCGCGTCGCTCCCGACCTTCGCGACGACCTTGCACGGCGCGACTCCGAGCGAGCACGTAAGGCTCGTGGCGGCGCGCACCGCCGTCTGCACCGCCTCGGCGACGACGCGCGCCTCGAGGAAGTCGCGCGCCACGTCGCCGACGTCGAGATAGCCCTCGTCGGCGCCCGTCTGCTCGAGCGTCGGGACGATGCCGCGGACCGTCGACCAGACCTGGCGCGAGTAGTCGCGGTAGACGTTGTGCCGCGGCCGCACGAAGACGGCCTGCGGACAGCGCCGGATCGCCTCGGCCGCGCTCATCGCCGAATGGATGCCGAAGCCGCGCGCGACGTAGTTCGCGGTCGCGACGACGCCGCGGCCGCGGGGATCGCCGCCGACGACGAGCGGCTTCGCGCGCAGCTCCGGGTTCTCGAGCTCCTCGACGGCGGCGTAGAACGCGTCGAGGTCGAGGTGCGCGACGATCCCCGGGACTGCCATTCGAACAAGCGTACGATCCAGCGCCGACGTTAGGGTCCCGCCGTGGCCGTCGACGCGCAGAGCAGGACGGAGCGCATGCAGGCTCTCGTCGCGCAGCTGCGGGAGCGGACCGCCGAGGTTGCGCGCGGCGGCGGCGAGGCGGCGATGGAGCGGCACCGCTCGCGCGGGAAGCTGCCGGCCCGGGAGCGGATCGACCGGCTCGTCGACCCCGGCACCACGTTTCTCGAGCTGAACGCGCTCGCCGCGTGGGAGCTCTACGACGGGCAGGCGCCGAGCGCGGGCATCGTCACCGGCATCGGCGTCGTCGAAGGACGCGAATGCGTGATCGTCGCGAACGACGCGACGGTCAAGGGCGGCTCGTACTTCCCGCTGACGGTGAAGAAGCACCTGCGCGCCCAGGAGGTCGCCGCGCAGAACCGGCTCCCGTGCCTCTATCTCGTCGACTCCGGCGGCGCGTTCCTGCCGCTGCAGGCCGAGGTCTTCCCCGACCGCGACCACTTCGGCCGCATCTTCTTCAACCAGGCGCAGATGTCGGCGGCGGGCATCCCGCAGATCGCAGCCGTCATGGGCTCGTGCACCGCGGGCGGCGCGTACGTGCCGGCGATGAGCGACGAGACGATCATCGTCCGCGGCACCGGGACGATCTTCATCGGCGGACCGCCGCTCGTGAAGGCCGCGACCGGGCAGGACGTCACGGCGGAGGAGCTGGGCGGCGCCGACGTGCACGCGCGCCGCTCCGGCGTCGCCGACCACTACGCCGTCTCGGACGAGCACGCGCTCGCGATCGCGCGCGGTGTCGTCCGCCACCTCCATCCGCACACTCCTGTACCGCCGTGGGAGCTCGCGCCGGCGGAGGAGCCCGCCGTGGACACCGCCGACCTGTACGGCCTCATCCCGGAGGACTTCCGCCACCAGGCGGATGCCCGCGAGATCGTCGCGCGCATCGTCGACGGCTCCCGCTTCCAGGAGTTCAAACAGCTGTACGGCGAGACCCTCGTCACCGGCTTCGCCCACATCGAAGGCGTGCCCGTCGGCATCGTCGCGAACAACGGCGTCCTCTTCGCCGAGTCGGCGCAGAAGGGCGCGCACTTCGTCGAGCTCTGCTGCAAGCGCCGCGTCCCGCTCGTGTTCCTCCAGAACATCACCGGCTTCATGGTCGGCGCCGAGTACGAGGCGGGCGGCATCGCGCGCGACGGCGCGAAGCTCGTCATGGCGGTCGCGAACGCGCAGGTGCCGAAGTTCACGGTCGTCACCGGCGGCTCGTTCGGCGCCGGCAACTACGCGATGTGCGGCCGCGCGTACGAACCCCGCCAGCTGTGGATGTGGCCGAACGCGCGCATCTCCGTCATGGGCGGCGAGCAGGCGGCAACGGTGCTCTCGATGGTCGGCGACGTCGACGAGGACGCGATCCGCGCGAAGTACGAGGAGGAGGGCAACCCGTACTACTCGACCGCACGCCTCTGGGACGACGGCATCATCGACCCGCTCGACACGCGCCGCGTCCTCGCCCTCGGCCTGCACGCGGCGCTCAACGCGCCCATCCCCGAGACGACGTTCGGCGTCTTCCGCATGTGATCGCGCGCATCCTCATCTGGAACCTCTACGACTCGAAGACGAGCGTCGCCGAGCTGCGCGAGCATCTCCCCTACCTCGCGGACGGCTCGCACTGGCTCTCGAAGGAGGGAGAGGAGCGCTTCGGTCTGTTCGCGCTGGGCGACGACCTCCCCGACCTCGGGGGGATTCGCGCGCTCATCGGCGCGGATCCGGTCGTGTACGAGGAGTACGACGTCGAGTGACGCGAGCTCGCTGGGCGGTGCTCGCCGCCGCTTCGGCAGCGCTCTTCCTCGGCTCCTGGACGCTCCTGCACCAGCTCTGGTACCGGTCGGCCGGCGAGATCGTCGACACGCCGGGGTATGAGAAGTACGGCGACGCGATCGCGTCCGGGCAGGTGCCGTACCGGGACTTCGCCGTCGAGTATCCGCCCGGGGCGCTGCTGCCCATGCTCGCGCCCGAGCTGACGGCGTCGCGCGGGAACTTCGGCGAGTACGGGCACTCGTTCGAGAAGTGGATGGCCGGCGCGGGCGTGCTCATGACGCTTCTCGCCGCGCTCGCGCTCGCTGCACTCGGCCCGTCGCCGCCGCGGGCGGTGGCGGCGATGACGCTCGTCGGCGGATCGCCGCTCCTCCTCGGCGACCTCATGCTCTCGCGCTTCGACCTCTGGGTGGCCGCGCTCACGGTGGGCGCGGTCGCGGCTCTCCTGTGGGAGCGTGAGAAGACGAGCGCGGTGCTGCTCGGCGCCGCGATCGCGACGAAGCTCTTTCCCGCGGTGCTCGCACCGATCGGGCTCGTGTGGATCTGGCGGCGGAAGGGCCGGCGCGCGGCGCTCGTGTGGACGTCGGTCGTCGTCGCCGTGTGCGCAGCGGTCTTCCTGCCTTTTGCCGCGGTCGCGCCCGGAGGCCTCGGCCACAGCTTCGGCGTGCAGCTGAACCGGCCGCTCCAGCTCGAGAGCCTCGGGGCCTCCGTGCTGATCGCGCTGCACCACACGGTCGGGACGACGCTGCACGTGTTCACGACCGTCTCGCAGAACGTGAGCGGGCCCGGTGCGCACGCGGCCGCCGTGGCGTCGAGCATCGCGCAGGTCGTCGCGGTCGTCGCCACCTGGCTGCTGTACGCGCGCGGGCCGCAGACGCGCGAGCGGCTCGTCGCGTTCTCCGCCGCGGCGGTCGTCGCCTTCGTCACCTTCGGCAAGGTGCTCTCGCCGCAATACCTCGTCTGGCTGATCCCGCTCGTGGCACTCGTGCGCAGCCGGCGTGCGCAGACGCTGCTCGTGGCCGGCCTCGTGCTCACGCAGGTCGAGTTCCCGGCGCGCTACTGGCAGCTCGCGAACGAGCTGCGCCCGTCGATCTCCTGGGTCGTGCTCGCGCGCGACCTCGTGCTCGTCGCGCTCTTCGCGCTACTCGTGCTCGAGCCAGGGCGCGAGCGCGTCGAATAGCCCGCGCTCCTCGTCCTCGCTCAGCGCACGCAGGGGCGCGCGCACGTCCGGCCCCATGGGCACGCCGCGCCGCGCGACGACCCGCTTGAGCGCCGCGTGCCGCGGGAAACGGTCGACGACGTCCCGGAGCGCGGACAGCTCGTCGCTGCGTTCGCGCACCGCGCGCGCCACGTGCTCGGGGAACGCGCTCCCGAGCGCCGACACCGCGCCGACGGCGCCCGCGGCCATGCCTCGGCCGATGAACGCCTCCGGCCCGACGAAGACGTCGAGCTCCTCGTGGAGATACGGCTCGAAGCTCTCGTACGGCGTGTCGGACACCTTCATGCCCGCGAGGTTCGGCGCCTCGTCGCGGAGGCGTGCGAGCACCGCGGACGAGACGGCGTATCCACTCGCGCGCGCGAACTCGTACACGTAGAACGGGACGGGCGCGCACGCGCGTGCGGCCGCGCTCAGGTGCCGCAGGACGCTCTCGTCGTCGAGCGCGAAGTACGGGGGCGCGATCACCGCGACCGCGTCGGCGCCGACCGCCGCAGCGTGATCCGCGAGCGCGACGGTGTCCGCCGTCGTCTGCGCACCGGCGTTGACGGCGACCTTCAGCTTGCCGCGTGCCGCGTCGACGTACAGCTCCGCGACGCGGCGCCGCTCCGGCGGCGAGAAGAGCAGCCCCTCCCCCGTCGTCCCGAGTGCGAGGATCCCGTCGAGCCCGCCGGCGGCGAGGAAGTCGACGTACGGCGGGAACGCGGCCTCGTCGAGGCCGCCGTCGCGGAGCGGCGTCAGGGCGGCGGCGAAGGCTCCCTTCAGCATTGACGCACTCTAAGCTCTCCGCTCGATGGCGAACCTCCGGATCGAGCGCGACGGGCCGGTGCTGCGCATCACGCTCGCGCGTCCCGACCGGCGGAATGCGTTCGACGCAGCCCTGATCGCCGAGCTCGCCGAGACGTTCGTCGACGTCGGCCGAGCGCGCGCCGTCGTGCTCGCGGGCGACGGGGCGAGCTTCTCCGCCGGCGCGGACATCGACTGGATGCGCTCGTCGGTCGACCTCTCGCTCGAGGAGAACGTCGCCGACGCGAACGCGCTCCGGCGCATGCTCGAGGCGATCGACGCCTGCCCCACGCCGGTGGTCGCACGCGTGCAGGGGCACGCGCTCGGCGGCGGCGCGGGCCTCGTCGCGGCGGCGGACATCGCCGTCGCCGCCTCTGACGCGGTGTTCGCGTTCTCGGAGGTGAAGCTCGGCATCATCCCCGCCGTCATCTCGCCGTTCGCGCTCGCGAAGATCGGCCCCGGGGCGGCGCGGCGCTACTTCGTCACGGGCGAGCGCTTCGACGCGGACACGGCGCTGCGGATCGGCCTCGTGCACGAGGTCGCCCCCGACCTCGACGGAGCGGTCGACCGCGTCGTCGGCGAGCTCCTCTCCGCCGGCCCGCAGGCGGCGCGGTGGGCGAAGCGGCTCGTGCGCGAGCGTCCCGACGGCCCCGAGACGGCGCGGTGGATCGCCGAACGGCGCGCGAGCGGCGAGGGCCAGGAGGGCCTGCGCGCGTTCCTCGAGAAGCGCAAGGCCGCCTGGCGCGACTGACGCTTCGCCGATCCGTCGCATTTGCGCTGTTACCTGCGGCTCGATAGACAGTCGCGATGCGCATCGGGGGTCGGCGGCTCGGCTGGCAGGCCGTGGGCGTCGGGCTGCTCGTATCAGGGGTGTACGCCGCCTCGCTGTGGTTCGAGCGGTTCGGCATCCGGACAGCCCGGCACGGCGCCGACGTCGGCTCCTACGGCCTCTGGGCGGCGGCGATCGGTCACGGGCGGCTGCCCTACCGGGACTTCTACTTCGCGTATCCGCCCGGGTCTCTCGTGCCCATGCTCGCGGCCCAGCCGTTCTCCGGTTACGCGAGAGCGTTCAAGACGGTGATGGCGGTCGCCGGAGCGGGAACGCTCGTGGTCGCCGCCGGCGCTCTGCGCGGACCCGCGCGCCGCTCGCTGTGGCCGCTGCTCGCGATGGCCGTGTCCCCCCTCGTGGTCGGATCGGTCTACGTGAACCGGTTCGATCTGTGGCCGGCGCTGCTCATGGCCGTGGCTCTTCTCCTTCTCGTCCGCAGGCGTCCGACGGCGGCGTTCGCCTTCCTCGCGCTGGGAACCGTCACCAAGATCTTCCCGGCCGCCGCCCTGCCGGCCGCCGCCGTCTGGGTGTGGCGAACGCACGGCTCCCGCAGGCTGAGGGAGGCGTCGATCGCGTTCGTCGTGACGGGACTTCTCGTCATGTTGCCGTTCGCGATCATCGGGCCGGGCGGATTGCGCTACAGCTTCACCGTCCAGCTGACGCGCCACCTCGAGACCGAGAGCCTCGGCGGCGCGATTCTGCTCGCCGCCGCGCGGGTCGGCATCTACCACCCGACGATCGCCACCGGCAACCCGGGGTCGCTCGATCTCTTCGGCACCCTTCCCGACGTCGCCGGGGTCGTGAGCATCGTCATCGTCGTGCTGCTGCTCCTCGGCGGCGCCCGGCTGCTCGCGCGCGGCCCGCTGGACGCCGAACGGCTGATCGCCGCCACCGCCGGCGCCGTGTGCATCTACGTCGCGTTCGGAAAGGTGCTCTCGCCGCAGTACGTGCTCTGGCTCGTCCCACTCGTGCCGCTCGTGCGGCGCCGGTCGGGCGCGGCCGGGACGGCGATCCTGCTCGTCGCGCTTGCGCTCACGCAAGTCGAATTCGACCACCACTTCAGCCAGCTGCGCACGGTCGGCCCGGTCGTCTGGCCTCTGCTCGCGCGCGACCTCCTCCTCGTCCTCCTCGCCGCGCTGCTTCTGCACGCATCGCGCCCGGCCGGTGGACGCGCCCTCGCCGAGAGGCCCTGACCCGGGCCGGCGGATGTGTATTCGCCGGCCGAGAAAGGAATCTCGCTCCGGCGCGTCTTATCCGTCGACAGCCCACCAACGGCCGACTGCCTCAAGGAGGCTCGAATGCACCGCTTGCCCAAGCCCTCACCGGCGCTGTTCGTCTCGCTCGTCGCCCTGTTCTTCGCCCTCGGCGGTACCGCGTTCGCGATCGGCTCCAAGGTGACCGCGGCTCAGCCCCGCTGCGCGACCGGCGCGATCCGCGGGATCGCGGTCGTCACCGGCGGCAGCGTCCAAGGACCTGGAAACATGCTGTCGACCTACTCGAGCGACCCCGGCCTGTTCGGCTACCGCTGGAGCTGCACCGGCGGGAAGATCCTCGTGCGGAAGTCGAGCCACACGCCCGGCGTCGACATCCAGTTCGTCGGCAACCCCTCGACCGTAGCCGTCGTCTCCTCCGATGCGAACGGCGTCCCAGCCGGCGGATCGGTCAGCCGGTTGCCGGACGGCTCCTTCCACGTCACGATGGGCGGCTCCAACGCCGGAGCGCCCGGCCCGTGGCAGTTCCAGAACAACGTCCCGTTCGTGATCGTGCTGCTCTAGGTGTAGACCGCCGGATCTGGAGCCCGGCGCGGAGTTCGCGGGCCCCGCCGTCGACGGCGAGCGCCGCCCTGCCCTCGAGAGCCGCGCGTCACGCGACCGCGCGCATGTTCTCCTCGACGTGCGCGACACTCGACGTGCCGGGGATGACGAGCATCACCGGCGAGCGATCGAGGAGCCAGCGGATCTCGTAGACGGACCCCCGCTCGAGCCCCTCGCCGAGCGGCGCCCAGGGCATGAACGCGATCCCCTCGTCCGTGCACGCGTCGAGCACGTCCTCCGAGATGAGCAGCCCCCGATTGAACTGGTTCTGCACGGAGACGATGCGCGCGACCGCCTGCGCCCGGCGCAGCTGCTCGAGCGAGAAGTTCGAGACGCCGATCATCCGGATCTTCCCCTCGACCCGGAGCTGCTCGAGCGCGCCGAGCGACTCCTCGAGCGGCACCTCGGGGTCGTGCCGGTGCAGCTGGTACAGGTCGATCCGCTCGAGCTTCAGGCGCCGGAGGCTCGCCTCGCACGCCTCGCGCAGGTGCTCGGGCCGCCCGTCGCGGATCCGCTCCTGCAGGCCCCAGCCGAGACCGCCCTTGGTCGTGATGACGAGGCCGTCCGGATACGGATGCAAAGCCTCGGCGATGACCTCCTCGCTGACGCCCGCGCCGTAGATGTCGGCGGTGTCGATGAAGTTCACGCCGAGCTCGACCGCGCGCCGCACGACGCGCACGCCCTCGGCGCGGTCCTTCACGACGCGCATCGCGCCGAACCCGAGGCGCCGCACCTCGAGCTCGCCGCCGAGCATGAACGTCGGATTCACGGCCTAGAGCCTAGTCGAGGGCGACGGAGACGCCGACCTCGGGGTGCGCCATGCCCCGTCGCGAGGACCCCGATGACCCCTCCCTTCCAGTGTTCCGTGTCGTCTCCCTCCGCGCTTGCGAGACTGATCCCATGGATCGGGTGCTCGTGGCGAACCGAGGCGAGATCGCGCTGCGCATCTTCCGCGCGTGCCGCGAGGAAGGGCTCGCGACGGTCGGCGTCGCGGCGCCGGACGACCTCGGCTCGCTCCATGCGCGTTCCGCCGGCACGCTGGTCGAGATCGCGTCGTACCTCACGCCCGGCGAGCACGTGCGCGCCGCGCTCGAGGCAGGCGCCGACGCGGTGCATCCCGGCTACGGATTCCTCGCCGAGAGCGCGGAGCTCGCCGAGGCCGTGCTCGCCGCCGGCCTCACGTGGATCGGGCCACCGCCGGCGGCGCTGCGCGCGGGCGGAGACAAGCTCGCGGCGAAGGAGACCGCACGCGCAGCCGGTGTGCCGGTGCTGCCGGCCGGGCCGCCGGAGGAGATCGGGTTCCCGCTGCTCGTGAAGGCGGCTGCCGGGGGCGGCGGGCGCGGCATGCGCGTCGTGCGCGACGCGGCGGAGCTCGACGAAGCCGTCGACGCTGCGCGCCGCGAGGCAAAGGCGGCCTTCGGCGACGACACCGTCTTCTTCGAGCGCTACCTCGAGCGCACCCGCCATGTCGAGATCCAGCTCCTCGCCGACCGGCACGGAACCGTGCTCGCGCTCGGGGAGCGCGACTGCTCCATCCAGCGCCGCCACCAGAAGGTCCTCGAGGAAGCACCGTCACCCGCAGTCGGACCCGAGCTGCGCGCGGCGATGAGCGACGCGGCCGTCGCGTTCGCGCGCGCGATCGCATACGAGAGCGCCGGGACGGCCGAGTTCGTCCTCGACGGCGGCGACTTCTACTTCCTCGAGCTGAATGCGCGCATCCAGGTCGAGCATCCGGTGACCGAGCTCGTCACCGGCGTCGATCTCGTCCGCGCGCAACTCCGCATCGCGCGCGGCGAGCCGCTCGGCGTCGACGTCACGCTGCACGGCCACGCCGTCGAGGTGCGCCTGTATGCGGAGGACCCGCGCACGTTCCTGCCGCAGGCCGGTCGCATCGAACGGCTCCGTCTTCCCTCGTCGGTTCGCGTCGACGCCGGTGTCGCCGAGGGCGACGAGATCGGAACGTCGTACGACCCGATGATCGCGAAGCTCGTCGCGCACGCGCCGACGCGCGCGGAGGCGTTCGACCGGCTCGCCGGCGCGCTGCGCGAGACGGAGGTCGGCGGCGTGACGACGAACCTGCCGTTCCTCCGCTGGCTCGTCTCGCATCCCGCCGTCCGCGCCGGCCGGGCGACGACGGCGTTCCTCACGGAGCATCCGCCTCTCTCCCGGCCGCCGGCGCGGGCGGTCGCCGCCGCGTGGTCGCTGCCGTGGCGCCTCAACCTGCCCGCGCCGTCGCCGGCGGCAGCCCCCGACGTCGCTATGACCGCCGCCGACCACGGCGCCCCGGCGGAGCAGTCGGCCGTGACGGCGCCGATGCCGGGCACCGTCCTGAAGGTGCTCGTCGCCGCCGGCGACCGGGTCGCCGCGCGCCAGCCGCTCGTCGTCCTCGAGGCGATGAAGATGGAGACGCCGCTCGTCTCGCCGTACGACGCGACGGTGCGCGTCGTGCACGTCGCCGAGGGCGAGCGCGTCGCCGGCGGGACGGTGCTCGTGGAGCTCGAGGAGTAGCGGTGGAGACGACCGTCCACGACGACGTCGACCGGTTCCTCGCCGAGGCAGGGCCTCTGCTCTTTGCCGACGAGGCGCGGCACAACCTCGCTCTCGGCATCGCGTCGGTGTTGCGCGACGCCCCGGAGCTCTATCCGGAACGGCGCTTCTGGAGCGTGTGGGACGGTGGCAGCGTCGTCGCCGCGGCGCTGCGAACGCCGCCGCAGAACCTCGTCCTCGCCCGGCCGCGAGACCCTGCCGCCCTCGCCGCACTCGTGGACGCGATCGACGACGAGCCGCCGGGCGTCGTGGCGGCGCTGCCCGAGGCACGAGACTTCGCCGACCGTTGGAGCACGACGCGCTCGCGCCGGATCGAGCTCACCCGCCGGCAGGGCATCTACGCCCTCGAGCAGGTGCAGCCCGTCCCCACGCCGTCCGGATCGGCCCGCGTGGGCGGCGCCGGCGACCGCGAGCTCCTCGTCGACTGGTGGATCGCCTTCATCCGCGAGGCGCTTCCCCACCTGCCGGCGAACGAGCAGGGGGCACGTCGCGGCGTCGACCACCGCCTCACGTCGTCCGAGGCGGGAGTGCTCGTCTGGGACGACGGCGGCGAGATCGTCTCGATCGCCGGCTGGGGCGGCCCGACGCCGAACGGGATGAGGATCGGGCCGGTCTACACGCCGCCGGAGCTCCGCGGCCGGGGCTATGCGACCGCGCTCGTCGCAGACCTGTCGCAACGTCTCCTGGACGATGGGCGGCGCTTCTGCTTCCTCTACACCGACCTCGCGAACCCGACGGCCAACGCGATCTACGTCCGCATCGGCTACGAGTGGGTCTGCGAGTCGGCCGAGGTGCTCTTGGCGTGAGATAGGGTCAGGGTCATGGCTGAGACCGTGCAGGACTTCTTCGCGAACCTCGCCTCGCGCGCCGACCCGGCGAAGACGGCGGGGATGACCAACTCGTACGTCTTCGACATCGAAGGCGCCGGCCAGTGGATGGTCGACGTCGACGACGGCACCGTCACCGTCACCGACGGCGGCGGCGACGCCGACGTCACCATCTCGACCTCGCAGGAGACGTTCGAGAAGATCGTCGCAGGCGAGCAGAACCCGACGAGCGCCTACATGACCGGCAAGCTGAAGATCAAGGGCGACATGGGCGCTGCCATGAAGCTCCAGAAGCTCTTCTGAGCTAGCATCGCCGCGGCATGGCGGTGACAATCGACATCGCCCCTCCGGAGCAGACCGACGCCGACGCGACCGCCGTCCTCGTCGCGCAGCCGCTCGAGGGGCTCGACGGACGGCTCGCGGAGCTCGCGGCATCCGGGGAGCTCCGCGCCGACCGCGGCGAGGCCCTGCTCCTCCACGGCCCGCGGCTCGTCGCCGCCGGCGTCGGCAAGCGCGACACCGTGGACGAGGAGGCGCTCCGCACCGCCGGCGCAGTCACGGCGCAGAAGCTCTCCCGCGTCGGCGGCACCCTGTGCTGGCTTCTCGACGAGTCGCTCCCGGTTCCGCTTCCGGAGCAGGCGGCGGCGCTCGTCGAGGGGACGATCCTCGGCGGGTACACGCCGGGTCGCTGGAAGACACAGGACGAGCGCCCGCCGCGCGCGCCGGAGCGGATCGTCATCGGCCACGCCGGCTCGCCGGAGCTGCGCGCCGCCGTCGACCGCGCCGCACTCCTCGCCGAGCGGACGAATCGCGCCCGCGACCTCGCGAACATGCCGCCGAACGAGCTCGACCCGAAGGCGCTCGCCGAGCACGCCGCCGCGCTCGCCGGCGAGCACGAGCACCTCACCGCGGAGGCGCTCGGCCCGGCGGAGATCGACGCGCTCGGCATGGGTGCGCTCGCCGCCGTCGGCCGGGGGTCGGCGAATCCGCCGCGCCTCGTCGTCCTCCGGTACGAGCCGCCGAAGCCGGCGAACCCGGAGCTCGTCCTCGGCCTCGTCGGCAAGTCGATCACGTTCGACACGGGCGGGATCTCGATCAAGCCCTCCGCCGGCATGGAGGCGATGAAGGGCGACATGGCGGGAGGCGCGGGCACGCTGCACGGCATCGGCGCGATCGCGGCGCTCGGGCTGCCGGTGCGTGCGATCGCGGTCCTCGCCGCGGCCGAGAACATGCCCGGCGGCGACGCGTTCCGGCCCGGCGACATCCTGCACGCCGCGAACGGGAAGACGATCGAGATCATCAATACGGACGCCGAGGGACGACTCGTGCTGGCGGATGCGCTCTGGTACGTGCGACGAGAGGGCGCGACCCATGTCGTCGACCTCGCCACGCTCACCGGCGCGATGGAGCTCGCGCTCGGAGACCTGTACGCCGGCGTCTTCGCGAACGACGACGCGTGGCGCGCCCGCATCGTCGACGCGGGCGCGCGCAGCGGCGACCTCGTGTGGCCGTTCCCGCTGCACGCGCGGTACCGCCGCTACATCGACTCCGCGTTCGCGGACATGAAGAACGGCTCGACGCTGCGGCAGGGAAGCCCCGCGCTCGCCGCCGAGTTCCTGCGCGAGTTCGCCGGCGAAGGACCGTGGGCGCACGTCGACATGGCGGGCCCGGGGTTCCTCGACCGCTCGCGCGGCGACTACTACCGCGTGCCCGGCGGCACCGGCTACGGCGTCCGGCTCATCGCCGAGCTGGCGTCGAGCCTCGCGTGAACTTCGAGCTCTCCGAGGAGCAGCAGCTCCTCCGGGAGACCGTCCGCGACTTCGCGCTCACGCGGGTTCAGCCGGCTGCGGCCGAGCTCGACCGCGAGGCGCGCTTCCCGTACGAGCTCGTCGCGGAGATGGCCGAGCTCGGGCTCATGGGCATCCCGATCCCGGAGGAATACGGGGGCGCCGGCGCCGACACCGTGTCGTACGCGATCGCGGTCGAGGAGCTGACGCGGATCGACTCGTCGGTGGCGATCACGCTGGCGGCGCACACGTCGCTCGGGACGATGCCGATCTATCTGTTCGGCAGCGACGCGCAGAAGCGGGAGTGGCTCCCGCGACTCGCGTCGGGCGAGGCGCTGGCGGCGTTCGGCCTCACCGAGCCGGACGCGGGCTCGGACGCGGGAGCGACGCGCACGCGCGCGGAGCTGCGCGACGGGCAGTGGATCGTGAACGGCGCGAAGATGTTCATCACCAACGCGGGAACCGACATCACCGCGTGCGTGACGATCACCGCACGCACGGGCGACGACGAGATCTCGAACATCGTCGTCCCGAACGGGGCGCCCGGATACGAGATCGCCGCACCGATGCACAAGCTCGGCTGGCGCGCGTCCGACACGCGCGAGCTCGCGTTCCGCGACTGCGCCGTGCCGGAGGGGAACCTGCTCGGGGAGCGCGGGCGCGGCTATCACCAGTTCCTCGAGGTCCTCGACGGGGGCCGGATCTCCGTCGCCGCGATGGGCGTCGGGCTCGCGCAGGGCGCATACGACCTCGCGTTCGCGTACGCGCAGGAGCGGCAGCAGTTCGGCAAGCCGATCTCGAAGTTCCAGGCGGTCCAGTTCCAGCTGGCCGACATGGCGACCGAGATCGAGGCGGGCCGCGCCCTCGTGCACCGCGCGGCATGGCTCAAGGACGAGGGCAAGCCGTTCGCGCTCGCCGCGGCGCAGGCGAAGCTCTACACCGGCATCCTCTCCAACCGCGCCGCGAACACCGCGCTCCAGATCCACGGCGGCTACGGCTTCATGGACGAGTTCGCGATCTCGCGCCTGTACCGTGACCAGAAGATCCTCGAGATCGGGGAGGGCACGAACGAGGTGCAGCGGATGGTGATCGCGAAGCTCCTAGGCTTGTAAGCGTGGCTCCCGTCGCGCTCGCCGTCGTCGCCGCGCTGCTGTTCGGCCAGGGCGCCGTGCGTCTCCGCCGCCGCGGCCGCGCCGATCTCGCCGGCTGGGATCGCGTCGGTCTGTTCGGCCTCGGCCTCGCGGTCACCGTATTCGCACTCGTCGGACCGCTCGACCGGATCGCGGACGACAAGCTGCTGGCGGCGCACATGGCACAGCACGTGCTCATCGGCGACCTCGGCGTCGCGCTCATGGTCGTCGCCGTCCGCGGGCCGCTGCTCGTGTTCCTCCTCCCCGCCTCGGTGCTCGCGCCGATCGCGCGCAGCGCACGCGTCCGATCGGCGCTCTCGACCCTCCTGCGCCCGCGCGTCGCGTTCGGCCTCTGGGCGACGAATCTCGCCGTGTGGCACGTGCCGTGGCTCTACGACCTGACGTTGCAGCACCAGAATCTGCACGACTTCGAGCACGCGTGCTGGGTCTTCACCGGCCTGCTCGTGTGGACGCTGCTCGTCGATCCCGGCTCGCACCGCCGACTCACCGTCGGCGGTCGCATCGCGCTCGCGGCCTCGATGTTCGCGGCGGGGCAGGTGCTCGCGGACGTGCTCGTCTTCTCGTTCACGTCCCTCTACCCGGCGTACCGCGGCGCATACGGGCTCTCCGCCGTCACCGATCAGCAGCTCGCGGGCGTCGTGATGATGGTCGAGCAGCTCGCCACACTCGGGACGCTCGCCTTCGTCCTGTTGCGCCCGCGGCTCCACTCGGCGCGGCTCGTGACCGCGTGAGCCCGACCGCGTTCAGCTGGGAGCCGGCGTATCTCGTGCTCGCCGCCGCCGCCGCCGCCGCGTACGGGCGGGCGTCGCGCGAAGAGCGGCCCAGCGGCCGGCGCATCGCCTCGTTCGCGACGGGGCTCGTGCTCATCGCCGCGTCGCTCAACTCGCCGCTCGAGACGATCGCGGCGAAGCGGCTGCTGATGGTGCACCTGCTCCAGAACGGCCTCATCGCGGACATCGCGCCCGCCCTGATCCTCCTCGGGCTCACGCCGGCGATGCGCGCGTGGATCGCCCGGCACGGCGGCGACCGGGTCCGCGCCCGCTACGCGATCCTCGTCTGGGCCGCCGCGTGGTACGGGACGCACATCGCCGGCTTCTACGACTGGGCGCTCGCCAACGGCTGGGCGCTCAACATCGAGCACGCCATCCTCATCGCGGGCGGGCTCCTCTTCTGGTGGCCGCTCGTCAGCAGCCGGATCTCGGTCCCGGCGGCTCTGGGCTATCTCGGCGCGGCGTTCGTCGCCTCGTCGTTCCTCGGGCTCGCATTCATCTTCTCGAGCCGGCCGTTCTACTCGTTCTACGAGCACGCGCCGCGGCTGTGGGGGCTCTCGCCGACGCGCGACCAGAACCTCGGCGGGATCCTCATGAACGCCGAGCAGACGCTCGTGTTCCTGCTCGCGATCGGCTGGTACGTGTCGCGGCTGCTCGACGAGGAGGACGAGCGCGGGCGCCTCGCGGCGCCACTTCAAGAAAAGTAGCCGGGCTCGTTGGTACCGTCGCGCCGTGCTCTTCCGGCAGTTCGTCGACGACGACCTCGGCTGCGCCTCCTATCTCGTCGGCGACGAGCAGGCCGGGGTGGCCGTCCTCGTCGACCCGGCGTACGCGATCGACCAGTACGTCGAGGAGGCGGAGCGGCGCGGCGTGAGGCTCGTCGGCGTGCTCGAGACGCACACCCACGCCGACCACGTCTCCGGCCACGGGCGGCTGGCGCTCGAGCAGGGCCTGCCGGTCCGCGTCCACGAGGCGGCCGGGGCGGCGTTCGCGCACGAGCCGCTCGCGGACGGAACCGAGATCGAGGTCGGCGACCTCGTCGTCCGCACCGTGCACACGCCCGGCCACCGGCCCGAGCACTGCGCCTTCGCGGTCATCGACACGACGCGCGGCGGTGAGCCTTGGCTCGTGCTCACCGGCGACTCGCTCTTCGTCGGCGACGCCGCCCGCCCGGACCTCGCCGTCGAGTCGCGCGAGGGAGCCGAGGGGCTGTTCACGTCGCTTCAGCGCCTCGTCGCGCTCGGCGACGGCGTCGAGGTGTATCCGGGGCACGTCGCGGGGTCGCTGTGCGGCGCGGCGATGAGCTCGAAGGCGTCGACGACGATCGGCTACGAGCGGCAGTTCAACCACGCGCTCCTCGAGAGCCACGACGACTTCCTCGCCGCCGCGCTCGGGCCGCAGCCGCCGCGCCCGCCGAACATGGAGCGGATCGTCGAGATCAACCGCGGCCCGTTCCTCGGCGCGCAGCCGTGGCTCCAGCACAGCCACGACGGCGGCGACGCCGTCGTGCTCGACGTGCGGCCGGCGCGCACGTTCGCGTCCGGGCACCGTCCCGGCGCGGTCAACGTCCCCGTCTCCGGATCGAGCTTCGGCACGAAGTCCGCGTTCGTCCTGCCCGAGCGGCCCGTGCTCATCCACGCGACCGACGAGGCGGAGGCACAGCGAGCGGCGCGCGCGCTGCACGCAGTGGGGATGTTCGGCCTCGCCGGCTGGCAGGAGGCCGGCGGCGGCGAGAGCGTCGAGCCGGTGAGCGTCGACGAGCTCGAGCGGCTGCTCGCCGCGGGCGAGGTCGAGGTGCTCGACGTGCGCGAGGCGGACGAGCGCGACGCGTCGTTCATCCCCGGCACCGACCACATGCCGTACCGCAACGTGCGCCAGGCGGCGGAGAACGGGCTGTGCGACGGCGGCAAGCCGATCGTCACCATCTGCGAGTCCGGCCCGCGCGCCGCCATCGCCGCGAGCGTGCTGCGCGCCGCCGGCTGCAACGCGCGGCCCGTTCTCGAGGGCGGCATCAACACCTGGCGCGCCCGCGGCGGCGAGCTCGCCTCGTTCCGCCGCTGCGGCGGCTAGCCGCGCGAGACGCTGCGCTCGCTCGGGCGTCAGCGCTGAGGTCTCCAGACCGCTATTCGCGGCCTGATTGTTTTTCGAGCATTGACATAGCTCGTTCCGCTATGCTTTCTGATGTTATTGATCGTCTCCGTCTCTCCTCTTTTTATATTCGTGCCGTCGTTCTTCGGTCGGAGCGTTGTCTTTCCTTTCTGCCATTCGTACGAGCGGCGCGCGCCTCTTTCTTTTTTTTCTTGGGGCCGCCTGGTCCCGGTCTTTGTGTCCTTTCTGTTTTTTCTTCTCTTTCTGAGCTCGCGGCGGCAAACCGCCGCGCGTTCCTCTCTTGAGGTGCTTCTCGCCCTCCTGCTGCTTCTCTCTCTTAGCGTTCGCGTCCTCTTTCTCCCTCTCGCGCGTTTGTGGTCTCTTTGTTGTTGGCTTTCGCTCTCTTCACGTGCCCCGTACCGTCTCTGGTCGTCGTTTTTGCCGTCCTTCCGCGGGTTTGCGTTAGCCGCTTCGCCGGCATCGCGCGTCTCGGTGTCGGCACAGCTGCCGCGCTCGTTGAGGCTTTTGGCCTCTACAGACCAGCGCGCGAGATGTCATTGCTGCGTGCCACTCGTAGGCGGGCGACGCTTACGCGTCGCGCGTCTCGAGAACTTCGCTGTCGTTGAGGCGCTGCCGCCGAGGTCGTGCTGCCGGCGTGCGGCGGTCGCTGTCGCGCCCATCCGCCTTAGGCACGCGTGAGCTCCCCGCCAGGCGTAAGGCTGCTGCCGTCTACCCGATCTTGACTGCTCTAGGCGGCCGGGTGGGCGCTGGGTTTCTCTCCTAGAGTCTTACATTCGCTTAGGCGAGCGTCAGAGTAGGGATCTCATCGAGTCCCTGTCCTAAGACGCGCCGTCTTACGTCTTCACGGTGTAGATCGCAGAGACGTCGCCGACGTCGCGCCGGGTTTTTAGTGCATCGTCATGCGAGCGCTCTTCTATCGAACGCTTCCTCGCGCTGCCCCCCAGCGGGCCGGTCTTCGCCTCTTCTTTAACTAGCGCTCGAGCGTTCAGTGCTTCGGCGTTCAGAGCGTACGGTCCCGCCGGGCGCGACCGTAGGCGCAGACGTCGACCGCTACCCGTTCACCTCAACCGCGGCAGCCGCGCGAGCCCCGGAAGCGCACCCTCCCCGACGACGATCGGAGCACACTAACTCCCTCGAACGCGCAGCGTTCCGCTCGGCCTAGGCGAGCCGTTCCGCGGCGTAGCCCCAGCGCGCCAACAGGGAGAGGATCTCGTCGCAGTGGGCGGGGTCGCGCGTCACGAGGGTCAGCTCGACGCCGGTCATGGCGACGGGGAGATTGCCGGTCTCGCGCTGGTGCTCGACCTCGACGACGTTCACGCGCTCGTTTGCGAGCAGCGTCAAGAGCTTCGCGAGCTCGCCCGGACGGTCGCCGACCCGCGTCCGCACGACGAGGAAGCGGCCGGCGACGGCGAGCCCGTGGCGCATGACGGAGATGAGGAGCGTCGCGTCGATGTTCCCGCCCGAGATGAGCGGGACCGTGGTGGCGTGCCCGGGGACCTTTCCGTTCAGAAGCGCGGCGACGCCGACGGCTCCCGCACCCTCGACGACGAGCTTCGTCCGCTCGAGCAGCAGGACGATGGCCTCGCTGATCTGCTCGTCCGTGACGGAGACGATGTCGTCGAGGACGCGGTCGAGGATCGACGTCGTGAGCTCTCCCGGTGTCTTCACCGCGATGCCGTCGGCGATGGTGAATCCCGGTCCGCCGGGGAGCGTCCCCGCGGCCTGCACACCGACGATCCGGACGTCCGGCTTCACCGCGCGCAGCGCGAGCGCGATGCCGGAGGCGAGGCCGCCGCCGCCGATCGGAATGAGCACCGTGTCGACGTCGTGCAGCTGATCGGCGAGCTCGAGGCCGATCGTCCCCTGCCCGGCGATGACGAGCGGGTCCTCGAACGGATGGACGAACGTGGCCCCGTGCTCCGCGACGTAGGCGCTCGCGGCGTCGAGGCACTCCTCGATTGCGTGGCCGCCCAGCTCCACCTCGGCGCCGTAGTGGCGCGTCGCCTCGACTTTCGCCATCGGCGAGTCCTGCGGCATGAAGATGCGCGCCGTCGCCCCCACCTCGCGCGCCGCCCACGCCACCGCCTGTCCGTGGTTCCCGGCGCTCGCCGCGACGACGCCGGCCGCCCGTTCGGCGTCGCTCAGCTGCGAGATGCGGTTGTACGCGCCGCGGATCTTGAACGAGCCGGTGCGCTGGAGGTTCTCCGCCTTGAGATGCACCTCGCGGCCGCACGAGCGCGAGAGCGTCTCGGAGCGGTAGACCGGCGTGACGCGCGCGACTCCTTCGAGGCGCGCGCGCGCCTGCTCGATCTCAGGAAGTCCGGGGGCTGTCGCCGTTGTGCTCATGCTCGATGTGGAAGACCCGATCCAGTATCTCTTGCACGGCGCTGAGCGGGTCGAGCTCACGCCGCTGAACCTCGTCGAGAAGGCGCCGCAGCTCGGGGTCGTCGGCGACGGCCGCCTCGAGATGCCGCTTCGCCCGCGCGGAGGCGACAGCGAAGACTTCGCCCGCCAGGTTGCGACGGCGCCGGTCGTCGAGCTGCCCCGACTCGACGAGATACGAGCGGTGCGACTCGATCTTCTCCCACAGCTCCGGGACGTTCTCGCCGCGCGTCGCCTCCGTCAGCACGATCGGCGGGCGCCAGTCGCTCGAGTCGAGCGCGAGGATCGAGCGCACCTCGTTCAGCATCGTCTTCGCCGCCGGGTGATCCATCTTGTTGATCGCGATCACGTCGGGGATCTCCATGATCCCCGCCTTCAACGCCTGCACGGAGTCGCCCGAGCCGGGCATGAGCACGAGCACGACGGTGTCGGCGATGCCGATCACCTCCACTTCGCTCTGCCCCGCCCCGACCGTCTCGAGGAAGACGAGATCCTTGCCCGCCGCGTCGAGGACGAGCAGCGCCTGCAAGGTCGCCTCGGCGAGACCGCCGAGATGGCCGCGCGTGCCCATCGAGCGGATGAACACGCCGGGATCGAGGAAATGGTCGCTGAGACGGATGCGGTCACCGAGGAGCGCGCCCTTCGAGAACGGGCTCGACGGGTCGACGGAGACGACTCCCACGGTCGATCCGGCCGCGCGCACGTGCCGGACGAGGGACGAGATGAGACTCGACTTCCCGACGCCCGGCGGCCCCGTGACGCCGACCGCGTATGCGTGTCCGGTCGCCGGATAGAGGTCGGCCACGACCCCGTATGCGAGCGGGTCGCCGTTCTCGACGAGGGTGATCGCGCGGGCAAGCGCGCGCCGGTCGCCCTCCCGGACGCCCGCGGCAAGGGTCTCGCGCGTCCAATCGCGGCGGCCGGCCACCGCAAATGACTCTAGTGCGCCGGCTCGACGGCGGCGGCGGCGCCCGTCTCGCGCGCGAGGACGTAGCCGACGATCCCGGCGAGCACGTACGCCGCTGCGGCGCCGCCCCAGATCCAGCGCGCGCCCGTCAGATGGAGCAGCGCGCCGCCGATCCCGTACCCCACGCCCGTGAGCGCGAGCGTCGCGCTCATCACGAGCGTGAGCGCGCGGCCGCGCATGTCGTCGGTCGTCCCCTGCTGGACGAGGAGGTAGTTGCACGCGACCGCGCCGCCGTTGCCGACGCCGCCGACGACGCAGCAGACGGCCGCGACCCACACGTTCGGGCTCGCGGCGGCGGCGGCGAACCCGAGCGCCATGAGACCGAGCGACGCCGCGTACGCCCGCGCCACGCCGAGCCGCGCAAGTGTCGTGCTGCTCGAGAAGCTGCCGAAGGCGAGGCCGGTGCCGATCGCGCCGAACAGGAGCCCGTAGCCGAAGTCGCCGGCGTGGAACGTGTTCTTCGCGAGGAAGACCTCCGAGACGTTCGCCGCGCCGACGCCGAACGAGGCGACTCCCCACGCGAACAGCACGCCGAGGAGCGGCCGCGAGTGCATCACGGCGCCGAACCCGTCCTCGAGGTCGCGCCAGTGGCCGCGGGAGAGCGCCGTCTCGCTCTGCAGCAGCTGCCGGGGGATGCGGACGATGAGCGCCGCCGAGAGGACGAACGAGGCCGCGTTGATCCAGTACGCCGCGTGCGGGCCGGCCGCCGCGGTGAGGACGCCGCCGAGGATCGGGCCGATCGCCCAGCTCGCGTTCTCCATCGTCTGCAGGAGCGCGTTCGCGACGGGCAGCTCCTCCGCCGGCACGAGGTTCGGGATGCCCGCGTAGACGGCCGGCCGGAAGAACCCGCTCGCGAGGCCCGCGACGGCGGCGAGGGCGACGATCTCCCATGCCCGCGTCGTGAAGGGCAGCCCGGCGAACACCGCGGCGCGGACGATGTCGGCCCCGACCATGAGCTTCCGCCGCTCGAGCCGGTCGATGAGCGGCCCGAGCGTGAGCCCGACGAGGAGCGTCGGCATCCAGGCGACGACGAGGACGGCGCCCACCCAGAGCCCGGAGTCGGTCCGGTCCTTGACGTCCACCGCGAGTGCGATGGCGGCGAGGAACGTGCCGACGCTCGACCCGAGGGTGGCCAGGGCCAGCAGGCGGAAGCCCGCGTTGCGGAGAGGCAGCAGCTGACGGCTGACAGCTGTCAGGGCGCTGCCGAACCTAGCACCGTTTCGAGCGGCCTACGAGACGCTCGAGAGGACTTGTCCGAGGGAGGCGGCGAAGAACGCGTTCTCTTCGGGGGTGCCGACGGTGACCCGGATCGCCTCGGGCGCGCCGAAGCCGGCGAGCGGCCGCACGATGACGCCCTGCCGCAGCAGCCGGTCGAAGAGCGCGGCGCCGTCGCCGACCTCGGCGAAGAGGAAGTTCCCCACTGCCGGGCCCGGGGGCTCGAGCCCGTGGCCGCGCAGCGCCGCGTCGATCTCGCCGCGTCCCGCGGCGTTGAGCGCGCGCCGGCGCGCGAGCTCGTCCGCGCCGTCGAGGCTCGCGAGCGCGGCCGCCTGCGCGGGCGCGGTGACGTCGAACGCACGCCGCACCTTGCTCGTCGCGGCGACGACGTCCGCCGGCGCGACGGCATAGCCGACGCGGAGGCCCGCGAGCCCGTAGATCTTCGAGAACGTCCGCAGCACCGCGACTCGCCGGCCCTGCCGGAAGAGCTCGGCGATGCCGTCGAGGTAGTCGGGGTCGTCGATGTACTCGAAGTACGCCTGGTCGAGGACGGCGAGCACGTGCTCGGGGAGCCGGTCGACGAACGCGAGCAGCTCCGCGCGGCCGTTCGCGGTGCCGGTCGGATTGTTCGGATGGCAGACGTAGACGAGCTTCGTGCGCGGGCCGACCGCCTCGAGCAGGCCGTCGAGGTCGTACCGGTGGTCGCGGAGCGGCACCTTCCGCGCCACGGCGCCGACCTTTGCCGCGTCGAGGACGTAGCTCGGGAACGACGGCCACCCGCAGACGATCTCGTCGCCCGCCTCGAGCGTCGCCTGGGAGAGCAGGTCGATGACGCCGTCGGCGCCGCCGCCGACGACGACCTCCTCGAACGCGACGCCGTGCCGGTCGGCGAGCGCGGCGCGCAGCGCGTACACCCCGCCGTCGGGGTAGCGGTTCAGGTCACGGACCGACCGCTCGATCGCCTCCAACGCGGCGGGGAAGGGCGGGAACGGCCCCTCGTTCGACGCGAGCTTGACGACGCGCTCGAGGCCGAGCTCGCGCTGGACCTCCTCGATCGGCTTCCCCGGCTCGTACGGGATGAGATCGGCGATCGAGCGGCGGAAGAGCCCGCCGGTCACTCAGTGCTTGTGCGCTTCTTGCGCTTGAACAGGATGACGCCCGTGATCGCCGCGAGCGCGCCGGCCACCACGCCGCCGGTGCGCGCGTTCGGCACCGCGACCTCCTGCGCCTTCTTCTTCGCCGCGCGCTTTCCGAGCTTCAGCACGGCCCAGCCGACGATCGAGTTGCGCTTGTTGACGATGCTCATGCCTTGCCTCCGTTCCTCCGAACGAGACTATCCGGTCTCGCACCGACGAACGGAAGGGTATCCCCCGGGGCCCGCGGGCGGCATGGCCCCGGGAGATAGGGACGAGGGCACGTCCTGAAGACTGAGATGCCGCGGCCGGGGGAATCTTGCGCGGCGCCGGCGCCGGGATCTTCGTCGCGGCCGGCGTCGGCACGGGCAGGACCGTGTGGCGCAGATCCCAGGTGCCGGCGCCGACGGCCCCGGCGGCGATGACGACCGCCGTCGCCTTCGCGGCGATCCCGAGCCCGACCGTCGCCCCGCCTCCCGAAAAGAGACCTGCGAGCGCCGGCGGCAGCGGGATCGAGCCGAGCGTCCGCAGGGCGCTGCGCTGCGCCCGCTCCCGGCGCGCGAGAGTCGCGCACTCCGGGCACTCGCGCAGGTGGGCCCGGAGCTGCGAGCGCTCGCCGCGCGTGAGCGTCTTGTCGAGCTGGTTCGAGATCGCGAGCTCTGCTCCGTCGCACGTGAGCGCGCCCTCGAGCTGCTCGCGCAGCGCCCGACGGGCGCGGAAGACGAGCGTCTCGACCGCGCTCGTCGAGATGCCGAGCACGTCCGCGATCTCCGCGTACGAGCGCCCCTCGAGCTCGCGGAGGACGAGCGCGGCCCGCTGGTTGAACCCGAGATGGCCGAGCGCGCGGCGGACGTCGGCGACGCTCGGCCCGTCGTCGTCGGCGACGAGCGCTTCGGCGACGTCCTCGTCGAACGCAACCTCGCGCGGGCGGCGCGAGGCGGTGCGGAACCGCTGCCGGCACACGTTGTGCGCGATCGCGAAGAGCCAGTTGAGCGCCGCGCGCGGCTCCTCCCCCCGCTCGAGCGCCCGGTATGCGTTGAGGAACGTCGTCTGCGTCACGTCCTCCGCGTCCGCCTGGTTCCGGAGGAGGCCGTACGCATACCGGTAGACGTCGGTCGCGTGCCGCCGGTAGAGGCGCTCGAAGGAGCGGTCCGCGCGCGGACGTGCCGCCGGGAAGGGCGTCATGCCCTTCTAGATGCCCGAAAAGGCGAAAACGTGCGCTTTGGGCCGGCTAGGCCGGAGTCTTCGCGCGCGGCTTGCGGTTCGGGATGTGGATCGCGCGGCCGAGCGCGACGAGCCCGGCCTCCTTGATCGCCTCGGAGAGGGTCGGGTGCGGCGCCATGCCGTCGGCGACCGTCTCCACCGTCGACTCCGCGTCGATCGCGACGACGCCCGCCTCGATCATGTCGGTGACGTGCGGGCCGACCATGATCAGGCCGAGCAGCTCGCCGTACCGCGTCTCGTGGATCGACTTGACCCAGCCGACGGTCTCGTCCTGCATGACCGCGCGCGCGTTCGCGACCCACGGGAACTGGCCGACCGCGACGTCGTCGCCGTACTGCTCGCGCGCCTCGGCCTCGGTGAGGCCGACGCCGGCGATCTCCGGGTCGGTGTAGATCGGCCGCGGCACCGCGCGGTTGTCGACGATCGCGTCGTGGCCGCACGCGTTCTCGGCCGCGACCTCGCCCTCGCGGAACGCCGTGTGCGCGAGCTGCCAGTAGCCGGCGCAGTCGCCGACGGCGTAGATGTGCGGCACGCTCGTGCGCCGGTGCTCGTCGGCGGCGACGCCTTTCCGCTTGTCGAACTGCACGCCGGCGTTCTCGAGACCGATGCCCTCCACGAGCGGCCCGCGCCCGACGGCGACGAGCATGAGGTCGGCCCCGACGGTCTCGCCGTCGCCGAAGTGCACCGTCAGCTGGGAGCCGTCGTCGTCGACCTTCGTGCACTGCTTGCCGAGGTTGAGCGCGATCCCACGCCGGCCGAACTGCTTCGCGAGCTCCTTCGCCGCGTCCGCGTCCTCCTGCGGGATGAGCGTGTCGAGCATCTCGATGATCGTCACCTCGGTGCCGAACCTGCTGAAGATCGAGGCGAACTCGCAGCCGATGATGCCGCCGCCGAGCACGACGAGGCGCTTCGGCAGGCTCTCCTGCGCGAGCAGCCCGGTCGAGTCGACGCAGCGCGGCGAGTCGAGACCGTCGATCGGGGGGCGGAGCGGGAACGATCCGGTCGCGACGATCGCCGACTTGAAGGTGACGTCCTCCCCGCCCTCGACCGCGATCGTGTTCGCGTCCTTGAAGCTCCCCGCGCCCTTGACCCACTCGACGCCGTTCGCCTTGAAGAGCGATGCGATGCCGGACGTCATCTGCTTCACGACGCCGGCCTTCCACGCGTTCGAGGCGCCGAAGTCGAGCTTCGCCTCGCCGACGTTCACGCCGAACTTCGCGAAGTGCTCCTCGGCCTCCTTGAGCGCGAACGCCGTCTGGACCCATGCCTTCGTCGGGATGCAGCCGACCCGGAGGCACGTGCCGCCGAGCTCCGCCTCCTTCTCGATGCAGGCGACCTTCGCCCCGAGCTGCGCTGCGCGAATCGCGGCGGTGTACCCGCCGGGCCCTCCACCGAGAACTGCGACGTCGACGTCCATGGGGACGATGCTAGCGGCCGCGGCCACGAGTTCGTTCCCGTACTGGCGAGCGAAAACCGAGCAGCGCAAGGACGCAGGGAGCGTGCGTAGTCACGACTACGGACGCGACTGAGGACGCGGCGATGCGAAGGTTTGCAGCCGGCAGGGCGGACAACGCAACTCGTGGCCGCGGCCGCGTTACAGGCGCGCGAGCATCGTCACGGCATGCGGCGACTCGCCGACCTGTTCGAACCCGAACTGCTCGTACCAGGCGACCTGGCCTGGATCGGTGCTCAGGCTGACCGCCGCGTAGCCGTCGGCACGGGCGCGCTCGAGCAGCGCGTCGAGCAGGTCCTTGCCGGCGCCCTTGCCGCGGCGGCTGGGAACGACGGCGATCGTGAGCTCCGGCGTCGCCTCGTCGACGAAGCCGAATCCCGGCTCGCCCGCGGTGAAGAGCCGGTACCAGGCGGCGCCGTACGCGTGCGGCCCCTCCACCGCGACGACGCCTGCGTCCCCCTTCCGGCCCCAGTTGCGGACGTACCGGTAGACGGGCCGCTCGGCGTCCTCCGCGAGCCGCCAGTGGTACGCGTGGCGGAGCATGTCGCGCAGGAAGCGCACGTCGTGGTTGTCGACCGGGCGGAGCACGCTCAGAGCTCGGTGGCGAGCTGGATGCGGTTCCCGTCGGGGTCGAAGACGTCGAGCAGCTGCATCTCGCCCTTCAGCTCGAAGACGATGCCGACCTCGACGCCGGCCGCGCGGAGCCGCTCCGCCTCCGCCTTCACGTCGGGGACGTCGACGTGCGCGACCGCGCTCTCACCCTCCGGGTCGCCCTCCACGAGCCCGATCTCCATCGTGCCGCGCTTCAGGTGCGACCAGCGCTCGTCGAGGTGAACCTCGGTCTCCTCGAACCCGAGCGTCTCGCGATAGAAGCGCCGGCCCGCCTCCAGGTCTCGTACGCGGTACCAGACGGTCGGCACCATCGGATCAGAGCGCGAGGCCGGGGTCCTCGAGGAACGTCTTGATCGTGTCGAGGAACCCGGCGCCCGTCGCGCCGTCGACGGCGCGGTGGTCGCACGTCAGCGTCATCGTCATGAGCGGGACGACGTGCAGCTCCCCGTCCCGCGGCACGACCTGCTCGCGCGTCGCGCCGACCGCGAGGATGGCCGCCTGCGGCGGGTTCAGCACGGCGACGAACTCGTCGACGGCGAACATGCCGAGGTTCGAGATCGTGAACGTTCCGCCGTCGAGGTCCTCGGCGCGCAGCCTGCCGTCGCGTGCGCGGGCGACGAGGTCGCCGCGCGCCTGCGCGATCTGTGCGAGCGTCAGCTGCTCGGCCGCGCGGACGACCGGAACGACGAGACCCTGCGGCGCTGCGACCGCGATGCCGACGTCGGCGCTCGGGAACACGAGCAGCGCGTCCTCCGTGTACTGCACGTTCATGTCGGGATGGCGCATCAGCGCCTGTGCGGAGACCTTCGTCAGCAGATCGGTGACGGTGACGCGCACGTCCGGGTCGAGCTCGCGCCGCTTCGCGATGACGTCGTTCGCCGCCGACATGTCGGCGGAGACCGTGAGCGTGAACGCCGGTACCGTCCACGCCTGCGTGAGGCGGCGCGCGATCGTCTTGCGGACGTTCGAGAGCGGCCGCGACTCCACCTCTGCTGCGCCGCGCGCCCGAGTCTCAGGGGAAGCCGCTTCGACTGCCTGCCCGCGCTGGACGTCCTCCGCCACGATGCGCCCGTCGGGACCGCTGCCGCGCAGGCTCGCGAGGTCGATGCCGCGCTCGCGCGCGAGCCGGCGAGCGAGCGGCGACGCCTTGATGCGGCCGTTCGACGTCGGCGCAGCGACACGCTGGGGCTCGGCGGCCGGAGCCGGCTGCGCGGCTTCGGCCTTCGGCGCCGGCGCCGCGGCGGGCGCTTCGACGGCGACGGTCTCGCCCGCGGCGCCGATGAAGCCGATCGTCCGCCCTACCTCCACCTCGCCCGTGGGGATCGCGATCTTCAGGAGGACGCCGCTCGCCTCGGCCTCGACCTCCTGCGTCACCTTGTCGGTGTCGAGCTCGTACAGCGGCTCGCCCTTCGCCACCTGCTCGCCCTCGGACTTGAGCCAGCGGACGATCGTCCCCGACTCCATGCCCTGGCCGAGTCGCGGGAGCTTGACCTCAGTCGCCATGACCGACGGTCCTCTTGATCGCGGCGAGCACGTCGGCGGCGTGCGGGACGACGAACTGCTCCATGACGGGCGCGAACGGGATCGGCGCGAACTTCGCGCCGACGCGCTCGATCGGCGCATCGAGCCAGTCGAACGCCTGGTACTGGAGCACGGCGGCGACCTCGGCGCCGAAGCCCATCCGCGTCACGGCCTCGTGCGCGACGACGGCGCGGTTCGTCTTCTTCACGGACGCGACGAGCGTCTCCTCGTCGAGCGGCTGAAGCGTGCGCGGATCGACGACCTCGACCGAGACGCCTTCCTTCTCGGCCTCCTCCGCCGCCCTCAGCGCCTCGTGCACGAGGCGCCCCGTCGCGATGACGGTCACGTCCTCTCCCTCGCGATGGATTCGCGCCTTCCCGATCGGGATCGGCTCGATCTTCTCGGGGACGTTCCCCTTGATGCCGTACAGCGTCCGGTGCTCGAAGAAGACGACGGGGTTGTCGTCGTAGATCGCGGACCAGAGCAGGCCGCGCACGTCCTCCGGCGTCGACGCGAACACGACCTTGAGGCCGGGGACGTGCACGAACCACGCCTCGAGCTGCTGCGCGTGCTGCGCGCCCGGCGACCAGCCGGCGCCGCCCTGCGTGCGGAAGACGACGGGAACCGTCAGCTGCCCGCCCGACATGTAGCGGAGCTTGGCCGCCTGGTTCACGACCTGCTCGGCGGCGAGCGTCATGAAGTCCTCGTACATGATCTCCGCGACCGGGCGCATGCCCTGCATCGCGGCGCCGATCGCCGCGCCGGCGAGCGCCATCTCGGAGATCGGCGTGTTGCGCACGCGCTCCGGGCCGAACTCGTCGAGCATCCCGTGCGTGACGCCCATCGAGCCGCCCATCTCGGCGATGTCCTCGCCCATGATGAACACGGCGTCGTCCTCGCGCATGGCCGTCGCGAGCGCGTCGCGGACGGCTTCGCGGTAGGAGAGCTCAGGCATAGACGTTCTTGAGGGCGTCTTCCGGCGCCGGGTCGGTCGCGCTCTTCGCGAACTCGACGGACGCGTCGACCATCTCCGTCACCTCGGCGTCCATCTCCTCGAAGTCCTCGTCGGAGATCCCGAGCTTCGTGCGCAGCATCGTGATCGGGTCGCGCGTCTCGGCGAGCTTCCGCGCCTCGTCCTTGTCGCGGTAGACCTGCGGGTCGCCGATGTAGTGGCCGTGCAGCCGGACGCAGTCGAGGTGCACGAATACGGGGCCCTTCCCCGAACGCGCGTGCTCGAGCGCCTGCCGCGCCGTCTTGTAGACGGCCTCGACGTCCTGACCGTCGCACTTCACGGCCTTCATCCCGAACGCCTTCGCGCGGTCGGAGAGGTCCCGGATCGGCGAGTGCTGCGACTCCGGCGTCGACTCCGCCCACTTGTTGTCCTCGAGCACGAAGACCGCGGGGACCTTCCACAGCTGCGCGAGGTTGAGCGCCTCGTGGAACGTGCCGATGTTCGTCGCACCGTCGCCGAAGAACGCGACCGCGACGCGCGGCTCGCCCCGCATCTGGAACGCGAGCGCCGCACCGGTGACGTGCGGGAGGCCGCCGCCGATGACGGCGTTCGCGCCCATGTTCCCGCGCTCGACGTCGAAGAGGTGCATGGAGCCGCCGTAGCCGTGCGAGCAGCCTTCGACCTTGCCGTACAGCTCCGCCATCAGCTCGTTCGGGTGCGTCCCCTTCGCGAGCGTGTGCCCGTGCGCGCGGTGCGTCGAAGAGATGACGTCGCCATCCTCGAGCGCGCGGCACACGCCGACCGCCGACGCCTCCTGACCGATGGCGACGTGGAGGAAGCCGGGGAGCTCGCCGGCGCGGAAGCGGTCCTCGACCTTCTCCTCGAACCGGCGGATGAGGAGCATCTCGCGCAGCACGTCGCGGAGGTCGCTCTCGGGCAGCGTTTTCTTGCTTTCGACCTTGGCCACGGCCGGAGTGTACGGTTCGCGCGATGAGCCTCGCCGAGCAGTGGGACGTGGTCGAAAACGGTCTGGATCCGAGGTGGCGAGACGCGCGCCTCACGCTCGCGCTCGACGACGAGTCGCGCGCCGAGCGCGCGCTCGCACTGCTCGGGCCGACGGGGCCGGGACGCACGGGGCGCGAGATCCGGTTCTTCGCAACGCGCACCGGGCGCGGGATCGGACCCGAAGCGATCGGACGACTCGTGCGGCGTCTCGACACGGAGGGGATCACCGGCACGCTCACGCTCGTCGCAACCGACGACGCCCCGCCGGAGCCGGAGATCTCGCGGCCCACGCTCGCGGAGTCGTGGGACGCGGCGCTCGAAGTCCTCCCCTCCGACTGGTCCGACCTGCTGTGCGAGCTCGAGCTGACCTCGAGCGACCACACCGACCATGCGGCGCTCCTCCTCGCGCCCGTCAACCCGTATCAGAGCGGCGTCGGCAAGCCAGGCTTCCGCTTCCGCGTCGCGCACACGTTCGGCTACGGCGCGTCGGCGGGCATGGTGCGCCGCTGCTTCGACCGCCTCGACGGCGCAGGCATCCCCGGCGAGCTGCGCGTGCTCCATGCGCTGTCCGACACGCATCCGGTCGGGACGCAGGGCCCCGTCTGGTACGTCGGCGGCAAGACGACCTAGCCGCCGTGTCCACGCTCCTGCGTTGGGTCCGCTCAACGCTCCGCGGAGAGACGTCGACCGCGGCGCTGTCGGCGCGGCTCCGCGGAGGCTCGATCGCGTACTCGCTCGCCGAGGAAGCGGACGCAGCCACCGGCGACGACCGCGGCGTGCAGCTCTTCCGGCTCTGCGCCTGGAACGCGTTCGCGCTGCAGACGATCGCCGAGAGGCTGCTCGAGGTCGACGCCCGACGCAACCCGGCGACGGCGGGATACGTCCGGCGCTCGACGCTCCGCTTCGCAAGCGACTGCGTCGACGAGGTTCCGCAGTGGATCCGGCACGCGCGCGTGCTGCAGGGCGATCCTGCCGCGCGCATCGCCGCGGAGCTGCCGGCGAGGCTTCCGAAGTGGCATCTCGAGGAGCCGACGACGATCATCGAGCTGGAGTGCCTGCGCGGCGCCTACGACGCGCTCGCGCCCCGTGTCGAGGGCGCCGTCGAGACGTACGCGGGGCCGCAGCGCGCGTCCGCCCAGCTGCGCCACACGCGCGCCGAGATGTCGAGCGCCGCGGACTTCGTCGACGCCGTTCTCCGGCCGAGCCTCGGCCCCGTCGACCGCGGCGAGGTGCGCTGGCGCCTGCTCGAGGCGCTCGGGCGCGTCTATCTCCTCGGCCAGCTGCTCGCCGTCCCGACGCTCGTCGAGGCGGCGCGCATCGAGCAGCAGCACGCCGACGGGCTGCGGACGACGACCGACGCGTCGTGGCTCCAGGTCGAGCCGGGCTGGCTCGTCGTCGACCGCGACGGCGAACGCGTCGGCCTCGTCGAGCGCACCGTCGGCGATCGCCTCACCTGCGAGCTCGAGTGCATCGACGTCACCGCCGGTGCCGACCGCGCGACCGTCCGCGTCCCGGGGCCGGCCGTCGCGACGATCGACGTGGGCGAGATCAAGCTCGCGGTCTCCCGCCACGAGCTGCCCCGCTAGTCTCCGGACGAGGACACCGGCCGATTACGGCCCGCCCACGGCGGAAAGGGATGAGCAGATGAACGCGACCCAAGGGCTCTCCGGCGCCGCACGCCGCGTCGCCGACCACGCGCGCTCGCTCGTCAAGCTCGAGCTCGAGCTCGCCGCGTCCGAGATCAAGCAGAAGCTCGTGGCGCTCGCCGCCGGCATCGGGCTCGTCGCCGCAGCTGCCGTACTCGTCGTGTTCGCGCTCGCGTTCGGTCTCGCCGCGGTCGCGGCGGCGATCGCGACCGCGATGTCGGTCTGGGCGGCGCTGCTCGTCGTCTTCGGCGGCCTGTTCGTCGTCGCGGGGCTCCTCGGTGGGATCGGGGTCGTCCTGCTCAAGAGGGGAGCGTCGCCGGTGCCGCGGCAGGCGATCGAAGAGGCCAGGCTCACAACGGAGGCGCTGCGCAATGGCCACCAAGACTGAGATCCGCAAGGAGCTCGCCGGCGAGCGCGAGCAGCTGACCGACGCGGTCGCGCAGCTCCGCGGCGAGCTCGGCCAGGCGGCGGAGCGCGGAAAGCGCGTCGGGATGGCGGTCGCCGCCGCGGGCGGGCTCGCCACCGCGGCGAAGATCGTGCTCCGCCTGCGGCGCCGGAGCTAGCCGTACACACGAGAGAAGGGGATCCGATGGCAAAGCTGACCGAGAAGCAGGCCGAGCTCTTCCGGGGACGCAACTGGGGAACGGTGACGACGCTGCGCGCCGACGGCAGTCCTCACTCGACGCCCGTCTGGATCGACACCGACGGCGAGAACGTCGTCTTCAACACCGTGATCGGGCGGGCGAAGGAGCGCCACCTCCGGCGCGACCCGCGCGTCTCGGTCGTCGTGCTGCCGGCCGGCGACCAGCAGTCGGGCTACGTCTCGGTGACCGGCACCGCGGAGATGAGCGAAGAGGGAGCGCTCGAGCACATCGACAAGATGGCGAAGAAGTACGTCGACCTCGACAAGTACCCCTGGCATCAGCCCGGAGACAAGCGGGTCATCGTGACGATCACGCCCGAGCGGATCGACGAGTACGGTCTCTAGGCGCGCAGCTCGGCGCCGTACCGCTCGCCGAGCGCGGCGACGATGCGGCCGCGCAGCTCCGTCGCGTCCTCGTCCGTGAGCGTGCGGTCGGTCGCGCCGAAGGCGACGCGGAAGGCGAGCGAGCGCCTGCCCGCGCCGATCTGCTCGCCGCGGTACTCGTCGAAGACCGTCACCTCGCGCAGCTGCGGCCCGGCCGCCTCGCGCATCGCGGCGGCGAGCGCGGCGGCCGGCACGTCGTCGTCGACGACGAAGGCGAGGTCCTGCAGCACCGACGGGAAGGTGATGACGTCCTCGTAGAGGACGCGCTGCGGCATCGCCGACGCGAGCGCGTCGAGGTCGAGCTCGAACGCGGCCCAGCCGGTCGCCACCGCGGGATGAACTTCACCGATCCACCCCTGAGGCAACTTCGCCGTCTTGCCGGGATGGAGCAGCGCATGCGATCCGCGCTCGATCTCCGGCTCGATCTTCAGTGCGTCGAGCAGCGTGTCGACGACCCCCTTCGCATCGGCATACGCGCCCTCGACGACTCCCGCGATGCGCCAGTGCTCGTCGGGCAGCTGCTCGCCGGTCGGGAGGTAGACGCGCGCGATCTCGAACAGGGCGACGCCCTCGTTGCCCACCGAGCGGTTCCGCTCGGCGGCGGCAATGAGGCTGGGCAGCAGCGTCGTGCGCAGGACCGACTGGTCGCTCGAGAGCGGCAGCGAGAGCCGCAGGGCGCCGGCATCGGGATCGTCGGCCACGAGGCTCGGCGTGTACGCCTCGGAGAGGCCGCACCCGGCGAGCACGTCCTCGACCGACCGCCGCAGCTGCTGCTCGCGCGTGAGGCGCCCGATCGCGTCCCGCCGCGCGGGCAGCGTGAACGGCACGTCGTCGAGGACGAAGCGCGCGACCTCCTCGACGAGGTCGGCCTCGCGCGTGACGTCGCGCGCGCGCCAGGTCGGCACCGTCACCGTGTCGCCGTCGACCTCGAACCCGAGCTTGCGGAGGATCCCGCGCTGCTCGTCCGCCGGGAGGTCGAGGCCGATGAGCTCGCTCGTCCTCGACGGACGCAGCTCCACGACGGGTCGCGCCGGGAGCTCGCCGTGCGCGTCCGTCTCCCCCACCCAGCGCGCACCGCTCGTCTCGACGATGAGCTGCGTCGCGAGCCGGGCCGCGTGCCCGGCGAGGTGCGGGTCGACGCCCTTCTCCCACCGGTTCGAGCCCTCGGTGCGCAAACCCAGCCGCTCGGAGGTGTGCAGGATGGTGACCGGCTCGAAGTTCGCGGCCTCGAGGAGGATGCTCGTCGTCTCCGGCGTGACCTCGGTCTCCTCGCCGCCCATGATCGCGGCGAGCGCGATCGCGCGCTCTCCGTCCTTGATCACCATGTCGCGGTGGTCGAGACGCCGGAGCGTGCCGTCGAGCGTGCGGATCTCCTCGCCGTCGCGCGCGCGGCGAACGCCGACCATGCCGCCTGCGAGCGTGTCGTGGTCGAAGGCGTGCAGCGGGCTGCCGAGCGCGACCATCACGTAGTTCGTCACGTCGACGACGTTCGAGATCGGGCGCATGCCGGCGGCGAGGATTCGCGCCTTGAGCCACACCGGCGAGGGGCCGACGGCCACGTCGCGGAAGAGGCGGGCGAGGTAGCGCGGGCAGCCGTCGAAGTCCTCGACGTCGACGGCGATCGTCTCGTCGCCCGCGCGGGGAGGGTCGACGCCCGGCCACGGCGCGAGCGGCACGTCGAAGAGTGCGGCGACCTCGCGGGCGAGACCGTAGATCGAGAGCAGGTCGGGGCGGTTCGGCGTCGTCTCGATGTCGAGCACGTCGTCGACGAGCGGGAGCACGTCGGCGAGCGGCGTGCCCGGCTCGAGGTCGTCGGCGAGCAGCATGATCCCGGCATGGTCGGTGCCGAGGTCGACCTCGTCCTCGGCGAGGATCATCCCCTCCGACATCTGGCCGCGCAGCTCGCGCCGCTCGAGCACGAGCCCGTTCGGAAGCGTCGCGCCGGGAAGCGCGACGGCGACGGTCGCGCCGGCGCCGAAGTTCCACGCCCCGCAGACGATCTGCTGCTGCTTGCCGCCGACGTCGACGACGGTGAGCTGGAGCCGGTCCGCGTTCGGATGCTTCTCGGCGGAGAGCACCTTGCCGACGACGAAGCCGCGCGTGTCGGCCGGGCCGCGGCGGACGATGCGCTCGACCTCGCACGTCGACACCGACAGTCGCGCCGCAATCTCCACGTTCGTGGCGCCCGGGTCCGCGTACTCGCGGAGCCATGACATCGGGACCTTCATCAGAACTGCCTCAGGAAGCGGAGGTCGCCGGCCCAGAGGTCGCGGATGTCCGGCAGCTCGTGCCGCAGGATCGCCATCCGCTCGAGGCCCCAGCCGAACGCGAAGCCGGACACCTCCTCCGGGTCGTAGCCGACGAAGCGGAGGACGTTCGGGTCGACCATCCCCGAGCCGCCGATCTCGATCCAGCCGGAGTGCTTGCAGAGCGCGCAGCCGGCCCCGTCGCACTGGAAGCACGAGACCGCGACCTGGAGCGACGGTTCCGTGAAGGGGAAGAAGTCGGTCGTGAAGCGCGCGCGACGCTCCTCGCCGAAGAGCGCGCGCAGCAGCTGCAGGAGCGTTCCCTTCAGGTCGGCCAGCGTGATGCCGCGGTCGACGACGAGGCCTTCGACCTGGTGGAAGAACGGAGAGTGCGTCGCGTCGGCGGTGTCGCGGCGGTAGGTGCGGCCGAGCGAGACCATGTAGATCGGCGGCTGCCGCGCCTCCATCGTGTGGATCTGGGACGGCGACGTCTCGGTGCGCAGGAGCGTGTCCTCGCCGACGTAGAAGGAGTGGAGCGGCGAGCGGGTGATGTGGTTCGGCGCCATGTTGAGCGCGTCGAAGAGGTAGTGAGCGGTCTCGACTTCCCGGCCGTCGACGATCTCGTAGCCCATGCCGAGGAAGAGGTCTTCGACCTCGCGCCGCACCTGCGTGACGAGGTGGAGGCGGCCGCGCGGGTGCGGCGTTCCCGGGAGGGTGACGTCGACGCGGTCCTCCGCGATCGAGCGGTCGAGCTCCGCGCGCTCGAGCTCGGCCTCGCGAGCGGCGACCGCGCTCTCGATCGCCTCGCGCGCGGCGTTCAGGGTCATGCCCGACTCGCGGTCGCGCACCTCGCGGAGGGCGAGCTTGAGCGCGCTCCTGCGGCCCAGGTACTTCACGCGCACGTCGTCGAGCGCGGTGAGCGTGGACGCCGCCGCGATCGCGGCTAGCGCCTCCTCCTGGAGGGCGTGCGGGTCCACGGCGGCGACTGTATCTATACGCCATGAGCTCCTACGACACGATCGCCCGCCTCTACGACGCGTGGAGCACGAGCGTCGTCGAGGACATCTCCTTCTACGTCGAGGAAGCGCTCGCGGCGGGCGGGCCGGTGGTCGAGCTCGGCGTCGGCACCGGACGGATCGCCGTCCCGACCGCGGGCGCGGGCGTTCACGTCATCGGCGTCGACTCGTCGATCGAGATGCTCGCCGTGTGCGCCGAGCAGGCGCAGGCGGCCGGGGTGGCCGAGCGGCTCGAGCTGCGGCTCGGCGACCTCCGCCGGCCTCCCGTGGCCGAGCGGGTGCCCCTCGTGACCTGTCCCTTCCGGGCATACCTGCATCTCGCCTCGGACGAAGAGCGGCTCGAGTCGCTCCGCGCGGCGCACGAGCTCCTCCTCCCCGGCGGCCGGCTCGTCTTCGACGTCTTCGCACCCTCCCCCGAGGACGTCGCGGAGACGCACGGCCTCTGGCTCGAGCGCGAGCCCGGCATCTTCGAGCGCGCCGACTGGGATCTCGAGCAGCAGACGTTGACGCTGTCGGTGCGCGGCGAGCGCGGCGCGTCGTCGATGACGCTCTGGTGGCTCGAGCCGCAACGGTGGCAGGCGCTGCTCGCGGAAGCAGGCTTCGACGTCGAAGCGTGTTACGGCTGGTTCGACCGCCGGCCGTTCACCGACGGCGAAGACACCGTGTGGATCGGTCGTCGCAAGTGATGTCTGCAAATTGCGGACAATTCGATGTGGTGACCCCTTGACCGCGAAGTGGTGAATCCATAGTTTCCTTCTTGCGCCGAGCACGGAGCGCGACTAGGTCGAAACCCCGACCAAGCGGTTCTACGAGGAGGGGGCAACCCCGAGGCGGAAGGCCGGTTGGACGAGGTAGACGAAAGCGCTACCGGCTCGGCGAATCTCTGGTCCGGCCCCTGGGCAACTGGGGGCCGGGCCTTTTTTACGGCGCGTTTCGCCGCGCGCGCTCGTAGAGCGCGACCGTTCCGGCCATCGCGACGTTGAGCGAGTCCGCGCCGCCGGCGATCGGGATCGTCGCCTGCACCTCGCACCGCGAGAGCACCTCGTCCGGTAGCCCCTCCCGCTCCGCGCCGAGCACGTACACGACCTCGCCGGAGAGGTCGACGGCCGCGAGCGGCTCCCCTCCGTGCGAGACGAGCGCGACGCGCCGCCCCGCCGGCTCGTCGAAGTCCGCGACGGGCACGCGGAAGATCGAGCCCATCGACGCGCGCAGCGCTTTCGGCCCCGTCGGATCGGCGCAGCCGGGCGAGAGCGCGACGCCGGCGCCGAACGCCTCCGCGGCGCGGATGAGCGTGCCGACGTTCCCCGGATCGGCGACGCGCCAGAGAGCGAGCGTCACGGGCCGTGTCCCGTGCGGGAGGTCGTCGCGCCGGTAGACGGCGATCACCCGCGGCGGATGCGCGAGCGCCGACACCTCCGCGAGGAGCGCCGCCTCGACGTCCTCGCCGGCGACGAGCCGGTCCACCGGCTCGATGCCGGCCGCGGCGTCGACGAGATCCTCCCCCTCGACGACGAAGAGGCCGAGCTTGTCGCGCCAGCGCCGGTCACGGAGCTTGCGGACGAGCTTCAGCCTCTCGTTGTCGCGAGAAGTGATCAGGCTTCCAGCGCGGCCTTCGCCTGCGTGGCGATCGCCTCGAAGGCGGCCGGGTCGCTGACCGCGAGGTCGGCGAGCACCTTGCGATCGAGCTCGATGCCGGCCTTCGTGCATCCGTTGACGAACTGGTTGTACGAGAGGCCGTGCGAGCGGGCAGCGGCGTTGATCCGCGTGATCCAGAGCCGGCGGAACATCCGCTTCCGGTTCTTCCGGTCGCGGTAGGCGTAGACGAGCGAGTGGTCGACCTGCTCCTTCGCGTAGCGGTAGTGGGAGTTGTTGAACCCCCAGTACCCCTTCGCCTGCTCGAGGACCTTGCGGCGCTTCTTCTGCGCGTGGACGGATCTCTTGACTCTCGGCATGGCTAGCGAATCCCCAGCATCTTCTTCAGGGCGCTCCGGTCGGCGTGCGTGACCTCGAGCTCCTTGCGGAAGGCGCGCTTACGCTTCGACGACTTCTTCTCCAACTTGTGGCTGCGCATCGTCGGCCGGCGCAGGATCTTGCCCGTCCCCGTCACCTTGAAGCGCTTCTTCGCCGCGCTCCGTGTTTTCGTCTTCGGCATCTCGTTTCACTCCTGCGTTTTTCGTTGGGCCCAGCAGCATCACCATGTTGCGTCCGTCGAGGAGCGGCTGGGACTCGATCGCCCCGATCTCCTTGACGTCCTCGGCGAGGCGGAGGAGCAGGTCGCGACCGCGCTCCGGATGGGTCGTCTCGCGACCGCGGAACATGATCGTCACCTTCACCTTCGCGCGCTGGTTCAGAAACCGCTCGACGTGCCCCTTCTTCGTGTTGTAGTCGTGGATCCCGATCTTCGGGCGGAGCTTGATCTCCTTGACCTGGATCTGGCTCTGGTGCTTCCGGGCCTGCTTCGCCTTCTGCTCCTGCTCGTACTTGTACTTCCCGTAGTCCATGACCTTCGCGACCGGCGGGTCGGCCTGCGCAGCCACCTCGACGAGGTCGAGGTTCTTCGCATAGGCGTACTCGCGCGCCTCGTCGGAGGTCTTGATCCCGAGCTGAGCCCCGTCGTCGTCGATCAGACGGACTCGGGGGACCCTGATGGCGTCGTTGATGCGCGTCGTGTCCCGGTTGCTGGGACGGACGGGCTCGATCGGTCGGCGCCGGGGCCTCAAAGACAGATCACCAAGTGGGGCTTACTCCTCCTAAATTCGGTTGCAGAAAACGCAAAAGCCGCTGCACGCAGCGGCCCGATCCTCGTCGCTTCCGACTCGGTTGAACCCCACGCGGGCTCTCGGCCCGGGAGGTGAGGAACGGGTCCGCTCCTGCTTTTCAGAAGTCAAAGGGTAGCAAGCTTCGCGACGAGATCGGCAAGGCTGAGCGTTTCCTGGGCCCCGCCGCGCTCCCGGACGGCCAGGCTCTCCTCGCTCTCGCGGTCGCCGTAGACGATGACGACCGGGATCTTCTGCATCTCGGCGTCCCGGATGCGCTTGCCGATCGTCTCCGTGGGCTCGTCCACCGCCGCGCGGTAGCCGGCCTCGCGCAGGCGGAGCGCGATCGTCTGCGCCCCGTCGTGGTGGGCCTTGCCGACCGGCAGGATCCGCACCTGGACGGGCGCGAGCCAGAAGGGGAACGCGCCGGCGTAGTGCTCGATGAGGATCCCCATGAAGCGCTCGAGCGATCCGAGCAGCGCCCGGTGGATGACGACCGGGTGGTGCTCCTGGTTGTCCGCGCCCATGTACGTGAGCCCGAAGCGCACGGGCATCTGGTAGTCGAGCTGGATCGTCCCCATCTGCCACGATCGCCCGAGCGAGTCGGTCATGTGCAGGTCGATCTTCGGCCCGTAGAACGTTCCTTCGCCCGGGGAGACGACGTAGTCCATGCCGTTCCGCTTCAGCGCCTCCTCGAGGGCGCCCTCGGCGCGGTCCCACTGCTCGTCGGTGCCGAGGCGCTTCTCCGGGCGCGTCGACAGCTCGGCGCGCGGCTCCAGCCCGAAGAGGTCGTAGAGGAACCGCGCGTAGTCGACCATCGCGTGGATCTCGTCCTGGATCTGCTCCTCGGTGACGAAGACGTGCGCGTCGTCCTGGGTGATGTGACGAACGCGGAGCAGGCCGTGCAGCGTGCCGGCGAGCTCGTCGCGGTGCAGCGTCGACGACTCCGCGTAGCGGATCGGCAGGTCCCGGTACGACCGGAGGCCCGAGCCGAACAGGAGCATGTGCCCCGGGCAGTTCATCGGCTTGAGCGCGAACTGCTTGTCCGACTCCTCCTTCGAGGAGACGAAGAAGATGTTCTCGGCGTAGTTCTCGTAGTGACCCGAGGTCACGTACGTCTCGACGTCGTACAGAAGCGGCGTCTTCACCTCGACGTAGCCGCGGACGAGGTTCTCCCGCCGGCGGAGGTCCTCGAGCTCGTTCCAGACCACCATCCCCTTCGGGTGCCAGAACGGCGAGCCGGGCGAGTGCTCCGACAGGTGGAACAGGTCGAGCTGGGTCCCGAGGCGGCGGTGGTCCCGCTTCCGCGCCTCCTCCAGCCGCTCGAGGTACGCGTCGAGGTCCTTGCGGTCGTAGAAGGCGGTGCCGTAGATACGGGTGAGCTGCGGCTTCGTCGAGTCCCCGCGCCAGTACGCGCCCGCGAGCCCCGTGAGCTTCAACGCCTTGATCGGCTTCGAGCTCTGGAGGTGCGGACCGCGGCAGAGATCGGTGAAGTCCCCTTGCGTGTAGAGAGAGATGTCGCCCTCGGCGGTGTCGACGAGCTCGACCTTGTACGGCTCGCCTTCCGCGGCGAAGCGCTTCTTCGCGTCCTCGCGCGAGATCTCCTCACGCGACCACTCGCGGCCCTCCGCGAGCTCGCGGTCGATCTCCGCCTCGATCTTCTCGAGATCCTCCTCGCGGATCGGCTCCGGGAACTCGAAGTCGTAGTAGAAGCCGTTCTCGATCGGCGGGCCGATGGCGATCTTCACGCCCGGGTACAGGCGGCGCACCGCCTCCGCGAGCAGGTGCGCGGACGAGTGGCGCAGGACGTACAACGCATCGGGGTCCTGCGTGTCGCGCGTCGTGAGGAACTGGACGCGCTGACCGTCCTCGAGCGGCAGGCGCACGTCCTGCACGCGCCCGTCCGTTCGCACGAGCACGGCCTGCTCGGCGAGCTTCGGCCCGATGGCGCGTGCAGCGTCGAGCCCGGTGGCGCCCTCCGGAAGTTCCAGCTCGGCATTGTCGGGGAGAACGACTTTCATCGGCGACGACAGGATATGCGCGCGCGGCGGGAAGTCGTCCGGCGGAGCAATTCGTCGCAGGGTGCTCTGCCTGCGCAGACGACGGAGGCGGGTGCAAAGGCGGCCGCACGACCGCGCGAAAGTCGAAGCGTCCGCACGGCGCAAACGCGACTCTCCAATCCGGTCCGCAATCGCTGCGCGTCGCGTTTCTCGTTTGCAATCGCGATTTGACGGGGACGTATCTCCGCCGAGATGGAAGACGTCGTTCGCAACGTCGTGTCCGATCGGCGCGATGCTCGCGTCGTCGAAGCCGTGCGCAAAGCACGGCCGAATCGTCGTACGGCCGACCGTCGCGACGCGTGTAAGCGCGGTGGAAACCCGCAGCGTCGCCGAAAGAATTTCCATCTTGCGAAGGAAATCGCGTTGTTGGTGATGAAAACGTCCGATGCACGGCGCATACTGCGCACTGTCGTTGCCACCGAACTCGCCCAATAGGAGGAGGCAGATGGCGACAAGAAAGAAGACCGGAGCAAAGCGGACGGCCGCGAAGCGGACGACCGCGAAGCGCCGGCCGGCCGCCAAGCGGACAACCGCGAAGCGGACCACGGCCAAGCGGACGACCGCGAAGCGGACGACCGCGAAGCGCAAGACCGCTGCGAAGCGGACGACCGCGAAGCGCAAGACCGCTGCGAAGCGGACGACCGCCAAGCGGAAGACCGCTGCGAAGCGGGCCCCGGCGAAGCGGAAGACCGCTGCGAAGCGGACGACCGCCAAGCGGGCCCCCGCCAAGCGGAAGACCGCTGCGAAGCGGAAGACCGCTGCGAAGCGGACGACCGCCAAGCGGGCCCCGGCGAAGCGGAAGACCGCTGCGAAGCGGACGACCGCCAAGCGGGCCCCCGCGAAGCGGAAGACCGCTGCGAAGCGCCGTCCGGCGGCGAAGCGAACAACCGGTCGCAGGACCGGGCGGAAGAGCTAGCCGCGCTGTACCACCGGCTTCCCCGAGCCCACGACGCCGGACAATCGGCGGAACTGCTCGGCGCCGTTTCCCACGCGTGACGAGTCGGGCGAGCAAACCCGACTCGACGTGAAGGTGTGCCGGAGGGCCCGAGAGGGCCCTCCCGCTCTTTTCGGCGGCAGAGAAAGAAACGGGCGCGGGCGGCGTCCTAGTACTGAGACGTGTCAGGGGTCGCTTCGTACAAGGGGTCGTTCGGCACCGCTCAGGCGGAGCGGCTGCTCTGGCGTGCCGGCTTCGGCCCCCGCGACGGCGAGGCGGAGGCGCTCGCGAAGCTCGGCCTCGACGGCGCCGTCCACACGCTGACGTATCCCGGCGAGGAACACCTCGTCGGCAAGAGCCCGCACGACGAGAAGGGCCGCCCGCTCGCGCCGTACGACGCGTGGGGCCACGACCATCTGTGGTGGCTCGACCGCATGGTGCGCACGTCGCGCCCACTCGTCGAACGCATGGCGCTCGTCTGGCACGACTGGTTCGCGACCTCGAACGACGGCGTCGGCTCGCAGCGGCTGATGCTGAACCAGAACCAGCTGTTCCGCTCGCGGGGCCTCGGATCGTTCCACGAGCTGCTCCTCGACGTGACGCGCGACCCGGCGATGCTGCTGTGGCTCAACGGCAGCGACAACTCGAAGTACTCGCCGAACGAGAACTACGGCCGCGAGATGATGGAGCTGTTCACGCTCGGCGCGGGACGCGGCTACGGCGAGCAGGACGTCCGCCAGAACGCGCGCGCCCTCACCGGCTTCCGCAACGACTGGAAGCCCGGCCGCGGGGACGTCGACTTCCGGTACGACCCGAAGTACCACGACACCGGGACGAAGACGATCTTCCGCCGCCGCGGCGCATGGACCTGGAAGGACTCGTGCCGGCTGTGCGTCACGCACCCCGACCATCCGTCCTTCTTCGTGCAGAAGCTCTGGAGCTACTTCGTGCCTGCGAAGCCGAACGCGGCGACGGCGCACGCGCTCGAGCAGCTGTACGTGCAGAGCACGTACGACGTGCGGCCGGTCGTCGCAGCGATCCTCCGCCATCCCGCGCTCTACGACGGGCCGCGGATGGTCAAGTCGCCGGTGCTGTACACGGCGGGCCTGCTCCGCCGCATCGGCCGGCCGATCGACTCGACCGCGTGGACGTGGCTCGATGCGATGGCCGGACAGCAGCTCTTCTATCCGCCGAACGTCGGCGGCTGGGACGACACGCGCTGGCTCGACACGGCGACGTGGCGCGGCCGCTGGTGGATCGCGCAGTACGCTCTCGAGCCGTACGCGCTCGACCCGAGCAAGCCGAACCAGCCGGACGACGTCGACAAGCTCCTCCACGCCGCGCTCGGGTTCTGGCGCAACCCGCCGGTCGGAGCCGGTTCGATGCACGCTTTCCAGACGTTCGCCCGGACAGCGCTCGCCGACGCTCGCGGCGCGACGTGGAAGCAGCAGCAATACCCGCCGATGGTGGCGAACGCGCTCCGCCATCTCATCGCCGTCTCGCCGGAGATGCAGGCGGCATGACCGACTGCCTCCATTGCGACGGGCTGTCGCGCTCGCGCCTGCTGCACCGCGCGATCGCCGAAGCGGGACGCGGACTGCCGGCGATCGAGCCCGGCATGCCGACGCCGGCGGGAACGGGCCTCTCGCGGCGCAGCTTCCTCGCGCGCGGCGCCGGCGCGGCGCTCGCCGTGTACGGCGGCTCGCGGCTCGGGCTCTCCGCGTTCGAAGAGGGCATCGCGGCCGCGGCGTCGGCGACACCGAGCCAGGTGCTCGTGTCGGTGTTCCTCGAGGGCGGCGCCGACGGGCTGTCGATCCTCTCGCCGCAGGGCGACCCGCTGTACACGAAGCTCCGGCCGAAGCTCGCGCTCTCGGGCGGCGTCGCGCTCGCCGAGGACGCCCGCCTCTTCTGGCACCCCGCGGCGGGCGGCATCGCGCAGCTGTACGGCGAGCAGAAGGTGACCGTGCTGCCGGCGGTCGGCTACACGCATCCCGACCAGTCGCACTTCACGTCGCGGCACTACTGGGAGGTCGGCGCGACCGACACGCAGTTGAACACGGGCTGGCTCGGGCGCTACCTCGACGTCGTCGGCTCGCCCGACAACCCGCTCCAGGGCGTCTCGTTCGACGACACGCTCGCACCGGCCCTTGCGACCGCGCGCATGCCGGTCGCCGCCATCTCGGCGCCCGATCAGTACGACTTCTACTCGAACCGCGTCTGGGGCGAGGTCGAGCAACGCATGCTCGAGACCTTCGGCATGTTCGGAGGGGTCGCGACGCAGGTCGACCGGCTTCGCAACCAGCTGCTCCCGTTCCGGTCGCAGGACGGGCAGCCCGGGTTCCAGAGCCCGGTCACGTACCCGAAGTCGGACGACGCATTCCCCGGCAAGCTCGCCGGCCTCGCTGCGATGATCGCCGCCGGGCTGCCGATGCGCGTCGTCGCGCTCTCGGCGCCGGGCGAGTACGACACGCACTCGGGCGAGCCGCAGGCGCTGACCGACGGGCTGCAGCTGACCGCCGACTCGCTGCTCGCGTTCCAGCGCGACCTCGAAGCGCGCGGCATCGCCGACCGCGTCCTCGTCCACGTGTGGTCGGAGTTCGGACGGCGCGCGCAGGAGAACGGCGACGAGGGCACCGACCACGGCGCGGCCGGCACCGGCTTCCTCATCGGCACGCGCGCGAGCGGGACGATGGTCGGCGAGTTCCCCGGGCTCCAGGACAAGACGGGGCTCGACGACGACGGCAACCTCGTCGAGACGGCCGACTTTCGCGGCGTATACGCCGCGCTGCTCGAGCAGTGGTTCGACACCGACGCCGGCTCCGTGATCCCGGGCGCCTCTGCGTTCACACGGCCGACGCTCGTCAAGTCGTGATTGCGCTCCCGCCTCCCGTGCCCGCGCGCGTCCAGGTGGTCGCCCGCGAGTACAGCTTCGCGCTGTCCCGCCAGACGATCCGCGCCGGCTGGGCGATCATCGAGCTCCGCAACGCCGGCGAGGACGCGCACGACCTGCGCATGCGCCGCGTCGGCGGGAAGCGCATCTATTCCTGGCCGGTCACGCAGTCGGAAGGTGTCGTCGACAAGGAGTACAAGCTCCTCCCCGGCCGCTACGTCCTCTACTGCAGCATCGCGAACCACCGTGCACTCGGAATGCAGGCGACTCTCGTCGTCGAGCGCTAGCGCGCACGAACCGGGAACGCACGCCGTGCGGCGCCGACGTACTCGGCGGACGGGCGGATGATCTTGTCGTCGGCATGCTGCTCGAGGACGTGGGCCGCCTGCCCGGCGATGCGGCTCGCCGCGAACAGCGGCGTGAACAGGTCGGTCGGGATGCCGAGGTACGTGTACACCGACGCCGAGTAGAGGTCGACGTTCGGGTAGAGCCCCTTCTCCTCGAACACGGTGCGCTCCGCCGCCTCGGTGATCGCGTACCAGTTGGGCTCGCCGGCGTCCTCGGAGAACGCGTGCGAGACACGCTTGAGAATGGCCGCCCGCGGGTCGTAGGCCCGGTAGAGCGGATGGCCGAAGCCGTACAGCTTCTCCTTCCGCTCGAGCATGCCGCGGACCGCGTCCGGCGTCCGCTCGGCCGAGCCGAACTTCTCGAAGAGCTTCATCGCCGCCTCGTTCGCGCCGCCGTGCAGCGGACCGCCGAGTGCGGCGATCCCGGCCGTGATCGCGGCATGGAGGTCGGCGCCCGTGCCGGCGACGACGCGGGCCGTGAACGTCGACGCGTTCATCTCGTGCTCCGCGTGCAGGATCATCGCGACGTCGAACGCGCGCGCCGCCTGCTCGCTCGGCGCCGCGCCGTGCAGCATCGTCAGGAAACTCTCGGCGTACGGCAGCCCCGGATCGGGATCGACCGGCTCGAGGCCCTGCCGGCGGCGGTGGTAGCGCCCGATCACGGTCGGCACCCGTGCGATGAGCCTCGCCGCCTTGCGCTGCTCCGCCCCGCGGTCGTTGCCGCTCCGCTCGGAATCCGCGAACGCAAGCGCGGAGACAGCCGTGCGGAGCATGTCCATCGGCAGCGCCTCCGCGGCCGAGCGGTCGACGATCGCCGCGACGTGCGCCGGGAGCTCGCGCTCGGAGAGCCGCTCGTGGAAGACGTCGAGCTCGTCGCCGGACGGGAGCTCGCCGTAGAGAAGGAGGTACGCGACCTCCTCGTAGGTCGAGTGCTCGGCCAGATCCGCGATGTCGTAACCGCGGTACATGAGAACGCCCTCGTCGGGGTCGATCGACGACACGGCGGACTGGGCGACGACGACGCCGGAGAGCTGGACGGACTTCTTCGCGGGCATCGGCGCGTCACGATACCCGCCTCGCGCGGGCGTCAACGGCGGACGAGCACGAACCGCAGCTCGGGGAAGCGGCGCCGGCAGTACGCCTGCAGGTTGCGATCGTCACTCGCGATCGCCTCGACGCGGGTCGTCTCCAGCACCGTGATCGCCTCGCCCACGGAACCGGCCGCGATCGCCTCGTGACCGTGCAGGCGCAACCGGGTCATGCGAAGGCCCACATGCGGCTCGCCGTGAACGTCGAGAGCGTCACCAGGGGCAGCGCGACGAGATAGCCGACCGTGCCGCCCAGCGCGGCGAACACCGTGGTCGCACCGAGCCCGCCGAGCTGCACGGCGAGATACCGGCGCCACGACCCGCGCGCCGCAAACGTCCAGCGCGCGTTGAGGAGGTAGCCGGTGACGGCCCCGGCGGCGAACGCGAGCGCGCCGGCGACGACGACGGAGAACCGGAACGGGAACTCGCGGCGCATGTACGCAAGGAGGGCCTCGACGTTGCGCTCGACCGTCGCCTCCTCGTTGTGCACGGGAACGACGATCTCGATCGTCTGGCGGTTTGCGTTCATGCCTGCAGCCTGCGACTGCGGGCTAAGCCCGAGGTGATACGGAGCTGTGAGGCTGCTGTGGGTTACTCGGCGAGCGGAAGCTCGATGCGGAAGACCGCTCCCCCGCTCTCGCCCGCACGCGCGCTCGCAGTGCCGCCGTGCGCACGCGCGACCGCAGCGACGATCGAGAGCCCGAGGCCGACGCCTCCACTCGCCCGCGCGCGCGACTCGTCGGCGCGGTAGAAGCGCTCGAACACCCTGCTCGGGTCGCCTCCCTCGAGCCCCGGGCCGCAGTCTTCCACTTCGACGACGGCGCGCCCGTCCTCGCGCCGCACGCGCACGGACGCAGGCGCCGCGGGCGGCGTGTGGGAGCGAACGTTCGAGAGGAGGTTGTCGACGATCTGGCGGAGACGGTCGCCGTCCCCGAGGACTGCGACGGGCTCGTCGGAGAGGTCGAGCGGCCGGTCCGGGTCGAGAGCGTGCGCCATGTCGACCGCCTCCCGCACGAGCGCGTCGAGCTGGACACGCTCGCGTTCGAGCGGACGCCCCTCGTCGAGGCGCGCGAGCAGGAGCAGGTCCTCGACGAGCACGCTCATCCGCTCGGCCTCGCGCGTGATGCCGTTCATCGACCGCGCGAGGTCCTCCGGCCTGCTCTCGGCTCCGCGCCCGAAGAGCTCTGCGTACGCCCGCACCGCGGCGAGGGGCGTGCGCAGCTCGTGCGACGCGTCTGCGACGAACCGTCGCAACCGGCGGTCCGATGCCTCGATGCGCCCGAGCATGGCGTTCAGTGCCGCGCCGACCCGTCCGACCTCGGTGTTTTCGTTCTCGATGTCGACCCGATGTGAGAGGTCGCCCGCCCGGATGGCGTCCGCGGTCTCCTCGATCGCGCGCAGCGGCCGCAATCCGAGACGCACGATCCAGAGCCCGAGCGCCGTCATCGCCCCGAGCACCGCGAGCGTGACGAGCAGCTCGACGAGGAAGAGGCGGTGGAGGGTGTTGTCCTCGCCGCGGAGAGGCGCTGCGATGAGCAACAGCTCGTTCGGATGGTCACCCTCGATCGAGGCACGAAGGCGGTAGCGGCCGCCGCCCTTCATGGCACCGACCGTGGAGAAGCGCACGCGGTCGCCCTCGCCCACGTTCGGATGCGACGGAAGCGAGAGCGTGCGCGGATACGCCGGCGCGGGACGGCTCGTCTCTCCCGGCGCGACCTGGCACGTGGCCGCGATGGGGCGTTCCGCCAGAGTCCGCAGCTCGACGCAGTAGCCCGGTGGCGCCACCTCGTCCGGGCCACGCCCGCCCTGCTGGTTGCCGAAGAAGCTCGACTCGACAGACGGGTGCACGGCGTTGAGGGTGTCGTCGACACGGCCGTACAGGTACGACCGGAGGGACGTGTACGTGGCGACATCCGCGGCGACGAGCCCGACGGCCGCGAGCGCGATCGTCCCGAGCAGCAGCCGGGTACGGAGCGACAGCCGCGACAGCATCAGCCGTCGCCGAGCTCGAGCATGTAGCCCGCCTGCCGCACCGTCCTTATGAGCGGCGGCCCGAGCTTGTCCAGCTTCCGCCGGAGATAGCTCACGTACGTCTCGACGACGTTCGAGTTGCCGCCGAAGTCGTAACGCCAGACGTTCTGGAGGATCTGGTGCTTCGAGAGGACGCGGCGCGGATTGAGCATGAAGTACCGGAGAAGGCTGAACTCCGTCCCGGTGAGCTCGACGCGCGTGTCGCCGCGGAAGACCTCGTGGCGCTGCTCGTCGAGGACGAGATCGGCGAAGCGCAGGACGTCGCCCGGAAGCTCGCTCTGCGTCCGCCGGAGGATGGCCTGCACACGCGCGACGATCTCGGCGAGGCTGAACGGCTTCGTGACGTAGTCGTCGCCGCCCGCGCGGAGCGCCTCCACCTTGTTCTCCACGCCGTCCTTCGCGGTGAGGAACAGGATCGCGCTCTTGAACCCGCGCTCGCGCATGCGGCGGCCGACCTCGATCCCCTCGAGGTCGGGGAGCATCCAGTCGAGGACGACGAGATCCGGCTCACGCTCGGCCACCGCGCGGAGCGCGTCGCGGCCCGCGTTCGCCTCGTCCACCTCGAAGCCCTCGTAGCGAAGCGCCGTCGCGACGGCGTCGACGATCGACGGCTCGTCGTCGACGACGAGGATCCGCTTCCCGCTCATGCCTCCAGCCTCCCTCTCGTTCCTGTGAGTCGCCTGTGGATTCTCCTCCAGGCGGAGGGAGGCCGGAGGCCGAGTGCGTCGCTACATGTGCGCCATGCCGGCGAACAGCGTCCCGCGGAGGTCGCCCGGGTGGCCCTTCGTGTCGATCCAGACGCGGTACTTGCCCGGCGTCGCCTCGATGAGCGCGAGCGCCTTCTTCGACTCCGCCTCGCAGCCCTTCGCCGTGTAGTGCATGCCGAGCTCGAGGACCTTCATCCCCGCCGCGTCGCGGACGGACGCGGCGGTGATCCCCTTCGTCGGCACGTCGACCGTCCAGCAGAGCTTCCCGCTCGTCGCGTGAGACGTCAGGTTGACGATCCCGTGCTCACCCATGCCGGAGACCCGGGCGCCGAGCTGCGGGTGCATCGTGTCGGCGGCCGCGGCGGCGGAGAGCGCCGCCGCTGCGAGCACCGCCGCGGCAATCGTTCCGATCGTGCGCATATGTCCTCCTCGTCGAGTTGCGCCGAGGATGCCGTGCGGGCATTGCAGGCTTGTTGCGCGGGGCTTACCGGTTCGTTAAATCGCGGTGGTGCGCCGTCCCGTACGCTCCGGGTGTGATCGTCGCTTCCGCCCAGCCCTTCACGGCGTGGACGGCGGTCATGCTCGTGGCCATCGGACTCGGGGTCGGCGCGTTCGGGACGCTGATCGGGGCCGGCGGCGGCTTCATCCTCACTCCGATACTCCTCCTCCTCTACCCGCACGACTCGGCGCGGACGATCACGGCCATCAGCCTCGCCGTCGTGTTCTTCAACGCGGCGAGCGGCTCGGCCGCGTATGCGCGCCAGCGCCGGATCGACTACCGCAGCGGGATCGTGTTCGGGCTCGCGACGCTCCCGGGGGCGGTCGGCGGCGCGCTCGTGGTCGGCAGCGTCTCGCGCCACGTCTTCGACGGGATCATGGGCGCCGTCCTCGCCGTGCTGGCCGCCTGGCTCGTCGCCGGAGAGCGCTGGCCGCTTCCGCTCCCGCAGCACCACCTGGAAGCGCGCGAGGTCGTCGACCGGTCCGGCGCGCGGTACGTCTACGAAGTCCCGCTCAGGCGCGGCGCGCTCTACAGCCTCGGCGTCGGCTTCCTGTCGAGCTTCCTCGGCATCGGCGGCGGCGTCATCCACGTCCCGCTCCTCGTGCGCGCACTCGGCTTCCCCGTCCATCTCGCGACCGCGACCTCGCACTTCGTCCTCGCGATCATGGCCGGAGCCGGAACGGCGACGCACATCGGGCTCGGAAGCTTCTCGCACGGCGAGGGCGTCCGCCGCACGCTCTCCCTCTCCGCCGGCGTCGTCGCCGGCGCCCAGTTCGGCGCGCACGTGTCGCTCCGGCTGCGCGGCGCCGTCATCCAGTGGCTCCTCGCCCTCGCGCTCCTCGCGCTCGCGGCGCGGCTGCTGCTCGCCGCCTGAAGATCGGTAGTAATCCCCGACCCGCGCCGTGATACCCTCCCGGGGTATGACTGACACAGTCACGTACACCGTCCCCGGCGTCTCGTGCGAGCACTGCCGGAGCGCGATCGAGGGCGAGGTCTCCCAGGTCCCGGGCGTCGCCTCGGTCGCGGTCGACCTCGAGGCGAAGACGGTCACGGTGACCGGCGCGCCGCTCGACGCGCAGGCCATCGTCGCCGCGATCGACGAGGCCGGCTACGACGTAGCCACGTAGTGGCCGCGGTCGAACAGGAGACGCTCGCGCTCACCGGTATGACGTGCGCCTCGTGCGCGGCGCGGATCGAGCGCAGCCTCAACAAGCTCGACGGGGTCGAGGCGACCGTCAACTTCGCCACCGAGACCGCGACCGTGCACTACGACCCGGGGCTCGTCGCCGCCGATGCGCTCGTCGGCGCCGTCGAGCGCATCGGCTACCACGCCGAGCCGGCAGGCGCGCGCACACACGTCCACGCAGACGGCGCACCGCCCGTCCGCCTGCTCGTCGCGATCGCGCTCGCCATCCCGCTCGTCGTGCTCGCGATGGCTCCCCCCGCCCGCTTCGCCGGCTGGGAATGGGTCTCGCTCGTCCTCGCGACGCCGGCCGTGTTCTGGAGCGGTTTCGAGTTCCACCGTGCGGCATTCCTGAACGCGCGCCACGGCGCGGCGACGATGGACACGCTCGTCTCCCTCGGCACCCTCTCCGCCTGGACGTGGTCGGTCGTCGTGCTCTCCGCCGCGCTTTCCTCGGGCACGTACTTCGAGGCATCCGCCGTCATCACCGCGCTCATCCTGCTCGGACGCTGGTTCGAGTCGCGCGCGAAGCGCCGGTCCGGCGCGGCGATCGAGGCGCTTCTCGAGCTCGGTGCGAAGGAGGCCCGCGTCCTGCGCGACGGCGAGGAGATCCTCGTGCCCGTCGAGAGCCTCGCCGCCGGCGACGTGTTCGTCGTGCGCCCGGGCGAGAAGATCGCCACGGACGGCGTCGTCGTCGAGGGCGCCTCTGCCGTCGACCAGTCGCTGCTCACCGGCGAGCCCGTACCCGTCGAAGCGGAGCCGGGGACCGAGGTCGCCGGCGGGACGATGAACACCTCGGGCCGGCTCGTCGTTCGCGCGACGCGCGTCGGCGCCGACACGGCGCTCGCGCAGATCGCCCGCCTCGTCGAGCAGGCTCAGACCGGCAAGGCAGCGGTGCAACGGCTCGCCGACCGCATCTCGGAGATCTTCGTGCCGGCCGTGATCCTCGTCGCGCTCGCGACCCTCGCCGGGTGGCTGCTCGCGGGCGTGAGCGCGTCGTCGGCGTTCACCGCCGCGGTGGCCGTGCTCATCATCGCGTGCCCGTGCGCGATGGGGCTCGCCACGCCGACGGCTCTCATGGTCGGCACGGGACGCGGCGCCCAGCTCGGCATCCTCATCAAGGGCCCGGAGATCCTCGAGCGGACGCGGCGCGTCTCGACGATCGTCCTCGACAAGACCGGAACGGTCACCGAGGGGCGCCCGGACCTCGTCTCGGAGGCTTCGCCCGACGTGCTGCGGCTCGCAGCCGCGGTGGAGAGCGCATCCGAGCACCCGATCGCGCAGGCGATCGTGCGCGCAGCCGGTGCGCCGCTCCCCGCCGTCACCGAGTTCCGCAGCGTCGCGGGCGTCGGCGTGAGCGGCGTCGTCGAGGGCCACCGCGTCGAGGTCGGCCGCGGGAACGGCTCCCTCGCAGTCACCGTCGACGGGGAGAAGCGCGCGGCGCTCGAGCTCGCCGACCGCGTCAAGCCGACGAGCGCCGAGGCGATCGCCGAGCTGAAGGCGCTCGGGCTGACGCCCGTCCTCCTGACCGGCGACTCGCGCGTGCGCGCGCGGCAGGTCGCGGCGGAGGTCGGGATCGAGCGTGTGCTCGCGGAGGTCTACCCGGAGGACAAGGTCGCGGAGGTGCGCAGGCTGCAGGAGGCCGGCGAGGTCGTCGCGATGGTGGGCGACGGCGTCAACGACGCCCCCGCGCTCGCCCAGGCGGACCTCGGGCTCGCCATCGGCACGGGCACCGACGTCGCGATCGAGGCGTCGGACCTGACCCTCGTCTCCGGCGACCTGCGCGCGGCGGTCGACGCGATCCGGCTTTCCCGCCGTGTGCTCGCGACGATCAAGGGCAACCTCTTCTGGGCATTCGCCTACAACGTCGCCGCCGTCCCGCTCGCCGTCGCCGGGCTTCTGAACCCGATGATCGCCGCCGGCGCGATGGCCTTCTCCAGCATCTTCGTCGTCAGCAACAGCCTCCGGCTGCGCCGCTTCCGCAGCACGAGGGAAGGAGTCGTATGACCACGATCCAGCACCACGGCTACCACGGGCAGAAGGACGCGCTGACCAAGCGTCTGCACCGCATCGAGGGGCAGGTGCGCGGCATCGAGAAGATGGTCTCCGACGACCGCTACTGCATCGACATCCTCACGCAGATCGCCGCCGTCTCCACCGCGCTCGACAGCCTCGCTTTCCGCATCCTCGACGAGCACGTACAGCACTGCGTCGCCGGGGCGCTCGCGTCCGGAGACGAGACGGAGGCGCAGACGAAGGCGGCCGAGCTGCTCGAAGCGGTCCACCGCTTCACGAAGACGCGCTAGGCGACGAGGTCCGCGTACTCGGGGTTCCGCCGGATGAACGCGGCGACGAACGGGCACGTCGGGATGACGCGGTCGCCGCGGGCGCGCAGGTCGTCGAGCGCCCCGCGCACGAGCACCGCGCCCAGGCCGCGGTTCCTCACGCCCGGCTCCACCTCGGTGTGGAAGAGGTCGACCGCGCCGACCTGGCGGCGGTACTCGAGCTTGCCGGTCAGCTCGTCGCCGACGCGGACCTCGTAGCGGGCGTCAGCCGGGTTGTCGACGACGGCGGTCAGCAGCCGAGCGTGTTCACGTTGCGCTTGGCGATGCCCTTCGGCCTCGCCCCTGCGTACACGATCGTCAGCCGTGCGTAGTAACGCGCCTTGCCGCATTGCAACAGCCGGTCGGCGACCGCGGTCATCGGATACGCATGGAAGTGCCCTGCGGCGCAATACGGCTTGCAGTCGTTCGCGTGCGCCGTTCCCGACGCCGTCGCGCGTGCGGTTCCCCAGCCGTGCCAGCGCAGCCCGGACAGCTCGTAGTTCGCGTCGGCGCACGTGATGACGAAGCTCTTCGGCGCGCTGACGAGCGGGCCGCAGTTCCAGATCCACGCAGTCGCAGAGGGAGGCGTGCAGCCGACGCCGAGATCGGCGAGCACCGACTTCGGCGCGGAGCTGCAATTCATGGACGAGCCGAAGCCGACGACGAACCACGTTCCGTGGCTCTGGTGGAAGACCATCTCGGACGGGCCGGCGCTCTTGGAGAGCAGCCTCGCCGACGCGTACCGCCCGTCGAGGCTCGAGACGCCGATCGACACGATCTTGTTGTCCTTCGCCGCCGGCGATCCCGGCATCGCGACGTATCCCGCGAAGCTCGAATGGATCGCGCTGCGCTCACCTGCGGTCGGAGCGCGCTTCGCCGCAGCCGACGGCGCGCCGACCACCGCGGCGAGCACCACGAGAGTGACGAGAGCGCGACCCACGTCCCCACATTAGCCCTCCTGGTCGGTCAGGAGGAACGCGATCCGGTCGTCCTCGATGCTCGCGTCGAGGATCTTGCCGTCGAGGAGCGAGGCGGCGGTCGACTCGAGGAACACGCGCGCGCCCTCCGCCTCGATCACCTCGTCGTCCTCGCCCGGGAGCACGACGACGTTGAACTCGAGGCTCACCATGTCGCCCTCGTGCTCGGCGGCGACGCGGAGCCCGCCCGTCTCGGCCGTCTCGTCCGATGACGACACGAGGGCCCGGACCGCCTCGGCTGCGCTGTCGGTGAGGGCGAGCATTGCGCTCACGTGCCCTTTTCGGCCCCGGACCAAAACCGGGTTCGATGAGTTTTCGCGCCGCCGGCGGTCTGTGCTGTCGATGGCGATGCCGGCGCCACGGACGATCACCTTCGCCGTCTACGGCCCGATCCACCGGGACGACCTTCCCGGCCTGTGCACGCGCGTGTGCCGGTTGTTCGAGCGGGAGAAGCCGGCGGTCGCCCTCTGCACCGTCGTCGGCGTCGACTCCGACGCGGTCGCGGTCGACGCGCTCGCCCGTCTCCAGCACGCCGCGCAACGACACGGCTGCTCCGTCCGGCTACGGGACGCATCCGGCGAGCTGCTCGACCTCGTCGCCTTCATGGGGCTCGAAGACGTGGTGTCGACGTAGCTACGCGCGTGCGGCCCGCGTGACGATCGCGGGAAGGTCGAGCGGGTTGAACGGCTTCGAGACATACGTCGCGCCCAGCTCGCGTGCCCGCTCCTCCGCAGCTTCCCCCGTGAGCGCCGTGAGGAACACGAGCGCCACCCCGGCTGTCACCTCGGTCGCGCGCAGTTGGGCGGCGACCTGCCAGCCGTCGAGGCCCGGCATCATCACGTCGAGGAGCGCGACGTCCGGCGGTGCGGCGAGCGCGACGCCGATCGCTTCATTGCCGTCCACCGCCTCGTCGACGCACAGGCCGGCGGCCTCGAGATTCACGCGGCAGAGAAGGCGGATCGAGGCGTCGTCGTCGACGACGAGCACGCGAAGCGCGTCCTTTCCAGCCATCTCTTCCCTTCGGCTCGGGGGGTTGCCGACTCCTGCACTCCGAGGATATGCGGTCGACCGCCGCCGGTGGAAGACTGCGCTGGTGGCGAAGACATCGCAGGAGCACTGGAAGGACGAGCCGGACGCCCACGACTTCCCGGCCGCAGAGGACTACCTGACCCTGGTGTTCTCCGAGGCCGACGCGGGAGGACTCGTCGAGGCGCTGCGCGCGGCGCCGACGATCCGGCGGAAGGCGAAGGACCTGCTCCGCGCCAGCGGGCTCCCCCTTCTCGGGCAGGAGAATCCCCACGTCGACAAGGACCTGAAGAAGGTGGCGCAAGGCGAGCCGCTCTCGCCCGTCCTCCTCGTCCGCGGCCGCGCGGCCAAGGGCCGGCCGCTCGTCGTCGCCGACGGCTACCACCGGATCTGCGCCAGCTACCACCTCGACGAAGACGAGGACATCCCCTGCCGCCTCGTAGACGCACCGTGATGCGGGGTGGTTGGAACCGGCTCGTCGTGCTCGAGCCGCCGACGACCGTCGCGCTCGAGAGTCCCGTCATCGAGGCGCGGCGCCTGTTCTCGGAGCTCTTCGGCACATTCCTGCTCGTGCTCGCCGCCGCGGGCGGCCCCGTCGTCGGCGCGCTCAGCCACGGCGCGATAAGCCGGTCCGCCGAGGTCGTCGCGCCCGGCCTGACGGTGATGGCGGTCATCCTCTTCATGGGCGCCGTGTCGGGCGCGCACCTCAACCCGGTCGTGACGATCGCGTTCACGTTGCGCACGGACTTCCCGTGGCGGCGCGTGCCCGGCTACATCGTCGCGCAGCTCGCCGGCGCGACGCTCGCATGCCTGTTCCTGTGGGGGACATACGGAAGAGTGGGCTCGCTCGGCGCCACCGTTCCCGGATCCGGCATCGCCGACTGGCAGGCGTTCCTCATGGAGCTCGTGCTCACGCTCGGCCTCGTCAGCACGATCCTCGGCACGTCATCGCGCGCGCAGAACGTCGGCGCGCTGTCGGCGGTCGGTGTCGGCGGCTACATCATCCTCGCGGGGCTCTGGTCGAGCCCGATCAGCGGTGCGTCGATGAATCCCGGCGCGGTCGTTCGGGCCGGAAGCGGTCCTCGGCGACTTCGCACACTTCTGGGTCTACGTCGCCGGGCCGCTCGCGGGTGCGCTCGTCGCGGTCGCGTGTGCGTTCGTCCTCCGCGGGCCGGGCGGCGGCGGCAGCGCGGCCGCGCGGGGCACGCTCGACCCGTGATCTCGACTCCCGACTACAGCCGGCGCCGCTTCGCCCAGCAGTCGACGAGGCTGCGCGCGCGCTCCTACGCCGAGACGCGGCCGGTCGACGAGCTCCTCGTCTCGCCGCCCGTCGGCCGGATCTCCTGGCAGGAGGCGCAGGGGCTCGACTACCGGCCGGCCGAGCTCGGGGAGCGGTTCGGCCCGCTCTGGGCGACGTACTGGTTCCGGATCGCGCGCGACGGTCCCGGACGATGGGCCGGCTCCCGCGTCGACCTCCTCTGGCGGTCGAGCGAGCGAGGCGACGCTCTGGGCCGACGGCGTCGTCCTCGCCGGGCTCAACGTGCATCACGCCGAGGCGACGCTCGCCGACGCGGCGCGGCCCGGCACGGTCGCGTGCGAGGTCGAGCTCGCGTGCAACGGGCTCTTCGGCGAGCAGGACGCCGCGTCGAGCTGACCCGCTGCGAGCTCGGCCGCTTCGACCCGGACGCCTGGCCGCTCGCCGCGGACTTCGAGATGCTCCGCGCGCTCGAGGCGGAGCCGGCGACGGAGCCCGCGTGGGCGGCGCTCCTCCGCCGCGAGCTCGAACGGTTCTGCGACGAGCAGGACCCGGCGATCCTCGCCGCGCTGTACGAGCACGCGAACGCGACGCACGCGCACGAGCTCGTCGGCGGTCGGGCACGCGCACCTCGACACGGCCTGGCTGTGGCCGCTCGCGGAGACGTACCGCAAGGCGCGTGCGCACGTTCAGCACCAGCCGTGCGCCACATGGACGAGTACCCCGAGTACCGCTTCGCGTGCTCGCAGGCGCAGCAGTACGCGTGGATCAAGGAGCGGAACCCCGACCTGTGGGCGCGGATCCGCGCGAAGGTCGAGAGCGGGCAGTTCGTGCCGGTCGGCGGGACGTGGGTCGAGCCCGACTGCAACCTCCCGTCCGGCGAGTCGCTCGTGCGTCAGTTCCTGCACGGCCAGCGCTTCTTCGAGCGCGAGTTCGGCAGCCGCTGCACGGAGTTCTGGAGCGCCGGACGCGTTCGGCTACAACGGCCAGCTGCCGCAGCTCATGCGCGGCGCCGGCATCACGCGCTTCCTCACGCAGAAGCTCTCGTGGAACCGCTTCAACAGGCCCGAGCACCAGCACGTTCGTGTGGCAGGGCATCGACGGCAGCGAGGTGCTCGCGCACTTCCCGCCCGCCGACGACCTACAACAGCATGGCGCGGGTCGCCGAGCTCGTCGAAGATCGCGCGCGAGTACCAAGACCACGACCACTCGGGCACGAGCCTGCTCGTGTTCGGCTACGGCGACGGCGGCGGCGGCCCGACGCGCGAGATGCTCGAGACGCTCCGGCGGGCGCGCGACCTGCAGGGGCTGCCGCGCACGCGGACGGGCACGCCGCGAGGAGTTCTTCGACGCGCTCGAGGCCGAGCGCGACGGAGCGGCCCGACCGTCGTCGGCGAGCTCTACTTCGAGTACCACCGCGGCACGTACACCTCGCAGGCGCGCGTGAAGCGCGGCAACCGCCGCTGCGAGCAGGCGCTGCACGACGCCGAGTTCCTCGCGGTGCGCGCGCGGCGGCCGTACCCGCGCGAGGAGCTCGACCGGCTGTGGAAGCTCCTGCTGCTCCAGCAGTTCCACGACATCCTGCCCGGCTCGTCGATCCGGCTCGTCTACGAGGACGCGACGCGCGACCTCGCCGAGGTCGAGGCCGGCGCGCGGCGTTGATCGGCGCGGGCGACCGGCCGGTGAACACGACGTGCTTCCCGCGGCGCGAGGTCGACGTGGGACGGCGGCGCCGTTCGCGGTCGCGCCGCCGCGTCGAGCCGGACGACGCGGTGACCGTCGACGGCCTCACGCTCGAGAACGCGCACCTGCGCGTGCGGCTCTCGCCCGACGGCGGCGTCGCGAGCCTCGTCGACAAGGCGAGCGGCCGCGAGACGCTCGCCGCGCCGGGCAACCGGCTCGAGCTGTACGACGACGACCCGGTCGAGTTCGACGCCTGGGACATCGACCCGTACACGCTCGAGACGCGCCGCGACGCGCCGCCCGCCGAGCGGGCACGAGGTCGTCACCGCGACGCCGCTCCGCGCCGAGATCGCGTTCGAGCGCCCGCTCGGCGAGGCGAGCCGGCTGCGGCAGGTGGTCCGCCTCGACGCCGGCTCGCGCCGGCTCGAGTTCCACGTCGAGGTCGACTGGCACGAGTCGCACACGCTGCTGAAGGTGTGCTTCCCGCTCGCCGTGCGCGCGCCGAACGCGACCTACGAGATGCAGTTCGGCTACGCCGAGCGGCCGACGCACTACTCGACGCGCACGACCGCGCCCGCTACGAGGTGCCCGGCCACCGCTTCGCCGACCTCTCCGAGCACGGCTTCGGCGCGGCCGTCCTCACCGACTCCAAGTACGGCTACAGCTGCTTCGGCGGCGAGCTGCGCGTCAGCCTCCTGCGCGCGCCGAAGAGCCCCGACCCGGAGGCGGACATGGGCCGGCACGCCTTCGCGTACGCGCTCCTCCCCCACGCCGGCGGCTGGCGCGAGGCCGGCGTGGTCGCCGAGGCGATCGCGCTTCAACGCGCCGCTCGTGTGGACGGACGCGGCGTCGGGAGCGCTCGTTCGCGTCCGTCGACGACCCGAACCTCGTGCTCGACACGTCAAGCGCGCCGAGGACTCCGACGCGCTCGTGCTGCGGCTCTACGAGGCCCACGGCGCCCGCGGCGTCGCCCGCCTGCGCCTGGCGGCGCCGTTCACGCCGCGCGGCGCGCGAACCTGCTCGAGGAGCCCGGCGACGAGGTCGATGTCGACGCGCTCGGCTTCCGCCCCCACGAAGTGATCACGGTGATCGTCTCGTGATCGCCCGCGTCGAGCCGACCCGCGTCTACCGCTTCTACCGCGGCGGCGCGCTCATCGACCGCCTCCGCGGCGAGGAGGAGCGCGACGGCGAGTTCCCGGAGGACTGGGTCGGGTCGATCGTCCCGGCGAACAATCCCGGCCGTGACGAGCCGGACGCAGGGCTCTCGCGGCTCGAGGACGGCCGGCTCCTGCGCGACGCCGCCGCCGCCGATCCCGCGTACTGGGGCACGCCGGACGTGCTCCTCAAGCTGCTCGATCCGGTCGAGCGCCTACCGGTGCACTTCCACCCCGACCGCGCGTTCGCCCGCGCGAATCTCGGCTCCGCGTACGGCAAGACGGAGGCCTGGATCGTCGTCGCGACGCGCGGCGGGGACGCGGACGTGTGGCTCGGGCTGCGCGAGTCGGTGGAGCCCGCGCATACCGCGAGTGGATCGACCGTCAGGACGATGCGCTCCTCGACTCGCTCCACCATCTGACGCTCGGCGTCGGGGACGCCGTCTACGTCCCCGCCGGCGTGCCGCACGCGATCGGCGCGGGTGCGCTCATCGTCGAGCTGCAGGAGCCCGCGGACATGTCCATCGTCTGCGAGTGGCGCGGCTTCCCGATCGACCCGGACGACGCGCATCTCGGCATCGGCTGGGACCGCGCGCTGCCGGCGCTCCATCTCGACGCGTACGAGCCGTCACTCGGCCTGCCGCCCGAGTCGCATGCGTTCTTCCACGTCGACGAGCGCGCGGAGCCCGCAGGCCGCTTCGCGGTGCTGCTCGTGCTCGAGGGCGACGGCGAGCTCGACGGCGAGGCCGCGCGTGCAGGCGACGCGTTCGTCGTCCCGGCCGCAGCGGAGCGGATCGACGTCGCCGGCGACCTGCGTGTCGTTCGTTGTTACGGCGGCGACTAGGCGGCGGGGAAGCTCGACCGTGAACGTCGAGCCGGCTCCCGGCGACGATGCGACGCTGATCCGGCCGCCCATCCGCTCGATCAGCTCGCGGCAGATGTACAGGCCGAGCCCGGTCCCGCCCGGGACGAGCCGGTCGCTCGATTCGCTGCGGTAGAACTTCTCGAAGATCCGCGCGTGATCCGCCGCGGCGATGCCGGCGCCCTCGTCCGCGATCTCGACGACGATCGTCCCGTTGACGCGCGACGTCCGCACGGCGACCGTGCCGCCGTCTGGCGAGTACTTCACCGCGTTGTCGATGAGGTTGATGAGCACCTGCTGGAGCCTGTTCGCGTCGCCGAGGCCGGTGCCCGCCGCGCCGAGCCGCCGTTCGATCGTCACCGACGGCGGCAGGCCGGCTTCGAGCGCCTCGACGGTCTGGTCCACGAGCTCGTCGACGTCGACGCGGGCCTTCTCGACGTCGATCTCGCCGCGGTCGAGCCGGCCGGCGAGGAGCACGCTCTCCGTCACCTCGGTGAGCCTCGCCGCCTGCGTCGCGATCATCTCGAGCAGCTGGCGCGACGTCTCCGGTGAGAGCTCGATGTCGCGGCGCAGCAGTGTGTTCGCGGCGCCGAGCACCGCCGTCATCGGCGTGCGCAGCTCGTGCGACACGGTGGCGACGAACTCGTACTTGCTCTCCTCGAACTGGCGCTCGTACGTCAGGTCGCGGAACGCGTACACGACGCCGTCGCGCGTGCGGACGGCGACGAAGGACAGCCAGAGCTCGCGGCCGTCGACGTCGATCGGGAGCGTCACCGGGCGGGGCCGCTCCTCCGCGTGCGCCGCGCGAACCGAAGAGGACAGCGCCGCCCAGCCCGCGCCGAGGTCGACGAGCGGCCGCCCGCGCACCGTCTCGCCGAGGAGACCGGTGATCGTCTCGGCGGCGCGGTTCCAGAAGTCGATCACCCCGTCGTCTCCGACGGAGAAGATGCCGTCGCCGACGGCCTCGAGCACCTGCGCCGCGCGCTCGCGCTCCTCCGCGGTGGCTCGCGCGGCCGCGGCCGCCGCTTCGAGCCGGAGCGCCTCTTCGTGCAGGCGCGCGTTCCGAACTGCCGCGCCGAGCTGCGCGACCATCCCTTCTGCGAGCTCGAGCTGCCCCTCGTCGTAGGCGGCGCTGTCCGTCATCAGCTGCACGACGCCGACGACGGCGCCCTCGTGCTTCACCGGCAGCATGAGCGCGGCCCGCGCCTTCACTTGTCCCTCGTCCGGTATGCGGCGCAGCTTCCCCGAGCTGTCGACGTCGTAGTACGTGCCGGTGTCGCGCACGCGCCCGGCGACGTCGTTCGTCAGCAGCGGCAGGCCCGTGCGGATCACCTCGCTCTGCATGCCGCCGGTGGCGTTGAGCTTCAGCGGCGGGAAGACCGAGACGTCGAGGAGCTCCCCGTCGACCCAGGCGTAGTCGCAGCGGATGATCCCCTCGCCGGCGTCGTACGACGAGACGATGACGCCGTCGTGTGGGATGGCGTCGGCGAGGATCTCCCGGAAGCGCTCGTAGACACGCGTCGGCTCGAGCGTCTCGCCGAGGTAGCGCGCGGCCTCGAGGAGCAGGCGGACGGTCTCGATCTCGCGGGTGGGATCCGGTGCCACCGCGCAATGCTGCCTGCGGCGGCCGGGAAACGCGAGCGACCGTCAGCCCGGCGGCGGAGCAGCGCAACCTTCAACCCGTCGCCGAGCAGCTCCGCAACGTCCGCCTCGCTCCGCTCGAGCCGCTCGACGGGTGCGCCGAGCGCGTCGAGGAACGCGTCCGGCGGGTCGAGGAAGCTCAGCGCCGGCGTCCGGTAGTGCATCGGCACGACGAGCCGGGGCGACAGCGCGCGGACGACGTCGGCGGCCGCCTCTCCACCGACCGTCGGCCCGCCGCCGGCCGGCAGGAACAGGACGTCGACGGCGCCGATCGCCTCCCGCTGCTCCGGCCGCAGCGACGCCTGGCCGAAGTCGCCGAAGTGGCAGACGCGCAGGCCGTCGAGCGTGAAGCAGAAGATCGTGTTCGGCCCGCGCACGGTGCCGGCGGCCGCGTCGTGCTCGGAGGCGACGCCGACGACCTCGCCGACCGGCGACTCGAACCGCCCCGCCCGCGACCGGAGCACGACCGGGTCGCCGCCGACGACCTCGACGGCGTTGTGGTCGCCGTGCTCGTGCGTGACGAGCAGGAGATCGGCCGACACGCCGTCGATGGCGGGTAGTCGAACCGCATCCCGCGCGCCGCCGCGCCGCTCATGTCGCCGAACGGGTCGACGAAGACGTTCTTCTCGCCGGCCAGCCCGAACGCCGACTGGCCGAACCAGCGGAACGCACCCGGGCCTCCTCCGTCGTCAGTTCTCGGGGACGACGGTAACGGGGCAGTGTGCCTCGTGGACGCACTCACCGCTCACCGAATGGTGGAAGAGCTTCCCGGCGAGGCCGAAGTGCCGGCAGCCGACGACGAGCTGTGCGGCGCCTTCCGCCTCCTCGACGAGGACGTGCGCGGCGTCCCCCTCGCGGACGGCGGACTCGACCGGCACGTCCTCCACCTCGTCGGCGACGGCCGCGAGCGCTTCGGCGAGCGCCTCTTCCGCGGCGCTCTCGAAGGTGCCGATCTCGGGCGTCGTCGGTGCGAACCCGCCGCCGTAGGCGGTCGCGGCACGTGCCAGGCCATCACCGCCTTCACCTGGTCGCCGTGGAGACGAGCTTCACGGATCGCGAAGCGAAGCGCAGCGAACGACGGACGCGATCCGTCAACGCCGACCACGATCGTGTTCATCGCCCTCAGCATTGCGACGTCACCGCGCGCCGAACGTCGGAGGTTCCACGGATCCGGCGGAGGAGGTGGCCGCAGCGCCGCGAACCCTCACCGGGTGGAAGCACAGCTGCGCCTTCTACTTCCTCGGGTTGGTGGGCTTCGGCTTCGTCGCCTGCTGGGCGACGGCCGGCCTCGAGACCGGGCTCCTCGCCGTGGCCGCCTGCGCGGCGATCGTCGTGGGACCGCAGCTCCTGCGGCACCGGACGGCGACGTCGCGGAAGCGCCGCGCCGAGCCGAGGCGCCGGCAGCCCGTCCGCGCCCGTCCGCTCGAGGACGAGGAGCCGGCCGCCCTGCCGCTCGTGCCCGACGAGCCGTCGCTCATCCTCGAGCTCGGCTAGAGCTTCTCGAGCAGCTCCCAGCGCTCGTCGACGTGGGCCTGGATCGCGTCGATCTCGGCCGGCGAGAGGTGGCCGAAGCGCCCCTGCGTCTCGAGGAACTCGCGCACCGGCACCACGTGCTTCGGCCGGAACGTGATCCTCCACGTCGCCGTCGTCGCATTCGACCAGCGGGAAGTACCGCGACTCGACCGCCAGCCGCGCCACCTCGGTGGACTGCGCCGTCGGGTACCTCCAGCCGGGCGGGCAGCCGCCCAGGACGTGCAGGAAGCGGAAGCCGCGCATCTCGGCGGCCCTCGTCGACCTTCGCCCTGAAGTCCCTCAGCATCGGCACCGACCCCGCGGCGAGCGTCGCGACGTAGGGGATCCCGTGCGCCGCCATGATCCGCGCGATGTCCTTCTTCTTGCCGGCCCTCGGCGAGCCCGCCGGCGTCGTCGTCGTCCACGCGCCCTCCGGGGTCGCGCCGGACTTCTGGACGCCGGTGTTCATGTACGCCTCGTTGTCGTTGAGGACGTAGACGATGTCCTCGTTCCGCTCGGCCGCCGCCGACACGCCGGAGAAGCCGATGTCGGCGGTCGAGCCGTCTCCGCCCCAGACGACGACGGTCGTGTCCCCGCGGCCGCGCAGCCGCAGCGCGGCCTTGATCCCCGACGCCTCCGCCGCAGCCGAGGCGAACGGCGTCAGCTGGACGGAGACGCCGAACGCGTTGACGGGGAAGACGCCGGCGATGATCGTCCAGCACGAGGCCGGGATCACGAGGACGATCTTCGACTCCGGTCTTCGCGGCGGCGAGGCCGCCGAGCACGTGCCGGATGTTGATCGCGGGCCCGCAGCCGGCGCAGGCGCTGTGGCCGGGAAGGAGGAGCTTCTCCTCGGAGACGATCTCGTCGAGCCAGGCGGCCATCTACGACCCCCTCCGGGACGTACACGGGCCGAGGCCGCTCGGACGCGCCGTCCGCGTCTGCTCCATCGCCCAGCGCAGCGTCGCGGGCGTCACCTCCACGCCGCCCAGCCCGCAGACGAAGTTCGCCACGGCCTCGCGTGCCCGAGCTCGAGCGAGCGCACGTCGCGCGCCGAGCGGCCCGAGCGAGCCGAAGGCGGCCGCGCGGTCGATCACCGAGACGTAGGACGCGTGCGCGAGCGCGGCCGCGAGCTCCGCCGCCGGGAACGGCCTGTACGCGTGGACGCGGACGACGAGCAGGTCGTCGTCGCCGTCGAGCAGCTCCTGCGCCGAGTCGCCGATCGTCCCGATCGCGACGAGCGCCGTGCTCCGCATCCGGATTGCCGGTGAGCTCGAGCGCGCGCGATCTTCTCGCGCCCGAAGTGCGAGGTGAACTCCGACGCGACGGCGCGATGATGCCGCGCGCGTCGTCCATCGCGTCGCGACGTCGCGCTGGAACGCGTAGTAGTCGTTCGGCTCGGGCAGCGCGGAGAACGTGCGCGGCGTTTCCGGGTCGAGCAGCCAGTCCTCGGGCGGTGCAGCTCCGGGATGAACGCGTCGACCGCGTCCTGTTCCGGGATCGTCGAGCGACCTCGGAGGTGTGCGAGAGCAGGAAGCCCTCGGCGCAGACCATCACCGGCAGCATCACCGTCTCGGCGATCCGGTACGCGCAGAGGACGCTGTCCAGCACCTCCTGCGCCGAGGAGCAGTACAGCTGGATCCAGCCGGTGTCGCGCTGGCTCATGCTGTCCGAGAGGTCCGGCTCGATGCTCCACGGGGCGAAGACGGCGCGGTTGACGTTGACGATGACGAGCGGCACGCGCTCCCGCGACGCGCGGTGGAGCTGCTCGTGCGCGTAGAGCAACCCCTGCGACGAGGTCGCCGTGAACGTCCGGACGCCGGCGCGCGCCGCGGCGATCACGTAGCCGAACATCGAGTGCTCGCTCTCGAGGTTCGCGTACTCGACGTCGTCCCGTCCCGCGACGAGCTCCGCGAGCCGCTCGACGATCAGCGTCTGCGGCGTGATCGGGTAGCAGCCGATCGCGCGCACGCGCGCGAGCATCACCGCGTACGCCGCGGCCTCGTTGGACGTCGACGACCGCGCCCGTGCGGCAGCGTCTGGCATCATGCGTGCACCGCCTCCATCGCGATCGCGTTCCGGACGGGGCACACGACCTCGCAGATGCCGCAGCCCTTGCAGTAGAGGTAGTCGACCACCATCGCGCCGTCGCTCCTCGCGATCGCGCCCTCCGGGCAGAAGAGCGCGCACACGGCGCACGCCGTGCACTCGTCGCGGACGACGGGCCGGTCGAGCGACCAGTGCCGGTGTGGTTGCCGAGGGAGTCCGTCGTGCTCACGGCGAACGCGCGGCCGGCGCGCGTCGCCGGCGTGGCGGCGCGTGCTCGACCGGCGTGTCGCCTGCGACCGCGTGCTGCCTCGTGCACCGCGCGTAGCCCTCGCGCGCAGCGTGGACGTTCGCCTCGGCGGACGCGCCCATGCGCGCCGCGACGGCCTCCTCCAGGAACCCGAGCCCGTCCGGAACGAGCAGCTTGCACGCACGCGCCGAGCACGGCCATGTTGCCCATCGGCCGCCCCTCGGAGGAGAGGATGCCGTTCTCCAGCGCGATCCGCGACGCCGGGACGCGCGCGATCGTCGAACGGCCCCGCGTGCGGGAAGCGCGTCTCGCGGTTCAGGACGACGAGCCCGCCGGGCCTGACGGTGCGCAGGACCTCGGGCGACGGCGGCGAGGGCGAGACGACGACGAGCACGTCGCACTCCTGCACCTTGTAGCGGCGGTGGATGGGCGACGTCTCGTCCCAGCGCAGGAACGCCGAGATCGGCGCCCCGCGCCGCTCGGCCTTGAACTCGGGGAAGCTCTGCACCCAGAACCCGGCGCGCGCGAACGTGTCGGCGAGGATCTGCGACGCGAGCACGACCCCTTCGCCGCCGCGGCCGACGAGCAGCATCTCCTTCACGGGCCTGAGTGGTCCCGCCACGGGCCCGCCGGGGCATCCGGGAGAATGCCTAGGGCGGTCCGTAGTCCTGCGCGGCTGCCCTCGGCCGCCTCGCGCAGCGGGCGCAGAGGTCGAGCGGTGCGTCGAACACGCGCGGCAGGAGCTCCCGCAGCCGCCGCCGCATCGGGCCGGGTGGGGAGGTCGCCGCAGGCGCTGCACGTCTCGCGGGGCGCGCAAACGAGGTCGACCGTGCCCAGCTCGAGGCGGGCGAGGTCGATTCCGGGCCGGACTCCGATCGCCCGTTCTCCGGGCACGCCTCGGCGCAGCGACCGCAGGGGACGCACGCGTCCGCCCGGAGGTGAGCACCGCCTCCTCCGCGTTCTCCTCGAGCCGAAGCGCGTCGGTCGGGCACGCGACGGCGCACGCGCCGCACAGCGTGCAGCGCTCGGGGTCGACGGCCGCACGCCGAGCGGCGACGCCTCGCCTTCGATCATCTCCGTGGAGCCGGTCCAGGTGCCGGATCGCGTCGACGGTCGCGAGCGGCTCCGTCAGCCGTACGCGCCCGGGCAGCGGCGCGACGTCCGCCGCCGGCCACGAGCTGCGCGAACTCCTCCACCGCCTCCGCCCCGCGCGCAGCACGGCCCGCCGCACGGCTACACCGCACGTCGACGCCGCGCGCCCGCAGCTGGAGGATCCACCCGGGCGTCAGAGCGCGAGCGTCGGCAGCTCCACGAGCGCCCAGCCCGGAGGTGCGTCGCGGCCGCCGCGGCGCACGCGAAGACGACGCCGCTCACACCGGGGACGAGCTCTCGAGCTGCGCCTCGATCTGGGCCGCCGCCGCGCCCGAGAGCCGAAGCGCCCCGCTCGGGCAGCGCGGCACGCACTGCCCGCAGGCGGTGCACGCGGCGGGTCGATCGTCGGAACGGCTCCTCGCGGCGATCGCCGCCGCCGGACACCGCCCGACGCAGAGGCCGCAGCGCGCGTCCCGGCGCATGCCGTCTCGTCGAGAATCGCGGCGACGTCGCCTGTGTGACGGCGCGCCCGGCGAGAAGAGCGGCGCCGGCTGACGGCCGCGCCGTTGAGCGTCGGCCGGCCGCGCTCGCCGGGCGGGAGCGCATCGAGCTTCGCGCACGCGGCGGCGACCAGTCGCCGGCGCCTCCTCGGCGCCGGCCGGCGAGCGCGACCGTCGCGATCCCGAACGGGACCGCGCCGGCCCGCCGCAGCGCAGCGACGAGCCCGCGCCGAGGGGCCGGCGCTCGCAGAGGCCGAGCACGACGCGGCCGGCGCCCGCGTCACGCGAGCGCGGCCGCCGCGCCGCCTCGGCGGCGGAGATCCGCGTCGAGGACGCGCGTCATGCCGCGAGCGCGGCCGTCCAGGCAGGCGTCAGCCGGGCGAGCACCGCGTAGAACGGCTGGTCCGTCTCGGCGGCGACGGCCGCGCAGAACGCCGGCATCCAGAGCGCGAGGTGGTCCCGCCGAGCAGCGCCGGCCGCGTCGGCGGCGCCGTGCTCGAACGCGTACGCGAGCGCCTCCCACTCGACGACGAGTGGTCCGGCAGCTCGTGCGCGTCCGCCCGCACCCGCAGGCCGAGCTCGCGGTAGATGCGCGCGGCCTCGGCCGTCGACGCGCCCATCAGCCGTCCCTGCTCGCGCCGCGGGCGCGTCCGTCCGCCAGAGCGACTCGTACGGCGGGCACGGCGCCCGCCCCGGCCCGACGAACAGTCGCTCGTACTCCTCGAGCAGCGCATCGGGCTCGGCGGCCTCCGCCGCGCCTCGCAGCTCGTCGACGCCGGCGCGCGAGAGCTCGAGCAGCTCCGCGACTCACGCGCCGGCTCCCACGCCGGCGCCCAGCGTTCGAGCTCCTCCGCTGTCGGGCGGCTCCACCAGGAGGCGAGCAGCCGCGCGGCCGGCGCGAGGTCGGCCGCGCGGTCGACGGTCATGACGACGCTCACGCGCCGCTCCGTCTCGCTCGACCGGGCGCAGCCAGCGGTAGCCGAGCATGATCAGCAGCGCGAGGAAGGCGACGAGCCCGGTGACGATCCCGTACTCGACCCAGGTCGGGTGGTAGACGCCGTCGAACTGGAAGACGCTCTGCCCGAGCTGGTACGAGCCGAGCGCGTTGCCGGGCGCGAGGTGGATGAGCGGCCTGAGCATCCCGCCGACGACGAGCTCGATCCGGAACGCGTAGACGCCGACCATCACGAGCACCGAGGCGAGCGCGAGCAGGCCGAGCCGCCGCCGTAGCCGCGGCACGACGAGCAGCACGAACGGGACGAGGCCGCCGACGACCCACTCGAGCCAGAACAGCGCCTGCCAGCTGCCGCCCGGCAGGATCATGTCGAGCGCCGCCCGCTCGCGGGGCACGTTGCCCCAGAGGATGGTGATGTAGTCGCTCGCGACGAGGAAGAGGTCGACGGCGATCGCCGCCGCCATCAGCCCCGCCAGCGCGGTCCACGTCTCCTGCGGCAGCCGGATCCGGTCGAACCGGCTGCGCCGCGAGCGCCGCGAGCGCGACGACGGCCGTGCCCGAGAGGATCGCCGAGGTGACGAAGAGCGGCGCCATCAGCGCCGTGTTCCACCACGGCCGCGAGATCTGGAGGCCGAAGATCCAGGCCGTGATCGAGTGCAGGAGGACGGCGGTCGGCAGGCCGACGTAGGCCATCACCCGCAGCACCTTCGCCCGCTTCGACGGCGCCATCGTCCGCCGGCTCATCACCGTCAGGTCGGCGACCGCGAACAGCGAAGTAGACGACGATGATCACGATGTCCCAGATCAGCGGGGACGACCAGTTCGGGTAGCGGAAGAGCTCCCAGACCCGCTGCGGGTTGCCGAGGTCGGGGATGATCGTCATCGCCGCGACGAGCACGCACGCCGCCGCGGTGAGCACGCCGAGCCGCGCGAGCGGACGCAGGCTCTTGACGCCGAACACCTCGGCGGCCGAGGCCATGATCAGCCCGCCCGCCGAGAGGCCGACGAAGAACGCGAACGTGAAGATGTAGAGGCCCCAGGAGACGACGTCGCGCATGCCGGTCGCGATCAGCCCCTGGGTCAGCTGGTAGATCCAGGCCGCGAGCCCCCAGAGCACGAGCAGGCCGAGCGCGGCGATCGACGCCGCCGCCGCGCGCCCGAGCGGGCGGCGCGCGGCGCGGGAGTCGCGACGCGGGTGGCCATCACACGTTCCTTTCGCGGTCGACGGGCAGGTAGAAGACGCGCGGGTCGGTCCCGAGGTCGGGCAGGAGCTGCGTCGCGCCGCCCTCGTCGACGAGCTGGGCGACCTCGCTGTTCGGGTCGTTCAGGTCGCCGAAGATGCGCGCGCCGATCGGGCAGACCTCGACGCAGAACGGCTGCTCGCCGATGTCGATCCGCTCGACGCAGAACGTGCACTTCTCGACCACGCCGCGCGGCCGGTCGGGCGTGAAGACGAGCCGGCCGTCCGTCCGGTAGTCCTTGCCGTAGCCGACCGTGAAGTCGACCGGCTGTTCGCGCCTCGCCCCAGTTGAAGACGCGGATCCCGTACGGGCAGGCGGCCATGCAGTAGCGGCAGCCGATGCAGCGCTCGAAGTCGACGAGCACCGTGCCGTCGTCGCGGCGGAACGTCGCCCCGACCGGGCAGACCTTCACGCACGGGGCGTCCGTGCAGTGCTGGCAGGCGACCGGCAGGTAGGCCATCTCGACGTCCGGGAAGGTGCCGTGCGGGACGTCGATCGTGTCGCTCGCCGGGTCGGCGACGGCCGAGGAGCTTTCGCCCGTCGTCTCGCCCGGCGCGGCCGTCAGGATCCGGTTCCACCAGAACCCGAGCGGCTCGTTGTTGATCTCCTTGCAGCCGACCGCGCACGTCCAGCAGCCGATGCAGCGGTCCTGGTCGATGACCATCCCCCACTTCTTCGGCGGTCTCAGCGGCAGCCATCGCCGATCACACTCCTTCCCGCTGCACCTGGACGAGGCAGTCGTAGTAGGCGGCGTTCGAGCGGAAGTTCGGGATCACCGACTGGGCCGGGTTCGCGAGCTGGTGGGTCAGGTTGTTCGGATGGCCCTCGATGTAGTGCTTGACCTTGATCGTGTCCCAGCCGCCCTGGTAGCAGTTGACGACGCCGGGCTTGATCGCCTCGGTGAGCCGCGCCCTCACCTTCATGAAGCCGCGGTCGTTGAAGACCTTGACGACGTCGCCGTCGCCGATCCCGCGCGGCTTCGCGTCGACCGGGTTGATCTCGAGGAAGCCCTCGCCGCCGTTGTTGATCTCCTTCAGCCACGGCAGGTTCACGTACTGCGAGTGCGTCCGGAACCGCGTGTGCGTGGAGAGGAACGTCAGCGGGTACTTCTTGAACAGCGGGTTCGTCGGCGTCGCCTCGATCGGCTCCTTGTAGCCGGGCAGCTGCTGGTCGTACGGGATCAGCCGCTCGACGTAGAACTCGATCCGCCCCGACTTCGTCGGGAACTTCTTGTCGAAGAACGGCACGTACGGGACCGTCGGCGTGTTCAGGTGCGGCGCCGACGTCGTGAGCTGCTCCCACGTCAGGCCGTTGACGTTCCCGTCGGCCTTCGGGTCGCCGATGTGGAGGATCTCCTTCAGGTACTCGTCGGCGCTCTTGTCGAAGTACTGGCCGACGCCCATCTTCTGCGGCGACGAGCGTGATCGCCTCGAGGTCGGACTTCGACTCCCAGAGCGGGTCGATCACCTTCGGCATGTACTGGAGGTAGAAGTTGTTCGAGGAGAGCAGGTCGCTCTTCTCGAGGTACGTGCACGCCGGCAGGACGATGTCCGCCAGGTCGGCGGTCGCCGACATCACGTAGTCGGAGACGACGAGGAAGTCGAGCGACTTCAGCGCCTTCACGACCTTGTTCCGGTCGGACATCTGCTGCGCGTAGTTGTCGACCATGAACCAGGCGGCCCGCACCGGATACGGCTTGCCTTCGAGCATCGCGTCGCAGGCCTCCATCGGCTCGAGCACGGTGAACATCTCCGTGCCCTTCGGCGCCCACCAGTTGCCGAGGTCGAACGCCGTCGTCGTGCAGGCCGCCGGCGAAGGTCGTGACCCCGCCGCCGTGGACGCCGATGTTGCCGGTCAGCGCCTGCAGCGTCAGCAGCGCCTGCATCGTCAGGTCGCCGCGGTACCAGTGCGAGAGCGCGAAGCCGGCGCGGACGCCGACCGGGCTGTTCTTCGTCCACAGCTCGGCGAGCTGCAGCACCTGGCGCGGCTCGAGGTCGGTCATCGACGCGACCTTCTCCGGCGTGTACTGCGCCATCTCGTCCGCGAGCAGCTTCGAGCGCCGACGAGGCGCCGTCGCGCCTCGCCGAACAGGTCCGGGTCCTTCGCCTGCTCGACCGGCTTGACCGTGCCGTCGGCGGCGTCGACGACGAGGTACGACTTGCCCTTGCGTGGGAACTTCTTCGTCGCCGCGTCGACGAGGAACGGCGCGACCGTGTACGCCTTCAGGTACGCGGCGTCGTAGAGCTTGTGCTGCAGGACGTAGTTGATGACGCCGTCGATCAGGGCCGTGTCCGCGCCCGGCCTGATCGGCAGCCAGACGTCCGAGCGCGCCGAGGTCGGCGTGAAGCGCGGGTCGATCGAGACGACCGTCGTCGCCCTGCTTCTGCGCGTCGGCGATGATCCGCCAGTCGGGGATCGACGTCTCGGCGACGTTGTTCGCCCAGAGCACGATCACCTTCGAGTTGAGGAAGTCGGTCATCTCGTGACCGTCGAAGATCCCGCCGGCGGTCGCGTCCGGGTCGGCGAGCACGTAGTTCCAGCCCGCCGGCGTGGCGCTGTCGCCCTCGTTGTCGCCCTCGAAGTCGCCGGCCGAGGCGCCGATCGCGCTCGCGAAGCGGAAGCCGGCGCCGACGACGCCCTCGATGATCGAGAGCGAGCCGGTGTACGGAGCGATCCAGACCGACTTCTTGCCGTGCTTCGCCTGGATCTCCTTGAACTTCTCGGCGATCGTCGACGTCGCCTCGTCCCAGCTGATCCGCTCCCAGCGGCCGGAGCCGCGCTCGCCGACCCGCTTGTACGGGTACTTGACGCGGTCGGGGCTGTACGTGTTCTGGATCTGGCGACACGCCGCGCAGGCAGATGCGCGGGTCGAACTTCGGGCGCGGCCTTGCCGCCGATCGTCTTCGCGGTGAACGCGGCGCTCGTGACGAGCCGGATGCGGCCGTCGACGACCTTGACCTGGTGCCCGCAGGCGCCGTCGCAGTTGTTCGAGTGCCCGGTGCGGAAGACCGTCTCCTTGCCGACGACCTCGCCGGCCTCGGCCGGGTCGGCCTGCTCGAGATAGCGCAGCCCGCCGCCGACCGAGAGCAGCCCGACCCCGCCGGCCGTGCCCTGGACGAATCGCCTTCGCGTTACGCTCACGACGGCCTCCTCCGGATCCGCGGTCACCTCGTCTATGTAGGCGCGCACGCGCGCGAGCATCTCGGCGCGATCCGCCTCCGAGCGGCGAGTCCGGCCAGGAAGCAGCAGAGCGGGGCCGCCGTGCGGTCGCCCGTGCCGTGCGCCGCGGCGCCCGCCAGATCGAGCACGGCCTCGACCTCTGCGTCGTCCAGTGGGGCCACCCGGAGCTCGCCCGCCACAGCATCGATCAGCTCCGATCTCGAATCGGCCATCAGATCCTCCTCGCGCGTGGGCGCCAAACCGCTCTCGATTCTCGGAGCCCCTCGCGGAGCGACTGATGAAAATTGATCAACCGGGCCAACTCGGCGGGCGCATCCGCGCGCTGGCGTGCGGGCTCCCCGCAGCCGCCGATCGTGGCCGCGCCGGATGGCGCGACCGCGCCCGGCGGCCAGCGTCCGCGGCGATGGACCAGATCCACTCAGGGGCGGCGGTGTTCCGCACCGACCCCGACGGCCGGATCGCCGACTGGAACCGCGCGGCCGAGCGGCTGACCGGCATCCCGGCGAGCGAGGCCGAGGGTCGCCCGTGCTGGGACGTGATCGCCGGCCGGGACGCCGACGGCGGGCTCGTCTGCCACCCGGGCTGCTCGGCGGCCCGGCTCGCGCGGGAGGGCTGGCCGGTCCGCTGCCTCGCGGCGAACGTGCGGACGCGGCGGGCACGAAGCGGCTCGTCCTCTCGACGATCGTCCTCGCGGAGACGGCGCGGACGACGCCGTCGTCCTGCACACGCTGCACGAGGCCGCCGGCGCGGCCGAGCCGGTCGCGGTCGAGCCGCAGCCGGCGCTGACGCCGCGGCAGCGCCAGATCCTCTGCCTGCTCGCCGAGGGCGTCCGCGCACGGCAGATCGCGATCGGCTCCGGCTCTCCGAGACGACCGTCCGCAACCACATCCAGGCGATCCTGCTCGCGCTCGGCGTCCACTCGCAGCTCGAGGCGGTCGCGCGGGCGCACACGCTCGCGCTCGCGGACGACGAGCCGGCGGCCTGATGCAGGACGCCTTCGGACGGCCGCTGGAGACGCTGCGCGTCTCGATCACGGACCGGTGCAACTTCCGCTGCGTCTACTGCATGCCGAAGGGCGTGTTCGGCCGCGACCACGCGTTCCTCGAACGGCGGGAGCTGTTGACGCTCGAGGAGGTCGCGCGGGTCGCCGGCGTGTTCGCCGGCCTCGGCGTCCGCACGGTGCGCCTCACCGGCGGCGAGCCGTTGCTCCGCCGCAACGTCGAGCATCTCGTCGCGATGCTCGCGGCGATCCCGGAGCTCGACGTCGCCTTGACGACGAACGGCGCGCTGCTGGCCCAGAAGGCGCAGGCGCTCGCGCGCGCGGGCCTCGACCGCGTCACCGTCAGCCTCGACTCGGTCGACGACGCGGTCTTCCGCGCGCTGAACGACGTCGACTTCCCCGTCGAGCGGGTGCTCGAGGGCATCGACGCCGCCGTCGCCGCCGGGCTGCGGGTCAAGGTGAACGCCGTCGTGAAGCGGGGCGTGAACGACGAGGGCATCGTCGCGCTCGCGGAGCGCTTCCGCGGCCGCGACAACCGGTCCGCTTCATCGAGTACATGGACGTCGGGCAGACGAACGGCTGGCGGCTCGACGACGTCGTCCCCGCGGACGAGATCGTCCGCCGCATCGCTGCCGTGTGGCCGCTCGATCCGGTCGCCGCCCCGCCCGGCGAGACCGCGCTCCGCTACCGCTACCGCGACGGCGCCGGCGAGATCGGCGTCATCGCCTCGGTCACGGAGCCGTTCTGCGGCGGCTGCTCGCGCGCGCGGCTCTCGGCCGAGGGCCGGCTGTACACCTGCCTCTTCGCGGTGAACGGCCACGATCTCCGCGGGCCGCTCCGCGCGCGGCGCGCGACGACGAGCTCGCCGACGTGATCCGGCGCGTCTGGAGCGCGCCCGCACGACCGCTACTCGCTTCGCGCACCGCGGGCCGGCAGCGTGCCGAAGGCCGAGATGTCCTACATCGGCGGCTGACCGCCGGTTAAGGTCGCAGCCAGGTGCGTTCCGCGCGTGTCATCACGGTCGTCGGCTGCCACGCCGGCGGCGAGGTCGGCAACGTCGTCGTCGGCGGCGTGATCGCCACCGCCCGGCGAGACCGTCTTCGAGCGCATGGTCGCGCTCCGCGCCGACGACTCGCTCCGGCGGCTGCTGCTGCGCGAGCCGCGCGGCAGCGTCGCCGTCCACGCGAACCTCGTCGTCCCGTCGCTGTGCCCGGAGTGCGACGCCGGGTTCGTCATCATGGAGCCGACCGAGTACCCGGCGATGTCGGGCTCGAACACGGATCTGCGTCTCGTGCACTTCTCGTCCTGCTCGAGACCGGGATGGTCGCGATGCGCGAGCCGGAGACGACGCTGCGGCTCGAGGCGCCTGCCGGCGTCGTCGAGGTCGACGGCGCGCTGCCGCGACGGGCGATGCGAGAGCGTCGAGGTCGACGACGATCTTGTTCACGGACCGTCTCGATGCGCCGCTCGAAGTCGATGGGCTCGGCACGGTCGCCGTCGACGTCGCGTTCGGCGGCATGTGGTACGCGATCGCGGACGCGCAGGCACTCGGCTTCGCGCTCGAGCCGTCGGAGGCGCGCGAGCTGTCGCGCGTCGGCGAGCTGATCCGCACGGCGGCGCGCGAGCAGCTGCCGTGCGCCCTCCGGAGAACCCGGACATTGCCGGCGTCAGCATCGTGGAGATCGCCGAGCCGTGGCACGGCGTCGGCGCGGTCTCGAAGAACGCCGTCGTCGTCGCGCCGGGACGGCTGGATCGCTCGGCGACCGGAACAGGGCTGTCGGCGCGGATGGCGGCGCTGCACGCGCGCGGCCTCATGCACGCGGGGGACTCGATGACGCACGCGTCCGTCATCGGCTCGACGTTCGACGGCCGCATCGTCTCCGAGACGACGATCGGCGGACGTGCGGGGATCGTGCCGGCGATTCGCGGCAGCGCGTGGATCACCGGGATCACGCAGGTGCTCGTCGACCCGGGCGATCCCTTTCCCGAGGGCTACCTGCTCTCGGACACGTGGCCGGGGGACGACGTCCAGGGCTGAAAACGGGCCTGCGGTAGACTTGTGCAGAGCGTCCCCGTGTTCTGACTCCCACACGAGCCCGCCGCACGCCGTTCCGGGGGAGTCGCCTAGGGAGGACGTCATGAGGAAGACGCTGAGGCGCATCCTCGACCTGTTGCGCGGTACCGGTAGCGAGGCGCAGCGCGAGGGAGCACCGATCCGCACCGGGCTGCAGGAGCCGCAGAACTAGCGCGTGCGTACGGCAATCGTCTCCACCTACCCGCCCCGCGCGTGCGGGATCGGAACGTTCGCCGCCGACGTCCGGGGGACGCTTCTCGGCGTCTCCGACGTCGACGGCGTCGATCTCGTCGCGGTCGTGAACGAGCCGTCGAGCCCGCAGCGGCGCGGCGTGCTCGCGACGATCGCGCAGGCCGTCCGCGGCGACTACGTTCGCACCGCCCGGATGCTCGGGCGGCTCGACGTCGACGTCGTGCTCCTCCAACACGAGTACGGCATCTTCGGGGGGCAGGACGGCGAGTACGTGCTGTCGTTCGCGCGCGAGCTCGCGCAGCCGCTCGTGGCGACGTTGCACACCGTCCTCTCGAAGCCGACGCCTCACCAGACGGAGGTGCTGACCGAGTTGTGCGCGGAGGCGGAGCTCGTGATCGTGATGACCGAGACGGCGCAACGGCTGCTCGTCGAGTGCGGGGCCTGCCCGGCGGGCAAGGTGCGCGTCGTACCGCACGGAGCTCCGGCGCGCATCACCGCCCGCGCCGCTGCCGGGCCGACGGGCGATCCTTTCCAGCTCTCGACGTTCGGACTGATCTCGCCGGGCAAGGGCCTGGAGACCGCCGTCGAGGCGCTGCCCGCGATCCTCGATCGCCATCCCGACGTCATGTACGTGATCGCCGGGCGCACGCATCCCGACGTCGCCCGCCGAGAAGGCGAGCGGTATCGGCTGATGCTGCAGCGACGCGTGCTCGAGCTCGGGCTCGATGACAACGTCGAGTTCGACGACCGCTTCCTGTCGATCGACGACCTCGGAGACCTGCTCGCAGCGACCGACGTCTTCGTGACGCCGTACCGCAGCCGTGAGCAGGCCGCCTCCGGCGCGCTCACGTTCGCGATCGCAGCCGGCTGCGGCGTGGTCTCGACGCCGTACTGGTACGCACAAGACATGCTCGCGTCGGGCGCCGGACGGCTCGTCCCCTTCGACGATCCGGCCGCCGTCGCAGACGCGGTGTGCACGTACATCGAGCAGCCGGAGACACTCGCCGCCGCCCGCGCCGAGGCCAGACACATCGGCTCGACGCTCGCCTGGCCGTCGGTGGCGGAGGCGACCGCCGCCGTGCTGAGGGAGGCGCACGCACTTGCGCCCCGCCGCCGCCCTTCGGGCGTGGCCGACCTGCATCTCGCAAGCATGCGAACCGACCATCTGCTCACCCTCGTCGACGACGTCGGGATCGTGCAGCACGCGCACGGGATCATTCCCAACCGCGAGACCGGGTACTGCGTCGACGACGTCGCGCGGCTCGCTGTCGTCTCGCTCCCGCTCGCCCGGCGCGGGAGCGAGCAACAGTGGACGTCGATCCTCTACCGCGCGCTCGCCTTCCTCCATGCCGCAACCGGCGAAGACGGGATGCGGAACTTCATGGGCTACGACCGCCGTTGGCTCGACGAGCCGCACGTCGGCGATCACGTCGGCCGTGCGGTGTGGGCGCTCGGGGAGATCCTCGCCACGGCGTGGATCGACGCCCTCGTCGTCCCCACGCGCGACCTCCTCGCGAAGATGATCCGCCCGCTCGCCGGAGACGTCTGGCTGCGGACGGCCGCCTACACGGTGCTCGGCCTCTCGCGCCTCGATGCCGACCGGCTCGACCCCGAGGCCCGTCACCTGCTCGAGCGGCTGACGGAGCAGCTGGCGGAGGCGTATCGCAGCACGGCCACGGACGACTGGCGCTGGTTCGAAGACACGCTCACCTACGACAACGCGCGTCTTTCGCAGGCGCTCATCGTCGGCGGCGAGGCGCTCGGCCGCAGCGACTTCGTCCAGCTCGGGCTGGAATCGCTCCGCTGGTACGGCGACGAGTGCGGCCTCGACCGGGGGCTCTTGCGGCTACCCGGCCACGACGGCCGCTCCAGAGGCGAGCCCGCGCCGGGTGACGGCGACGAGCAGCCGCTCGATGCGGCAGCGCTCGTCGAGGCCGAGCTCGCCGCGTTCGCGGTGACGCACGAGGCCGGGCACGGCATCAGGGCGACGAGCGCGTTCGAGTGGTTCCTCGGACGCAATCGCCTGCAGAAGCCGCTCTACGACTTCGCGACCGGCGGCTGCAGCGACGGGCTCGGGACCGAGACGGTCAACGTCAACGAAGGCGCGGAGTCGACGCTCGCCTTCCACCGCGCTGCGCTCCTGCTCGACGCGGCGGGCGTACGCGCGTCAGCGCGCGAGCCCGTCGGAGAGCTGCCGAAGAGCCTTCACGCAGCAGCGCACAAGGCGGCGACGAGCTCCGCCGAGTTGACGCTGGCGGCTCCGACACACCGGTCCCCGGCGCCGTAGGTGAGATAGATCGTGCCGTCGGGCAGCGGTACCGCACCCTGCACGAACACGACCTCGTTGACGTCGCCGCTGCGCTCCCACGAGAGCTCCGGGCGCAGGACCGGCTCCGGCAGGAGCGACGCGACCCGGCCGGTGTCGTGATCGAGGAGCGCGACGTTGAGCGTGTAGTGCGAGCCGGCGTCACGCTCGTGGTAGAAGAGCAGCAGCCCCTCGTCGACCGCGACGGGCGGCGCCCCGGCGCCGACGCCGAGCGCACCGGCCGACGGCCTGATCAGGGTGTGCCGGTCGAGCTCGCGAAGATGCTCGTCCCAATAGTCCGCGCGCGCGTCGTACAGCTCGTCGAGCGAGTCGAACAGCGCGAGCTGCATGTCGGGGATGATCCGGTGGATGAGCGCGACGCGCCCGTCGCGGAGGTTGAAGATGACCGCGTCCTTGTCGGGAACGTCCTCGGGACCGACGACGCGACCCGAGTCGTGGTTGAGCGCGAACCGGCCGTCGGCGTACAGGAGCCGGTGCACGCCGACGCGCCACGGCAGCCCCGAAGCCGGAGCGGGCAGGTTCGTGTACGTCATCATCACGTGCTCCGCGCCGCCGCTGCGCACCCGCTGCACGCGCGGATCCTCGTAGCTGTGGACGCCGCCCTTCGTCCCTGCCGCAAGCACCTGCTGGAAGCGGTAGTCGAGACCGTCGTCGGATGTGAAGACGAGCACGTCGGAGACGTAGTCGACGAAGCGGGCACCGCGTCCGCGATTACGCGTGTAGCCCTCGCGCACGCCGCGCGCGAACAGATGGAACGTGCCGTCCACTTCGATCGCGCCCGCGTTGAAGATCGGGCCGTAGCCTGGAACGGATCCGAAGTCGACGACCGGAGTGTCGCGAAGACGCCGCACGACGACCGTGGACGGACCATTGGACGCTAGCCGGTCAGGGCGGCTCATCTTTGACAACCTCTACAGGAGTGATCGGATGGATGGGGTGAGGAGTTGAGGTCCTCGGAGCTGTTCACACGGTATACGGGGAATCCGATCCTCGTAGCGGGGGATTGGCCGTACACCGTGAACGCGGTGTTCAACCCGGCCGTCGCGCGCCTCGGGCCCGAGACCGTGCTGCTCGTCCGGGTCGAGGACCGCACCGGGCTCTCGCACCTCTGCGTCGCCCGCAGCGCCGACGGCGTCGAGGGCTGGACGATCGACGCCGACCACCGGCTCCTGCCCGACGTGGAGTCCGAGGCGGAGCGCTTCGGCATCGAGGACGCCCGGATCACCCTCTGCGGGGACGAGCACATGATCGTCTACACGGGTTACTCGAGCGCGGGGCCGCTCGTGCGCCTCGCCTCGACGCGCGACTTCGAGACGTTCGAGCCGCACGGCACCCTGATGCCGCCCGAGGACAAGGACGCGGCGCTCTTCCCGCATACGTTCGACGGCCGCTGGGCGCTCATCCACCGCCCGGTGGCGACCCAGCCCACGCAGACCGCGCACATCTGGATCTCGTGGAGCCCCGACCTCCACTACTGGGGCGACCACGCAGTCCTGCTCCCCGCACGCGAAGGCGCCTGGTGGGACGCCCACAAGGTCGGGCTCTGCCCGCCGCCACTCCTCACCGAGCGCGGCTGGCTCCTGCTCTACCACGGTGTGCGCGTGACCGCAGCCGGATCGATCTACCGGCTCGGTCTCGCGCTGCTCGACGCCGAGCATCCGGATCGGGTGCTCGCACGATCGAGCGAGTGGATCTTCGGGCCCGACGCGCAGTACGAGCGAACCGGCGACGTCCCCGACGTCGTGTTCCCGTGCGGCTGGCTGCTCCGCGAGGACGGCGACACCGTGCGCCTGTACTACGGCGCCGCCGACACGTCGATCTGTCTCGCCGAGGCGAGCCTCTCGGCATTGCTCAATTGGCTGGAGCGCCACTCGTCCTGACGGAAGGCATCAGGAGCGAGAGCGCGCTTCGCCAGACGACGACCGCAACGAGGACGGCTGTGCCGGTGATCACGCCGAGCACGCCGATCGAGACGGCCGCGTGCACCGCACGCGACGCCTCGACGCCGACGGCGACGAGCGCCGCGCCTCCGGCCCCCATCTGCGTGGCCGCCCCCGCCAGGCCGACCGGAAGTGCCGCCGCAGCTGCACCGGCGCAGAGGAAGAGCAGCGCGACCGGCACCGAGTAGCCGACGCCGAACGCCCCGAGCAGGAGGAAGAACGCGACGGCGCGGACGAGCCAGCACGCGGACACGAGCGCCCACGCCTCGGACGCCGGACGCAGCGACGTCGTGCGCGTGCTCACCCAGCGGCCCAGTCGAAAGCGCACTGCGCGCCGGCTCGCCGCGAGGCGGGGCAGCTTCCAGATGAGGAGCGCGGCGGCGACGCCGGCTGCTGCGACGAGCGCGAGCCCGGCCCGTAGACCCGTCCCCGCGTTCGGGAGGACCGCGCCCGCAAGCGCGAGCGGAGCGAGGGCGACGCTGTCGATGAGGCCGAGCATGACGAGCGACAGGCAGAGCACGCGCACACCGGCCGGGCACCCTGGATAGCGGCGGACGACGGCGACGCGCATCGCGTCGTCGAAGCGGCCGGGAAGGAGGACGCCGACGAGCGCGGCGCCACCGTTGCCGGCGGCGAGCGCCAGCGCCGCCGGCCGTTCGGAGGCGGTGAACAGCCGCCCCCACCCGAATGCCTTGAGCGCCTGCGCGAGGACGAGCAGGAACCCGGCGACAACGAGCAGCGCGGGATGTCGGCTCGAGAGCGGCCACGACATCACCGCGAAGTGGCGGGCGGCGAGCCCGGCGAGGACGAGCGTGACGACGCCGGTGACGGCACCGAGGAGCCAGCGTCCACGGCGGGAGTGGCGCAGGTCGACGCACGCTCCGATGAGAAGCCGGTAGCGCGACTCGAGCAGGATCGGCGCGGCGGAGACGACAACGGCCGTCAGCGGATCGCGCGGCAGCGCCGGGTGCTCGCTCATCGGTGAAGCCTCCCTCCGTCGCAACATGCGATCCCGACCTGGGTTCTGAGGGCGGATTCGTCGCCGGACCGGATTTCTTCTGGCCCCGCCGAGCTGCCGTAAGTGTACCGCCGCCGCCTCGAGTGGTACGATTTGTCACTTGCGGCGCCGAAGTGATCGACGCCGCGAGCCACCGCGCGAGTCCGAAAGCAGTTGGGCTCGCGGCAGGTCCACCCTCAGCCAAGTGGGTCGGAGTCGTAATCGACCGGCTGCACGTGCACGGGCCGGCGACATGCTTCGAGTCGCAGGAGGGCCTCATGGTGGAGATTCGCGTCGCCGTCGCAGATGCAGCAGTCGCGCACGGGCTCATGCAGCGCCTGGCAGCGCTCTTCGACCTGTCGTCCGTCTCGTTCGACCGGTTCCGGAACGAAGTCCACGTTCGCTCCGAGTGGGAGTCGCGCGCCGTCGTCCAGGTGATCGACACGGTCGAGTCCTGGTTGGCGGCCGCCGGCGTCGGCTCGGCGGAGCTCACGGTCGGAGACCGCTCGTACACGATCGTCGGCCCTGAATTCCCAAGCGGGTCGGCCGCGTGAGCCTTTCAACCCTCCCAACGGAGGTATCGATCTGGGAATCAGCGCAAGCCTGCTTCCGAGCGCCGCCGGTGCGGTGCTGATCTGGGCCGTGGACGTAACGGTGAGCGGCGTGAACATCCACACCGTCGGTGTGATCCCCGGCTCCGCCGCTACCGTCCCGTGTAGGCTTCCCGGACAACGGTGGAACCGAACGATGTCTTCTCTCACATCGTCGCGATCTACGACGAAGGCGGCGTCCTCCCCGTGTGTGCGTGGTGCCACCGCGTACGCATCGACGACACGTGGGTCGTGCCGCCGCCCGCCGCTCTCGCCGCGATCGATGCGCGCCACACGCTCTCGCATTCCGTCTGCGACGTGTGTGGGGCGAGCGACGCTCCCGTGAACGCCGCCGCCGGCTAGGAGGCAGGCTGCGGCTGCGCGGCGGAGGGCGGCAGAAGCAGGAGGTGGCTCTCGACGACGGCGGCGGCGACGTCGCTCAGCTTGCGGCCGTTGTGCTGGGAGTGGTCGCGCAGCATCTCGAACGCCCGGTCGGCGTCGGTCGAGTGGCGGGCCATGAGAATGCCCTTCGCCTGCTCGATCAGCGCGCGACGCCCGAACGCCCCCTGGAGGCTCTGATACTCGGTGAAGCGCTGCAGCGTGATGTCGATCGCGCTCTGCAGCTCCTCCGGGCTGGCGTCGATGATGTAGGCGAACACCCCGCGCTTCGCCGCCTCGTGGATGTAGGCGGGGTCGTCGGCGTGGAGGATCGCGATCACCGGGCACGACGCCTCCCGCACGATCTCCGAGATCAGCTCCAGCGCATGCGTCGAACTCTCCCCAAGCCCGACCAGCGCCACGTCAGGACGCTCCCTCGCCGTCGCGGCGCCGACCTCCTTGACGTAGATCTCGCGCGCGATCACGTCGTGGCCGAGCGCGACCACGACGTTGGCGAGCAGCTCGAGCCGGTCGCGCTTCTCGTTCGCGATCAGGACGCGGAGGTGTTGGAGCTCGCCTTCGGGCACGGGAGAGGACAATGGAAGAACCTTAGATTCTATCTCGGATCCGGGCGCATGGAACGTGGTAAAGTTCCGTGCGTAGCGTCGTAAACGCCGGCGCTTCGATGTCCTCGCCGGGCCCCAAACTGTGTGGCCCGGCGGCACGGCCTCCCACAGGCGACCGCGGGCGGAGCATGTTCACGCCTCGACCACCGGGAGGGGCCATGACTCAGCTTCAAGACCCGCAACACGAGTTCGACGTACCCGTCGCCGACTCCGCATCGGAGACCGGTTCGACGTCGTTCTCGCCCGAGTCGCGGCGGGCACGCCTGACGCGGCAAGGCCGCCGAGCCCGTCTCTACACAGGCGCGGTCGTGTTCGTCGCCCTGCTCGCGGTGCTCGTCGTCCTCATAACGAAGAACACGCCCAGCGTGAAGCTCGATTGGGCTTTCGGCTCGGGCCATGCATCGCTCGTATGGATCATCCTCGCGGCCGCCGTCATCGGCTGGCTGCTCGGGATCACGACCGCAGTCGTGTTCCACCATCGAACGCGACGGCCGTGATGGCCGTACGGGCGCCGTCGCGCGCGCGCAGACGTCTCCGTATCGATCCCGCGCAGATCCCTCTCGGCGCCTTCGCGCTACGCGACACGCGGCGGGAAGCGAATCGCAAGGGCAGGGTGTTCGTCGACGAGCTCCGGTGCGAATGCGCCCGACCGGGTTGCCGGGCCACCTTCCCCGCCGCGGCCGAGGCGCACCGCCGGCGACCGGACAGGTTCATCGTCGTACCCAACCACCTCGCCGGCGAGGCGGTCGTGGCGGCGGCAGACCGGTTCTTCGTCGTCGAGCAGCAGGCCCGGCCGAGCTCGAGCTAGCTGTCCTGCCCACGGAGGGTGCGAACGCGGCGGGCTCGCCCTGGTGAGGGCGAGCCCGCCGGCCGCAACGGCTACGGACGAACGGTGACCTGCACGAGCCGCCGGGTCGAGACGCCGGCGAGCAGGTCATCGCCGGACTTCCGTGCCCGGACGAAGATGACGACCGCACTTCCGCGCGCGAGCGGCATCATGCTCGTCGGCTGGATGGTGATGCTCGCCCAGCCGCTCGCGTCGGTGGTCGCCTCCTGCGCACTGTGCGACCAGCTGTACGGCACGACGAGCGCGTAGACGAGCGCGCCCTGGATCGAGAAGCCACGCGTGTCCGAAACGTGGAAGCGAGCCACGAACGAGCTGCGAGAGCTCAGAGGATTCGGCGTGAACTTCAGGTTGTCGACGACGAGCCGGTTCGGGAGCGTGACCTGTGTGATGGAGATCGCCTTGCCGCCACCCGCTGTCGCGGGGACGATCATCGTCGTCTCCGTCGTCGTCGCGAGCGTCGCTCCATGCGTGTTCGTTCCGGTCACCTTGACGCGGAGCGTCGTGCCGACGTCGGCAGCGACGGCTGCATACGTCGTGGCGGACGAGCCCGTGAGGTCGGCGCACGCGCCGCCGGTCGCATCACAGCGCTGCCACTGGTACGTGAACGTCGGCGCCGGGGAGCCTGACCAGCTGCCGTGGCCGACAGTCAGCGTGTTGCCTTCCTTGAATGTGCCCGAGATCGCAGGCGGCGAGGTGGCAGCCGGAGCGGATCCCGTCGACTTGACCGCGTCCGTCGGGCGCGACGTCGCCGCCCCGGACCCGGACGTGTTCGTCGCCGTCACGCCGACCTTCAGCCGGTAGCCGACGTCTGCGCCGACGATCGTGTAGCGGGTCCCGGTCGCGCCGGCGATCGCCGAGCAGGAACCACCGCTCGAGTCGCACCGCTGCCACTGGTACGCGTACGAGGCCGGGCCGTTGGCCCAGCCGCCCTTCGACGCCAGCAGATCCGAGCCGTCACGGGCGGAGCCCGAGATCGACGGCAACGAGGTGTTCTGCGGCGTGAGGTTCCGGTGTCCTGCCGCCGGTCCAGCCACGACGAGCGTGAGCGCCGCCGCGGCACCGACTAGGACGAGGATCTTGCGTGGTATCGCATGCATGGTCGGTTCTCCTGACTAGTAAAGAACGGGTGGCGGGCCGCGAGGTGCTTCCACGACCGCCAGGAACTGCGCGATGTCGGTAGAGGGGCGAATCAGGCACGTCCGGCCGCCGTAGAGAACGGTCGCCCAGGGGAGCCGGGCTGCCTCGAGCCAGCGCTGGACGAGCGAGAGCAGCTCGACCGCCCAACCCAATCGGGCGGGCGGCTGCACCCGGACGATCCATACGAGGCCGGGGCCGATCTCCGCCGAGAACGGCGGCGCCGTGGATTCGAGCAAGAGGTCGGCGAAGTACCGGGTCCGGACGAAGACCTCGACCGGCTCTGGGCGTTCGTGCACGGTCGAGCGTCTGTGCGCACGCAGACGAAGCCGCGATGCAGACATCACGCTCAAGTCGCCTCCTGTGGTCGAAAAACGGTCGCCGACCGTCAACGAACGGGGTCGGCCAGAACCTGCTCCAACCCGCGACACATGTGGGAGGCACTCACGCCGGGCCACACTCCTAGGGGCCCGACAGTCACTTCGCAGCACCGATCAATGCGGCACTACCACACGGAGTATACGCCTTCGGGCTCCCGGCGACGATAAGATTCATGCTGCGGCGCCTCACTGACCGGCGCAGCGACACGATCCGCCCTCAGCAGAGCAGGCCGGACACGGCCGACCTCAGCGCCTTGGTCGGCGTTCACGCTCGTGACCGAGGGAGGATCGACGATGGCAAAGGCCCCAACTGTCGTAGTCGGAGTCGACGGCTCCGCCGGATCGGCCGAGGCCCTGAGCTGGGCGCTCGCCGAAGCGCGTCTGCGGAAGAGCCCGCTGCGCGCCGTCCATGCATGGATGTTCGGGTATGCCGGAGGGACGGTCGACGGCTACCCGTCGCTGGGCGGCTCACTCGATCCGTACGGCTCGCTCGGCATCGACCCAGGCGACCTGCATCGTGCAGCCGAAGGTCTGCTCGATCGCGCTCTCGCGGACGCCGGCGCGGATACCGATGGGGTCGAGATCGACCGCCAGGTGGTGCAAGGGTCGGCCGCCGAGGCATTGCTGACCGCGGTCGACGAGAACGACCTCCTGGTCGTCGGGTCGCGCGGGCACGGCGGCTTCGCCGAGCTTCTCCTCGGGTCCGTCAGCCAGCAGTGCGTGCATCACGCTCCATGCCCGGTCGTCGTCGTGCACTCGCAGAAGCCATAGCTCGGAGACGAACGAGGCGGGCGGATGCCCGGCACGAGTGGGTCCAGGCGTTACCCGGGTTCCGGCGTCGCCGGCTCGAGCCGCTCCGCCTCAGCGGCGACGACAAGCGCCTGAAACGCTCCGTCGTCGTAGACGATGAGCGCGTCCGACACGATCGCGAACGCCATCTCGTCGCCGAGCCGCAGACTTTCCAGGAGCGCGCCGGCCGCGGATCCGAAGACGTGCCACCTCGACGCGGGATCGGCATCTTCGAGGGCAACCGCCTCGTCGCGTGTCTCGTAGTAGATGTCCAGGTCCGAGCCGGGTCGTTGCTCGCCCCGGCTCACCGATCCATACACGACGAGGAACTCGAGCTGGCCGCCGGCGAGAAGGCTCTCGAGAATGCGACGCACTGCGGCGTCCTGCGCGAGGCTCAGCTGCGCTTCGAGGATCGCGCGATCTTCACGGAGCCGATCGCTCCAGACATTCGCGTTGTCCGAAGCGCTCACGTTGCTCCGACCCGGCGTCAGCCCATCTCGATCGCCACGGGCGTGCCGTGACGGCCGAGCGCGCGCACGTGGCGCTGATGCGAGCGGAGAGCAAGGCGCAGCGACGGCTGCACCGTGTACCGGACGCCGTGCCGCGCGGCGTTTCGCCTGACGATCTCCGCGATGTGCGGGTAGTGCGTGTGCGCGACGCGCGGGAAGAGGTGGTGCTCGATCTGGTAGTTGAGGCCGCCGAGCAGCCAGGTCAACACGCTGTTGCGCGGGCAGAAGTCGACCGTCGTCTCGACCTCGTGCACCGCCCAGACGCGCTTGCTCGCCTCGAGCTCCTCCGCCGTCGTGAACTCGGCTTCCTCGACGCAGTGCGCGAGCTGGAACGTCGTCGCCGTGACGAGGCTCGTGATCATCGTGAAGCCGGCGTAGCCGGACAGCACGACCCACCACGGATAGAAGAGCATCGGCACGACGATCGCCCAGCCGACGAACAGGAGCTTGCCGGCGACGAGCCCGACGAGGTCCCAGCGCTTCGGCGCGTGCAGAGCGCTGTTCGCAATCCGGCCGCGGACGAGCGCGGCGGCGTCGGCGCCGATCTGCCACCGGATCACCATGACGCTGTACAGCGGCCAGATGTACAGGTGCTGCAGCCGGTACCAGCGATGCGGCTTCTGCATCGGCATCAGCCGGAGGAACGGCGTCTGGTTGATGTCGTCGTCGTAGCCCTCGACGTTCGTATACGTGTGGTGAGCGACGTTGTGCTTGACGCGCCACGCGTAGCTGCTGATTCCGAGCAGCGCATCCGCGGTCCAGCCCATCAGGTGGTTGGCGCGACGTGTCCGGAAGTACGCGCCGTGGTTCGCGTCGTGCTGGATGCAGAACCCGACGAGGATGGCACCGAGGCTGAGACCGGCGAGCGAGAGCAGGCCGAGGACGAGCCCGGGCCGGATGACGACGATGGACACCCATGAGGCAGCGAGCACCCCGAAGGCAACGACGGCCTTCACGTACAGCTGAACGTGCCCGCGCAGCTGCGTACGGCTCGAGGCGAGATAGAGATCGACCTCTCGACGTGTGTCGCGGATGAAGTCGCCGCCGTTGTCGAACGAGAGCTTGCTCATGCCGCGCGCCGGTCCCGGAAGACGAGCACCGCGTTGTGGCCGCCGAATCCGAAGCTGTTGCTGAGCGCCACGCGCACCGGCAGCCGCCGCGACTCGTTCGGCACGTAGTCCAGGTCGCAGTCTGGATCGGGCGTCTCGTAGTTGATCGTCGGCGGCACGACGTCGTCCCGTACGGCGAGCACGGTGGCGACGGCCTCGACCGCGCCGGCGGCTCCGAGGCAGTGGCCCGTCGCTCCCTTGATCGACGAGATGGGGATCGAGCGTGCCTTCTCCTCGCCGAGCGCGAGCTTGATCGCCGCCGTCTCGGTCGCGTCCCCGACCGCGGTCGAGCTCGCGTGCGCGTTGACGTAGTCGACGTCGGCGGGAACGAGCCCCGCGTCCGCGAGAGCGGCCGCGACGGCGCGTGCCTGCCCGATGCCCTGCGGATCCGGCTCCGTCATGTGGAACGAGTCCGAGCTCATCCCGTACCCCGCGAGCTCGGCGTAGATCTTCGCACCGCGCGCGCGCGCGTGCTCGAGCTCCTCGAGCACGAGGACCGCCCCACCCTCGCCCATGACGAAGCCGTCGCGGCCGGCGTCGAACGGACGGCTCGCACGTGCTGGATCGTCGTTCCGCCGCGACAGAGCGCGCATCGCGGCGAAGCCGGCGATGGCGATCGGCGTGATCCCCGCCTCCGCTCCGCCGCAGAACATGACGTCGGCGCGGCCGAGGCGGATCGCGTCGTATCCCTCGCCGATCGCCATCGCGGACGCGGCGCACGCGGTGCACGGTGCGCCGACGGGGCCGCGCGCCCCGAGCTCCATCGACACCCACCCCGCCGCCATGTTCGGCATGAAGGCGGTCACGAGGCTCGGGTGGATTCGCGCGGAGTCGGCGCCGGCGCAGCAGGCGGCGAGGCTCGTCACGCCGCCCTGTGCGGTCGCGATCGACGCGCCGACGCGATCGGGCTCCCGAGCGACGTCGACGCCCGAGTCCGCCTCTGCCATGCGCGCCGCCGCCACCGCGAACTGCGCGAAGCGGTCGGTGCGGTGGATCCCCTTCCGGTCGAGCCACTGCCCGGGCTCGAACTCGCGCGCCTCGCAGCCGATCCGGACGGGATGGCCGTCGGTGGCGAACGCCGTCACCGGAGCGCCGCTGCTCTCGCCGGCGACGAGGCGGCTCCACGTCGTCTCGACGTCGGTCCCGAGCGGCGTCACCGCGCCGAGACCGGTGACGACGACGCGGCGCTCCACCTGAGGCGATTCCGGCACTGCCGTGCACGGTAGCTGCCGGAACGCGGGGCCACCATTGAGCGCGGGTGGTAAACTTCGCCCGTAGCTCCGAATCCGTCGGCGCTACGACTGTCCTCCCACAGGAAACGCGGGTTGGAGCGGATTGCCGGCCCGCCGTTGCGACCGGCACCGGCGCTCGAAGAGGGAAGGACACCAGGATGGCTCTCGTCCGTATACCGAAGCCGTCGTCGCCGGAGTTCCGGCGCGAGGCGGTGGCCCGAATCAGGGATTCCGGCAAATCGATCCGAGACATCTCGGCCGAGTTCGGCGTCAGCTACCGCTCGCTCAGATCGTGGCGGAAGCGGGAGCAGACGGACCTCGACGGCCGGGGAGACGAGCTCACGACGGATGAGCGCGCGGAGGTCCGCGAAATGCTGCAGGACACGCGCGAGGCCGAGGAGGAGACCGACCCTCCGGCCTAGGCCTGCACGTCGGCGGGCATCATTAAGCTCGCCGCTTGCACTTCGGTGCGCACCAGGATCTCGAGCTCTTGGCGCTGCTCGTGGCGCTCGGCGGGCTTCTCGCCCTCGCGCCGACGCTGCGGCTGCCGCTGCCGATCCTCCTCGTGGTCGGCGGCGTCGTCATGGGCTTCATCCCCGGGCTGCCGCACGTCACGCTCCCGCCGGAGATCGTGCTCGTCGCGGTGCTGCCGCCGCTCCTCTACTCGGGCGCGTTCTTCACCTCGCTCCGCGGCCTGCGGGAGAACCGGCGGCCGATCGCACTCCTCGCCTTCGGCCTGGTCGCCACGACGATGACCGCGGTCGCCGTCGTCGCGCACGAGTGGATCGGCCTCTCGTGGGCAGTCGCGTTCACGCTCGGCGCGATCGTCTCGCCCACGGACGCGCTCGCCGCGACGGAGATCGCGTCGCGTGTCGGCGCGCCGCGGCGGATCGTCTCGCTCATCGAAGGCGAGAGCCTCGTGAACGACGGGAGCGCGCTCGTCCTCTACAAGGCCGCGGTCGGCGCCGCGATCGGCGGGACGTTCTCGCTCGTCGACACGACGGGGCGGATCGTCCTCAACGTCGTCGGAGGCATCGCCATCGGGCTCGCGGCCGGCTTCGCGGTCCGGCAGGTGCGCCGCCGTCTCGACGATCCACCGGTCGAGGTCGCGATCGCCGTGCTCAGCGGCTACCTCGCGTATCTCCTCGCGACGGCCGCCGGCGTCTCGGGCGTGCTCGCGGCCGTCACGATCGGCGTGTACATGGGCTGGTACACGCCGGAGCTGACGAACGAGCGCACGCGACTGTCGGGCGACGCGTTCTGGGAGATCCTCGTCTTCCTCGTCAACGCGCTCCTGTTCGTCCTCGTCGGGCTCCAGCTCCACGGGATCATCACGTCGCTGTCGGGCCTTTCCTCGCCGAGGCTCACCGGCTATGCAGCCCTCGTGTGCGCGACGGTGATCGTCACGCGCATCGTGTGGGTGCCGGTCTTCACGTACCTGCCGCGCTGGGCGATCCGCACGGTCCGCGAGCACGACCCGTACCCGCCGTGGCAGTGGCCGGCGGTGCTCTCGTGGGTCGGCATCCGGGGCGCCGTCTCGCTCGTCGCCGCGCTCGCCCTGCCGCTCGACTTCCCCGACCGGCAGCTCATCGTCTTCCTGACGTTCGCCGTCATCGTCGCGACGCTCGTGGTCCAGGGCCTGACGCTGCCCACCGTCATCCGGATGCTCGGCGTGAGCGACGACGGCGGCGCCGAGCGCGAGGAGGCGAAGGCGCGCATCAAGGCCGCCGAGGCCGCGCTCGCCCGCCTCGAGGAGCTCGTCGCGGACGGCGCCGTCCGCGACGACACGGCCGAGCGTCTTCGCGGGGCGCTCGGCTTCCGGCGCGACCGGTTCCGCGCCCGGTTCGACGACGACGACGACGGCGCGATCGAGGAGCGCTCGACGGCGTACCAGCGCGTCATGCGCGAGCTCCTCGACGCCGAGCGCGCGGCGGTGGTCGCGCTGCGCAACGACCGCCTCATCGACGACGCGGTCATGCATCGCGTGCAGCGCGACATCGATCTCGAGGCGGCGAGGCTCGACAGCTAGGAGACGAGCGTCTCGATGATCGCCTCGGCGATGACGCGCATCGGCCGTCCCGAGACCTGGCTCGCCCGCCGTAGCCGCGCGAACGCATCCTGCTCGCTCAGCCCCTGGTTCGCCATGAGGAGACCCTTTGCGCGCTCGATCGCCTTGCGCGCGGCGAGTGCCTCGGCGAGCGAGTCGACCTGCTCGCGGACGGCGGCGAGCTGGTCGAAGCGCGCGCGAGCGGTGGCGATCGCCGGCATCAGATCGTCCTCGCGGAACGGCTTCGCGAGATAGCCGAAGACACCCGCTTCGGCGGCGCGCCGCACGATGCTCTCCTCGGTGAACGCGCTCACGATCACCACCGGCATCGGCCGCTCGTCGAGGATGCGCCTTGCCGCCTCGATGCCGTCGAGGCGCGGCATCTTCACGTCGAGCACCGCGAGGTCCGGCTCGGTCGACGCCGCGAGCTCGATCGCCTCGACGCCGTCGTGGGCCTCCGCGCACACGTCGAAGCCGGCCGCCTCGAGCATGCCTCGCAGGTCGAGGCGGATGAGCGTCTCGTCCTCGGCGATGAGAACTCTCATCGCCGCACCACGCGGACGTCGAGGGAGCCGTCGTCGCGGCGCGCGATCCGCACCGGCCACGAGTGGCCGCTCGACGACGGCAGCGCAACCTCGATCCGCGGCGGCGGTTCCCCTCCGAGCCGCCGGCGCGCAGCGAGCAGCTCGGCATGCCGCGCGACCGCGGCGTGGAGCGCCGGCGCGACGTCGCCTTCGCGGAAGGGCTTCACGAGGTACGCGAACACGCCGGCCGCGATCGCCTTCTCCACCGTCGCCCGGTCGTCGAACGCGGTCAGCATGACGATCGGGACCGGTCGCTCCGCGTAGATCCGGCGCGCCGCCTCGATCCCGTCGAGGTTCGGCATGCGCAGATCGAGCAGCACGGCGTCCGGCGCCGTCGTGCGCGCGAGCTCGACGGCCTCGACCCCGTCGCGGGCCTCGGCGCACACGGTGAAGCCGTGCCGCTCGAGGATGCCGCGCAGATCGAGACGGATCAGGGTCTCGTCTTCGGCGATCAGAACCTTCACGGCGCGCCTCCCTTCGGTCGAAAGACTCACGAAGGCAGCGTCGCCTCTAACGTCATGGACGCTAGCAGATCGCGCGGCGGATGCCACGCACGGCCTGTGCGATCCGCTGCTCGTTCTCGACGAGTGCGAAGCGGACGAAGCCCTCGCCGTCCGCGCCGAAGCCGCTGCCCGGGCTGACGGCGACGAGCGCCTCACGCAGGAGGCGCACGGCGAACGCCTGCGACGTCTCGCCGGTCGGGATCCGCGCCCAGACGAACATCGTCGCCCGCGGCCGCGGCACCTCCCACCCCGCGCGCGCCAGTCCGTCGCACAACGCGTTGCGCCGGCCCTCGTACGCCGCCGCCGCCGTCGCCGGCTGGTCGCGCGCCTCGCGCAACGCGACAGTCGCGGCGATCTGAAGCGGCTGGAAGCTGCCGTAGTCGAGGTACGACTTCAGCCGCGCGAGCGCGCCGACGACGTCGGCGCGTCCGAGGACGAACGCGATGCGCCAGCCGGCGAGCGAGAAGCCCTTCGTCAGCGAGTAGAGCTCGACCGCGACCTCGCGTGCCCCCTCCGCCTCGAAGATCGACGGCGGCCGGTAGCCGTCGAACCCGAGATCGGCGTAGGCGAAGTCGTGCACGAGCACGATCTCGCGGTCGCGGCAGAAGTCGACGAGCCGCTGCAGGTCCGCGAGCTCGACGCACGCCGTCGTCGGGTTGTGCGGAAACGACGCGAGCAGCACGCGCGGCCGCGGCTGGGACGCCTCCCATGCCTCCTCCACGCCGGCGACGTAGTCGAGGGCGGCGACACGCTGGACGGTCGCCCCGGCGAACCCCGGTGCGAAGAGGTGGATCGGGTAGCTCGGGCTCGGCACGAGCGCCGAGTCGCCGGGTCCGAGCAGCACCCAGAGCAGGTGCACGAGCCCCTCCTTCGCCCCGAGCGCCATCGTCGCCTCGGTCTCCGGATCGAGCGCGACGCCGTAGCGGTCGCGGTAGAGCTCGCACACCGCGGCCCGCAGGTTCGGCAGTCCCCGGCTCGACGAGTACCGGTGGTTGCGCGGGATGAGCGCCGCCTCGCGCAGCTTCTCGACCGCGACCTCCGGCGGCGGTACGTCCGGGTTGCCGAAGCCGAGGTCGATCACGTCCTCGCCCGCACGCCGCAGCTCGAGCTTGAGCCGCTCCACTTCCGCGAACGCATACGGAGGGAGCGCGTCGACGCGGCGGAACTCGGTCACGCAGCTGATCGTGCCAGCGCAGCTCGCTCGCCGGTGCCGCTTGTGCGGTTAACCGGCGGCCGCGTTCTCGAGCTCGGCGATGTCGAGCTTGCCCATCGCCATCATGCAGGCCAGCACGCGCTGGGACCGTTCCGGATCGGGATCCGTGAGCAGCTCGGGCAGGCGCGTCGGGACGATCTGCCACGAGAGACCGAAGCGGTCCTTGAGCCAGCCGCACGGTCCGTGCTCGCCGCGCTCGCCGAACGCGCCCCAGTAGCGGTCGACCTCCTCCTGCGTCTCGCAGAAGATCTGGAACGAGATCGCCTCGGTGAACGTGTACTGCGGCCCGCCGTTGAGCGCGAGGAACGGCTGACCGTTGAGCTCGAACTCAACGGTCAGCACGGTCCCCTCTTCACCCGGCCCGGCGGAGCCGTGGCGCACGACGTTCGTGATGCGTGAGTTGGGGACGATCGACGTGTAGAGCTTCGCGGCGTCTTCGCCCTCGGTGTCGAACCAGAGGCACGGAACGATCGGCTTCATGCGTCTCTCCTTTCCTCGGGTGTCGAGTACTTGGACGGCCCCCGGCGCCGAGAATCATCGGTGGAGACGTCGCGAGCCCGACGACGCGCGCAGAACGAAACCGTCGCCCACACCCGTAAGCGCTGCGGGACCCTTCCAGCGGCTGAACGTGCGCAGCACTTTCAACCGGTGTTGCGTAATCCCGCGGCTATGCCTGCGATGGAACGCAGGAGCGGCGGCACCGCCTCCTCGTCGCCGGCCCGGTAGCGGCGCAGGAGGGAGACCTGGATCGCGTTCATCGGGTCGACGTACGGATTGCGCAGCCGGATCGCGCGCTGCACGGCCGGGTGGCGGTCGAGCAGCTCCTCCGCCTCGACGATCTCGAGCACCGCCGCGACCGTGCGCTCGTGCTCGGCGGCGATCGGCTCCCACAGGCTCAGCTCGTCGACGAGCTCGAGATACTCGGCGGCGATCTCCATGCTCGACTTCGCGAGCGTCATCTCGAGGTTCTGCACGAGCGTCCGGAAGAAGGGCCACGTGCCGTAGAGCCCGCGCAGCTCGGAGAGATCGGCCTCGGCGAACGCGGCGCCGCAGCCGTACCACGCGGGCAGCAGGCAGCGGTTCTGCGTCCACGCGAACACCCACGGGATGGCGCGGAGCGAAGCGAGGTACTCAGCGCCTTCGGGGCGGCGCGACGGACGCGAGCCGATGTTGAGCAGCGCGAGCTCCTCGACCGGCGTGAAGGCGCGGAAGAAGCCGACGAGGCGCGGATCGTCGAGGAGCGCGCGGTACGCCTCGCGCGACCGTTCGGCGAGCGACGCGACGAGCGACGTGTCCACGTCGTCCTCCATGCCGCGGGCGGCGAGCAGCGTCGCGGCGAGCGCGGCCTCGAGGTTGCGGTACGCGAGCTCGGGCAGCCCGTACTTGAAGGCGATCGTCTCCCCCTGCTCGGTGATCTTGAGCCGTCCCGGCGGCACGCCCTGCGGCTGCGCGAGGATCGCGTCGAACGTCGGCCCGCCGCCGCGGCCCGCGCTGCCGCCGCGCCCGTGGAACACGGTCAGCTCGGCGCCGTGCCGGCGCGCGACGTCCGCGAGCGCGACGAGCGCCGCCCGGATCTCCCACTGCGCCGCGAGATAGCCGGCGTCCTTCGCCGAGTCGGAGTAACCGACCATCACCTCGCGGCACAACAGCTCCTCGTAGATCTGCGGCGCGGCGCGAAGGGCCTCCACCGACTCGAACAGCGGCACGACGTTCGGCGCCGGCGTCAACCGCCGCACGCGGTGCACGTCCTCCGCCGTCGACACGCCGGAGACGATCACCGTCTCGCCGGCGGCCGCGAGCAGCGCGCGAATGCGCTCGTCCGGGTCGATCGCGTCGCGTGCGTGCACGCGCACCTCGACGTCGGCGAGGTGGAAGCCGAACAGCTCGACCCGCCGGCGCAGCGCCGCGAGCGCACCATCGGCGATGCGTGCGCCACGGTTCGCGCGCAGGCTCCGGTCGACGATCGCGAGATCCTCGGCGAAGCCGTCGTACGGGCCGTCCTGCAGCCGCCGCCACACGAAGCTGAGCTTGCGGCGGTAGGGCTCGTCGAGATTCTGGCCGCCGATCTCGGCGGCGTACGCCGCAAGCTCCTCCTCGTCGCGGGCGATCGACGCGACCAGCTCGCCGGAGACCTGCGTGAGCCGCGAGGACACACCCGTCGCGGCGGCGAGCGCACGCACCTCGCTCCGGTAGCGCTGGAGCAGGAGCGCACGAGCGCGGTCGCGCGCCTCCGCGAGCGTCGCCGCCGTCGTCTGCGGGTTGCCGTCCGCGTCGCCGCCGATCCAGCTGCCGAACCGGATCGGCGCGGCCGCGTCGGGGAAGCGACGGCGATAGTCCGCGAGGAGCCGCTCGGCCGCGTCGACGATGCTCTGCTCGAAGAACCAGTGGCCGTTGCGGATCTCGTCCACGACGTGCGGCCGCCGCGTCCGCACCTCGTCCGCCTGCCAGAGCATCGTGATCTCGGCCGCGAGCGCGTCGGCGACGTCCTCGCCGTCGTCGAGCCGCCGAAGCTGCTCCGCGATGCGCACGTGCGCGGCGAGCACCGTGCGGCGCGCGGCCTCCGTCGGATGCGCGGTGAGCACGAGCGTGAGCGAGACGTCCGCCGGCGGATCGTCGCCGACCTCTGCGAACGCCGCGGCGAGCGACTCGCGCCGCACGTGCTCCTCGCGGTCGTACTCGCCGAGCCGGCGGATGCGATGGTGCTGCTCGGCGACGTTCGCGAGCTGGAAGTAGAGCGCGAACGCCCGCAGGACGCTCGCCTGCCGCGGCAGCGGCAGCGCCTCCACCGCCTCGCGGAGCTCGTCGCGCCGCTCGCCCTGCCGCGCCGCGCGTGCGAGCGCGCGGACGTGCTCGACGTCGGCGAGCAGCGACTCGTCCTCCTGCTCGACGAGCACGCGCCCGAGCAGGTCGCCGAGCACGCGGACGTCGCGGCGTAAGGGCTCCATCGTTCAAGCGTAGGGCCGACCTACCTGCAAAACCGGACAATCGGTGGGGCGTGCGCCGCCGGTGAGCTAGCCTCGAATCGTGGGCCGGACGCTCTTCGAGAAGGTGTGGGAGAACCACGTCGTCGTGCAGGGCGAGGGGCGCCCCGATCTGCTGTACGTCGACCTCCACCTCGTGCACGAGGTGACCTCGCCGCAGGCATTCGAGGGCCTCCGGCTCGCAGGCCGGTCCGTCCGCCGTCCCGACCTCACGGTCGCGACGATGGACCACAACGTCGCCACCGGCGACGACACGCCCGCCGACCCGCTGTCGCAGCAGCAGCTGGAGACGCTCGCGCGGAACTGCGCCGAGTTCGACGTTCCTCTGCACGCCACCGGAAGCGGCCGTGAGGGGATCGTCCACGTCATCGGCCCGGAGCTCGGGCTCACGCAGCCCGGCAAGACGATCGTGTGCGGCGACTCGCACACATCCACCCACGGCGCCTTCGGCGCGCTCGCGTTCGGCATCGGCACGTCCGAGGTCGAGCACGTGCTCGCGACGCAGACGCTCCAGCAGCGCCGGCCGCGCACGCTGCGGGTCTACTTCGACGGAGAGCCTGCCCCCGGCGTGACCGCGAAGGATCTCGTGCTCGCCGCGATCGGGACGATCGGCGTCGACGGCGGCGTCGGCCACGCGATCGAGTACGCCGGCCCGGCGATCGAGCAGCTGTCGATGGAAGGGCGGATGACGGTCTGCAACATGTCGATCGAGGCGGGCGCGCGTGCGGGGATGATCGCGCCCGACGAGACGACGTTCGCCTACCTGCGCGAACGGGGCGTCGCGATCGACGAGAGCTGGCGTGACCTGCCGAGCGATTCCGACGCGGTCTTCGACCGCGAGGTCGTCATCGACGTCCCGTCCGTGAAGCCCCAGGTCACGTGGGGGACGAATCCCGGGATGGTCGCCTCGATCGACGACGTCGTGCCCGAGCCGGCGGACGAGGCGGCGGAGCGCGCGCTCGCATACATGGGCCTCGAGCCGGGGACGCCGATCCGCGACATCCACGTCGACCGCGTGTTCATCGGCTCGTGCACCAACTCGCGCATCGAGGATCTCCGCGCCGCGGCCGCGGTCGTGCAGGGGCGCCGCGTCCACCCCTCCGTGCGCGCGATGGTCGTACCCGGCTCGGCCCGCATCAAGCAACAGGCGGAAGCAGAGGGGCTCGACGAGATCTTCACGGCCGCCGGCTTCGAGTGGCGGCGCGCCGGCTGCTCGATGTGCCTCGGCATGAACCCGGACGTGCTCGCACCGGGGGAGCGCTGCGCGTCGACGTCGAACCGCAACTTCGAGGGGCGGCAGGGCGCCGGCGGACGCACGCATCTCGTCAGCCCCGAGGTCGCCGCCGCGACCGCGCTCGAGGGCCGTTTCGCGGTGCCGGCATGAAGGCGTTCCGCTCCGTCACCTCGCCGGCGGTCGTGCTCGACCGCCCCGACGTCGACACCGACCAGATCATCCCGAAGCAGTTCCTCAAGCGCATCGAGCGCACGGGCTTCGGCGAGTTCCTCTTCTTCGACTGGCGCAAGGACCCGGACTTCGAGCTGAACCACCAGCAGGGGCGCATCCTCCTCGCCGGCCGCAACTTCGGCTGCGGCTCGTCGCGCGAGCACGCGCCGTGGGCGCTCGAGGACTACGGCTTCGAGGCGATCGTCGCGCCGTCGTTCGGGGACATCTTCCGCCAGAACTCGCTGAAGATCGGCCTGCTCCCCGTCGTGCTGCCGGAGGAACAGGTACGCGAGCTGATGGAGCGGGCGCGGGCCGGCGAGGAGCTGACCGTCGACCTCGAGGAGCGCACCGCCGGCGGTTTCCCGTTCGAGCTCGACGACTTCACGCGCGAGTGCCTGCTCGAGGGCATGGACGAGATCGCCCTCACCCTCCGCGACGAGCCGGCGATCGCCGCGTACGAGCGGGCGCACGCCTAGCTTTTGTCCGTTTTTACGCCACCCGGCCGTGCCGGATCGCGTAGCGTTGTGAACGTGCACGAGTCGAAGGCCCTCCTGACCGGCCTCCTCCTTCCCCGCTAGGGGAAGCCTGCCTGCGCACATACCCGTCCCCGTTCTGCAGGACAACTGCGCCCTCAGGAGCTGCCCCGTGCCGATGCCATTCCACAAGTACGCGCCGTACGCGACCGTCGACCTCCCCGACCGGAGGTGGCCCGACACCGTCTTGACGGCGGCGCCGATCTGGTGCTCGACCGATCTCCGCGACGGCAACCAAGCCCTCGTCAACCCGATGGACACCCACCGCAAGCGCCGCTTCTTCGCGCTCCTGCTCGAGCTCGGCTTCAAGGAGATCGAGGTCGGCTTCCCCGCCGCGTCGAAGGCCGACTTCGACTTCGTGCGCGCGCTCATCGAGGAAGAGCTCATCCCCGACGGCGTGACCATCGCCGTGCTGACACAGGCGCGTCCGGAGCTCATCGAGCGGACCTTCGAATCGATCGCGGGCGCGCGCGACGCGATCGTCCATCTCTACAACTCGACCTCGACCACCCAGCGGCGCGTGGTCTTCCGGCTCGACAAGGCCGGCATCACGGAGCTCGCCGTCCGCGGCACCGAGATGTGCCGCCGGCTCGCGGGCGCCTCGGGCGGGAACGTCCGCTTCGAGTACTCGCCCGAGAGCTTCCACCACACGGAGCTCGAGTACGCGCTCGAGATCTGCGAAGCCGTCGCCGCGGAATGGGGGCCGACCGCGGCGGAGCCCATGATCGTCAACCTGCCGACGACGGTCGAGCACTTCCCGCCGAACGTTTACGCCGACCGGATCGAGTGGTTCGCGCGGAACTTCACGCGGCGCGACGCGGCCATCCTGTCGGTCCATCCGCACAACGACCGCGGCACAGCGGTCGCGACGGCGGAGCTGGGACTGATGGCGGGCGCGCAACGGGTCGAAGGAACGCTGTTCGGCAACGGCGAGCGGACCGGCAACGTCGACCTCGTCACGCTCGCGCTCAACCTCCTCACCCAGGGCGTCGATCCCGGCCTCGACCTCTCGCAGCTCGACGAGGCGAGGAGAATCGTCGAGGAATGCAACGAGCTCTCCGTGCACCCGAGACACCCGTGGGCGGGCGACCTCGTGTACACGGCGTTCTCCGGCTCGCACCAGGACGCGATCAAGAAGGGCATGCACGCGCAGCAACAGCAGCCCGCGGGCTCCGTCTGGGACGTCCCGTACCTCCCCATCGACCCGCGCGACGTCGGCCGAACGTACGAAGCGATCATCCGCGTGAACTCGCAGTCGGGGAAGGGCGGCGTCGCGTACCTGCTCGAGGACCGGTACGGACTCGACCTTCCGCGCGGGCTGCAGGTCGAGCTGGCGCAGAAGGTGCAGGCGGTCACGGACGCCGAGGGCGGCGAGCTCTCGGCCGACGAGATCCACGACCTCTTCAAGGCGACGTACCTCGACGTCGGCGCACCGTACGAGCTCGCCGGCTACGTGCACGACGCGAGCGAGCTCGGCGACCGGCTCACCGCCCGGCTGCTCGACGGCGGCGAGCTCGTCGAGGTCGCGGGCGAGGGCAACGGACCGATCGCCGCTCTCGTGCACGCGCTCGGGAAGGCGACGGAACACTCGGTGACCGTCCTCGACTACCACGAGCACGCGACGAGCCGCGGCGAGGACGCGATGGCGGCCGCCTACGTCGAGGTGGACGTGGACGGCGAGCCGGTGTGGGGCGTCGCCGTCCATGCGAGCATCGTCACCGCGTCGCTCCGGGCGGTCGTCAATGCGCTCAACCGCGCGCTGCTCATCCGCGCCGAGCAGGAGGCCGCCGCGCGCGCGTTCGACACCGCCTGACTACTGCTGCTTCTGCACCTCGCGCTTCATCAGATCGAGGAGCTCGTGGTAGAGCTCGGTGAGCCCCTCGTGGGAGAGCGGGCCGCGGTTGCCGCGGCGCAGGTACTGGAGCATCCACTCCTCGCGGGCGAGGTCGACGAAGCCGATGCCGTGCTCGTCCTTGTACTTCTTCAGGCGCGCGACGAGGCGGAGGCGCTTGTTCACGAGCTCGACAAGGGCTCGATCGAGATCCGAGATCTCGCGGCGGACGTCGCGGACGTACGGATCGTCCACGGCGCTCGAGGGTTCGGCGCTCATTGCCCCACCCCCTCGTACACGCCGACGATGCGTCGCGAGCTCGTGACCTCTGCGAGGTCGGCGAGCGCCTGGCGCACCTTCGGATCGAGCGGATGGCCCGCGACGACGGCGTCGAAGCGGTAGCTGAACGGCGTCGCCGGCAGCGGCCGTGAGACGAGCCGGACGAGATCGAGCCCGGCCTCCGCGAACGGGGCGATCGCCGCGTGCAGCGCACCCGGGCGATGGTCGGTGACGAACGAGAACGCCGTCCGCGCATCGTCGCGGCCGGCGCCGAGCCACGTGTACGGGGCGACCGACACGAAGCGCGTGAACGCGGGACCGTCGCCGACGTCGTCGCGGAGCGTGACGAGCCCGTACAGCGCCGCCGCTTCGACGCCTGCGATGGCGACCGCGGCGGCATCCCCGGACTCCGCCGTCTCGCGCGCGGCGTCCGCCGTCGTCGCCGCCGGCACCGCGACGGCGTTCGGGAGCCGGTCGAGGAGCCGCCGGCACTGCTCGAGCGCGGACGGGTGGGAACGCACGACGCGGATCTCCTCGAGCGCGATCTCGTTCCGCGCGAGCAGGCAGTGCCTGATCGGGAGGACGGCCTCGGCGACGATCGAGATCGACCCCTCGTGCAGCAGGTCGTGCGTCTCGTTCACCGCGCCGACGAGCGAGCTCTCGATCGGGAGCACGCCGTGCGCGGCTTCGGCGTGCGTGACCGCGTCGGCGACCGCCCGGAAGCCGGCGACCGCCTGCAGCTGCGCCCGCGGGTGAAGCGTGGCGGCGGCCGCACCCGTGTGCGAGCCGGCCGGGCCGGGATAGGCGACGACGGTCATCGCAGCCGCAGCGGCACGCGGAGCCCGCACCGCTGGCAGATGGTGACCGCCGCGCCCTTGCGCTCGGCCCGCTGCACCGGAATGGGATCCGTGCACTCGCAGGTCGAGCTGCTGGCGGTGGCGGCTCGCATGATCGTCGTCGTTATCTCTGTCATGGCTGGTCCTCCTCGCGAACGAGTGGGGGAGTGTCCCGCAAGAGATGTCTGCTAGCCGGCGGCGGCGGGGAAGCGAGAGCGCCGGCTAGCGGATAAAGGCGTACGCGAAGAAGCCGTCGGAGACGGAGGTGCGCGAAGCGGCTTCGGGCGCGAGCGCCATCGGTTGCACGCTACGTGCGCGCCGCGCTGCCTGTCAACGAAAGTTGTTCCCTTACCTCCGCTCCGAACGAGGCGGTCGTGGCCGAGCCGCCGAGATCGGGCGTCGGCGCGGCGACGAGCGCATGCTCGACCGCAGCGGCGAGCGCCTGCGCCTCAACGGGCCGCCCGAGGCCGTGCTCGAGCAGGAGCGCCGTGGAGCGGAGCATGGCCGCCGGGTTCGCGGCGCCGGTGCCGGCGATGTCCGGCGCGGAGCCGTGCACGGGCTCGAAGATCCCGGGGCCGGCATCGGAGAGGCTCGCGGACGGGGCGAGCCCGAGGCCGCCGGTCATCGCAGCGGCGAGGTCGCTGAGGATGTCGCCGAACATGTTCTCGGTGACGATGACGTCGAACCGCGCGGGCGACGTCGCGAGCTGCATCGCCGCGTTGTCGACGAGCATGTGCTCGACGCGGACGTCCGGATACTCGGGAGCAACCGCGTCGACGACGCTTCGCCACATGCGCGACGTCTCGAGGACGTTCGCCTTGTCGACCGAGGTGAGGAACCCGCGGCGGCCCTGCGCGAGCGCGAACGCCCGCCGCACGACGCGCTCGACCTGGTCGGGGTGGTACTCGCACGTGTCGAACACCGTCCCGTCCTCGCGCACGCCGCTCGCGCCGAAGTAGAGACCGCCGACGAGCTCGCGCACGATGAGCATGTCGACGTCCGCCGAGACGGCCGGGCGAAGGTTCGCGTACGCATCGAGGGAAGCACGCAGGCGCAGGAGCCCCTGCTCGGGGCGCACGTCGGCCGCGTCGAACTCCGGATCGCCGACCGGGCCCTTGAGCACGGCGTCGGCCGCGCGGCACGCCGCGAGGCTCTCCGCCGGGAGCGGGTCGCCGGTCGCGCGGATCGCGGCGGCGCCGATCAGCTGCTCCTCGAGCGCGACGTCGGGCGCGACGAGCTCGAGCACGAGCCGCGCCTCCGCTGCGACGTCCGGCCCGACTCCGTCGCCGGGCAGGAGCACGACAGTGGGGCTAGGCATCCGAGAGCGCACCCTCCACGAGCGAGCGGGGCTGGCGGCCGCGCGGCCGCGGCGTGTAGCCGGCGGCGTGGATGGCGGCGTTCCAGCTCCCGAAGACACGGCTGACGGTCTGGCGCGAGGGATGGTTCTCCCCCGCCTGGTCCCACTCGTGCGTGAACGGCGGCCGGCTGTTCAGGCGGTACCAGAGCGTGATCGCGTACACGATCGTCTCCGGCGTCCAGCGGAACCCGGTCCTCGGACCGGTTCTCATGACGCACCTCCTTCGTGTGGGTGGCTAGACAGCGACACCGAGCCTCTCCAGGATGAGGTCGGCGTCGGGCTCGACGAGCACCGGCTCGAAGCGGTCGGCGACGAGCGCGGGCGTCTTGAGGCCGTCGCCGGTGACGAGCAGGACGACGCGATCCTGCTCGCCGAGCTCGCCGCGGCGGACGGCTTCGCGGAGTGCGCCGAGCGCGGCGGCCGGCGCGGTCTCGCCGAAGACACCCGTCGTCTCGGCGAGGAGCTTGATGTTCTCGGGGATCTCGTCCTCGGGGACGGCGTGGATCGCCCCGCCCGAGTCGCGCGCGACGGAGACGGCGAGATCGCCGTCGGCGGGACTGCCGATGGCGATCGAGCGGGCGATCGTGTTCGGCTTCACCGGCTTCACGCGCCCGCCGTCGTGGAACGCGGTCGCGACCGGCGCGCATCCCTCGGCCTGGCCGCCGAACACGCGCGGCCGCGCGCCCTCGACGAGCCCGAGGTCGAGCAGCTCGCCGAAGCCCTGATGCACCTTGGAGTACATCGCGCCCGATGCGATCGGCGCAACGACCGCGTCCGGCAGCTCCCAGCCGAGCTGCTCGGCGATCTCGAACGCGAGCGTCTTCGAGCCCTCCGCGTAGTACGCGCGGAGCTCGACGTTGACGAACGCCCAATCGAGCTCGAACGACAGCTCGACGCTCAGCCGGCTGCAGTCGTCGTAGCTGCCGTTGACGGCGAAGATCGTCGCGCCGTAGACGGCGGTGGCGACGAGCTTCTCCCGCTCGAGGTCGGCGGGAACGAGCACGGCGGCCTCGATCCCCTCCGCCGCCGCGCGGGCGGCGACGGCATTCGCGAGGTTGCCGGTCGAGGAGCAGGCGAGAGTCGTGTAGCCGAGCTCGAGAGCCTTCGCACACGCGACGGCGACGACACGATCCTTGAACGAGTGCGTCGGGTTCGCCGTGTCGAGCTTCAGCCACAGCTCTCCGACGCCGACCGCGGACGCGAGCCGGGGTGCGGCGACGAGCGGCGTGTTGCCGGGGGCGAGCCGCTGCTCGGCCGGCGGCGCGACCGGCAGCAGCTGCGCGTAGCGCCAGATGTTCGGCGGGCCTGCCTCGATCGACTCGCGGCTGACCGTGCGGCGTTGCTCGTCGCGGTCGTAGACCGGGTCGAGCGGTCCGAAGCAGCGATTGCAGACTCCGACGGGGTCGAGGGCGAGCTGCGTCTCGCAGATGCGACAACGAAGTGCGGTGGCGGGCACTGGTCCTACTCCTTCCGTCCGTGGCTCGGCATCCAGCCGGGATTGGCACCACGCTCCGTCGGAGCAGGTTGCCGAGGCGTCACAGGGCCGGTTCCCTCAGCCTCTCTCGATGCGGAGCCGGACAGCGTCGCCCGTCTCCTGGTTGTGCTGCCCGCACTATACAAAAGAAAGCTCACTCGAGCACGGCTCCTTCGGACGCCGACGAGACGTGCTTGGCGTACCGGGCCAGAACGCCCTTCGTGTACCGCGCCGGCGGCTGCACGACGTCGGCGAGCCGCGCCGCGATCTCGTCGTCGGTGAGCCCGACCTGGAGGCGCCGTCCCTCGACGTCGATCTCGACGACGTCACCGTCGCGGAGCGCGGCGAGCGGCCCGCCGCGCGCGGCTTCCGGCGCGACGTGGCCGACCATGAGCCCGTGCGTCGCCCCCGAGAAGCGGCCGTCGGTGATGAGCGCGATCTCCTCCCCCAGCCCCTCGCCGACGAGCGCCGCGGTGACATGAAGCATCTCGCGCATGCCGGGGCCGCCGGCGGGGCCCTCGTACCGGATGACGACGACGTCGCCCTTTTCGATGGACCGCGCCTTGACCGCGGCGAAGCATTCCTCTTCCGCGTCGAAGACGCGCGCCGGCCCGCGATGGTGCAGCCGCTCGTGGCCGGCAAGCTTCACGACGCAGCCGCCCGGAGCGAGGTTGCCGCGCAGGATGGCAAGGCCGCCCGTCGCCTTGAGCGGGTGCTCGATGGGCACGACCACCTCCTGCCCCGGTGTCTCGACGACGGCGGCCGCGACCTCGGCGAGCGAGCGCCCGTCGACGTTCGGCGCGTCACCGTGCACGAGCCCCGCCTTGAGCAGCTCGCGCGCGACGAGGGCGACGCCGCCGGCGGCGTGCAGGTCGACGGCGACGAAGCGCCCGCCCGGCTTGATGTCGGCGACGACCGGGGTGCGCCCCGCGATGCGGTCGAAGTCCTCGAGCTCGAGCGGGATGTCGAGCTCGTGCGCGATGGCGAGCAGATGGAGCACGCCGTTCGTCGAGCCACCGGAGGCGGCGACGGCGGCGACGGCGTTCTCGAGCGCCTCGCGGGTGATGATCTCCGACGGCCGCACGTCGTCGCGTACGAGCCGCATCGCGATGCGGCCGACTTCATACGCGGCGTCCTTCTTCGCCGGATCCGTCGCGGGGACGTCGTTGAGCCCGGCCGGGCTGATGCCGAGGAACTCGAGCACCATCGCCATCGTGTTCGCGGTGAACTGCGCGCCGCACGCCCCGGCTCCGGGGCAGGCGACGTTCTCGAGCTCGTGGACGTCCTCGTGCGACATCGTTCCGGCGGCGGCGGCGCCGACCGCCTCGAAGACGTCCTGGATGGTGACGTCGCGGCCGCGGAACCTGCCCGGCGCGATCGAGCCGTTGTAGAGCACGAGGCCCGGGACGTCGAGGCGCGCGAGCGCCATCACGGCGGCGGGAATCGTCTTGTCGCAGCCGACGAGGCAGACGAGGCCGTCGAGCAGGTGGCCGCGCACGACGAGCTCGATCGAGTCGGCGATCGTCTCGCGCGACACGAGCGAAGCGCGCATCCCCTCGGTGCCCATCGAGACGCCGTCCGAGACGGCGATCGTGTTGAACTCGACCGGCGTGCCGCCGGCCTCGAGGATCCCGCGGCGGACGTGGCGTGCGAGCTCGCGCTGGTTCCAGTTGCACGGCATCGTCTCGATCCACGTCGTCGCGATGCCGACGAGCGGACGCGCGAGCGCGTCGTCGTCGAGGCCGATGGCCTTCAGCATCGCGCGCGCGGGCGCGCGGTCGACGCCGTCGGTGATCGCGGCGCTGCGGCGCTTCGCCGGGTCGGTCGGGCGTGCGTACGGGTCGGTCACGCCGGCCCCGCTCCGGCGGCGGACACTGGAAGGCGGCGAACCTCGTACGCCGGGAAGCGGCGCGCGAGCTCGCCCTCGACCTCGGTCTGGCGTCCCCGCTCGGCCCAGACGAGCACGGTGGGGCCGGAGCCGGAGAGCGTCGCGCCGAGCGCACCGCGCGGCAGGTCGTCGCGGATCGCCGCCAGATGCGGCGCGTTCTCCAAGCGGTACGGCTCGTGCAGCCGGTCGGTCGCGCTCGCGGCGAGCAGCTCTGCGCTGCCTGCCGCGAGCGCGGCGCCGAGGAGCGCCGCGCGGCCGGCGCTGTATACCGCGTCCTCCAACGGGACCGCCTGCGGCAGCAGCCCCCGCGCATACGCGGTGAGGACGCGGGTCTCCGGAATGACGGCGATCGCGGCGACCGGCAGGTCGTCGGCGACGCGTGCGATGTGCCCCTCCCATGTGAGGCACACGCCGCCGGCGAGCGCGGCGGCGAGGTTGTCGGAATGGCCTTCGAGGTCGACGCCCGCCTCGAGCAGCTCGTCCGCGGTCGGCTCCACGCCCGCCGCGAGCGCGCCGGCGACGAGCCCGAGCGCGACGGCGGACGCGCTCGAGCCGAGCCCCCGCGCGCGCGGGATCCGCTCGACGAAGCTGAACGAGCGGCCCTCGAGCGGCGCGAAGCGGGCGAACGCCCGCACCGCGAGGTTGTCCTCGTCGACAGGCCCGTTCGCGGGGCCGACCTCGAGCTCGTTCCAGAAGTCGAACGCGACCGCGGCGATGTCGAAGCCGGGGCCGAGGTTCGCGGACGTCGCAGGCGCACGCACGTGGATGCTCATGCGGCGAGCCTCTCCGTCGCGTCCGGATCCTTGAGGCCGTGCCCGGTGAGGACGCACACGACGCGTCCCGTCACGCCCGATGCGACGACCGCGGCGATGCCGGCCGCCGAGGCCGGCTCGCAGAACACGCCTTCCTCGCGCGCGACGAGCCGCCATGCCTCCTCGAGCTCATCCTCGGCGAGCGGCACGACGATGCCGTGTGACCGGGCGAGCACGTCGTCGACCTCGATGCGATGCACGGGCTCGACGATCCGGATTGCGGACGCGAACGTGTCGGCGCGCTGCGACGCCTCGCCGAGCACGAAGCGCGGCAGGCGCTCGCCGAACCCGGCGGAGTACGCGACGGTGTTGCCGCCGCCCCCGTACGGGAGCGCGAGCGCGTCCGGCACGCCACCGAGCTGGTCGAGGATCTCCCGCGCCGCGGAGCTCTGCCCCTCGATGCGGTCGGGGTTGATCGAGTTGACGTTGACGTACCGCTCTTCCTCGGCGAGACGGCGGGCCTCGCGGTGCGCGTCCTCGAACGACCCCTCGATCTGCCGCACGTCGGCGCCCGCGGCTCTCGCCTGCGCGAGCTTGCCGCGGGCGACCGCGCCGCGAGGCGTGATCACGACCGCAGACAGCCCGGCTCGGGCGGCGTACGCGGCGGCCGATGCGGCGGTGTTGCCCGTCGAGGCGCAGACGACGCCGGTCGCGCCGCGCTCGACCGCACGCGTGACGGCGAGCGCCATGCCGCGGTCCTTGAACGACCCGGTCGGGTTCGCGCCCTCGCACTTCAGCCACAGCTCGACGCCGAGCCGCTCTGACAGCCGCGGCGCCGCCAGCAGCGGCGTATTGCCTTCGCCGAGCGTGATCACACCGACCGCTCCGTGATGACAGGAAGCGCAAAAGGGGGACGCAGCACCTCGGGGAAGGCGGCGATCTCGCGCAGCGCCGCGGCGACCTCGCCGTACGGGGCGCGGTGGAGGACGAGCTCGAGCGTCGCCGAGCCGTTCTCGAGCCGCTGCACGAGCTGGGCGACGGAGACCTCGTGCGCGGCAAGTCGGCTGGCCGCGTGCGCGAGCACACCCGGCCGGTCGGACACCTCCAGGTGGACGTAGAAGGGTGAGCGCCACTCGCTCGACGGCAGCAGCTCGAGCTCGCGCCAGCACGCGTCGTTCTGGAGGAAACCGGTGCCGGACGTGCCGACGACGCTGACGAGGTCGGCGACGACGGCGGACGCCGTCTCGATTCCCCCGGCTCCGGGCCCTTCGAGCGTGATCTCCCGGATCGCGTCGCCCTGGAGCATGACGGCGTTGAAGGCGCCGTCGACGGCGGCCAGCGGGTGCCGGCGGTCGACGAGAGCCGGCTGCACGCGGACGTCGACGGCGCCGTCGACGAGCGAGGCCATGCCGACGAGCCGCACGACCATGCCGAGCTCCGCCGCCGCGGCGACGTGCGCCGGCTCGATCTCCTCGATGCCCCGGCATTCGACGTCCTCGAAGCGCACGCGCGACCCGAAGGCGACGGTGGCGAGGATCGCCATCTTCGCGGCGGCGTCGGCTCCGCTCACGTCGTCCGTCGGATCGGCCTCCGCGTACCCGAGCGCCTGCGCCTCCGCGAGCGCTTCCGCATACGAGCCGCCGTGCTCCATGCGCGAGAGCATGAAGTTCGTCGTGCCGTTCACGATCCCGAGGACGCGGTGCACGTTGGAGACGACGAGCGACTCGCGCAGCACCTTCACCACCGGGATCGCCGCGCACACCGACGCCTCGAAGCGCAGCTGTACGCCCGAGGCGGACGCGGCCGCGAACAGCTCCGCCCCGTCGCGGGCGATGAGCTGCTTGTTCGCGGAGACGACGGGCTTGCCGGCGCGCAGCAGCTCGCGCACGTAGTCGCCGGCGGGCGTGAGCCCGCCCATCACCTCCGCGACGACGTCGACGTCCGGGTCGTCGCGCAACGCCGCGAAGTCCGTCGTCAGGACGCCGTCCGCGGTCGGGAACGGCCGCTCCTTGCCCGGGTCGCGGACGAGCGCGCGGACGACGCGCAACCGGTGGCCGGTCGCACGCTCGATCTCGTCGCCGCTCTCGGAGAGCAGCCGGTTGACCGCCGAGCCGACGGTGCCGTACCCGAGCAGCCCGATGCCGACGTCAACGGACGCCAAGCAGTCCTTCCACCCCTGCGAGCGACCGCAGCTCCTTGCCGACGCGCTCCATCTCCTGCGCGCGCTCCTCGCCGGCCTTGCGCAGCTCCGCGAAGCGCGGCCGTCCCGCCTCGTCGTCGGCGAAGAGCTCGTCCGCGAAGGCGCCGCTCTGGATCTCCTTCAGGATCGTGCGCAGCGTCTCGCGCACGCGGTCGTCGACGACGCGCGTCCCGCGCGAGAGGTCGCCGTACTCGGCGACGTCGGAGACGGAGTAGCGCATGTACTCGAGCCCGCCCTGGTAGAGCAGGTCGACGATGAGCTTCAGCTCGTTCAGGCACTCGTAGTACGCGATCTCCGGCTGGTAACCCGCCTCGACGAGGGTGTCGAAGCCGGCCTGCACGAGCGCCGGGACGCCGCCGCAGAGAACGGCCTGCTCGCCGAAGAGGTCGCTCTCGGTCTCCTCGGCGAACGTCGTCTCGAGGAGCCCCACGCGGCCGCAGCCGATACCTGCGCCGTACGCGAGCGCGAGCTCGAGCGCGCTGCCGCTCGCGTCCTCGTGCACGGCGACGAGCCCCGGGGTGCCGGCGCCGGACACGTAGAGCTCGCGCACGCGATGCCCCGGCGCCTTCGGCGCGACCATGATCACGTCGTGCCCGGCCGCCGGCGCGATGCGCCCGAAGTGGATGTTGAGGCCGTGCGCGAACAGGACCGCGGCTCCGGGGTCGAGGTTCGGCGCGACATGCTCGTCCCAGACGCCCTTCTGCACGTGGTCGGGCAGGAGCAGCGCCACCACCTGAGCGCCGCGGACGGCGTCCGCGATCGAGCGCACCTCGAGGCCCGCCTCCTCGGCGGCGTCCTTCGAGGGGCTGCCCTCGCGCAGGCCGACGACGACGGAGACGCCGGAGTCCCTGAGGTTCAGCGCGTGCGCATGCCCCTGGCTGCCGTAGCCGACGACGGCGACGGTGCCGGTGAGGAGGCCGGTGTCCTCGGTGCGATGAATGGTTGCCATCGAAGTCGTATTCCTTTCAGAGTTGTCCGGTGCCAGGCACCAGGTTTTCGCCCTTTGCGCCCGCTTCGCGAAACTCGGGTGCCTGGCACCGGCGTGCATTCATGCGAGCACGTGCTGCCGTGGGCGGTTGGGGTTGGGCTTCTGCGCCCGGCCGAGGCCGATGCGCCCGGTGCGGACGAGCTCCTGCAGGCCGTGCGGGCGGACGAGCTCCTCGAACGAGTCCACGTCCTCGGGCAGCCCGACGAGCTCGAACACGATCGAGTCCGGGCCGAGGTCGGCGATGCGTGCGTTGAACACCTCGCCGAGCGCCATGAGCTCGGCGCGCTTCGCCGGCGGCGCGGCGACCTTCATGAGGACGAGCTCGCGCTCGATCGACTCGCCCGGCCGGAGCTCGGAGACGCGCAGGACGTTGACGAGCTTGTGCATCTGCTTCTCGATCTGCTCGAGCGGGCTCGTCTCGCAGTCGACGCGCAGCGTGATGCGCGAGACGTCGTGGCGCTCCGTCGGGCCGACGGCGAGGCTCTCGATGTTGTAGCCGCGGCGCGTGAACATGCTCGTGATGCGCGTGAGCACGCCCGGCTTGTTCTCGACGAGCACGGAGAGCGTATGCCTCACGCGATCACCTCCTCGTTCGCATCCTCCCACTCGACGAGATCGAGCGCGGCCGCACCGGCCGGGATCATCGGGAAGCAGTGCTCGCGCGGGTCGACGCGGGCGTCGACGACGGCGGTCCGCCCGCACGCGAGCGCCTCGGCGAGCGCGCCCTCGAGGTCGTCCTCGCGCTCGACGGTGAAGCCCTCCGCGCCGTACGCGCGGGCGAGCGCCGCGTAGTCGGGGACGGTGTGCGTGAGGCTGATCTGCGAGAAGCGCTCCTCGAAGAACATGTCCTGCCACTGGCGCACCATGCCGAGGTAGCCGTTGTTGACGATGACGACGACGATCGGCAGGTCTTCGAGCACCGACGTCGCGAGCTCCTGCTGCGTCATCTGGAAGCAGCCGTCGCCGTCGACGCACACGACCGTCGCATCCGGCCGGGCAGCCTTCGCCCCGACGGCGGCCGGAACGCCGTACCCCATCGTCCCGAGGCCGCCGGAGGTGATGAACGTCCGCGGCCGGTCGCACCGGAGGTATTGCATCGCCCACATCTGGTGCTGGCCGACGCCCGTCGTCCACACGATGTCGTCGCGCCCGGCGGTCAGCTGCTGGAGCGTCTCGAGCACGAGCTGCGGCTTGAGCATGTCTCCCTCGCCGCTGTAGCGGAGCGGGAACTGGTCGCGCCATTCGGCGATCTGCCGGAGCCACGGCTCGGTGGTCCGCGTGCTCGGCTGCTCTGCGAGCAGGCGGTCGAGCGCGGCGAGCACCGGCTTGAGCGGGCCGACGACCGGGACGTCGGCATGGCGGATCTTCGAGATCTCGGCGGCGTCGACGTCGAGATGGACGACCCGCGCGCCCGGCGCGAACGCGGAGACCTTCCCCGTCACCCGGTCGTCGAAGCGCGCGCCGACGGCGACGATGAGATCGGCCTTGTTCAGCGCCCAGTTCGACCACTTGGGCCCGTGCATCCCGGGCCAGCCGGCGTGCAGCTCGTGCGTCTCCGGGAAGGCGCTCTTCGCCATCAGCGTCGTCACGACCGGGAGCCGCGCACGCTCGGCGAGCGTGAGCAGCTCCGCGGTCGCGTCGGCGTTGAGCACGCCCCCGCCGACGTAGAGGATGGGCCGCTCCGCCGCGGCAACGGCCTGAGCGGCAGCCGAGATCTGCCGCTCGTGGCCGCGACGGGGCGGCTTCCATCCGGGGAGGGACACGTCGTCGGGGTAGGAGAAATCGAGTGCGGCTTCCTGGATGTCGCGCGGGACGTCGACGAGCACCGGCCCGCAGCGGCCCGTCCGCGCAACGTGGAATGCAGCCTTGAGGACGTGCGGGAGCTCCTCGACGTCCTGGACGAGCCACGAGTGCTTGACGATCGGGATCGTGATCCCGGTGATGTCGCATTCCTGGAACGCGTCGCTGCCGATGAGGCTCGACCGCACCTGTCCGGTGATGCACACGAGCGGCGTCGAGTCCATCCATGCGTCGGCGATCGGCGTGACGAGGTTCGTCGCGCCCGGCCCTGAGGTCGCGATGGCGACGCCGGTCCGCCCGGACGCGCGGGCGTAGCCCTCGGCCATGTGGCCGGCGCCCTGCTCGTGCCGCGCGAGCACGTGCCGGACGGTCGTCCCGCGGGCGAACGCGTCGTAGAGCGGAAGGATGGCGCCTCCGGGCAGTCCGAAGGCGACGTCCACCCCCTCCGCCTCGAGGGACCGCAGGATCGCGTCTGCCCCGTTGCCCTTCATACCGTCTCCGGCCAGAACTCGGCGTTCCGGTTCGCGATCTGGAAGCCGGCGAGCACGCGATGCGTGAACTCGCGGGTCGTCGAGCCGGGGCGGAGCAGGATCGAGGCCCGCGGCGTCTCGACGAGCGCCGCCGAGACGGCGCCGGCGAGCGTCGCCGCCGCCGCCCGCTGCCCGAGACCGTGCTCGAGCATGAGCGCCGCCGCGAGCAGCATGCTGCTCGGGTTGACGATCCCCTGTCCGGCAAGCGCGAAGCCGCCGTCGGGCGACGGGACGAACAGGCTCGGCCCGTGCTCGGCGAGCAGCGCGTGCGCGGCGACCCGATGCGCGGCGGCCGCGGCTGCGATCTCGACCATTCCCTCCGCCCAGGCCGGCGCGACGGCGACGACGTCGAAGCGTCCGGGGTTGAACGCGGCGAACGGCATCGCGTCCTTCGGCGAGACGTGCTCGACCCGCACGTGCTCGTGACCGGCTGCGGCCGTGTCGACGAGCTCGCACCAGCCGCTGTCGCCGACGCAGGCGAGGCGCATGCTCCGCGACTCGGCGAGCGCGTACGCCCGCTCCACGGCCCACTCGGCCGCATCGGGCTTCATCGCGGTGACGAAGGCGACGTCGTCGTGCTGGCCGAAGCGCACGCGGGTCACTCGCGCCCGGAGGTCGAGCTCCGCCATCACGTCGTCGAGCGCCGGCTCGTCCGCGCCGGCGACGAGCACCGCGTCGGCGCCGAGCACGGTGTCGCGCGTGCTCGCGGGGACGGCCTGGCCGAGCCGCGCGAGCGCGACGCCGCCGAACGGCGCATGCACCTGCTCGAACGAGAAGCCGTGGACGCGCGCCACCGCGTCGAGCGCGTGGAGCGCCTCCGCCATCAGCTCGGGAGCGGTGCCGGCGCCGGTGAGGCAGGCAACGGTGCGTGTGGGGCTCACGCCGTCACCCCCTCGAACACGGCCTCGACGGGTACGGCGCCGGCGGTGTCCGCCAGCTCCTTGAACCGCCGGAACGCGGCCTCGAGCTCGTCCCTGCTCAGCCGCATCCCTCTCTCCGTGCACGCCTGCGCGAACGCATGCCGGCCGGAGTGCTTGCCGAGCGGAAGCGTCATGTGGACGCCGACGTCCTCCGGATCGATGATCTGGTACGTCCGCGCGTCCTTGAGCATCCCGTCCTGGTGGATGCCGGCCTCGTGCGCGAAGGCGTTCGCGCCGACGACCGCCTTGTTCCGCGGGACTGCATAGCCCGTCAGCTCGGAGACGAGGCGCGACGAGGCGGCGAGCTGCGTCGTCTCGATGCCCGTTTCCGCCTCGAGCTGCTCGCCCTTGAGCTTGAGCGCGACGACGACCTCCTCGAGCGACGCGTTGCCCGCGCGCTCGCCGATCCCGTTCACGGTGCACTCGACCTGCTGGGCACCGGCCTGGACGGCGGCGAGCGTGTTCGCGACCGCGAGCCCGAGGTCGTCATGGCAGTGGGCCGAGAGCGTCACGCGCCGGAGCTCGGGGCACCGGCGGCGGACGGCGGCGAGGAAGCCGGCGTACTCGTGCGGGAGCGCGTAGCCGACGGTGTCGGGGAGGTTGACGACCGACGCCCCGGCCGCGATCACCGCGCGGCAGACCCGCGCCACGAAGTCGGGATCGGAGCGGGTCGCGTCCTCACACGAGAACTCGACCTCGTCCACCTGCTCGGCCGCATACGCGACCGCCCAGCGCGCCCGGTGCACGACCTCCGCCGGCTCGAGGCCGAGCTTGCGCTCCATGTGGAGGGCGCTCGTGGCGAGGACGATGTGGATGCGCGACCTGCCGGCGCCCGCGAGCGCCTCGACCGCGGCGTCGACGTCCTCGCGGACGGCACGGGCGAAGGCCGCCACGACCGGCCGCTCGACGGCGGCCGCCACCGAGCGCACGCCCTCGAAGTCGCCGGGCGAAGCGCCGGGGAAGCCGGCCTCGACGACGTCCACTCCGAGTCGCTCCAGCTGCTCCGCGATCGCCGCCTTCTCGATCGGCTGCAGCGCGATGCCCGGCGATTGCTCGCCGTCACGCAATGTCGTATCGAAGATCGAGATCCTGCGACGAACGGACACGAACACTTCCTCCTTGCTCCGCGAGAGAGGTCGCACCTGTGGTGCGGTGAGGTCGGCGTATGCGCCTGTGCGAGGCGCGTGTTCGTGTATCTCCCCGTTAGGGGAGAATGAAGATGACGACGAAGAGAATCAGCGCGCACGCGACCGCAAACCCTGTCCGGGGTGCGGGGATGCGTGTCAGCGCGGTCGTCATCGCTCCCCTAGGGTGCATGCGCGAGCCGCGCTTGTCAAATCGGACGTTGCGCGGTTTTCTCCTTGACGCCGTCCGACCCCCTCCCTAGGGTCGTGGCACGCGGTGGGCATCGATGCCCGGCGCGGAGGCAGTGACGCCTCAGGACTCCGACGAGTCCTGGGGCTTTTTTTGTTGGAGAAACGAGGGGAGAGACGATGCTGTACCCGCAGTGGCTGAACCCGGGCGACAACTCGTGGCAGCTGACGGCAGCGACGCTCGTCGGGCTCATGAGCGTCCCCGGCCTGGTCGTCCTCTACGGCGGCGTCATGCAGAAGCGCTGGTCGGTGAACAGCATGATGCTGGCCTTCATCGCGTTCGCGCTCGTGCTCGTGGAGTGGGTGCTCTACGGCTACAAGATGGGCTTCGGGAACCCGTGGCACGGCCTGTCGCACTCGGGCTTCTTCGGCAACTTCATCGGGCAGCCGGGGAGCGTGCTCGACCACAAGAACCTGCAGGGGCAGGGGAACATCCCGCTCGTCGGGAAGACAGACTTCCCGTCCTCCTCCCTCGTCTACTTCCAGTTCGTCTTTGCGGCGATCACGCCGATCCTCATGCTGGGATCGGTGCTCGGCCGTGTGAACTTCAAGGCGTGGATCCCGTTCGTCGTCCTGTGGGGAACCTGCGTCTACACGATCAACGCCTTCCTCCTCTGGGGCGGCGGCTACCTCGCACACAAGGGCGCCGTCGACTTCAGCGGCGGCTATGTCATCCACCTCTCCGCCGGCATCTCCGGCTTCGTCGCCGCCTGGGTGATCGGGCCGAGGCTCGCGCGCGACCGTGAGATCGACGCTCCGAACAACCTCGCCATGGTCGCCGTCGGCGCCGGCCTGCTGTGGCTCGGCTGGAACGGCTTCAACGGCGGCGACCCGTACAACGCCGGCGCGGATGCGTCCGCGGCCGTGCTGAACACGAACCTCGCCACCGCCGTCGCGTTCCTCACGTGGGTCGCCTGCGACTACGCGACGAAGCGGAAGCCGTCGCTCCTCGGTAGCGTCAACGGCATGATCGTCGGCCTCGTCGCGATCACCCCGGCAGCCGGCTTCGTCAACGGCTGGGGCGCGATGGCCATCGGCGTCATCGCCTCGATCCTCGTCTACGTCGCCTACAACTACGTCGCGCTGCTGCGCCCGTTCCGCAGCGTCGACGACACGCTCGGCGTCATCTACACGCACGGCTTCGCCGGCCTGTTCGGCGGCCTCCTCACCGGGCTGCTCGCCGACTCCGCGATGCAGATCGTCCCGGGGGTGTCGGTCACCGGCGGCCTGCACCTGCTCAAATGGCAGGCGATAGCCGCGGCCTGGGTGATCGTCTTCTCGGGCGCGGTCACGTTCGTGCTGCTCAAATTCGTGGGCCTCTTCGTGCCCCTACGGATGAGCGAGGCGGACATGGAGATGGGCGATCTCGCGGTCCACGGCCACGAGGTGTACCCGTCCGACATCCCGTCGCTTGCGTTCCCGTCCGGCATCCCGGCCCATGCGGCCGCCGCCCCGAGCGAGACGGCGCCGGCCACGTGACCACGATCCTCGTCTCCTACGACGGGACGGAGAACGACCGCGACGCGCTCGCGCTCGGCCAGGTACTGGCCGGCGCGGGCGCGTCGCTCGAGCTCGCGTACGTCAGCCACGAGGGTGAGAGCGTCCGCGACGTCCCGGAGGGCATCCCGTTCCACATCGTCGAGAGCGCCTCGACGGCGAACGGGCTGCGTGACCTCGCCGTCGCGCAGAGCGCCGACCTGATCGTGTTCGGGTCGGAGTACCGCACCGCGAAAGGCCACGTCGACCCGCAGGCAACGGCCCGCCGCCTGCTCGAGGGCGGGCCGGTGGCGCTCGCCTTCGCGCCGGCCGGCTTCGCAGCGAACGGGCACACGGTGGGGACGGTCGCCGCAATCAGCGAGGACGGCGACCCGTGCGCGCGCGAGACGGCCGAGGCGCTCGCGCGCGCACTGGGGGCGACGGTCGCCGACCGCCCCGGACGGGACGCCGACCTCCTCGTCGTCGGGTCGAAGCCCGGCACAGTCGGCGGCCGCGTGACGATCAGCGCCGCCGCCGAGTACCTCATCGAGCTCGCCCAGTGCCCGGTGGTGGTCCTTCCGCGCGGCGTCGCCCTGGCCTTCGGGTCGACCTGATGCCGGCGGAGAGCGCCCGCCTCCGCCGGCGGGTCGATCGGCGCGACCTCCGGCTCATCGCCGCCGCCGGCGTGCTCGGAATCGCCGCCGTGCCGCTCGGCCTCGCCTTCCGCAGCGCGTCGCATCACCCGCCCGGCTGCGTCTCCGTCAGCCGGGCGGGCTTCATGGGCAACCAGACCGAAACCCACTGCCGCAAGCCAACGCCTTAACCGGAGAACACCGATGGGGGACGTGCGTGCATCTCGCTAGGGTCAGTAGTCCGATGCCGCGCCCGACGAGCCTGCTGAACCCGATTTCGCTCGTCTTTGCCGCGCCGCGCAAGCCTACGCGCTAGTCGGCCTTCTCTTCCCGCCGCCGCCGACTAGCCACACAAGGCGGATCCCTTCTCCTCCGGAGTTGCCCGTGCCGCACCCGAAAACAGGACTGTACGACCCGTCGTTCGAGCATGACTCGTGCGGCGTCGCGTTCGTCGTGCGTCCGGACGGCGTGCGGAGCCACGAGACGATCGAGCGCGCGCTCGCCGCGCTCGCGAGCCTCGAGCATCGCGGCGCCGCGGGCGCCGACAAGGACTCCGGCGACGGCGCCGGGATCCTCGTGCAGGTCCCGGACGCGTTCTTCCGCGGGGAGCTCGGCGGCGCGCTGCCGCCCCCGGGCCTGTACGGCGTCGGCACGTGCTTCGGCGAACGCTGCGACGCGATCGAAGCGGCGATCGAGCAGGAGGGGCAGCGCCTCGTCTGCTGGCGCGACGTTCCCGTCGACGACCGGCACGTCGGCCACACCGCGCGCGGCGTCATGCCGCGGATCCGCCAGTTCGTCGTCGCGGCGGAGGGGCTCGACAGCGACGCGTTCGAGCGCAAGCTGTACGTCATCCGGCGCGTCGCCGAGCTGGCCGCCGGGCCGGAGCTCGTCATCCCGAGCCTGTCGTCGCGCACGCTCGTCTACAAGGGGATGCTCACCGCGCCGCAGCTCGCGTGCTTCTATCCCGACCTGCGCGACTGGCGGTTCGAGAGCGCGCTCGCGCTCGTGCACTCGCGGTTCTCGACGAACACGTTCCCGAGCTGGGAGCTCGCGCACCCCTACCGGATGGTCGCCCACAACGGTGAGATCAACACGCTGCGCGGCAACGTCAACTGGATGCGCGCGCGCGAGTCGCAGCTCGCCTCCGAGCTCTTCGGCGACGACCTGCAGAAGGTCCTTCCCGTCATCCGTCCCGCGGGCTCCGACACCGCGACGTTCGACAACGTGCTCGAGCTGCTCGTGCTCGCCGGGCGCTCGCTGCCGCACGCGCTCATGATGATGATCCCCGAGGCGGCGCCGCCGGAGGCGCTGCGCGGCTTCTACGACTACCACGGGTGCCTCACCGAGGCGTGGGACGGGCCCGCCGCGATCGCATTCACCGACGGGCGCGTCATCGGCGCGACGCTCGACCGCAACGGCCTCCGTCCCGGGCGCTGGTACGAGACCGCCGACGGCTGGGTCGTCCTCGCCTCCGAGACGGGCGTGCTCCCCGATCCGCCGGAGAAGGTCGTCCGCAAGGGGCGCCTGCAGCCCGGGAAGCTCTTTCTCGTCGACCTCGACGAGGGACGGATCGTCCCCGACGGCGAGCTGAAGGCGCGCGTCGCAGGACAGCAGCCGTACGCGCGCTGGTACGAGGAGAACGTCCGGCACCTGTCCGACCTGCCGCCGCCCCGCGTCGCGCCGCCGGCGCCGACCGAGCCGCTGCGCCGCCGGCAGCTTCTCTTCGGCTACGCGCAGGAGGACATGACCGTCATGCTCGCCCCGCTCGCGCGCAACGCCGAGGAGGCGGTCGGGTCGATGGGCAACGACACGCCGCTCGCCGTCCTCTCCGCGCGCAAGCCGCTGCTCTACTCGTACTTCAAGCAGCTGTTCGCGCAGGTGACGAACCCGCCGATCGACTCGATCCGCGAGTCGGTCGTCATGAGCGTGCAGGCGAGCGTCGGCTCCGAGCACAACCTGCTCGACGAGACGCCCGAGCACGCGCGCCAGCTCGTGATCGAGAACCCGATCCTGCGCGACGACGAGCTCGAGCGGCTGCGCCAGGTCGAGTCGGACGTCTTCCGCGCGCACACGGTCGACACGACGTGGCCGCTCGACGAAGGAGCCGACGGCCTTCGGTGTGCGCTCGACCGCATCTGCGCCGACGCGGACGACGCGCTCGCCGGCGGAGCGAACATCCTCGTCCTCTCCGATCGCGGCGCCGGGCCGGAGCGCGTGCCGATCCCGTCGCTGCTCGCGACCGCCGCCGTGCACCACCACCTCGTCCGCGAGGGAACGCGCCTCCAGGCCGGCATCGTGGTGGAGTCGGGCGAGCCGCGCAGCGTGCACTCGATCGCCGTTCTCGTCGGGTACGGCGCCGCCGCCGTCAACCCGTACCTCATGCTCGAGACGCTCGGCGAGCTCGCCGAGCTCGGCTGGCTGCCCGAGGGGATGACGGCGGAGCAGGCACGGGCGCGCGCCGTGAAGGGGATCGGCAAGGGCCTGCTCAAGGTGATATCGAAGATGGGGATCTCGACGATCCCGTCGTACTGCGGCGCGCAGATCTTCGAAGCCGTCGGGCTCGCCCCGGAGGTCGTCGAGCGCTACTTCACCGCCACGCCGTCCCGCATCGGCGGCATCGGGCTGCGCGAGATCGCCGACGGCGCGCTCACGCGCCACGCGCGCGCCTACCCCGGCGCGGCCGACGACCTGCTGCCGGTGATCGGGCTGTACGCGTGGCGGCGCGACGGCGAGCATCACCAGTGGAACCCGGAGACGATCTCCCTCCTCCAGCACGCCGTCCGGTCCGGCCGCGCAGAGACATTCGAGCAGTACTCCCGCGCGGCGACCGCCGACGCGGCGCGCCGCTCCACGCTGCGCGGACTGCTGCGGTTCCGCTTCCCCAAAGAAGGGGTCCCGATCGAGGACGTGGAGCCGGCGGCGGAGATCGTCAAGCGGTTCTCCACGGGTGCGATGTCGCTCGGGTCGATCTCGCGCGAGGCGCATGAGACGCTCGCGACGGCGATGAACCGGCTCGGCGGCCGCTCGAACACCGGCGAGGGCGGCGAGGACCCGGTGCGCTACGGCGACGAGCGCCGCTCGAAGATCAAGCAGGTCGCGTCGGGCCGCTTCGGCGTCAACGCGCACTACCTCGCGAACGCGGACGAGATCCAGATCAAGATGGCGCAGGGCGCGAAGCCCGGCGAGGGCGGTCAGCTGCCCGGCCACAAGGTCGACCGGTACATCGCCTCCGTGCGGATGACGACGCCCGGCGTCGGGCTCATCTCGCCCCCGCCGCACCACGACATCTACTCGATCGAGGACCTGAAGCAGCTCATCTACGACCTGCGCTGCGCGAATCCCGCCGCGCGCATCTCGGTGAAGCTCGTCGCCGAGGTGGGTGTCGGCACGGTCGCCGCCGGTGTCGCGAAGGCGGGCGCGGATCACGTCCTCATCTCCGGCCACGACGGCGGCACGGGCGCGTCGCCCGTTTCCTCGATCCTCCACGCGGGCGTGCCGTGGGAGATCGGGCTCGCCGAGACGCAGCAGACGCTCGTGCTCAACGACCTGCGCTCGCGCATCTGGGTGCAAACGGACGGGCAGCTGAAGACCGGCCGGGACGTCGTCGTCGCGGCACTGCTCGGCGCCGACGAGATGGGCTTCGCGACCGCACCGCTCATCGCGTCCGGCTGCGTGATGATGCGCGCCTGCCACCTGAACACGTGCCCGGTCGGCATCGCGACGCAGGATCCCGTGCTCCGCGAGCGTTTCGCAGGCAAGCCGGAGCACATCGTCAACTTCTTCTTCTTCGTCGCGGAAGAGGTGCGCGCGCTCATGGCGCAGCTCGGCGTCGCGCGCTTCGAGGATCTCGTCGGCCGCGTCGACCTCCTCGACGCCGACGACGCGCTGACGCAATGGCAGGAGCGCGGCGTCGACCTCACGCACCTCCTCCGCGTCCCCGACGGATCGCCGCTCCGCCGCACGCATGCGCAGGAGCCCGCGCTCGACGACGCGCTCGACTGGACGCTCGTCGGCCGCACCGAGGGCGACGTCGAGATCCGCAACGGCAACCGGACGGTCGGCGGGATTCTCTCGCACCTCGTCACGAAGGAGCACGGCGCCGGCGGCCTGCCGCCGGGCTCGATCCGGCTGACGTTCCGCGGCTCGGCGGGGCAGTCGTTCGGCGCGTGGCTCGCGCCCGGCATCGAGCTGACGCTGTACGGCGACGCGAACGACTACGTCGGCAAGGGGCTCTCCGGCGGCGTGCTCGCGCTGCGCCCGCCCGAAGGCGCGATGTTCCGCGCCGAGGAGAACGTCATCGCCGGCAACACGATCCTCTACGGCGCGACGAACGGCCGCGCCTTCTTCCGCGGCCTCGTCGGCGAGCGGTTCGCCGTTCGCAACTCGGGCGCGTCCGCCGTCGTCGAGGGCGTCGGCGACCACGGCTGCGAGTACATGACGGGCGGCGTCGTCGTCGTGCTCGGCCCGACGGGCCGGAACTTCGCCGCCGGCATGAGCGGCGGCATCGCGTACGTCCTCGACGGGGACGGGCGGTTCGCCGAGCGGTGCAACCACGAGCAGGTCGGGCTGGAGGAGCTCGACGCCGACGACGTGCGCGTCGTGCAGGCGCTCGTCGACGAGCATCGCGAGCGCACGGGGTCGACGCTTGCGGTGGACTTCGACACGTTCGTGAAGGTGATGCCGCACGAGTACCGCGCCGCGCTCGAGTCGGAGATGGTCTCCGCGAGCGGGGACGGCTTCTTCACGCGCGAGACGGAAGAGGCGGCCGCCTGATGGGCGCGCTCGGCGCCTTCCTGAAGATCGCGCGCGCGGAGACGTCGGAACGCGCGCCGGCCGAGCGCGTGCACGATCACCGCGAGTTCGTCGTCCCGCTCCCGCTCGCGACGCTGCGCGCGCAGGGGGCGCGCTGCATGGAGTGCGGCGTGCCGTTCTGCCACAACGGCTGCCCGCTCGGGAACCTCATCCCGGACTGGAACGACCTCGTGTATCGCGACCGCTTCCGCGAGGCGCTCGACCAGCTGCACCGCACGAACAACTTCCCCGAGTTCACGGGCCGCCTCTGCCCCGCGCCGTGCGAGGCGGCTTGCGTGCTCGAGATCGACGAGGGCAACGCGGTGACGATCAAGCAGATCGAGCACACGATCGTCGAGCGCGGCTGGGACGAGGGCTGGATCGTGCCGCAGCCGCCGCGGACGCGCACCGGCCGCTCGGTCGCGGTCGTCGGTTCCGGCCCGTCGGGCCTCGCGTGCGCGCAGCAGCTGAACCGCGCGGGACATCTCGTCACCGTCTTCGAGCGTGACGAGGCGGCCGGCGGACTGCTCCGCTTCGGCGTCCCGGACTTCAAGATCGAGAAGCGCGTCATCGAGCGCCGCCTCGCGCAGCTCACGGCCGAGGGCGTCGAGCTCCGCTACGGCGTCGAGGTCGGCGACCCGGCGCAGCTCGACGGCTTCGACGCAGTCGTGCTCGCCACCGGCTCACGCGTTCCGCGCGATCTGCCGGTGCCGGGGCGGGACCTCGGCGGCGTCCACTTCGCGATGGAGTACCTGTACGGCCGCAACCGCGCCGTCGCCGGCACGGCCGAGCCGGCGATCTCGGCGGCGGGGCGCCACGTGATCGTCATCGGCGGCGGCGACACCGGCGCCGACTGCGTCGCGAGCGCCCACCGCGAGGGCGCCGCATCGGTGACGCAGGTCGAGCTCCTCGGCGAGCCGCCGGAGCATCGCCCCGACGACGTCACGCCGTGGCCGCTCTGGCCGATGAAGCTGCGGACGTCGTACGCGCTGAAGGAGGGCGGGTCGCGGAGCTTCGCCGTCTCGACGACGGGTCTCAGCGGCAACGGCCGCGTGCAGGAGATCCAGTGGATGCGGAACAACGGCGTGCCCCCGTTCGACCCGCTGCCCGGCAGCGAGGAGGCGCAGCCCGCCGGGCTCGTGCTGCTCGCGATGGGCTTCACCGGGCCCGAGCCGGGACTCCTCGACGCGCTCGGAGTCGCCCGCGACGCGCGTGGGAACGTCGACGCGGCGAGCTATGCGACATCGGTGCCGGGTGTCTTCGCCGCCGGCGACGCGCGCCGCGGCCAGTCGCTCATCGTGTGGGCGATCGAGGAGGGCCGCAAGTGCGCGGCCGCCGTCGACGCCTGGCTACGCGTGTCCTGAGACCGCGTGCGGCACGTACGGCTCCTCGAGCCGCGCGATCTCGACGGCGTCGAGAGCCAGCCGCTCGGCCGCGATCGCGTCCTGCAGATGCTCGAGCTTCGTCGCGCCGACGATCGGCGCCGTCACGCCCGGCTTGTGCAGCAGCCAGGCGAGCGCGACCTGCGCCGCCGGCACGCCACGCGCGGCCGCGACCTCGGCGGCGCGGTCGACGACGGCGAAGTCGACCTCGGGCGTGTAGAGGCTGTCGCCGAACGAGTCCGTCTGCGCGCGCGTCGTGAGCCGGTCGCCCGCGCGCGTGCGGTTGCCCGCCAGCAGGCCGCGCGCGAGCGGGCTCCAGGGCAGCACGGCGACGCCCTGGTCGATGCACTGCGGGATCATCTCGCGCTCTTCCTCGCGGTAGACGAGGTTGTAGTGGTTCTGCATCGACACGAACCGCGTCGACGCCGCGGACTGCGCCTTGGCGAACTGCCAGGCGTACATGCTGCTCGCGCCGATGTAGCGCGCTTTTCCGGCCCGGACGACGTCGTGCAGCGCCTCCATCGTCTCTTCGATCGGCGTGCGCGGATCCCAGCGGTGGATCTGGTACAGGTCGACGTAGTCGAGCCCGAGCCTCTCGAGGGACGCGTCGATCGACGCGAGGACGTGCTTGCGGGAGAGGCCGGCGCCGTTCTCGCCCGGCATCGTCCGTCCGTGCACCTTCGTCGCGACGACGTACTCCTCGCGCGTCCCGAAGAGCTTCCGCAGCAGCCGGCCCGTGATGACCTCGCTCTGGCCGCCGTTGTAGACGTCGGCGGTGTCGAAGAAGACGATGCCGCTCTCGACGGCGTAGCGGACGATCGGCTCCGCCGCCGCCTCGTCGAGCGCCCACGGCCGGTCCGGGTGCGGCCCGAAGCTCATCATCCCCAGGCACACGCGCGACACGCGCAGGCCCGTCCGACCGAGGTTCACGTACTCCACGGGCCTAACGCTATTGATGTGACGCACGTCATGCGGAAGTCCTGACGGGCTCCACTACCGGAGCGGCCGACGGGGCGGCGACCATGGGTGAAAGGCACCGCCCGGCGAAAGGAGTCGCACTGTGTTCGTCGTCATCCCGTTCCTCGTCAAGGGAGTCGCCAAGCTCGTCCGCCGCTACCGCGGCCGGGGCGCGGTCGCCGAGGTCCAGGAGGTCTCGGCGACCCGCTCCTAGAGCAGATCGAGAACGGCGTCGCCGTATCGCTCGAGCTTCGACGGGCCCACGCCCGCGATCTGGGACAGCTCGCCGAGCGACGCCGGCCGGGCGTCGGCGATCGCGTGCAGGACCGTGTCGTGGAAGACGACGTACGGCGGCACGCCGTCCTCACGCGCACGCTCGAGCCGCCACGCGCGTAGCCGCTCTCCGACCGGTGTCCACTCGCGCGCGGCCCTCGGCGCGTCCGGCACCCCCGGCAGGTGGCCGAGCTCGAGGAGGAAGCGCGAGCGCTTGCCCGACCACGTGAGCCACAGCGTGCGCTTCGCGCGCGTCATGCCGACGTAGAGGAGCCGCCGCTCCTCGTCGATCTCGTCCGGCGTGCGCGCCTGGCGCGACGGCAGCTCCTTCTCCTCGAGGCGCGGGATGAAGACGGTGTCGAACTCGAGGCCCTTCGCCTTGTGCAGCGTCAGCAGGTTGACGCCGCGCGCGCCCTCGCCGCCGGGGTCGAAGCGCCGCCGCAGCTCGGCGACGAACGCGGCGGCGTCGCCGGCGAACGCGTCCGCGAGCGCGACGAGCCGCGCAAGGTCGGTCTGGCGCACGAGCTCGCGCTCGCCGAGCTTGTCCGGCAGCTGCTCGAGCCAGCCGGCCTCGAGCGCCGCCGCGCGCACGGCACCCGCCGCGTCGCGGTCGCTGCGCTCGAGCCGGCGGACGAGCCGGCGCGCCGCGTCGCGGTCGAGCAGCGACGAGCCCTGGAACGGAAGGCCGGCCTCGTGCAGCGCCTCCTCGAAGTCGGTCAGGCGCGCGTTCGTGCGGGAGAGGATCGCGATCTCCTCGAGCGGCACGTCCGCCGCACGGATCGTCTCGACGATCGCCGCGATCTCGGTCGCCGGCGACACGTGCGCGGCGACGACCGGCTCCGCGCCGTCCGGACGCGTCGGGCGGAGCACCTTCTCCGCCCCGCCGAGCTTCGGCACGAGGCGGTTCGCAAGCGCGAGCACCTGCGGAGTCGAGCGGTAGTTCTCCTCGAGGCGGACGACCCTCGCGTGCGGGAAGCGCGCCGGCACGCCGAGCAGGTGCTCGGGTCCCGCGCCGGTGAAGGCGTAGATCGACTGGTAGTCGTCGCCGACGACGCAGAGATCGTCGCCGTCCCCGAGCCAGAGCTCGAGAAGCGTCTGCTGGAGCAGGTTGACGTCCTGGTACTCGTCGACGGTGAATGCGCGGTACTGCGCGCGGAACGTCGCCGCCGCGCGCTCGTCGTTCTCGAACAGCTGCACCGCGCGCTCGAGCAGGTCTTCGAAGTCGAGCATCCCGTCGGCTTCCTTGCGGCGCTCGTAGTCGGCGTAGACGCGCGCCATCAGGTCGGCGGGGATCGGCGGCTCGCGCTCGCCGGCGGCGTCGAGGTAGCGCTCGGGGCCGATGCGCTTGTTCTTCGCCCATTCGATCTCGCTCGCGAGGTCGCCCGCCGGGCGGAACTTGAACGGCGCGCGCAGCCGGTTGCCGATCTGGCGGAGCAGCAGCGCCTTCGACGGCAGGATGCGACCGAGCTCGTCCGGCGCGAAGTGGCGCAGCTGCCGGAGCGCCGCCGAGTGGAACGTGCCCGCGCGCACCCGCGTCACGCCGAGCGCGGCGAGGCGTGCGCGCAGCTCGCCGCCCGCCTTGTCGGTGAACGTCACCGCCATGATCTGCGCGGGATCGAACGTGCCGGACGCGACCTGCTGGGCGATGCGCCTCGTGATCGTCGTCGTCTTGCCGGTCCCCGCGCCCGCGAGGATGCACACCGGCCCGCGTACCGCCTCGGCGGCGCGCCGCTGCTCGGGGTTCAGGCCGTCGAGCGGGTCCACCGAGTCACCGTAGCGGCGCTTTCGGCCGGAGATGTCACGGCTTGCCGCCGTCCGACGCGCGGCTCATTCTCGGGCGCGATGGCTGGAGCTGCAGGACAGGATCGCCTGCGTGCGGCGATTCGCGAGGCACGTGCCGACGCCGCTCCGTTCGCGCTGTCGGCCGCGGCGATCCTCGTCGTCCTGGCGCTCGCCGCCGAGCACGCGCACTGGCGGTTTCTCGGGCAGCCGCTGTGGTGGATGTGGCTGATCGTCGCGGCGCCGTACGTCTGCCTCTGGGCGACGCTTCTCCTCGGCCTGAACCGCCTCGTCCGGCGCGACTACCGGCGGGAGATCGTGATCGGGCTCCTCGCGCTCGTCCTGCTCCTCAACCTCGTCGGCGTCGTCGTCCTCGTCGCGTCGCTCGTGGCGCACTCCGCGGTCCACATCAAGGGGTCTCAGCTGCTCGCGAGCGGCGGCGCGGTGTGGCTCGCCGACGCGATCGCATTCGGGCTCGCCTTCTGGGAGCTGGACTGCGGCGGGCCGGTTGCGCGCGCGCTCTCCACCGCTGCCCGCAAGCCCGACTTCCAGTTCCCCCAGGACGAGAATCCCCAGCTCGCGCGGGACGGCTGGACTCCCCGCCTCTGGGACTACTTCTACATATCGCTGACGAACGCGACGGCGTTCAGCCCGACCGACTCGATGCCGCTCACCCGTCCGGCCAAGGCGTTGATGGCCGGCGAGTCGCTGCTGTCGGTCGTCACCGTGCTCCTCGTCGCGGCGCGCGCGGTGAACATCCTCGCGTAGCTCATGGGTCGTTTCGAGGCACGTCGAACCATCCACGGCGTACCATCGCGGCCGGTGACCGCCATCGGCGATACCGACCTCGCCGCCGTGGGAGCGATCCTCGCGGAGCCCGCCCGCGCGAAGGTGCTCCTCGCCCTCGCCGACGGACGGTCGCTCGCCGCGAGCGTGCTCGCCGCGGAGGCGGGCGTCGCCGCGTCGACCGCAAGCCACCATCTCTCCCGGCTCCTCGACGCGGGGCTCGTCACGGTCACCGCCCGCGGCCGCCACCGGTACTTCCGGCTCGCCGGGCCGCCGGTCGCCGAGCTGATCGAGGCGGTGGCCCGCGTCGCCCCGGCGCAGACGGTGACGTCGCTCCGGCAGGGAACACGTGCACACGCGGTCAGGTACGCGCGGCACTGCTACGACCACCTCGCGGGCCGGCTCGGCGTCGCCGTCGCCGAGGCGCTCGACGGGCAGGGCTTCCTCCGCACCGGCGCGGACGCCTCGAGCTACACCGTCACCCCCGCCGGCGCGGTCCGGCTCGCCGAGCTCGGCGTCCTGATCCACGCCGGCGACACCGGCCGCTGCTGCGTCGACTGGACCGAGCAGCGCCACCATCTCGCCGGCCCGCTCGGCCGCGCGCTGCTCGCGCGGTTCCTCGAGCTCGGCTGGCTCACGCCGAGCCCGAAGGGGCGCGCGCTACGGCTGACGGACGACGGACGGGCGAGCCTCGCCGACCGGCTCGCCGTCGAGCTGCCGGCGAGCATCTAAGGGAAGCGCCGGAGGAAGGAGCGGCTCTCGGCGAGGATGCAGCCGGACTCCATCGCGTCGGCGAAGTTCTGCTTCGCCTCGTCGTCGGCGGCGAGTCGCGCGCGGTAGATCTCGTACTCGGCGAGCGATCCGAAGTCGATGAGCGCGAGCGCGAAGTTGTTCGCGCCCTCCTTCGGGAGGTAGTACCCGATCAAGTCGCCGCCGCAGCGTTCGATGATCGGCGGCCAGCGCGTCGCGTAGTCCTCGAACGCAGGGATCTTGTGCGGGTCGAGCGTGTACTGGATGCAGCACGTGAGCATGCGCCAACACTGCCATCGCGTCCCTTCGACGGCGGTCGAAGCCTCTAAGCTCGCACCATGCTCGCCGACGTCGGCTTCCGATGGCTCAACGAGCCCGCCGAATCGGCGAGAACCGAAACCGAGCTCATGGTCGCCGCCGGCGCGCGAACCGACTGGTTCGTCGACCCGGGAACGGGGACCGTGAAGGCGGATGCGCCCGCGCTGCTCGCCGCCGAGGCCGGCGACTACGTCTTCTCGGCGCGGGTCACGGCCGACCTCGTCGCGTTGTTCGACGCCGGCGCGCTCGTGCTCTGGCACGACGAGCGGACGTGGGCGAAGCTCGCGCTCGAGCTCTCTCCGCAGAACGCGCCGATGGTGGTGTCGGTCGTGACGCGCGGAACGTCGGACGACTGCAACTCGATCGTCGTCGACGGCAGCTCGCTGTGGCTCAGGATCGCGCGCATCGGCGCCGCGCACGCGTTCCACGCGTCCGCGGACGGGAGGCGCTGGGATCTCGTCCGGCACTTCGGCCTCGGCGAGCCGCGGCTCGAGCTCGGCTTCGAGGCGCAGTCGCCGACGGGCGCGGGTTGCCGTGCGCTGTTCTCCGAGATCCGGTTCGAGGCGCGGACGCTGGCCGATCTGCGCAGCGGCGAGTAGCTGTCGCGAGCGACATAGGATCGGGCCGGTGACCGTCGCGCCCGCCGAGGTCGAGCTCCCGCCCGTGTTCCGCACCGGATCGCGCCGGAAGATTCGACTGCTCGCGCCGCTCGTCACCAACCGCATCGCCCGCCTGGGTGTCGCGCTGCTCACGCTCGTGCTCGCCGCCGCGATCGTCGGACCGCTCGTCGCGCCGGGCAACGGGTCGATCGTGGCGATGCTCGGCTCGCGCGACTCGTCGCCGTCGTGGTCGCATCCGTTCGGTACGACGATTCAAGGGCTCGACGTGCTCACGCAGGTGCTGAATGCGGCTCCGTTGACGCTCGAGCTCGTCGCCGGTGCGACCGCCATCGCCCTTCTGATCGCCGTCACGCTCGGAGTGGCTGCGGGGGCCTTCGGCGGACGCGTCGACTCCGTCGTGAGCGGGATCACCGGCGTGTGCCTCGCGATTCCGTTGCTCCCGCTAGCGATCGTCGTCGCCGGCATCGCACCGAAGCAGCAGCACACCGCCCTCGCGACGATGCTGATGATCGGCCTCGGGAGCTGGCCGGCGGAGGCCCGCGTCCTGCGCGCGCAGGCGCTCGCGCTCCGCAGCACCGACTTCGTCGCGTCCGCGACCGCCGTCGGCGAGGGCCGGCTGCGGATCCTGTTCTTCGAGTTCGTCCCCAACATGGCGAGCCGGGTCGCCGCAGGAGCCTTCTTCGTCGCCATCCAGGCAATGGTCGCGCTGGCGACGCTCGACTTCCTCGCCTCGCTGTCGCGCGGCCACTTCGCGCTCGGCGACACGAACGGCGCCACCTGGGGCTCGGTGCTCGCACTCGCGCAGACGCAGGAGGCGCTGCTCACCGGCTCGTGGTGGGCGTTCGCCTTCCCTGCGCTGGCGCTCCTGACCCTCGCCGCGGGCCTCGTCCTCACGATGTACGGGATCGAGGAGATCGCCGACCCGCGACTGCGCAGCGCCGGCCGCACGCGGCGGCTCCGTCTGCGAGTGCCGGCGGCTCGCGTGCCGCGGCTCCCGCAGATCGAGCTTCGATCGCCGCTGCCCGCGCTGCGCTCGGTCGCCGCCGCGGCGCCGCACATCGGGCGTCATCTGCTTCGTCGCGGGCCGGTCTACGCCGTCGCTCTCTGGGTTGCGGTCACCGTCGCCTACGCGCTGCCCCGCCTCGCCGCACGCGGCGGGCTGCCGGCGTCGCCGTCGACCGGTTCGTTCTGGGGCGGCTACGCGCACTTCCTCCGCGAAGTCGCGGCCGGCCACCTCGGCCTCGGCGTGCCGGGAGTCGGCAGCGTCCTGTCTCACTCGCTGCCCTTCTCGCTCGCGCTCGTCGGGACGGCGACCGTGCTCGGGTTCGCGATCGGCGGGATCCTCGGCCTCCTCGCCGCCTGGCGCCGCGGCAGTGTCGCCGACGGAGTGGGAACCACCCTGACCGCGGTTCTCTGGTCGACGCCCGCGTTCGCGCTCGCCGGGCTCGCAGTCGAGTTTCCCGCGCTGCGCTGGCACCTGTTCCCGCTGCAGTGGGCGTACGGCATCGACCTGCGGCCGGCATGGAGCTGGCGGTTCGCCGCGAGCGCGCTCAGACACGGCGAGCTGCCCGTGATCGTGCTCGTGATCTCGAGCCTCGGTCTATGGGCGCTCAGCGTCCGGACGCTGACGCTCGGCGTCGTCAACGAGGACTACGTGCAGCTCGCGCGCGCGAAAGGCCTCCCACCGGCGCGGATCCTGTTTCGCTACGCCGGCCGCAACGCGCTGCTGCCCGCGCTCACGGCGTTCGCGGTCGCGTTCAGCATCGCGATCGGCGGCGTTCCCGCGATCGAGGAGGTGTTCAGCTACGCCGGCGGCGGCTGGGAGCTGCAGCAGGCCGCGATGACGGGGAACATCCCGGTCGTGCAGGCGCTCTTCGTCGCGATCGCGCTGTCGGTCGTCGTCGTCAACGTGCTGGTCGACGCCGCCCAGGTGATGCTCGACCCGCGACTGCGGATCGAAACGCGCACTACGCGTCGCTAATAGCGCCTCCCGCCGTCCGGCCCCTTCACCCTGCGCTCCCTGCGGAGGTAGACGGCGATCAAGAAGGCGATGGCGATCGCGAAGAAGACTCCGTTGACCCAGCGGCCGTTCGTGAAGCACCAGAGAGCAATGCCGGCCTCCACCGCGCCGACAACGCCGAGCATGCGGTTTTGCGGGGAAAGAGTCTGCACCGGAGCCCAGTATGGCTGCGATGTGTGAAGACTCCTCGCGGGAAATGCCCGGCTAGAGGCTCTGCGGCCGCCGCGCGCGTGGCGAGTAGGTGCGGAACGCGACGTCCCACCACGGCGCGCTGATCGCGAACCCGCAACGGTCGTCCTCGAAATGATGGCGCATGTGCAGCTCCCGCAACCGCCTCGCCACCCGTCCGCGCGACCTCCCGTGGTGGAGGGCGAAGTGGATCATGTCGTAGGCGAGATAGCCCGCGAAGAAGCCGGCGGCCACCGGCCAGGCGGCCGGGAGGCCGACGATGCCGACGAAGGCGAAGAAGAACGCCGTGCCGAGCGGAATCGACACCACCGGTGGCATGACGAGGCGGGACGGGTCGTTCGGATGGTCGTGGTGCACGCCGTGGATGATCCAGTGGACTCGGGCGCCGATCCCGGCCTGCGGCTCGAAGTGGAAGAGCCCGCGATGGATCCAGTACTCGCTGATCGTCCAGACCGCGTACCCGGCGAGGATCCCGAGTATCGACTCGGGCACGCTCAAGGCGGAGAAGCCTGCGACCGCGAACGCCAGGATGGCAGGCAGGAAGATGATCACCGGCACGACCGGGTGGACGCGCGTCAGCCGGTCGAGCTGTCTCGACTCGAAGATCGCGGGGGACGCGCTCAGTTGCTCGGCGCGGGTCGGCTGCTCTGTCATCCCTGACGAGTATGGACCCAGACGAGCCTCGAGGCGAGCCTCTTCCGTCACCCCGAGAGCCGCCTTCATCCACTCTTCACAATGGAGTGTGATAGGTACGTAGTACCGGTCGCCCCGGCGACCGGCCCCCCGCCATGAACATCGACTCGTTCGCCATCGGCTTCGACCACCGGGATCGTGCGCGCCTGCACGAGCTCTGGGACGGCGCGCTCGACCGCCAACAGTGGTCCGGTGGGCCGCTGACGGCTCAGTTCGAGAGCCTGTGGGAGGCATGGAACGGCCGGCAGGCGGTGGCGATGTCGAGCTGGACGGGGGCCGCGCTCGCGGCGCTCGAGTTCTTCGAGCTTCGCGGCCAGGTCGTCCTCTGCCCTTCGAACACGTTCATGGCCACCCCGCTCGCCGTCCAGGCTGCCGGCGCCCGGGTCGAGTTCGTCGACTGCAATCGCACCGACCTCTGCATGTCCTTCGAGGATCTCGAGCGCAAGGTCGACCTCCACCGCCCGGCGGCGGTCGTGCTCGTCCATATCGGCGGCCACATCGCCTTCGACGTCGAGCGCATCGCGGCGCTCTGCCGAGCCCAGGGGATCATCCTGATCGAGGACTGTGCGCATGCGCACGGCGGCTCGTGGCACGGACGCCGCGCGGGAACATGGGGCGACGCCGGGCTCTGGTCGTTCGCGCCGACGAAGACGATCTCCACGGGTGAGGGCGGAATGCTCGTGAGCCAGCACGACGATCTGATCGAGTACGCGCGCGCCTACCGTGAGTACGGGAAGCCCGACTACCGCCGGCCCGGGCTGAATTTCCGGATGAACGAGTTCACGGCGGCGCTCGGCATCGTCGGCGTGGAGCGGCTCGACGAGATCGCGCGATGGAAGAACGCCGTCGCGCGCGAGCAGCTCGACCCCGTCCATCGCAACCGTGTCGTCCTGCCGGAGGGGATGGTCTCCGGCTTCTACAAGTACATCGTGTTCGACCCGCTGCCGAAGTCGACGGGGAAGGTCTACGACGAGCCGTGCCATCGCGTCATGGGCCATGCGGTCGACCTGCCGAACAGCGACTGGGTCGCGCAGAACCACTGGTGTGCGCCCTTGTACTACCGGCCCGAGGTGCGTCAGCCGCTCGAGGCGGTCTCCTGATGCGGATCGTCGTCACCGGCGGCGCCGGATTCATCGGCTCGCACGTCGTCGATCGCCTCGCCGCGCACGGACACGAGGCGGTCGTCTTCGATCTCGTACGCTCGCCGCATCACGTGCCCGGCACGTTCGAGACGGCGATCGGCGACATCACGGACGCGGATGCCGCCGGAAAGGCTCTGCGCGGAAGCGACGCGGTGATCCACCTGGCCGCCGTCGCCGACGTGAACGACGTCGTCGCGGACCCGGTGCGGGCAGGCCGCGTCAACGTGCTCGGCACGCAGACGATCCTCGAGGCCGCGCGCCGAGAGGGCGTGTCCCGCGTCGTCTACGGCAGCACCGTCTGGGTGTACGGCAACTCGCCGGCGGAGGGCGTCCTCGATGAAGAGAGCCCGCTCGCGCTGCCCGACCATCTGTACACCGCCACGAAGATCGCCGGGGAGATGTACGCCCGCTCGTACAGCAGCCTCTACGGCCTCGAACAGACGATCCTGCGGTTCGGCATTCCGTACGGGCCGCGGGCGCGCCCCGCCGCCGTCGTGCCAGCCTTCGTCGCGCGCGCCGCCCGCGGCGACGCGCTCACGATCGCCGGGGACGGACGCCAGACCCGCCAGTTCGTCTACGTCGAGGACCTCGCCGAAGGCATCGTCGCCGGCCTCGCGCCGGCGGCCGCGGGACGGACGTACAACCTCGTCGGTGCGGAGGAGACGAGCGTCCGGGAGATCGCCGACGCAGTCTGCGAGGTCGTCGCGTCGGTTCCCGTCGTCCACGTCGAGGAGCGTCCGGCGGATGTTCGCCTGGGCTCGATCTCGGGGGCGCGGGCCGTCCGCGAGCTCGGGTGGACGGCCGACACGACGTTCGCACAGGGCCTGCGCCGCTACGTCGCCTGGATGGCCGCCACCAACGACTCCCCGGTTGCCGCCGCCGCGTCGAGCACCGCGGGCAGAGCCGCCGCCGTCTTCCTCCAGGAGCCCACCGAGCTGTAGTGATCGGCGTCGTGCAGGAGGACCACGTCTCCCGCACCGAGGTCGCGAGCTGCGCGAGCCGCGATCGACTCGCTCGTCGCCCTCGCCTCCCAGTCGCGTCCCCAGCGTGACCAGAGCAGCGGCCGCCAGCCCAGATCGCGGACGATCCCGAGCGCCGGGGCGCTGAAGACGCCGTACGGGGGCCGGTAAAGCGTCGGCGCGCGACCGGTTGCCGTCGCGATCGCGTCCTGGGCGCGCGCAAAGTCGTCGCGGATCGCGCCCGGACTGCGTCGCAGGAGCAGGATGTGGCGATGTCCGTGGACGGCAACAGCGTGGCCGGCCGCCACGACCTCGGCAGCGAGCGCGGGCTCTCGCATCACCTGCTCGCCGACGAGGAAGAACGTCGCGCGGACGTCATGGCGGTCGAGGATCTCCAGCATCGCCGGCGTGCCTTCGCGGTGCGGGCCGTCGTCGAAGGTGATCGCGATTCCACGGCGCTCCGGGAGATGCAGCGGAATGCCGAAGACGCGCGCGACGGGCGGGAACACCGGCGCAGCGGCCGGTCCGAACCATGCGAGCGCACGGCCGCCGGCCCGGAGGCTACGACGCATCGGCGGCGGCGAGAACGAAGGAGGCGGCCGAGGGCAGGCCGTCGGACCACGCACTCGGCGTCCGCCCGTCGGCGAGCGCCCGCTCGATCGCAAGTCGGAGCTGCCGCCGGTCGGTGACGACCTCCGCCAAGCCGAAGCGCCTGAACGCGCGGTTGTTCACGCGGACGTGTCCCCGGCCCCAGCCGTACGAGATGGCGGGGCAGCCGCGCATGATCGCCTCGAGCACGGTGAGGCCGCCGGTCGAATGAACGAGCACGTCGGCCGCGGCGAGCCACTCCGGCATCTCCTCCGTGAACCCCTCGACGCGGACACGCGGCTCCTTCCCGAACCGGGCGAGAAGGCGCCCGCGGAGATCCTCGTTCCGGCCGCAGAGGCAGACGACGCTGACGACCTCCGCGATCGAGAGTGCCTCCACGACGGCGCCGTCGACGTCCCCCACCCCCCAGCCGCCACCGGACACGAGGACCACCTTCCCCGCGTCCGGCAGCCCGAGCGCCCGCCGCGCGTCGAAGATCGAGCGCGGCTCGAGGAAGGCCGGGAGCGTGAAACCGTGGACGCACGACACGGCGGCGTCGGGCCCGACGATGCTCCGCACTTCGTCGATCGACTCGGGATGCGTGACGAGATGCGTGTCGACGCCGACGCTCGCCCAGTAGTGCATCGCCGCGAGGTCGGTGATCGCGGCGACGACGGGTATCCGCAGCCGTCCGCTCCGCCGAAGCCGTCCCAGCACCTCGGTGGCGTTCGGGTAGACGGAGACGATCACGCCGGGATCCACGTCCGCGATCAGACGCATCAGCCCCGGACCGCCGAGGCGTGTCATCAGCCGCTGCGAGGCCGCGCGCGTGACCCGATTACCGGCGAAGACCCAGAAGCCGAGATCCCAGACCCACTGGAACCGGTAGAAGACGATCTCGGCCGCGCCGGCGCTGAACCAGGCAACGAGGCGCCCCATCGGCTCGAGACAGTCGGCGACGACGACCTCGGAGTCCGGTCGCTCGGCGAGGATCTGCGCATGCAGCGTCTGCGCAGGGCGATCGTGACCTTCGCCGACGCTCGCGGTCAGGATGAGGATGCGTGTCACGGCTGCCTAACGTAACTGAGCGGTCTGCGAGGCTCACGGGGTGATCGCCCTCGTCGTCCTCGTCGTGTCGGTGGCTGCGCTCGACTCGCTCAATCCTTCGACGGTCGCGCCGGCCCTCGTGCTTGCGATCGGCAGCCGGCCGCAGCGCGACCTCGCGGCGTTCACCGCCGGGGTGGCCGCAATCTCGACCCTCGGCGGGCTGGTGCTGCTCGTCGGGCCCGGGCGTGAGCTCCTCGCGCGGCTGTCCAGGCCCTCGGCGGACACGCGCGAGCTCGTCGAGCTCGCCACCGGCCTCCTCCTCACCGTCAGCGGTGTGGCGGTGTGGATCCTGCGCGCGCGGTTGCGGCAACGCCTCGACTCGGACACTCGGCTCGGCGGTCGATCGTCGCTGTCGGTGGGGGCGGCGATCATGGCCGTCGAGCTCCCGACCGCCGTCCCGTACTTCGCAGCGATCCTCGCGACGGTCGAGACGACCCGGAGCCTCCTGGCCCAGGTCTCGCTCGTACTCGTCTACAACCTCGTCTTCGTCGCGCCGCTCCTCGCGCTGCTTGCCGCGATCACGGTGCGCCGCGAGCTGGCGGGCGTGATCGCGATCGCGCTTCGGCGGGTGTCGAAGAAGTACGGTCCCGCCTTGATCGCCGGTGTCGCCTCATGCGTCGGGATGGCGCTGGCGGTCGACGCCGCCGTTCGGCTGAAGTCCGGCTAGAGGTTCGCGCGCGACGCCAGCTTCCCGACGGCCTCCGCGCGCGAGACGAGGAACGTCCCGACGCCGGCGCAGACGAGGCCGAGCAGAAGCGGAACGCCGGCGAGCTTCGCGGTGCCCCAGTCCTCGCGCAGATACACGGGCTCCAGGACGATGGGCAGGAAGGTTTGCACCGCGGTGGAGACCGGTACGACGGTCGTCGCTCGAAGCCGCTGGAATGCGGTCATCCCGGTCAGCGTCGCCACGACTCCCATCGACAGGCCGAGCGCCGCCCACACTCCGGCAGCCGGAAGGCGGCCGGCCGAATACGCGTCGCTCATGAGCTTCGTGACGATGTTCGTCAGACCGAACCCGGCTCCGGAGGCCACCGTCACGAGCATGCCGGTGTCCCACCGCGTCCCCCGCAGAAGGAACGGCGCGAAGGCGACGGCCGCAAGCGCCGCGCAGACGAGCGCCACGACGAGGAGGCCGCGCTGTGTCTCGTTCCGGCCAGGAGCGCCGTAGGCGACGAGAGCGACTCCGACGATGATCGCGAGCACACCCCCGACCTCCGGCGCCCCGACGGGCTCGCCGAACTCCCGCACGCCGAGGTAGAGCAGCAGGAGGAGGCCGACCGCGAGCGTCGGCTGCACGACGACGAACGGCGCGTCGTCGAGCGCCACGATCTGCGGCCCTATTCCGATGATGCCGAGCAGCCACCCGAAGACCCAGCGCCACCGCCGAAACAGGAGCCCGAAGATCGTGAAGCGAAGCCCGAGCGCACGCGGGGCGATCCGAGCCTCGAGCCCCTGAAGCGCGATTCCCAGGTTGAAGAGAAGCGACGCGAGCAGCGCGGCGCCGACGCCCAAGACGAACACACGCAGGCGAGTACCCGGATCGGGCGCGCAGGATGCCGGCCGCTAGGCGGCCGATTCCGGAGAGCCGGGCGGCGCGGAGGGAGCGCCGCCGATGCGGAAGCTCCGGTGCAGATCGATGGGCCTCTTCGAGTGGCCGAAGACGATGCGGAAGCATGCAAGCCCGAGCAAGAGCGCGAGCAGGTGACCGAAGTCCGTGAACGTGTGCGAGAAGGCGACGGCCACCACGACACCGATGGTGAGCAAACCGGCATAGGCGAGGCGGAGCCGCGGCATCAGGAGATACGTGAGGGCTCCGGCGACGGCGAGGAACCCATAGCTCGGCCCGACGTCCTTCGCGTTGGCGACGCTCTGCTCGACCGCGTCGAGCCGCAACGCCGTCCATAGCCCGGCCGCCGTGAGCAGGGTCGCCCCCACGTGCCCGAACCAGAAGATGAAGCCCGTCCGCAGCGAGCCGATCCGCCGTTCGACGGGCGCGACGACGAGCATGAGCAGCGCGATCCAGATGAGCAGCATCCAGGTTCCGGACAGCCAGAAGGCGCTGTTGATCAGCACGCGAACCGGATCTCGCGCAAGCTGATGGAGATTCGTGCTCTGTGCGAGCAGCAGGCGATCGGCGAGGCGGCCGCGCGAGCTCGCCAGCACCCACGTCGTGACGAGGAGGATCGCCGCGTAGCCGCAGGTCATCGGAGCGGTCTTGACAGCCGCGGCGACGCGTGGGCGTGCATCCGCCCACCGCCGCCGGACGGGCGCGAGCACGTGCGGGCGGTCGAGACGGAGCAAGCGGTCGGCGCCGACGACGAGGAGCACGGCAATGAGCGGGCTCATGCCGGCAGCTTGCCCGATGCGGCTAAGCCTCGGTGAAGACGCCACCGGCGCTATACGCCGGTCACGTCGCGGGTGCCGTCGCGATCGACGCGCGGCTCGGCGTGCCGGTGACAAGGAGGTACACCGTGCTCGCGAGACCGTAGGCAAGGCCGGCGGCCATCTCGGCGGCATGGAACCCGAGGCCGACGGCGAGCGACTCGGTGGCGCCGATCCCCGTCGTGTGGAGGGCGAGCGCGACGGCGGCGCTCGTCAGCCCCAGGTTCCCGGGCGTGAGCGGCAGCAGGCTGGCGATCTCGACGGCGGGAATGAGCACCAAGGCCGCGGTCACGGGTGCCGGGAGCCCGAACGCGGAGGCGATGAGAGCAGCTGCCCCGAACCGGCAACCGAGGGCGACGGCGAGCCAGCCGATCGGGCGGCGCACGCGGCGGGGCGAATCACCGGCCACGGCGAAGACGTCGAGCAGTCGGGAGATGCCCGATCGCGAGCGGAAGCGCTTGGCGACACGGGCGAGGACGACGGCGCCGAGCACGGGAGCCGCCGGAAGCGCCACGGCCCAGGGCGGGATCGCGCCGATCCCTGCTGCGGCTGCGACCAGGACGAGCATCGACAGCCCCTGAAAGGCGCTCATGGCAGCGAAGATGCCGCCGCTCGCCCACAGCCGGCCCTGACCGGGCAGCTCGCGCGAAAAGAGCGCGATCCGCACCGCGTCCCCGAGGCGCGCCGGCGCCAGCGAGTTCACCAACGAGCCGGCTCCGAAGAACGCTGCCGACCGACTCCGCCCCGGCCGGCCGCCGCATTCCCACACGGCTGAGCGCCACGCGAAGGCAGAGAAGACGAGCGAGCCCGTAAACAAGACGACGGCGCCCAGGAGCGGCAGCCGCTGCGCGCCCGCCAGGTCGGTCGCCGCACGCTCGAGGTTCAGACCCGGCAGCTGGGTGACCGTCGCCGCTGCGACGACGGCGAAGAGGAAACCCGCGCCCGTGATGACCACGCGCCGTACCGACAGCTGCTGCAAGACGCCGGACACGACCCCGACTCTTCCCGGTGCGCATGAAAGGGCAGTGAACTCCGGCTGGGAGTTCGCTGGGAGCCGAGGCTCGTCGCGCCTTCATCCACCCGGTCGACAGCAGCCGGCCGCCCCGGAGCTCCTATCGTTCTCTCGATGAGACGGGTGCTCCTCTGCGGCGTGTGTGTCGCTGCCGTCGTGGGGACGGCAGCACCCCGAGCGTCGGCTGCGCCGACGTTCCGGACGCGTGTGTTCAGATTCGTGGACCGCTCGCGAACGATCCTGCTTCCGGGCGGAAAGCGTGCGCCCCGGACGCTGACGACGTTCGTTCGCATTCCCGACGCGGCGGGCCCCCATCCCCTGATCGTGTTCGGGCACGGATTCACGCTGACGCCGGCGGTCTACGCCCATCTTCTCGACGCATGGGCGCGAGCGGGCTTCGTCGTCGCCGCCCCGTTGTTCCCGCTGGAACGCGCGGGCGCGCCCGGAGGCCCGAACGAGTCCGACCTCGTCAACGAGCCACGCGATCTGAGCTTCGTCGTCGACAGGCTGCTCGCTCTCGACGCTGCACCACGCGGCGCGATGACCGGGACGATCATGCGCTCCCGGATCGCCGTCGCCGGACACTCGGACGGCGCGGTTGCGGCGCTCGCGGTCGCCTACGACAGCCGCTTCCGTGACCCGAGGGTGCGCGCCGCGATCGTGCTCTCGGGAGCCACGCTCGGCGGGATGGGCTCGTTCCCCCGCCGTGGGCCACCACTGCTTGCCATGCAAGGAACCGCCGACACGATCAACCGGCCGTCCACGACGTCCGCGTACTTCTCGCGCGCGCCACGGCCGAAGTTCCTCGTCTGGCTGCTCGGCGCGTCTCACCTGCCGCCCTACACGAGCCAGGAGCCCGAGCTGGGCATCGTCGAGCGAGCGACGACCGCCTTTCTCGACCACTATCTGCTCGGACAGCCGCTGCGGGCATTCGAGAAGGCTGCGGAGCGGCCCGGCTTCACCCGCCTCGTCGAACAGGGCGCGCCCGACAGACGGGGATAATCTTCGTCTCATTCCGCCCGTTCACAGTTCGGGCGACAGATGGCGAATCGGCGGCAATCTCGCTCGGTCGACGTGCTCGCTCCTCCCGGCGAGGAGGAGCCGGGCCTGTCACCTCGCCTTCCGACGGCGGCCGAGGCCCGCCGGCGGCGGCGGCAGCAGGAGGCGCGACGGCGTCGGCGCAAACGGCGCCTGTTCATCGCCGCCGGCGTCCTCGTCGCGCTGCTCGCCGCCCCGCTCTACTCGTACACGACCGACATGCTGCAGCCGTCGAGCCTGCCGCTCGGTGTACGCAGCGTGGAGTGGTTGCGACAGCACGAGGGCAACTGGCTCGTCGACCAGGTCGAAGGCGTCTACTACGGCTGGAAGGCTCCCAAGAAGGGCGGCCCACAGCTGACGACGCTGCCGGCCGTCGGCGCCGCCGCCGCGCCCGGGCCCCATCGCAACGCCGCCGCGTGGCCCCCGGAGATCAGGCCGGTCTTCTCGCACCCGCTGCCGGGCGAGGGCGTCTGGAAGCGCACCGGCGCTCCTCTCGTGCGCGGACGCCCGCCCGTTCTCGTGACGACGTTCCGGACGGAGCTCGACTACCCGCGCATCGTCGCCTACCTCGCATGGTTCGACCACACGCGTGCAGCGCTCGCCTGGTATCCGGGCCGGTACGAACCGCCGCACGCGCCCGCCCGCGGACCGTTCCTGGTTCCCTACGGGCAGCGATGGCGTCTTCTGGCCACCTTCAACGGCGGCTTCACGCACATCGACGGCAACAACGGCTCAGCCGTCGACGGCGTCACCGACGAGCCCCTGATCGACGGCCTCGCCACCCTCATCGGCTACCGAAACGGCCGCGTCGACATCCGGACGTGGACCGGCGGTCCGACCGCGGGCCGGAGCATCGCCTTCGCACGGCAGAGCCTGCCCCTGATCGTCGTCGGCGGGAAGCTCAGCCCGAAGCTCAACAACAGCACCGAATGGGGCTACACGCTCGGAAACGCCGTGCGCGTCTGGCGCACGGGCGTCGGCATCGACCGGCGGGGCAACCTCATCTACGCCGCCGCGAACGACCAGACGGTGTTCACGCTCGCCCGCATCCTCCAGCGCGCCGGCGCGGTGCGGGCCATGCAGTTCGACATCAACCCGGAATGGCCCACCCTGATCACGTACACCCACCGGCACGGACTCGTCCCGACCGAGGTCGTCCCCAACCCGATGCAGCCCCCAACCCGCTACCTCACCCCGGACGACCGCGACTTCGTCGCCGTCTATCGCCGACTTCCCGGCCCCATCTCGGTTCCGTTCAAGTAGGCGCGCCGGACACGTGCGTCTCGTCGGCAATCCGTCCCGGGGCAGGCGACGACCGGCAGCGGCTACCGTCCGAGGGTTACTGCGCATGAACGCCGCCGCAATCCCAGCGGGTCCGCCGGCCCACCCGGATCACGTCACGCAGGCACGCGTGGTGCTGTCGGAGTGGACGAAGTTCCGCACGCTTCGCTCCACGGTTTACACCTTCGCCGCCGGCATCGCGGCCACGATCGCCTTCGCAATCGTTCCTGCGGTGATCAACGCGGTTCGCTGGTCGACGATGAGCCTGCAGGACAAGCTGGCCTTCAACCCGTTGGAGACGACCGTGATCGGCGTCGACGTGGCGCAGCTGGCCATCGGGGTGCTCGGCATCGTCATGATCACCGGTGAGTACTCGACCGGGATGATCCGTGCGACGTTCACCGCGGTCCCGAAACGGCTGCCGGTCATGTGGGCGAAAGCCGGCGTCTACGGGACGGTCACCCTGGTCGTCAGCGTTCCGGCAACGCTGATCGCGTTCTTCTCCGCACAGTCGATCCTTGCGGGCCACACGTTGTTCGGTCGCGACATCTCCCTGTCGTTCTCGGATGCCGGCGTCGCCCGGGTGGTCGTCGGCGGCGCGCTGTATCTCACCCTCGTAGGACTCTTCGGCCTCGGGCTGGGCGCGATCGTTCGGAACACCGCCGGCGGAATCGGGGCGTTCGTGGCGATCCTGTTCGTCATCCCGCCGGTGCTGACGCTGCTGCCGTCGAGCTGGAACGATGCGATCTCGCCGTATCTCCCCAGCGCCGCCGGGCAGGCGATCATGCAGTTCGGTGTTCCCGACCACACGCTCGGGCCGTGGACCGGCCTCGCGCTCTTCACCGGGTACACGGCCGCCACGATCGCCGCGGCTGCGGTTCTGCTCTGGAGACGCGACGTCTAGGAGAGCAATGCTCCTGGGCGGACTGGCGGCGGCCGCCGCCGTTCTCAGCGGGTGCGGCGGCACCGCGAAGAGCACGACGACCGCTGCCGCGCCCGCCGGCCTCCCGCTCGACCGCTACGGAACTACGTGGCTGTGCCGGCCCGGTATGGCGGACGATCCCTGTACGGCGGGCCTGGCGTCCACCACGATCGCACGCAACGGCTCGACCCACGCGGAGGCTGCCACGGTCGCGCGCGATCCGAAGGTCGACTGCTTCTACGTCTACCCGACGGTAAGCGACGAATCGACGATCAACGCCGACCTCGAGATCGGCGTCCAGCAAGCGGAGGTCGCGATCGCACAGGCCTCACGGTTCTCCCAGGTCTGCCGTGTCTACGCACCGGTCTACCGCCAGATCACATTGAGCGCCCTCGATCACCCCGGCCGAATCACGCTCGCGGATGCGTTGATCGCGTACGACGGCGTCCTCTCGGCGTTCCGCACCTACCTCGCCCATTACAACCACGGCCGCGGGGTCGTGTTCATCGGGCACTCACAGGGTGCATCGATCCTGATCAAGCTGCTCAAGGATCAGGTCGACGACAACCCCGCGCGCCGCCGCCACGTCGTCTCTGCGCTCTTGCTCGGCGGCAACGTCACCGTCGCGAAAGGTCGCACCGTGGGCGGCGATTTCGAGCACCTCCCGCTTTGCAGCTCGAGCACGCAGACCCGGTGCGTCGTCGCCTATTCGACGTTCGCGAGCAAACCACCGCAGAACAGCCAATTCGGTCGTACGACCTCGGACGCCGGAGTCAGCCTGCTCGCGCCGCACAAGCCCGCGCCGAACATCGCGATCGCCTGCGTGAACCCGGCGGCCCCGGCCGGCGGTCAGGGGCGCCTCGACCCGTACGTTCCCTCGATCCTCCTGCAGTTCCTCGGCGCAGGCGCCGGCCCCCAGGTGAGCACGCCCTGGGTGTCGTTCCCGGGCGAGTACACCGCCGTCTGCACGACCTCCGGAACCGCGACGTGGCTGCAGGTCAGACACACGCCGGGAAGCCGCGACCAGCGGCCGCTACTCGCGCAGCTGAGCGACCCGTCACTCGGCCTCCACATCCTCGACGTCAACATCGCACTCGGCAACCTCGTGCAGCTCGTGCGAGACGAGGCCGCCGCATACCGCGGCTGACGCTCGCGAAGCCGCTTCATCCCGCTGCGTCGTCGGCGAGGGACGGCTCGAGCCCTTCGCCGCCGCTTCCACCGGCGACCGGAGCCTCGGCCGAGGCTCGACGGTCCTTGCCGCTGTGCCCGAGGTATCCGACCACGCCGACGAGGAGCGCGGCGAGGACGAATGCGACCGGTCCGTCGCCGAGACCGATGCCGCCGGCGGTGCGGGCTTTGCCGGTCCAGTCCGCAAAGGAGGCGCCGAGGGGGCGCGTGACGATGTACGAGAGCCAGAAGGCGAGGATTCCGTTGAGCGCCCGGAAGCGGTAGGCGAGGCCGGGCACGGCGAACACGACTGTGAAGACGATCCCGGCGGAAAGGAAGCCGAGGTGCGCGGTGTAGGCGGCGAGGTCGCCGAGCGCGGTTCCCATGGCGAAGGTGGCGAGCACCGCCGCCCAGTAGAACCTCTCCCGGGCCGGCGTGTCGATGCTGTGGATGGAGAGCGTCCTTTCGCTTCGATACCAGGACGCGAAGACGGCCACGAGCGCGAGCGCGAAGAGGATCGTCGAGGCGATGTACGGGACGCCGAACTCGATGTGCACGACGTCGGCGGCCATCGTGCCGAACACTGCCACCATCGACACGGCGAGCCAGTACACCCAGGTGATGTAGCGCCCCGCCCGCAGCTGGATTGCCATCGCGACGGCGAACACCGCGAAGGCGCCGATGACCGCCAGGTACGGATTGATCGTATGGACGAGATAGTCGGAGGCTGCCTCGCCGAAGGCGGTAGTGAGGAGCTTTGCGACCCAGAAGTAGACCGTCACCTCCGGCACCCTGATCAGCGCCGCGCGCGGCTCGCTCAGCGTCTCGGCACCGGTGTCCATACGCACTCCACGGTCGACTCCCACGCCGCCCCGACAACAGCCGCACTCCGGGCCAGCGACCGGCGACCGAACTGGACGAAGCCGCCACGATAGCGGCTCAGCTCGGCGCGGCGAGGCTGAGAAGCGCCGCGCCGGCGCCGTGGATGTCGAGACCGTCGTCGACGACGGCGTGGAGGAACAGGCCGTCGAGGGCGGCGGCGAGGGTGGCGGCGGTTGCGTCGGGGTCGGGGACGCCGTCGCGCGCGAGGGCGGCCGAGAGCTGGGTGCGGAAGTCGCGGATCAGTGCGGCGAGAGCGGTGCGGAGCTGCGGGTCGCGGCCGGCGTGGAGCATCGTCTCGAAGAGCAGGAGCGTCACGTGCGGGCTGTCGCGGAAGGCGCCGGCGAGGCCGAGCATCTGTTCGAGGGCGGCGCGGACGCTGGGGGCGTGCTCGAGTGCGTCGGTGACCGGGGCGAGCAGCTGCGCGCTTGCGCTCAGGGCGGCTTCGCGTACGAGCTCGTCCTTCGACCGCCAGTGGTAGCTGACGATTCCCTGGGTGACGCCCGCGCGGGCGGCGATCTCCCGGGTGCTGAACCCGGACCAGCCCGCCTCGGCGATCAGCTCGGCGGTTGCCTGGAGGATCTTGGCGCGCGTCTCGCGCCCGCGTTCGCGGCTACTGCTCACACACATAGCTTGTCATATGACCAGGGCGAATGATAAGTTCGGAGTGTGATGCACCGTCCGTTCGTCCCCGGCGAGGGCGGCTCTTGACCGCCGCTCTCGAGGCGTCCGGCCTGACGAAGACCTACGGCGAGATCCGCGCGGTGAGCGACCTGACCCTGCGGGTGGACGCGGGACAGGTGTTCGGCTTCCTCGGCCCAAACGGCGCGGGGAAGACGACGACGATCCGGATGCTGCTCGCCCTGCAACGGCCCACGGCCGGGCAGGCGACGGTTCTCGGTCTCGATGCTCGGCGCGACAGCGTCGAGATCCACCGCCGCGTCGGCTATCTCCCCGGCGAGCTCGAGCTGTATCCGCGGATGACCGGCCGCGAGCACATCGATTGGTTCGCGCACGTCCGGCGAAACCACGACGAGGCGTTCGCGCGCGAGCTGGCCGAGCGGTTCGAGGTCACCCTCGACCGGCCGGCGAAGCAGCTCTCCAAGGGCAACCGGCAGAAGGTCGGTCTCGTGCTGGCGTTCATGCACCGGCCCGAGCTGTTGATCCTGGACGAGCCGACGTCCGGTCTCGATCCGCTCATGCAGAACGAGTTCGAGCGGCTCGTCGGCGAGACCGTCGCCGACGGGCGTACGGTGTTCCTCTCCTCGCACGAGCTGGACGAAGTGCAGCGCCTTGCCGACCGGGTCGCGATCATCCGCGCGGGTCGGCTCGTCACCACCGACACCGTCGAGCACCTGCGCCGCAGCGCGCCGCGCAAGCTGGAAGCCCGCTTCCCCGAGAGCGTCGATCCCTCCCTCTTCGCGGCGCTCGCAGGCGTGACCGTCTCCGCGAGCGAAGGGACGCACGTCGCGCTGCAGGTCAGCGGAGCGCTGGCGCCGGTGTTGCGCGTCATCGCCGAGCACGACCCCGTCGACCTGCTCGTGCGCCCCGCCGACCTCGACGAGCTCTTTCTCGACCTCTACCGCGAGCCGGCCGCGCCGGAGCCGCCCGATGCAGGCTGACGTCACGCTCCTCGACCTCGCCGCCCGGCGGCGCAGCCTTGTCGGCTACACGCTCGGTATGGCTCTCTACACGCTGGTCGTGGTCGCCCTCTACCCCGCCTTCGAGCACTCGAGCTCGCTCGACAAGTTCGTCAAGAGCGACGCGACCGCCGCCGCCTTGTTCGGTGTCACCGGACCGCTCTCCTCATCGACAGGATGGCTCAACGGCAACATCTACGCCAACTTCTTCCCCCTGATCATGCTGCTCCTGACCATCGGCTACGGCTCCGCCGCGATCGCAGGACAAGACGAGGACGGCACGCTCTGCCTGATCACCACGCTCCCGCTGCGCCGCACGACCATCGCGCTCGAGAAGGCCGCAGCCATGGCGGCGCAAGCTGCAGTCCTGGCCGCGGCCGTCGCGGTCTGCGTCGTCATCGGACGCTTCTTCGATCTCACCGCCGCCCCCGGCGACGTCGCCGCGAGCTCCGCCGCCGTCGCGCTGATGGCCCTCGACTTCGGCCTCATCAGCATGGCCGTCGGCGCCCGCACCGGCAAACGCGCAACCGCCCTCGCCATCGGAACGACCCTCGCCGCCGTCTCCTACCTGGTCGGCTCGCTGGCGGCAGTCGTCTCCTGGATCCGCCCCGCGAAATACCTCTCCCTCTTCTACTGGTCGGTCGGCAACAACCAGATCAGCAGCGGCGTCAGCCTCAGCGACTACGCAGTCATGACCGCGGTCGGCCTGATCGCCCTCGCCGCGGCCGTCGCCGCCTTCCGCCGACTCGACCTCCACTGAGGAAGCTGCCGATGCGCTCGGACCGACTGATCGTCCGGTGTCAGGACGGTTCGAGGCGGCGGACGGTGGCGAGCCGGTCGACCGTTCGGTCGAACGATGCGATCGTTTCGACGCCGCTCGCTTCGGCGCTTGCGACGTCGGTCGCGAGAGCGACGACGGCGTTTGCTCGTCGATGACGCCGACGCCGTTGTCGCCGGAGTCGCGCTGAACTGCTTGCCGCCGGGGCAAGCGCAACATTCGAAATCCGGCCGCCCACCGAGCCAAGCGCCACCCGACGTCGTCATAACACGGCACTAGCGGAGAGAACCGGCGATCGTTTCGACGCTTTCAGCGCGGGCGAAGTGGCAGGCTGTCCGCTGCTTACCGCCGTCACGGACGATGAGCGTTGGCTCCTGCTCAGCGCAGAGCGGTTCGGCTTTCCAGCAGCGGGTGCGGAAGACGCAGCCGCTAGGCGGGTCGGTCGCGCTCGGGATCTCGCCCTCGAGGACGATCTGTTTGCGGCTGCCGCGCTGGGCGGGGTCGGGGATGGGCGCCGCCGAGATGAGCGCTTGCGTGTACGGGTGCGTCGGTTTCTCGTAGACGTCGGCTTCCTCGCCTGTTTCGACGATCTTGCCGAGGTACATGACGGCGACCCGGTCGCAGATGTGCTGGACGATGGAGAGGTCGTGCGCGATGAAGACGTATGAGAGTTTGAATTCCTCCTGGAGGTCTTGGAGGAGGTTGATCACCTGCGCCTGTACGGAGACGTCGAGGGCGGAGACTGGCTCGTCGCAGATGACTACCTCCGGCTGGAGTGCAAGGGCGCGCGCGATGCCGATCCGCTGACGCTGTCCGCCGGAGAACTCGTGTGGGTAGCGGTTCATCGCTTGCGCGCTGAGGCCGACTTTGTGCAGGAGCTCTCGCACGCGCGCGCGTCGTTCCCGTTTGGGGACGACATCGGTGTGAATCTCGAACGGTTCGCCGACGAGTGCTCCGATGGTCATGCGCGGGTTGAGCGAGGTGTACGGGTCTTGGAGAATGATCTGGATGCGGCGCCGGAGCTCGCGCAGCCGGCGCGGACGCACGGCGAAGAGGTTCTCGCCGCGGAAACGCACCTCGCCCGCGGTGGGACGCTCGAGTGAAAGCAGGAGCTTCGCGAGCGTCGACTTCCCCGAGCCGGACTCGCCGACGATGCCGAGCGTCTCCCCTGCCTGCAGCTCGAGGTCGACTCCGTCGACGGCGTGCACCGTGCCGACCCGCTTACGGACGACGATACCGCGGGTGAGCGGGTAGTGCTTGACGAGACCGACCGCTTGCAGAAGCGGCTCGCTCATCCCTGCAACACCTTGTCGGCGAAGTAACAGGCGCTGCGACGGCGCCCGCCGCTGCCGACTGGGAAAGCGGCGGGCAGTTGTTCCGAGCAGACCGGCCGGACGTACGGGCAGCGCGGCGCAAACGCGCAGGCTGCCGGCGAGCCGGCGAGCGTTGGTGGGCTGCCCGGGATCATCGGCAGGCGTTGGCCGTGCCGCGCGAGCTGCGGGATAGAGGCGAGTAACCCTTGCGTATAGGGATGTGCAGGAGCGGCATAGAGCTCGCCGGCCGGGCCCTCCTCGACGACCCGGCCGGCGTAGACGACTGCGACGCGGTCGGCGACCTCGGCGACCACACCGAGGTCGTGCGTGATGAGGATCAGCGCCAGCCCGAACTCCTCTTTCAGCTCCGTGAGCAGCTGCATGATCTGCGCTTGGACGGTCACGTCGAGGGCGGTCGTCGGCTCGTCCGCGATCAGGACCTCCGGGTCGAGCGAGAGGGCGATGGCGATCATGATCCGCTGGCGCATGCCGCCGGAGAACTGGTGCGGATAGTCGCCGACGCGGCGGCGAGCGTCGGGAATGCGAACACGTTCCATCATCTCGATCGCCTTGCGGTGGGCGGTGGCGTGCGAGTTGCCGCGGTGGACGCGAAACATCTCCGCGATCTGCTCGCCGACGGTGTAAACAGGATTCAGTGCGCTAAGCGCGTCTTGGAAGATCATCGCGACCTTGTCGGCGCGGATACGGCGTCGCTCCCGCTCCGGCAGGGTGAGCAGGTCGGTCCCCGCGTATCGGATCGCCCCGGAGACGACCCGAGCAGGCGGGGACTCAAGTATCCCCATGACCGCTTGCGCGCTGACGCTCTTCCCCGACCCCGACTCGCCGACGACGGCAAGCGTCTCCCCCGCAGCGACGGCGTACGAGATGCCGTTCAGGGCAGCGACGGTGTGCCGGCGGCTGCGGAACTCGACATAGACGTCATCAAGTTCGAGCAGCGCGCCGCGAGCCGCCTCCGCACGCGAGCCGGTGAAAGCGGTGGTGCTCATCGCAGCTTCGGGTCGAGGGCGTCGCGGAGCGCGTCGCCGAGGAGGATGAATGCCAGCACGGTGAGGCTCAGGAACAACGCGGGGAAGAAGAGCATGTGCGGGTATTGCTCGAGATATCCCTGGGAGACCGAAAGCTGCAGGCCCCACGAGATCGCCGGCAGTTGCAGGCCGACGCCGAGGAAGGTGAGCGAGGCCTCCGCGGCGATGATCCCGCCCACGAGCAGCGTCGAGAGGACGAGGAGCGGTGCGACTGCATTCGGGAAGACGTGCCTGAGCATGATCCGGCCCGGCCGGGCGCCGAGAGCGCGGGCAGCGAGGACGTAGTCGGAGCCACGCACGGCAAGAACGCTCGAGCGCATGAGCCGCGTCCCCGTCGGCCACGAGAAGAGGGCGAGCACGAGCGCCACCGTCCACACGCTCCGGTGGCGGAAGGCGGTGAGGACGATGATCGCACCGAGGATGAACGGGAAGCCGAAGAAGACGTCCATCAGCCGCGACACGACGCCGTCCACCCAGCGGCCGTGGTAGCCGGCGACGACGCCGAACAATGACGCGACGGAAAAGCTGAGCAGCGTCGTCAGCAGCCCGATCGAGATCGACGGGCGTGCGCCGTAGATGACGTTCGCGTACAGGTCACAGCCCTGCAGGTCATAGCCGAAGGGATGCCCCGCCGACGGCGGGCCACCGCTGAACTCGAGGTTGCACTGGCGAGGGTCGCCGTGGCCGAACAAGCCCGCGACCGGGGCCGGAAAGGCGGCAATGAAGGCCATGAACAGGATGAGGAAAGCCGACAGCAGGAACGCCGGTTTCCGCCGCAACGCCTGCCAGGCATCACTCCACAGACCCGCGGCCGCTTCGTCGACGATCCCCGCCGGCTCGACGCTCGCGACCGCGGCCGGCTCAGTCATAGCGGATGCGCGGGTCGAGGATTCCGTACAGCAGGTCGACGAGCAGATTGGTGAGGATGAAGACGAGGACGAGGAGCGTCGAGACGCCGACGACGACGGTGCCTTCCTGGCGTTGAACCGACTGGAAAACGAGATTGCCGAGTCCCGGCAGGTTGAAGATGCCTTCGATGATGATGGCGCCACCCATCAGGTAGCCGAAGCTGAGCCCGAGATAGGTGACTACCGGGATGAGCGAGTTTCGGAGCATGTGCTTACCGACGACCCGCCACGGGCCTAGACCCTTCGCGATCGCCGTGCGGACGAAGTCGGCACGCCGGTTCTCGATCAGGTTCGTCCGCGTCAAGCGGGCGATGAAGGCGAGATCGAGCGCGGCGAGGATGATCGCCGGCAGGATGTAGCTGCGCGGCCACCCCTGTGTCACGCCCGCGACCGGGAACAGGTGCCACTTGACGGCGAGCAGGTACTGGCCGAGGAAGGCGAGGACGAGCGCCGGCACCGAGATGACGAGCGTCGTCAGCACGAGGACGGCGTTGTCGGCGACGCCGCCCCGGCGAAGGCCGGCGATGAGCCCGAGCGCCAGCCCGAAGATCGCCTCCAATAGCCACGCGGTCAGGCCGAGCTTCACCGTTACCGGCCAGCGCTGGGAGATCAAGGTGCTCACCTTCTGCCCGTCGAAGTCCGAGCCGAAGTCTCCGTGGGCCAGGCCTTCCATGTACTTGAGGTACTGGACCGGCAGCGGGTCGTTGAGGTGGTACTGCTGGTGGAGGGCGGCGATCACCGAGGGCGAGACCTGCGCCTCGCCGACGAGTGCGCGGACGGGGTCGCCAGGGAGCGCGAAGACCATCGCGAAGATGACGAACGTCGTCCCGAGCAGCACCGGGATCGACTGCAGGATGCGGCGGGCGGCGTAGCGGGCCATCAGCGTCTGTGCCTGCGCTTACCCGGCCTGACCGCGCTCACGCTCCTCCTGCTCGAGATACCGGGCCGAGGCGATGATCGCGCCGAACTGGGTCGCGACGAGCTTGCGCGGCGGCAGCATCGTCGGCGGCGTGTCCGCGTCGGCTTCCGCGCACCAGCGCTCGAACCGCTCTGCGAGCGTGTGGTGTGCCGCGCGGACGCCCGGCGAGGCGAGTCCGGCTTCGACCTGCGCGGCAAGCGCACGCACGAGCATGCCGGGGAAGCGGGTCCGGTACATGTGCACGAGCTCACGGCAGGAAGACTGCTCGGCGACGGTTGCGGCCCGCTCGCTCTCCCCCTGGCCGGCACGCCAGCGCGTGAGCGCGACGTGCCTGTCGAGCGTCTCGACGAATGCCCGGCTGGCGCGCAGAAACGGTGTCTCGATCGTCAGCCCCGCCCCGGCGGTTGCAAGCGCGTCACGCATCGCTGCGATCACCTCCTGCTGCCCGTCTGCCTGACGGTGAAGCACGTCCGGGTACGCCTCGTCGGTGGCCGCCTCGTCGTCGGCGGTGCTGTCGGTCCAGTACGGGAGCTCGCTGACGAGCGAGAACGTCCCGTAGCGGGCGGCGTAGTGGCTGCTCGACTCCCCGTAGGCGCCGTCGAGGGGATTCTGGCCTGCCTGTTCGAGGTAGTCGTAGCTCTGCTCGCGGCTGATGTGGCCAAAGATCGCCGGCGCGAACACAGGGACGTATGGCGCCTCCGGCTCGCCACGGTCGAGCGGCAACCCCAGCCGGGCGGGGATCTCCTGCAGCGCCGAGTAGAGGGCCGGCGCCTCCCGCGAAAGGTAGTAGTAGACGCCGCCGGTCTCGGCGTTGTGCAGCGAGCACAGGAACGCGGGCTTGGTCTCGTCGATCAGTCGCATGAGCGCGAGCGTCTCCGGCAGCACCGCGTCGAAATAGGCCCCCTTGTAGCTGAACGGGAACGTCCACTCGACCTGGTCATCGCTCGCCGGCCGGTAGAAGTGGCGTGCGTAATGGCTCCGCGTGAACGGTCCCTTGAACCAGCCTTCGTTCAAGCGCGTCCCGTCCGGGTCGATGCACGGGACGATGTGCCAGGTGAAGTCGAGGGATTCACGCAGCTCCGCGTCCCCGCACAGTTGACGGGCGAGTTCGCCGGCGGTGAGTGCGCCGATCGGCTCGTTCGGATGCGGCATGGCGAAGATCAGCGCCTGCAAGGTCCCAGAGCCGACCGTGAGGCAGAGAAGCGGCTCGCCGAGCCGAGAGCTGCCGATACGCCGCAAGCGCGTGATCGTCGGGTGGGCATGGTGGAGCTGCTCGACGGCCGCGGTCATCTCGTCAACAGTCGGGAAGTCGCGGAAGTCGGGGATGCGCTCTATGAGGTCCATGATCGCGGCGAGGCCGGGCGCGGCCGGCGTACCGGCCGCGCCCGCAGGAGAGCCAGCCATCTAGCCGGAGGTGACCCGGAGGTCGCCGAGTTCGATCTGGTTCACGTCGATGACGACGCCGGTGACGTGCTTGGAGAAGGCGTAGTCGTACTTCGCGTTGAAGAGCGGAGCCGTCGGGAAGTCCGCCTTCACCTGGTCGTCGGCAAGCTGGTAGTAGTGGATCGCCTGTGTGAGCGAGGACGCCGAGTTGCCCTTCGCGATCAGCGCCGTGGTCTTTGGGTTGCTGTAGTAGGTCTCCTCGTAGCCGACCCCGCCCGCAGGGGTGTAAAGGGAGAAGAGCGTGTTCTCCATACTCGGATAGAGGGCGCCCCAGTGACCGCGTGAAGGACCGTCGACCTTCTTCGCGCCCAGATCATCGAAGAAGGGGCCGAACCCGGGCGGGGACTGGTAGGCGACGGTGATGCCGAGGTTCTGGCGGAGGTCGTTGCCGATCGCCTGGAAGAGCGGGTCGTACCCGATGCCGCCCGGATACCAGATGTTCATCGTGCCGCTCCAGCCGCCCGCCGCCGCCAGCAGCGCCTTCGCCTTGGCCGGGTCGTACGTGCAGAAGGAGCCGCACTGGCCAGGCCGCGCGCCCGGCACCGACGCCGGCACCCAGTCGGTCGCCGGCGTGAGCACGCCGCCGAAGAGCGCCTTGCTGATCGCCTGCCGGTCGATCGCCATCGAGATCGCCTCGCGGATGCGGGGATCCTTGAAGCGCGGGTCGTAAAGCGGGAAGTCGAGGTTGTCGATCGCAGGAGCGTTGTAGGAGCGGAAGCGGCCGGGAAAGTCCGTCTGCGCCTTCCCAAGCTCGTCGTTGCCGACGAACGTGATGTCGAGGTTGCCGGCCAGGACGTCGTTGTAGGCGGTGTGCACGTCCGAATAGATCTTGAACTGGATCTCGTCGACGTGCGGCTTCGGCCCCCTGTACCCAGCCCAGCGGCGCACCGTCAGCCCGACGTTCGGCTGGAACTTGCCGACCATCTCGAACGGCCCGTTCCCGATCGGGGCGCTGTTGTACGCAGACAGGTTCTTGTACGCGACCTTCGGCAGCGGGTAGAAGCCGAGTTGGCCGCCGGTGAGCTCCAGCGGGAACTGGCTGTCCGCCTTGATCAGGGTCACGCGGAACGACGTCGGGCTCAGCACCTTAAGTCCGGATAGCGTCTTCCGGGCCGGCTTGCCCTTCGTCTGGTTGAGCGCCGGATACCCGGCGATGTTCGCGAGCTCGCCGTTGTTTGCCCATGCGTTCGGCCCGTACGCGGTCGCGTTCCAGGCATCGACGAAACTGTGTGCCGTCACCGGCTCGCCATTCTGGAACGTCCAGCCGGGCTTCAGCGTGATCGTCCACACGCGGCCGCCGCTCGAGGAGGTGAGAGACTGCGCCATCCCCTTCACGAGCTGATTCTTCGCGTTCAGTTCCATCAGCGGCGTGAACAGGGCATGGTCCTGGTCAAAGGCCGTGGTCGAGCGGTTCGGCAGGAGATAGTCCGGCTCGTTCTCCTCGATCGACACGCTGCCGCCCGCCGCCGCAATCGCAGCGGCTGTCCGCGAACGAGCACTGCCGTTAGCAGCGGACGGGCTCGCACCCGCCGCCGACACTGCGACAATCGCCGCGATGGCAGCTGCACAAAGAATACTCATCAGGCGCATGGGCCTCCCCCTCCGTTTGCCGGCAACGCATCCACCGACGGGTCGCAAAGCGCAACGCACCTGCTACCGTCAATTCGCGCGATTCTATAGCTTCGCGACTTTCTGTCAAGAATGAAAACTCCCATCGACATACCCCACTGGCCCCCTCCCGTCTCGGAAGCGTTCGAGGCGGCCCGGCGCCAATTCGTCGAGGACTACGGCGTCTTCGTCGAGAGCCGCGGGCAACTTCCCCGGATGGCCGGCCGCATCATGGGGCAGCTCCTCCTCACCAACGACGAACTGCAAACCCAGGCCGACCTGTGCCAGGCCCTGCAGGCAAGCGCGGGCGCCATCTCCGCCACGCTGCGGCTCCTCGTCGAGCGCGACTACGTCGAGCGCGTATCGCTCCCCGGCATCCGCAAGGACTACTACCGCATCGCGGAGGAGATCTGGACACGCAACCTGGAACGCGCTCAGCAGCACTACGCCGTCTTCACAGAGCTAACGGCGCGCGGACTCGCAATTAGCGCCCACTACAACGACGGAGCGCAGGCCCGGCTCCGAGAGATGCACGACCTCGCCGAGATCGAAGCCTCCCACTTCGAGCAACTGCTCGCGCACTGGCACGCGTACCGGCGCCCAGACGACGATGACCAACGCCGCTGAACACGCTGGGCCACGCGAGCTGGTCCGCGGCCGGCCCCTGGGCGGCGCTCCGAGCTAGATGCGAATTTCGGCGCCATGGCCGGTATGGGATCCGTCACGGAGCTAGCGAGAAGCCCGGCTTCCGCCGGGCCGTCGTGCTACCCCTGGATCGTGTCGCCGGGAGGGAAATGGGCGGTACTGGGCTCGAAGCAAGGCGAGGGCTCATCGACCGGAGGCGACTGAGGGCCACTTTGTAGGCGAAATGATTTGCAGGACCTTCGCGGGGGTGGGGACGATAGGCCCCGACCACTCTCGGCGACTCCGTTTCATTCTGTCGGTGGACAGATTTGGGACAGCCTCGGTGGACTGCTGGCGCCGGAGCTGGGAACGGAGGCCCGCCCCGGCAGGGGCGGCCCCGCTCCCGCTCCTGCAGCAGTCGCGAGGCTGCTCCGTGATCTGGCCGACCTGCTGGACGGAGGCCGGGAGCAGTGAGCAAACACGCGACTCAGGGCCGCGTTGGCGCGGCGAGTGGTCGGCGATGTCGCGCTGGAAGCGTCCGTCTCCGGCGGGTAGGCGGTTCGCGCTCGAGCGCAAGTTCGAGGCGAACGTCAACCACTACGGCGGCGCCGTGTCGCTGCTGACGCTGACTCCGCCCGGACAGGATCTGCTCCCTTGGGGAGAAGAGGTTCGCCTCGTGTCCGGCGGCGTCGGAGGCGGTGACGCCGAGTATTCCCCGCTCGTCGAGTATCCGTACCGGGAAGTGTGGAACTACACCGCGCAGGCGCGGGCGTCGCGGTTGTTCGAGGCGGCACAGCGCTCCGCCGATCGGTGGGTAAAACGAGCGTTTCCGGAAAGCCGGATGCCGCGCCAAATCGGCAACGTGCGCGCCGAGCAGAAGCGCGGCGTCTGGCACTTCCACTGGCTGCTGCCCATGGGAACACACGTCGAGCGGCTGTGGTCGCGCCACATCCGGAAGTACTTCGAGCGCGCGTGGCGGACCGAGCTGGAGCGCTGGACCGCCGAAGAGCGCTGGACGATGCTCTGGGCCGAGTACGGAGGCGAACGTGTGCCGAAGGGCTTCTACGGTTTCGGCTTCGTTGATCGCAAGACCTCCCGCCACTCCGCATCCGGACACAAGGCGGCGCGATACATGGGCCGAAACGCGGCCGGCTACATGGCGCACAACGTGGCCGGCATCGGCCGCCACTATGTCTCGGCACGGCTTCTCCGAGAGACCGGCGTCACGATGCGAGGCGGCCGCCGCGGCGTCGCGCCGCACCGAATCGCCCCGAAGACGCGCGCGTCTATCCGCGAGATCCCGCTCCTTCCCCAGCTCGCCGCGGTTCTCCGCCAGCACAAACGCGGCTCCTGCTTCACGCGCGGCTCCGACTACGTGTTCGCGACCGGTAACGGCACGGCGTTTCTGCACCACAACGTGTCCAAGCGTGTGCTTCGCCGCGCCGCCACCGGCGCAGGGCTCGATCGGCCAGACCGACGGGTGCGCTTCCACGATCCGCGTCATACCTTCGCCAGCCATCTGATCATCGACATTCGTCTCGACGTCGTCCAGGTCAGCCGCATCCTCGGGCACGCCCGCACAAGCATGACCCTCGACACCTACACGCATCTGTTCGAAGCGGCCCGGCATGGTGCGGACGTCCGCACCGAGCTCGCGAAGAGCGATTTCGCCAGCCTGCTCGCGCGGACGTCCGCACCGACGGCGCGCAGACGGAGAGCAATCGGTCGAAGCGCCGGCGCGGCTACGCGGGGACGAGCTCGCGTACCGGCTTGTCGGCCGAGCCGTGCTCGAAGCCCATCACGAAGCGCATCTCCAGCGCCTCGGCCAGCCGCTGCAGCGTCTGTACCGACGTACTGTGCTGGCCGCTCTCGATCCGCGAGATCGCAGAGTGACTCGTGCCCATCCGCTCGGCCAGCTGCTCCTGGGTAAAACCGAGGTCCAGCCGGCGGCGGATCACGATCCGGGCCAGCTGTTCGTATGGTGCGAGCCGTGCGCGCGCCTCCTGGTAGCCGGCGCTGCGGCGGGCGCGCCGGCCCGCTGCTTCTGCGGCGCTTGAGCCGACCGGGCTAGCGGTATTCCTCTTCTTCTGGGCCACGTCCCGCATCTTACCAGAATTGGTAAGCCTGTAAACCCTCTCAGGGTGCGTCGTGGCCGGCCGCGCGCGGCGGGCGCCGCCGCTCTGCGTCCATCCGAGCCTTGAAGTCCTCCCAGCGCTGCCGCGCGAGCCGCAGCTCCGCCTCGGGCACCTTGCCGCTGTCCTTGCGGAACATGTGCAGCAGCACGAACAGGTTGCCGGAGCGGCGGTAGAGCACTCGGTACAGCTCGGAGCCGTAGTGGCAGCGCAGCTCTCGCAGCTCGCCCTCGATCTGCGAGCTCCACGGAAACGGCAGCGGCGGGTCGTTCGGGCGCAGCATGTTCAGGCGCTCGATCTGGTTGTCGAGCGCTGCCTGCTTGTCTGGGTCGCGCAGCGCCTCGATGAACGCGTCCACGGGCTCGGAGCCGTCCGGAGCCCGGTAGTAGACAGCCTGCATCCCTGCCACGCCGTCACTCTACGGAGCGCCTCCGACGGGACTCTTCTACGTGACTAAAACGTGACTAACGGAATCCGTCGTCAGTGGCGACAACGGAAATCGCGATATGCAGGTGCTTTTATGGTCCTAACTGGGCATCTTTCAAACCCTCCGGAACCCCTTGAGAAAGCTACTCAGTCTCGCCGTTCAGCGCGCGGAGTAGCGCTCGGCGCGAACGTGCGGCTCTCCCCCCATTCTCTCACGACCCACGCTCCGGACCAAGATGCGAATAGCCACCTCGAAGGGACGCCCTGCGGATCTGCCGGCGCCCGGGGAGGTGTCACGTGGCTATCTGATGAAGCGGTGGATGGCCTCGTTGGCGTTGTCCTGAAACGACGGGTTGCCCACGCCGGGGACGAATTCGGCTTGGTCGACCATCGGACCATTCAGCTTGTTAGCGCCACTGGCGTAGAACGCGCCGCTCGACAGGGTCGGGTCGGTGACACCGTCGACGAGCCGCTTCGCTCCCACGTCGAGGTTGTGGGCGAGGCCCAGGGCGGGCATGACGTACTTGGCGGCTACCCGCATCGGCAATGGGAGGCCACTGGCTGCCCCCGTGCCGGTGGTGTTGCCGGGGCTGACGGTGATGAAGCGGCGGTTGGGGCATGTGCGGGCCAGGTAGCCCATCCAGAGCGCCCCGATGTACTTGGCCTGCCCGAAGGCCACGTCGAAGTCATGTTTGTGGCTGGCCCAGTAGCTGCCGTCGATGACAGAGGCGAGCTCGTCGGCTGAGGTTGAGACGAACGATGGCGCCTTCATCCGCAACTTCGGGACACCTCTGACTGCTTCGCTTCCGACGAAGACGGCAACCTCGCCAAGCCGCCCCTCGGCCAGGAGCCCTTCGAGGAGAACCACGTGGCCAAGGACGTTCGTTGCGAACACGGTGGTGACCCCGTCAGCGGTCAAGCCAAACGTCTGCGGTCCAATGACGCCGGCGTTCATAACCAGCGCGTCGATCGCTCCGTCGATGTCGGCCAAGGCGGCGCGGACCGAGCCCAGATCAGCAACGTCCACGAGAACGATGTCGAAGATATCGCGACCGGTCTCGGCTTCCAGCTCGGCTTTCGCCGCCTTCGCCCGCCCCGCGTTCCGGCACCCCAGGTAGATCCGGCCGAACTCGGGATGCAGCGCCAGTTGCCGGGCTACCTCCTTGCCGATCCCGGCGTTGGCGCCCGTGATCAGTACCGTCTTTTCTGCGAGTGCGCTCATTGGTATCCGGATCTCCCCATTTTTGAAGTGTTCACTCCAGTATGTCATACTATAATGAAGTGTCAACTCCATTTTTTGGTATTTGGACAGGTAGCCGATGCCGGTGACCGGTAACGATGCAGAGCGTTCCGATCAGCGAACGTTCACAGCCAAGGGGCTAGCCACCCGCGAACGGATCGTCGAGGTCGCGGCGGCGCTGATGTATTCGGGCGGCGTGGCAGGCACCAGCTGGGAGGACGTCCAGAAGGGGGCCGGAGTAAGCGCCTCACAGCTCAACCACTACT